>JABHDC010000119.1 GCA_018673255.1 Gemmatimonadota bacterium
CTCTTTTCGGAAAAGCCATCTGACTCAACTGGTCGACTCCGACCAGTGCGCGTTGATTACGCAAGGTGCACAGAGCATTCTCGGCAAGCAGACTGAAGGAGACGTTGTGATACAGGACATCCCCTACCTCGGGACTGACTCAGACGAAACGATGGATCTCTATTTTCCGGCCAACGACTCGGGCCGGGACCGCCCCGCTCTCCTGGTGATCCACGGAGGTGGCTTCTGTGGTGCCGACAAGGCCGACGCGCGAGAACAGAGCATCTGCGCGGACCTGACTGAAGCGGGATACGTCTGCGCCAGCATCAACTACGCCCTCGGCACCCGTGAGAACCGATGGCTCACCTATCCGCAGAATCTGCGCGATGCCAAGAGCGCCGTCGCCTTCCTTCGTCAGCGAGCAGACGAGTACGGTCTGGATCCGGAACGCATCGGTACCATCGGTGGCTCCGCGGGCGGCACCCTGTCTCTCTGGCTCGCGCTGACGGCTGACAATGGTGAACTGCGTCCACCGGGGATCGATACCAACACGTCGGTCGCCGTGCAGGTCGCCGTCAATCTGTATGGCCCCACCGACTTCTCTCAGCCCCTGCCCTTCACGACGCCAGCCGAATTGATCGTGGCTGCATCCCCGATCCATCAGGTGACGCCAGAGGCACCCCCGATCCTCACGGTCCAGGGATTGGCCGACGAGTTGGTCGCCCCCCTCCACGCCGAACTGCTCCAGCAGGTGCTGAACAAGGCCGGCGTGCCCAACGAGGTGAAGTTCGTGGAAGGCGGCACACATGGGATGGATCTCCAACCCGAGCAGGAGGATCTGCGCCCGGTCGTGCTGCCATTCATTAACCGAGCTCTCGGATAGAGTCGCCTGGATTCTGAGCCGGCCACGGATGGCGGCATTCACGATGACCCGTGATTGCCGGCTAGTGATTATGGCCCGGGCTGTGGCCAGCGAGACCAAAATCCGGCTACATTGCCATCATTATGGGTGATCCTCGATACGACAGCTTCATGGGCCTGGCACCATCGCCCATCCCCCACTGGGAACACTGGTCCTGTCCGGATGCAGAGACCTATCTGACCGGCATCGACTACTACGACCAGCCACGCACCTGCCGGCTACGGTTGCGGGAGGTGGTTCCGCAGCTCAACCTGCCCGTCCCCGAGACCGACACGCCGATCCCGCGCCCCGCATTGGACCTGACCGGTGACAGCTCCAACGCCGATCGGCATACGGTCCGCTGGGGAGATGGCGAGAGTGGCAGCTGGCAACACGGTGAGGCTGTATTTCATTCGGCCGATGACGTATACGCCTTCAGCCCCCTCGAACACGGCGACTTCTCAGACATGGAAGTCGTGGAGCGGGCAGACTTCACCACCGAGCAGATCATCTTCGACCGCTACCGGTCTCGATATCCTGAGGATGCCGGGGAACGGGGACCGGCGGGTTCGGCAGCTTCGGTTGGCTTCTACAACACCATGTTCATGTGGCCCCTGCTGACCTTCGGCTGGGAGCTGTTCCTCGAATGCTGCCTCGATCCGCGCTTCGAGCGCATCATGGACGAATTCGCCGAGATCAATCGCCGCGTCTTTCGCACCTTCGCACGTCTGCCAGTGAATTTCGTCGTCTGTCACGACGATATCGTGACGACACGTGGGCCGGTGTGTTCGCCGAAATGGATGTACAAATACGTCTTTCCCCGATACGAGGAATTCTGGAGCATCCTTCGCGATGGCGGCAAGGAGGTCATCTTCATGTCCGATGGAAACATGACCGACTTCGCCGATGACGTGATGGCCTGCGGCGCCCGGGGCATCATCAGCGAACCCTACACCGACTACAAGTCCATCGCCCGCAAATACGACAACCCATTCCTGGCAGGTGAGGGCGACAATCGAGTCCTGACGCGCAATGATCCGGATGAAATCCGACACATGGTGGAATCCATGGTGGAAACATCCAGGATGACGGATGGATACATGATGTGTGTCGGCAATCACATCCCCTGGAATGTGACCCCCGAGGGCATCAAGCGGTACTTCGATCTGTCTCAGGAATTGGCGCATCGGTAGGCAGGGCACTACACCCAGACCAGGATCACACCATGCCGGATCGCATGTCGTCGCGCGAGCGCATGCTCGCCACCATCTCCCATCAGGACACCGACTACACGCCCTGCTGCTTCATGATCTACAACGCCCTGCGCGGCCAGTGCCGGGATCAGATCGAGTTTGCGCAACGCCAACTCGACATGGGTCTGGATGCAGTCATGGGATTCCCCGTGCGCGACACCGAACGCGATCGGTCTGCTTCTGAACAGGGCGACCTGCACGGATTGCCCGTGCGCTTCCGGAACGATGTGACGGTCGAGGACTGGCGCCAGGATGAACCCGCTGCTCGTTATCCGATCCTGCACCGCCGCTACACGACGCCTGCAGGGATCCTGACGACGTCAGTTGATCGCACCGAGGACTGGGTGCAGGGCGATCGCATCCCCCTCTTCGATGACTTCGTCATTCCTCGCGCGAGCAAACGGTTGATCGCCGGCACCGATGATCTACCGGCCCTGCGTTGCCTGCTCACGGCGCCCACAGATAGCGAAATCGCCCACTTCCGCCAGACCTCTCAAGCCGCAAAGAAGGCCGCGGCCGAACTCGAATTGATGACCGTCGGCGAATGGAGTGGGCTCTTCGATATCGCCTGCTGGCTCTGCGGCATGGAGGAACTCACCTTCGCCGCCCTCGAACACCCCGGCTTCGTCGAGGAACTCTTCACCATCATCAGTGAGTGGAATCGCACGCGACAGGAGATCGTTCTGGAGGAGGGTGTGGATCTCTACATCCGCCGCGGCTGGTACGAGACGACGGATTTCTGGTCACCGGCACTCTACGAGCACTTCATCCTCCCCGATCTGAGGGAAGAGGTCCGCCGCTGCCATCAGGCCGATACGAAACTTGCCGTCATTTCGACCAGTTCCTTCACGCCCCTGCTCGACAACTACATCGAGGCGGGCATCGACGTGCTGATCGGCACTGATCCGGTGCAGGATTCCCGCGCCGATCTACCCCTCACCAAACAGACCCTGGCGGACAAGGTCGCCATCTGGGGTGGGGTGAATGGCTTCGTCACGATCGAGACGGGCACGCCTGATCAGGTAAAAGATGCCGTCTCCGACGCCATGCGGATTCTGTCGCCGGGCGGCGGTTTCATCCTTTCACCGGTGGACAATGTCGTCGACGACAGTGCTGCAACCCGGGCGAATGTGGATGCCCTCATCCAGGCCTGGCAGGATCTGCGCTAGGCGCCCCACGACAGACGCCCCATCTCCCGACCGCGCTCCATGAAGAACCTGTATGTGTCGTGATCGACGTCGGGTGGTATCGAGTGGTCTGAATGCAGCAGATACCCACCCCCGCCCTGCAGCACGGGAGGAATCTTGCGTTCCAACTCGGCTTCGATACGACCGCGGTCGTTACTGGCGATCTCGCGTACATCAATGTTGCCGAAGAACGAGATCCGGTCTCCGTATTTCTGGAACAGGTCGGGCATGTCCATCCCCGCCTTCACCTCCATCGCCTGCAGGCAGTCCATGCCCGCCTCGATCAGACCCGGCACGAGGGGCGCCACATAACCACAGGAGTGGACGATGACTTTCCGGCCAAGAGAATGGGCGAAGTCAAAGAGCCGCCGATGGCCGGGCTGCATGATCTCGGCATACATGGTGGGCGACATGAAGGGTTTGCCCTTGAAACCCATGTCCTCGAAATACCAGATCGAATCTGGCAGCCCCTCCTCGGCGAATAACACCTCCAGGTGCATGATCGTGAACTCGGCATAGGTCATGACCATGTCCCTCACCCAGTCGGGATCCTGAGCCATGCCCATGAGCATGTACTCGTGACCACACATGGGATGCATCTGCTCGAAGGGTGCCGTGCCGGACCAGCAGAAGTGACGCTCCTCCTCAGCCGCCAGACGCCGCTCTTCGCGATAGGCCTCAAAGGGAATGCGACGACGATCAACGTCCAGCAGATGATGCCGGATGGTCTCTTCCCAGCCGCTGCGCTCCTTGACCCGGAAATCCACGTGTTCAGGCGTGGCCGCGTGGAGCTTGTGACGACGCAGCGTGGCGCCATTGCCGTCCAGTCGGAGGATGGTCTCGTCGGTCTCTTCCAGGACGACGGGCTCGAAATCGAGATCCGCCGTACCTGAGATCCCGCCGCCGCGGCGCATGTCCAGGTCGAAGTGACCGATCAGCTCCTCCCCTTCCTGCAGGTCGCCCTCTGCCGTCCATCGCTGCACCGTGTCGGCCCAGAAGCTCTCCGATACGGGCAGACGATCCACGGGCTGACGATTGATCGCATTGTGAACACGTTCGACGGACGTCATCTCTTGCACAGCGTTATCTCCGGTTGGGCTACGCGAGGAATTCTTCGATGACGGCCACCGCGTTCTGCGTGGGCGTCTCGGGGCGCAGAGGTTTTGCCGGGGCCATGATGTAACCACCACCTCGACTCATTTCGCGACGCAATTTCCGGATCTCGTCACGAATCTCTTCAGGGGAAGCAAAGGGCACGGTGTACTGACTTCCGAGACAACCCCAATAGGTCATCTTGTCACCCCACGCCCTTTTCAGACCATAGGGATCCATACCCGCCGCCTCCGGCTGGACACTCTCCAGGACATCCAGCCCCGTATCGATGATGTCAGACTGGATCTCGGCCGTGCTGCCACAGCAGTGCATGATGGCAAGTTTCCCTTGCTTGTGAATGGCCTCGAAAATCCGCGTGTAACGTGGCTTGAACAGCCGACGCCAGCGCTCGGGACCGATCATCACGCCACGCTGATCTCCCCAGTCGTCACCCATCATGATCGCATCTGCCGGCACCTCAGCGCATGCCTCGACCAGATCCAGCGTCAGATCGGTGAGCCGGTCGAGCAGTTCGGCGTAGAAGCCCTCTTCTGAGGCCACATCCATCAGGGTCGTTTCGAAGCCGCGCACATACCAGCTCTGCCAGAGACACAGGCCGGTGGAGACGATCGTGAAAGAGTCTGCTGACTCACCGACACGTCTGATCGTTTCGTCGCGTGCCCTCGCATCGAGGAATCTATCGACCGACGGAAAGTCATATCCCTTGAATGACGGCGTGGTCAATCCCGATTCCACGACGACCGAAGGGAGCTCATCCGTTCGCCACACGGTACCGAAGGCGTCTCGGTAATGCGTATCGTCCAGATCCTGTCTCGGCGCAGACCCGACACTGCCGCACTGGTTGATATAGGGAATGATCCGGCTGCGCCAGGCATCGCCGCCAAAGTGCTGGTCGAGGCGGCAGGCCACTTCGTCCTCGAAAGCCAGCGTGTACGGGACCTCGGCGGTTTCCTCGTGTCGGATCTGACTCAGGACGGTCTGGCGGGGGGTCACGGGCGACTCCTTCCACGAATCGTGGCTCGGCGATGGCATCCTTCTTTGTAGCATACCCGAATCCAGCCTTCGCAGACCACCAGGCCGGGCGCCAGACCTGTGGCAGTGAGCATTCACGGCTCGCAGGTGTCCGCCGGCCGATGTGGCCTTTACTCCATGGCATGAATCTCTGATAGATATACCCAGAGAGTCACACCATAGAAGGAAGTGCCCAATATGAAACGTCTCGGCTTCGTCGGTGTCGGCAACATGGGCCAGTGTGCGCACCTGCTCAACTATACCGACCTGGACGGGTGTCAGGTCGTTGCCATCGCCGAGGTGCGACCGGAGCTGGCAGCACGTGTGGCGAGCCGTTATGAAATCCCGAAGGTCTACGCCGACCACCGGGAGATGCTGGCTGCCGAATCCCTGGATGGCATCGTCGCCGCCCAGCCCTTCACCCGGCACGGGGTCCTGCTACCCGAATTGTTCGAGGCTGGCGTTCCGGTTCTGACGGAGAAACCACTGGCCCGCTCGATTCAGACGGGCCGCCGACTCGTGCAGGCGGGCGCGCGGCATGTTCTGGGTTACCACAAACGCTCTGATCCCGCCGTGCTGTATGCGATGGAGCGGATCGGCCAGTTGCGTAGCAGTGGTGAACTGGGGCCATTGCGCTACGTACGCGTCCTCATGCCCGGTGGTGACTGGATCGCCAACGGGTTCACCCATCGCGTGGATACAGGCGAAGCGGTGCCGCCTCTGGACGTCGACCCACCGGCAGCGGACATGGACCAGGAGACGGTCGGAGCCTACGAGAGTCTGGTGAATTTCTACATCCATCAGATCAACCTTCTGCGGCACCTGATGGGTGAGTCCTATCGTATCACCTTCGCCGATGGTCAGGGCATCCTGCTGGCCACAGAGAGCGAATCCGGCATCGTCGGTACCATCGAGATGAGCCCCTATCGGACCAGCATCGACTGGCAGGAGCAGATTCTGGTCGCCTTCGAGAAGGGATATCTTGAGATCGAGTTGCCTGCACCTCTGGCATCGAATCGACCGGGACGTGTGCGGCAATACGCCGACCCCGGTGATGGCGCGACACCCGTCGCCAGTGAACCGCAACTGCCCTGGGTCGGGGCAATGCGACAACAGGCGGTGCACTTCGTGCAGTTGCTGAATGGGCAGTCGACCTGCCTGTGCGATGCACCCGAAGCACTCCAGGATCTGGAGATCGCACGAGATGCCGTCCTCATGAAAGGAGAGCAATCGTGAAACCGAATCAGCTGGCGATCAATTCCGTCTCGACCAGGCCCCACGCCCTGCCCGATATCCTAGCTGCCTACGAGGCTGCCGGATTCGTCAACGTGGAGTTCACCCTCAAGCACATCTACGACTTCCTCGACGAGGGTCACTGCCTCCAGGATGTCGCCACACTTCTGGAGAGGCACCATCTCAACTGCATCGGCGGCTTTGAGACCCCCGCTGCCTGTTTCGCGCCCCCTGACGAGATGGAGAAGAATCACTCGCGGATCGTGGCCAACTGCCAATTGCTGTCCGAACTGGGTGGCTCGATCCTCGTCGTCGGAACCGATGGCCCCGATCCTTCCCAGGCCGTAGCCGATCCCGTCGGTCAGATCGCCACCACCCTCGCCCAGCTCGGCGACCGCGTGAAGTCCACGGGTGTCACATTGTGCCTCGAATTCAACTGGTCGCCCATCGTCAAATCAGTGCGCACCGCCGTAGAGGTGGCACGACGCTCCGGGGTAGCCAATGTGGGCGTGCTCTTCGATCCTGCACACTACCACTGCACACCGAGCAAGCTCGAAATGCTCGATGCAGAATCGGTCCCGTTCATCGCCCACGTGCATGTGGACGACATGGCCGATATCCCCGGTGAGTTGTCGAACTGTAACGGCGATCGTCGTCTTCCGGGTGAGGGATGTCTCGATCTGCCACTGATCTTTTCGCGCCTGGAACTCAATGGCTACGATGGATATTTCTCGATTGAAATGTTCGACGAGGAACTCTGGGCCATGTCCCCCGAAGCGGCAGCCAAGGGCATGTATGCCAGTCTGCTCCCGCTGTGTGAGGTCTGACCGGGAACCCACTTGCTCCACCCTCCATATCTGTAACAGGTTACACCTGAGACACATCAACCCGCACCGCAGACGAGGAAATCATGGGCACCCCCATCGCCATTTTCTGGCCCGGCGACTACCGCCCCGCTCCCAATCAGCAGGCCCTTGGAAGTGTCCAGCAGGCGACCGCTCAGATCGAGCGAGCCATCAAGAAGCTCGGACGGAACTCCTATCGCGTTGAAGGGTGGCTGACAAAGCCCCACGAAACCATCGAGAAGCTGGGGCCCATCGATGATCCGATGATCGGTGTCTGTGTGCACTGGTTCTACGGCCCGCACACAACGGATGGGGTTGTCGGCAAGGACAACCCGCTGCTGCTGGCCAGCAATTTCTCCGGCACCTGGCCCGGACTCGTGGGCCTGCTCAACACCGGGGCATGTCTGGCCAGTGTGGAGCGTAAATTCTCCCGTGCCTGGACCGAGGCTGAAGACTGGACGACGGACGATGCCTTCATGGCGCGACTCGACGAGTGGTGCTCCAGTGGTCAGATCCGGTATTCAGAAGATGAGATCTCCTATCATGCACCGATCTCTGCCGAGGCGGCAAAGACAGCGGCGGCCGTGGCGGATGACATCGCCAAGCGCCGCGTATTGGCGCTGATGCTGGGTGATACCTCCATGGGCATGATCAACGGCTACTTCGGCCCCCGACTGCTGAACAAGATTGGCTTCACCGAACACAAGGTCGATCAGGCATGGATCATCAGCCGCGGCCGTGAGATCGCTGAAGATCGGATCGACGACGCACTGGCTTTCGTGAAAGACAAGGGCGTCACCTTCCACTGGGGTGAGACCGACGCCGAGGACTTCACCGAGGATTCGACACGCGAGCAACTGCGTGACTACCTGGCAGTGATGGACATGGCCGACGAATTCAAGGCCGATTGCCTTGGGTGGCAGTATCAACTCGGCCTCATCCCCCTGCGTCCTCCGTCCGACTTCTCCGAAGGATTGATGAACTCGATCTGCCGGCCTGAGTCCAATGGCGACACGCTGTGCACGGCGACCGAAGCCGATCAAGGCAATCTCGTCCCCATGGAGATGATGAAGCGCCTGCTCAAGCGCAAAGGCCTCAACCCCACGACCTATCTCCACGACATGCGCTGGGGCAGCGAACACGAAGGCCGCTTCGTCTGGGTGCTGAACAACTCCGGCTCCAGTGGGGCTTATGCGTTCAACCACGACGCCGACACACTGGAAGGGGCGCACTCCTACCGACAGCCGGCCGGTTACTTCCCGATCCCCGGTGGTACGATGACGGGCGAAGCTCTGGCCGGCGAGATCACCTGGTCACGGGCCTACCTGCAGGGCGGCGAATTGTGCATGGATATCGGACGCGGTGAAGTGCTGCAGCTCCCGCCCGAGAAACGGGATGCCTGGTGGAATGGCACGACGCGTCAGTGGCCCTTCATGGCCGCAGATTTGGGTATCACGCAGGAAACCGCCATGGCCCACTACATGAGCAATCACATCGCCGTCGCCTACGGTGACGTCTTCGGCGAGATGGTCGCTCTGAGTCAGTCTCTGGGCTTCAAGGTCCGCATCCTGTCGGGCGCCTCCTGATGGTGTCGGATGCCTTCTATATCGGCGTCGATGTCGGCACAGGATCGGCCCGAGCCGGCGTCTTCGACAGTTCGGGGGTCATGCTCGGCAGCTCAGTGCAGGACATCCGGATGTGGAAGCCCCACACCGATCATGTGGAGCAGTCCTCCGATGACATCTGGGAGGCGGTGTGCTCGACGGTTCGCGCTGCAGTCGCAGAAGCCGGTGTGAGCGCCGACCAGATCCGCGGGCTGGGATTCGATGCGACGTGTTCTCTCGTCGCCCTCGATGCCGAAGACCGGCCCGTGGCCGTGAATGACCATGGACTCGATGCGCAGAATGTCATCGTCTGGATGGATCACCGAGCCACCGAGATTGCCACCGAGATCAACAGCACCCGGGACGACGTGCTGAGATATGTCGGTGGTGGTGTGTCTCCGGAGATGGAGATCCCGAAACTGTTGTGGTTAAAACGCCATCTCCCCGATTGCTGGCAACGCACGGCGCGCTTTTTCGACCTGCCCGATTTCCTCACCTATCGTGCCACCGGTGACGATACGCGTTCGCTCTGTTCCACCGTGTGTAAGTGGAACTACCTCGGCCACGAGCCAGCCGAGCAATCAGACAGCGTCGGTCACTGGGCCGCGGACTACCTGCAGCGCATCGGGCTGGAAGATCTCAGTTCGGAGCAATTCCAACGCATTGGCACCCGCGTTCGCCCCATGGGCGAACCGATCGGCCAGGGCCTGTCGGCACAGGCCGCTCAAGAACTCGGTCTGGCACCAGGTACAGCCGTCGGGGTATCCATCATCGATGCCCATGCCGGTGGCATCGGCATGCTGGGAGCCCCCATCGATGCCAGGCCTCCCACAGTGGACGACATGGACGCACGCATCGCGCTGATCGGTGGGACCTCAAGTTGCCACATGGCAGTTTCTCTCGAGCCCCGGTTCATCCCGGGCGTCTGGGGTCCGTATTACTCGGCCATGATTCCGGATCTGTGGCTCACCGAGGGTGGCCAGTCGGCGACAGGTGCCCTGATCGATCACGTCATCGAGAGCCACGCGCAGGGCGCACAACTGCAGGCGCAGGCGGAATCTGAGGGCTCCACCGTCTATGACCTGCTCAATGCCCGACTCGATGAACTGGCTGAAGGCCACGATGTCCCGGCAGAACTGACGCAATCACTTCACGTGTTGCCCTATTTCCACGGCAATCGGTCGCCTCGTGCTGACGCCACACTACGCGGTGTCGTCAGTGGCCTGCGTCTCTCCAGCGAGGTCGATGATCTGGCACTCCTCTACCTGGCCACGATCCAGGCGATCGCTCACGGTACGCGCCACATCATCGAATCCCTCAACGCGAAGGGATATCGGATCGATACGATCATCGCCTGTGGTGGCGGTACAAAGAACCCGGTCTTCCTGCGCGAACATGCCGACATCACCGGGTGCCGCATCATCCTGCCCGCTGAGCCTGAAGCGGTACTGCTGGGATCTGCGATTCTCGGCGCGACCGCGTCCGGCGCCTACGATTCACTCATCGACGCCATGGGTGCGATGAATCGAGTCGGGGAAACCATCGAATCGGCCTCGGGTGCAGTAAGGCAGTACCACGATGCGAAGTATGCCGTCTTCCAGCGCATGCACGACGACTTCATGGCCTATCGTGAGATGATGGCATCGGCGGCGAGCTAGTGCCCTGTTAAGGAGTCAGCCTTGTGAAATTCGGGCGTCGAGGCGCCTGGCTCACAAGGCGCGC
>JABHDC010000120.1 GCA_018673255.1 Gemmatimonadota bacterium
CGATCCTGGATGCAGGATCTGCTGAGCCCGCAGGCCGTGGCCGCGCGCGGATTGTTCGAGCCGCAGGCGGTTGAGCGTATGGTCGGGCGGCACGTGCGTGGAGAGCAGGACTTCAGTCAGCAACTCTGGGCGCTGCTGATGTTGGAAGGCTGGTTCTGTCAGCAAAAGGGGAGTCTGTGATGGCAGGCAGTCGATGAAGACGAAGGCGCGGGTGAAGGAGAATGCGGCGACCGCTTCATCCTGGCTCCAACCACGCAGGTGGATCGAACTGGTGTTGCTCGCATGGGCCATCGCTGTGGGCGTCTACTACTACGATGAGTTGGGGTTCATTGATCTGGCCGGTGAACTGGTGAGCAGGCTCGGATGATCGACCTGCTATCGATTGGCCTCCTCCTGCTGGGAGCGGTTGGTGTCGGGCGAGAGCTGTTGCGCTGGTGGCGCCTGCCCTTGTCGAATCCGTTTGAGCGAGCGGCCTTTGCCGCCGGATTGGGATATGGTGTCCTGATTCTTGTGACGCTCTTCCTGGGGCTGGTTGGTCTGCTGCGTCCTGGCATTGTGATGGGTGTGACCGGTCTCTGGATCGTGTTTGGTTGCTACCGCCTGGGAGTCGGCGGCGTGTCACGGCATGCGACGGCCATGGCGCGGACGCTCAGGGATCCGTGGCATGCCTTGTTGGTGTGTCTGATCCTGGGCTCGCTGTTGTTCCTGGCCTTGAAAGCGGCCGCCCCGCCTCATGGGGCGACCGATCCACTGGCATACCAACTCGCGTTGCCCAAGATCTTTCTGCAGAAGGGATATCTCAGCTTCGAGGCGACCATCACCGGTGCCCTGTATCCCGACAACATGAACATGCTGTACGTCGTCGGGCTGGCCCTGCGCAACGGGGCTCTGGCGCAGCTGATTCATTGGAGCACGGCCCTGCTGTGTGTGGTGGGTCTCATCGGATTGTGTGAGCGGTATCTCAGCCGGGACGCGGGTCTGTTGGCGGGGATCATCTTCCTCTCCATGCCATTGGTCACGGTCTTTGCGCCCCTGGGATATATCGATGTGGGGCTCTGTTTCTTTCAGTTCCTCGCCCTCTGGGCACTGGCGAACTGGGTGCAGGAACCGGGGCGCCGATCCCTTCTGCTGGCGGCGGTGCTGACTGGCCTGGCCATCGGCACCAAACATCAGGGGCTGGCAACGATTGCGGTTGCTGTGCCCGTCGTCCTCGTTGCCAGCTGGCGCCAGGGCGGCCGGAACCATGCCCTGCGTTCGGTGGCCCTGTTTGGCGCCGTGGCGTTGAGTCTGGCGTTGCCCTGGTACGTGAGAGCCTGGGCCATGGCCGGTAATCCGCTCTGGCCGTTGGCGAATGGTCTTTTCGGGGGCACGCCATTTGGCGCCGCCCCTGTCATCCTGAGCGGGTACGGCGGCCTGGCGTCGGGATCCCTTGGCGGATTGATCCCGAGCTTGGCATGGTGGTCGAGCCACCTCGAGTCGATGTCGCCATGGTCCTGGGCCTTCATGAAAGGTGGCCCTCAAAAGGCGACAGGCATCTACTTCATTGCCCTGTTGCCAGTGGCCTTGCTGGGATGGCGACACCGCCATCTTCGTGTGATCCTGCTGTTTTGCCTGGTGTACTATGGTATTCTGGTGCGTGCGCTCCACATGAATCCGCGATATGGTATGGTTCTGTTCGTCTTTGCCTCGGCTGCGGCCGGATGGGGGGCGCACTATCTGGCAGGACGCATCTGGAGACCCGCAGCACTGCTCTTCCGGGTTGTCTTTGTCTTGTCCGTGTGTCTGAATGTGGCGTGGCAGTACCACCTGTTCACGCCTGTAAGGGACGTCGTCTTCGGGCGTGAGACGTGGGGCCAATTTCTGCGGGACAAGGAATACAACTACGGCGTCTACGACTACGCGAACACGAATCTACCCGCAGGCAGCAAGGTGCTGCTGCAGGGGATGGTTCGTGGATTCTATCTTGATGCTCCGTATCTGTGGGATCATCCCCACCAGGCGGTCCTGAATTACGGTGATCACCCGACACAAGAGGGGCTGCTTGAGGCCCTGAAGAAGCTGGGTGTTACCCACGTGGCTCGTGTGATTCGCGTCTCGCCATCACGTCACGCGATGGGATATCCGCAGTACTTTCTCGATCCATTCCACGAGTCATTCCGCCAGCAGTTCCTGAAGCTTGTCTATCGAGATCAAGCATGTGTGCTGTTCGAGATCGATTACGGCGTCCAGGGCTAGACGATGGCATCTACCTATCTGAATGCGCATGACCTGGCATGGACTCGTAGGCACAGCAATGGGCGATTATGTGCGGCATAGCAGGCATTGTCCACCTCGAGCGGGATCAGCCGTCATCCTCCTCTGAGCTTTCGGCCATGGGACGAGCCCTGCGCCATCGGGGGCCGGATGATACGGGCCAACGGGTGGATTCCGGCGGGGGGCTGCTGAATACGCGTCTCAGCATCATCGACATGGCGACGGGCCATCAACCCATTTCCAATGAGTCGGCGAAGACACACGTGGTCTGCAACGGTGAGATCTACAATCATCGTGATCTGCGCCGCGAATTGAAGCAGGCCGGGCATCAATTCTCCACGCACAGCGATACGGAGGTGCTCGTCCATCTGTACGAAGAACATGGCGATGGCATGCTTGAGCATCTCAACGGGATGTTTGCCTTTGCGATCCACGATCAGGTGGCCCATCGATGGCTGCTGGCGCGCGATCGGCTCGGCATCAAGCCACTCTTTTATGCGCAACACGAGGGACGACTGCTGTTTGGTTCCGAGATCAAGGCGATCCTGGCGGCTGACGTCATTCCCATCGAGGTCGATGAAGAAGCGCTCGAACTGTATCTGAGCCTGCGTTATGTGCCCTCGCCCTGGACCATGTTCAAGGGAATCCGTCGACTGCCACCAGGCCACGCGCTCAGTATCGATGCACGGGAAGGCCAGGTCCGGGAGTGGGCCTGGTGGGAACCGTGGCGTTGTCCAAGATCCGGTGGGTCAGTCGACGCGGATACTGCCGCTGATGAGGTCAGGGAATTACTCAGTGATTCGGTGCGGATGCGCCTCATGAGTGATGTCCCTTTCGGTGCCTTCCTGAGTGGGGGACTCGACTCCAGTGGAGTGGTTGCGCTCATGGCGCAGCACATGGACGAGCCCGTGCAGACCTTCTCTATCGGTTTCAGCGAAGAGGCGCGTGTCGATGAACGGGCCCATGCCCGCGCCGTGTCCGAGCACTGCGGCACAATGCACCGAGAGGTCGACTGCACGGCCGAGCGCGTTGAATTGTTGCCGCAACTACTGCACCATTTTGATGAACCCTTCGCCGACCCGATCATCGTCCCAACTCATCAGGTTTCGGCTCTGGCTCGTGAGCACGTGAAGGTGGTGCTCACCGGAGAGGGGGCCGACGAATTGTTCGGTGGCTACACCCGATATGTGCGAGATCGAAGCATTGCGCGCCTGGGGATGGCACCCGGCTTCCTGCGCTCCTTTCTGGCTGCCGCCGCTCACCAGATCGCACCCGGACACTCGGTGAGTCGCGCCCTGAGCATGTCTCTGCAGTCTGCGCCTGAGCGTGCGCTGTCCTGGGTGACGGCCTTCGAAGCAGACGAATACGCAGCACTGCGACCCGGTGCGTCTCTGAGTGCAGCGCGTCGACTGTATGAGCAGATGGCATCTGAGGCACCTGTCGGGAACGACCTGGAGACGCTCATGTTCTGCGAGCAGCGATCACGGCTGCCCGAGTGCATGCTGACCCGGACCGATCGCATGTCGATGGCTGTATCGTTGGAAGGACGCACGCCTTTCCTTGACCACCGACTTGTAGAGTATGTGATGTGGCTGCCCCATCGTCTCAAGGTCGATGGTGGCGAAGAGAAGGTGGTGTTAAAGAAAGCGCTGGCGCCCCTGTTGCCGGCATCTACGACACAACGCAAGAAACAAGGATTGGCCGTGCCCTTTGCGCAGTGGACGCGGCATGGTGTGGAGCAATCCATTCGGCGCGTACTGTCGCCCGAACATGTGGCTTCACGCGGTCTGTTCCAACCCGGTGCCGTGGCAGGCCTTCTCGACCACTGGGGTGCTCACGCGAGTCGTCAGTCTCAGCAGGTCTGGAGCCTGTTGTGTCTGGAGTTGTGGTTCCGCCAATACATCGACGGCTCCGGTCAGCAACTGGCTCCCGGAACACCCTTGTCTGAGGTCGTGTGATGAAGGAGCCGAGAGCCGCTTCCGGTCTGCGCCTGCGAATCATGCGCAACGGTGGACGGGTTGCCCAACTGGCCAGTCACCTGATGTCGGGTTCGTTCACCCGGCGGCTGGAACGTGTCTTTGGTGAGCAGTCATGGAATGGCCATCGATCCTGCCTGCTACTCTCCTTTGATGTGGACTTTCCCGAAGATGTCGACGCCCTACCCGGAATCGCCGCGCAACTGGAGGCTGCCAGTATCCGCGCGAGCTTTGCCGTCGTCGGTCGCTGGGTCGAGGACTACCCTCAAGAGCATCGAGCCGTGCTGGCTGCTGGGCATGAACTGGTCAACCACTCCTATTCGCATCCCGAGTTGATCAATGTTCCCGGTCGTTTCGTCTCCCGCCGTGAGGATCTGAACGATCGGCGCTGGGAGACGTTGAGTCTGGAAGAGAGAGCCCACGAGATCCGACGTGGTCAGACTGCGGTCAAGGATACGCTGGGTGTAGAGATGAAAGGATTTCGCGCACCCCATTTCGGCAATGTCGATCCTCAGCCGCTGTATCCGATTCTCGCAGAGATGGGTCTGCAGTATTCGACATCGATGCTGGCGCCACGCGGGCGTCGGCTTGGGTTTCCAGTGATGGAAGGCCCTGTGGTGGAGATCCCCGTCTCGACGTGCCCCGCACATCCGCTCAGTTCACTGGACACCTGGCATGCCTTGTATGCCCATGGGGGTTGGCACCGCGACGACTTCGGAGCCATTCTGGCGAAGCGGCTGAAAATCGCCGCTCACAGTGGTGGCATCACGAATATCTACCTGGACCCGAAGGATGTGGCTCGAATCGATCTTGGGCCAGTCTTCTCGGCGATCGGTGAGCTCGGTGACGACTGCTGGGTGACGACATACAGTGATTTCGCGGCCTGGTTTCGAACGGAGTGTGGTACGTGAAGGTCTATCTCGTCACCGACCTGGAGGGGGTCAGCGGCGTCTCCGGTTTCGACCTGCGCGACTCGGTCCACCCCCAGGATGTCGAAATGCGACGGCAATGGTCTGGGCTGTGGATGGCGGAAGTGAATGCCGCGATCGAGGGCGCTGTGGCGGCCGGCGCCGAGGATATCCTTGTTGTGGACAACCATGGACCGGGCGACACCCTGCCCGCACAATCCCTGGCCGCACCGGCCCGCATTCTTCATGGAGGCCAGCGTCGCACCTGGCTTGAGGATCTCGATGACAGCTTCGCTGCAGTTCTCATCATCGGTCAGCACGCGATGGCCGGCGCCCCGGGGGGGCATCTTCGACACACGTACAGTCGACGGCGACTCGAGTGGGTCGGTCTGCACGGTCGTGAGATCGGCGAAATTGGTCTGATCGTCCACATTGCGGCCGAGAGTGGTGTGCCCGTCGTCTTCCTGAGTGGCGATCTGGCGGCAACGACAGAGATCCAGGCCTGTGTGCCGGGTGTTGTGACGGCAGCGGTCAAAGAGGGCCGGACGAAGCACTGTTGTGTCAGTACCGCACCGCTGGTCAGTCAGGCGATGATCCGCGCCGGCGTCGAGGATGCATTGCGCCAGCGCGATCAGATCACGCCCCAGAGACTGGAGCCGCCGATTGAATTGCGACTCCGCTACCATTCTCGCTCTGGCTGGCGGGCGGGGGCACGGTGGCTGCGCGGTGGCAAGGGACTAGGCTGGCGTGGAGGGCGAGAGTTGCGCGTACGAGGTGAGAGCGTGCGCATCGCCTGGGATCGTGCCATCGGGCTGAGCAGGTAGGATCAAAGCATGCCCGCCCTGTGTGGATACATTCGTCGACGACCCGACGCCCTGTCTGCCGGTGAAGCACTGGACCGGATGGCGGCAGGGGATGTGGCAGGGGGCTGGCAGACGGAAGGCTCCTACGTGTCAGAAGACGGGTCCATCGCCGTCCAGTCCTGGCAATTCGGCACCACCTCACCCATCTCAACGTCATCGACTGGCGGGCGCAACTCCTCAGGCCACGCCGATTCTGCTCGTCACCCGACGGCGCGGCTGGCCCTGGATGGCTACGTCCTGAATCGGTCCGCCATGGCCCAGGCGGCCGAGGTCGATGCGGCGCACCTGACCGACGCCGATCTGTTGTGCGCGCTGTGGGATCGTCACGGCGCTGCAGCTATGGCGGATGTGGAAGGTGACTTCAACTTCCTTCACGTGGAGGGGGCCACGGTGCATCTCGTGAGTTCGAGACTCGGGGCGCGGCACCTCTACTGGTATGCCAGTGACGATTTCGTGGCTTTTGCCACACGTATGAGCTCGATTTCCTGCCTGCCCGGTTTCAGGGCCCAGCCCGATCGGCTGGCAATGATGGAGATGTTCAACTTCGGCTATGTCGGAGGCGGACGATCCCTTCTGACAGGCATCAGCCTCCTGCCCGGCGCCAGTTGTATCTCCATCACGCAGGACACGATACAACAGGAGCGCTATTGGCATCTGGAGTATGCCAACGACGACGAGACGATTCCTTTTGACGATCTGGTGGCGGAGGCAATCGATGCCTACCACGAGAGTGTTGAGGATCACTTGCGGCGTTTCCCGGATGCGACGATCCCGCTCAGCGGGGGGCTTGATTCACGAACCCTGTTGGCCTTCGCCGCTCGAGAGCGTCGCCAGATCCCCGTCCACCATTGCAGCTGGTACGAGGGTGAAGCCAATATCGCACGAGAGTTGGCCGACCTGTGTGGTGCCCGGTGGCACGAATATGATCCACTGCATTTCGACTACGCTACCATGCTGCGCGACGGTGGCCGGATCGCCGAAGGGAATATCCACAGCCACCAGTACTGGTTCCTGCCGATGATTCAGCGTCTCGCCGAAGAGACGCCGGTGGATGTCGTGATGGACGGCTATCTGATGGATGTGCTGTTTGGTGACACATTTCTCGTGTTGCCACCCAAGGCCGGTGTGGGGCTGGCCCAGACGCGTCAGATCATCAATGGCCTGTGGCGTCGCACGCGCCCCGACCTGGTGCAGAAAGTGTTTTCCCCCGCCTTCTATGATGAATACGATGCGGCGAATCGCACGAGTATCGATGAGCAGTTGCAGACAATCGATGAACCAGTCCTCAGCAATCGCATCCAGGCATTTTCATTCCAGAATCGCAGCAATCGGTATTCTGTGGCCCTGCCGAATGTTCAACGGCAGTATGCCGACTATGCGTATCCTGGAACGAGTCGTCGATTGATCGATCTCTATCGGCGGATCCCACCCTCCTATAAGGCCGGTGCCCGCTTTGCTCGAACCATTCTTTCACGGGCGGAACCAGCGGTGGCAGCCGTAAATTGGGCGAAGACAGGAAGACCCGTGACCCAGGACAAGAGCCGGCTGGATCACCTGCTCGAGCGACTCCCCCTGCGGCAGGCGGGGGCGATGCTGCTCCTGCGTGCGACGGCGGGACATCTGGACCTGAGCCATCGTGGGGATCTCAATCGCCACTTCCGACGACATGTCGGCTTCCGTGATGCATTCATGGATATCGCCCAGGATGAGCGCACTTTCAGCCGCGGCATGATCGATCGTGCTGGGTTGGACCGATTGACAGGTATGATCGATCGGGGATGGCCGGTCTTGTTTCTGCTGCAGGCATTGGTGACGGTGGAGATGTTCCACCGTCGTTTCGTGGATGAGGCGTAGGGACAAAGTGGAAGACGGCATTCAACTGGCACTGGTCGGAGATACAGCCCTGGGTGGAAGCCTGGGTGGTATCCCGGTGCCCGCCCTGGCCGAGCGGAGTGCGTCGGTGGTTGAACTGCTGCAGGAAGCGGATCTGCGTTTTCTCAGTCTGGATTGCGCCATTGGCCGGCACGGCGATCCGGTCTATCCGGATGAATACGTCATCGATTGCGAACAGGAAACACTCGCCTTGCTCAAGCAGTGGGGCATCGATGTGGTGAGCCTGGCCAACAACCATAGCACCGATCGCGGCCTGGAGTCGCTGCTGGCCGGACGCGGGCAATTGCTCGACACGGGGATTGCAGTGGTCGGTGCCGGTTCCACCGCCGCCGAAGCCTCATCGGCGGCGATCGTCGAGTGTCAGGGTTTGAAGATCGGCTGGCTCGCCTTTGCCTCGACTCATCCCTGGGTTGGGGCCTATGCGGCCACTGATGACCATGCGGGAATTGCCGAATTGGACGAGGCTCGGGTGCTGACGGCTGTGGAGTCGACACGATCTCAGGTGGATGCGCTGATCGTCTCGGTGCATTGGGGCAAGGAGTATATCTGCGTGCCTCCACCGTCCAGTGTCCGATTTGCCCGGAAACTGATCGACGCCGGCGTGCGGGTTGTTGTGGGCCATCATCCCCATATCATCCAACCCGTGGAGAGTTACGGGCAGGGCGTCATTTGCTATAGCCTCGGCAATTTCCTCTTCCCCGATTACCCGGGGCAGGGACTCCACTTTGGTGGCACTGCCAGTGAATCACTACTCGTGAGAGTTCACGTGGATAAGCAGCGGGCAGTCCTGCGTGACACGATCGCCATTGGCTGCGATGCGGATGGGAGACTGAGGAGCCTGCCATCACAGCGACAGGAACAGATCATGACGGCCCAGGCACATATGCGTCCGGAATTGGGCACGCACAGAGGAGACAGGGCCTGGCAACGGGCAGTGCGCCAGCACGAGGTTGCACGGATGCAGCGTGTGTTGCGGAAAGAGGTGTTGGACGCCGGATTTCGCGATGGCACAGTCAGACTGCTGCGTCTTGGCCGGAAGAACCTGTGGTCCCTCACGCGATCTCTTCGTGAAATTCTGGGGGGAGGCCAGCGCTGACATGACGAAAGACTCTACCAACCAACCCCTGGCGCAGGACGAGGCAGAGCGCGAACGCCGGACACGTGAGATGTACTCGCAATTGCGTTATCCGTCCCTGGATCCGTCGCACAAGGCCAGCTACGAACGCCATCGGATGCTGGTCTACAGTCTGCTCGGAATTGATCCAACGACCTTCTTCCGCGGCAAGACGATTCTGGATGGTGGTTGTGGGACGGGGGAGGAGACGTTGTTTCTCGCCAGTCTCGGCCCTGAACGAGTGATCGGTATCGATACGAGCGACGGTTCCCTCGATTCGGCTCGTCGTCGCGCCAGCGAAGCGGGAATCCAGAACGTGGAATTCCGCCATGCGTCGGTGCTCGACGACAGTGTCTTTGCCGATGGCTCCTTCGACTACGTGTCGAGCCTGGGTTGTATCCATCACACACCCCGCATGCGCCAGGCCTTCGACAATCTGTGTCGTATGGTTCGCCCCGATGGACATCTATGCACCTTCCTCTACAACAACTACGGGCACTATCTCTACAACCTGGAATGCGACTGGCTCGATCGTGTCGCCGGTGACGATATCGATCGGCGCATGCGTCTGGCCCGTCGCTATCTCGACTGGCGCCGAGGGACCAGTTTCCGGCGTGAGGGAATTCCATCATCATGGGATGCCCGCCTCTACGACAAATACGCGGTCCTCTACCGCGACTCGTTGAGTCTGAAGCAGTTGCTCACCTGGTATGACGAGCAGGGCATGGAGCAGGTCGGCTCCTACCCGATGCGACTGGGAGATATGGTTGCCGCCTACCGGGCCCACTCACCGGACACGATCCACGGTTTGCGGGGTTGGGTGGCCAAAGGGTTGGCTCCCTTTGCCTCCCGACCCGCCGGCCCCAGGCAGTGGACGTGGCGGCGGCGGACCTGGATGCAGGGGTTGCTGTTCATGTTGGGGCTCTACGATTACGGTGGTGCCTTCCGCGTATTGGCGCAGAAGCGTGTCGAGGAGTGAAGGGAGGGTGGGACGGAACCCATCTTCCGCTGACGCGCTCCTCCTGGTTCTGCTATGCCTGTTGGCTCATGG
Organism: Gemmatimonadota bacterium; assembly: GCA_018673255.1. The sequence continues at coordinate 10,059 of JABHDC010000120.1, forward strand.
CCGCAGCATGGGAGGCGTGTTCCACTACGATGATCTGCACTCGATCGTCGACAATGAGCACATCCGTTCACTCGCACTGATTCCGGCGTTGTTCACAGATCCGACGACATTCTCCGGACTCTCCTTCGGGGCCATGTTCCGGCCTCTCGTGATGCTCTCCTATGCCCTGACCTATGCAGTTTTCGCGCTGGAACCGGGGATCTACCTGGCGACGAATTTCATCCTGCACGTGGGTGTGGTGCTGGTCTGCCTGGCCATCCTGCGCCATTTCATTGCAGACCGATTTCTGTTGTTGGGGGCGGCGGCACTGATCGGGGTTCACCCGGTGAATGTGGAAACGGTGGCCTATGTCAGCACTCGCTCAGAGTCGATGTGCGCTCTGTTCATGCTGCTGGGTCTGTGGTTGTTCTGGAAGGAGACTGGGCCACGCTGGTGGTATTGGTTGGCCGTGTTCTGTTATGCCTGTGCACTGATGAGCAAGTCCGTAGGGATCACACTGCTTCCCATGCTGGCGATTCACCAGATCTGGTTTGCCACAGGGTCACTGAAGTGCCGGGGGCTGAGGCTGCTTCCTTTCTTCGCGGTGACGATTGCCTACCTCACGATCGTTTCGGATCTGCTGAGGACATCTCTGGTCCAGGCACCGGTGCGTGAAATGGGAGCGCAACTTCTGACGCAGAGCAAGGCCTTGATCTACTATCTGCATCTACTCTCGGTGCCATGGGGTCTGTCCGTTGAGCATCAGTTCGAAATCGGTCGCAGTGGCGATGTCGTTGTCTGGCTGAGTGTCCTGTTCCTTCTCAGTTCGCTCCTGCTCATCATCGGCGCCGGGCTTGGTCAGCGATCGCGCTGGTGGCTGTTGTGGGGTCTGGTCGTGCTGGCACCGACACTGATCGTGCCACTTAACGTGCTGGTGAACGAGCATCGCCTCTACATGGTGTCCATTGGCTTTGCGGCGTTGCTTGGGACACTGATCGTTTCCGCATCGTTGCAGATCCAGCGTGTCAGCATGGTGGCGATCGGTCTTCTGGTCGTGCTGTCCTTCCAGCGGTCGGCAGTCTGGGCGGATACGCACATCCTGTGGCAGGATGCAGTGACCAAGGGCCCGATGATGCCGCGTGGGCACCTGTTTGTCGGCGACAGTGAGGCAGCCAGCGGGCGCTACGGCCAGGCGCTGGGCCACTACGAACAAGCCCTGCAGGTGAATCCGCCACTGCTGAGTGATGCTGATCGCCTGATCATCCACAACAACCGGGGCGCCGCACTGCTCGCCCTTGGAGCCCTCGGCGAAGCCCGTCAGGCCTATCTGCAGGTTGTGGGTATCGACTCCACGTATCAGCCTGCACGGGATGCCCTGGCGGGGCTGGCGGCCTTTGATGCCGAAGGGGATGAGGAGAAGGCGCTCGTTGACCGCCGGAGGGGACTGAGTGCGATGGTTGCCGGCGATATCGGGGCGGCCACACACTATCTGCGCCAATCTCTGACTGTGATCAGCCATGGCGGCACCTGGCTGGTGTTGGGCAGTTGCCATGAGCGTCTGGGGCAGACGGAAGAAGCCGTCGACATCTACCGAATGCTGAGCCTGGGCTCCTCACAGGCGGCGATCACGGCCACCGAGCGCTTGGCCCGCCTGGGAGCGTCCGATGGTATCCAGAGTGCAGGACGGTGAGCATGTGGACGAAGATCGGACTGGGCGCCGGCCTGCTTGTGCTGGCGATCATCACCTTCGGCAACAGCCTGGGTGGGCCCTTCCAATACGACGATCTGCATTCGGTGCAATACAACCCGCACATCCGTTCGCTGAGCTGGATCCCGACCTACTTCGTCGATCCGTCCACCTTCTCCAGCCAGGCGCGCGGGTTCATGTATCGCCCGTTGTTGCTCACCACATACGCCATCGATTATGCCCTTTCGGGGCAGAGTGTCGCCGCCTTCCGCCTCGCGAATGTCATCGTCCATGTGGCGGCCTCGGCCGCCTTTGGCGCCCTGGCCTTCGTCCTCCTCCGCTGTGCGAAGGGGGCGATGATCGCTTCATGTCTGTTCCTGCTGCACCCGGCCCACAGTGAGGTCGTCAATTACATCAGCGCCCGCTCCGATTCTCTGGTGGCGGTCTTGTATCTGCTGGCCTGTACTGCGGTTCTCTGTCGGCGTCACACGTCCATGGTCGTGGCCTACACGGCGGGTCTGCTGGTGAAGTCGGTCGCTATCACGCTGCCGGCGATGTTGCCGATGCTGCGTGGTTGGGAGCCGGGCCGACGGGATTCGGATCTGCGGGGCAAGGCCCGTACTCGGTGGGGAATCGCCCTCGTCGGTGCGGTCAGTGTCCTTTATTTCCTGATTCTGTGGCGCTCTCGATTCCTGAGTCATTCAGCTGACATGTTCCCTCGTGCCATGTCGCTGGAAATCTGGACGCAGTTGAAGGCGCTCGTCTACTACGTCTTCCTGTTGGCGTCGCCGATCCGTCTCAGTGTTGATCATGCATTTCAGGTGGGAGTCGTCACGGACACAACCGTTCTGCTCTGTCTGGCAGTGATCTTGTCCTGTGTCGTGCTCAGCCTGCGTCACCGCCTCAGTCTGCCGGGTTTTTCTGCGATCTGGTTTGGTGTCTGCATGTTGCCGTATTCTGTACTTCCCCTGAATGTGCTGGTTGCAGAGCGACGCATGTATCTGGCCAGTGCGGGCGCGTTGTTGCTTGCCACATGGGCCTGGCAGCAACTTGCGGCCAGGCGTGGCCGGGGGATGAGTTGGATCGGGATCGCTCTGCTGGTCTGTTGCCTGGCCCTGACCGTGCAGAGGAATCAGGTCTGGTCCAGTTCTCTGGCACTGTGGTCGGATGCGTCGATGAAGAACCCGGTTTCCGCCAGATCGAGGGTGAATCTGGCACTGGCCTATCGCGAGCAGGGCGATCTCGGCAATGCACGGATCCAACTCGACGAAGGGCTGCGTCTGGATCCGGGCTTTGCGGAAGGGTGGGTGGTCGCCGGCGATCTGGCCAGAGATGCCGGTCAGCAGGACGAAGCGCGGCTTGCCTATGAACGTGCGGCGCAGATTCAGCCGACAATGGAAGGTGTCTTCCATAACCTCGGCAATCTCTCCTATGGGCAGGGACAGTTCACCGAAGCGATCACACACTACGAAGAAGCTCTGCGTATCAACGCACGCTTTGCAGAGGCGCGCAACAATCTGGGCCAGGCGCTGGAGGCGGTGGGGGATGACGAATCGGCGCTGGCTCAATATGAGCAAGCCGTACAAGACTCCATCTTCTGGATTCACACCGATGACTCGGTAGGAGGTGCGTGGTACAATCTGGCCTGCCTCGCCGATCGATTGAATCTCGAAAGCAAGGCGGCCTCAGCCTTCCAGGAAACGGTCAATCACCTGTCGGGCGACGTTCGATACGCCCCCTATGTGGATCATGCGGGGCAGCGGCTGGCACAATTGCGGCAAGGGGGAAGTGGATCGTGAAGGTCTGTTTCATCTCCTGTCAGTATCCGCCCTTGTCACGCACGTATCGGCGTTACCAGTTCGCCCACCTGTTGCGGGAGGGAGGCTGTGATGTCACCGTCGTGGCCCATGGCAATATGTCCACGGCATTGGGCACCTTCGTCGATGATCCTGGCACACTGCCGGCCGATGGGCCAAGTGTCGTTCGTCCCAGAGCCATTCCCTGGTATCTGACGGGTGAACTGTTGTCGCGCGCCGGCATGATCTGTTGTCCTTACGTCAACTGGATCCGTCCCGCCGTGCGGGCAGCCAGTCGTCTGGTGGGGCCCGATGACGTGGTCTGCGGAATCTATCCACCCGTGACCAATGCCATCGTTGCCCTGCGTGTGGCTGAGAAGACCGGCGCCAGATTGGTGCTGGATTTCCGTGACGAGTATTTGGGCCTGGCACACGGTGTCAGGCGTCGCCTGGCCCGACGCTGGCAGCAGCGACTGCTCTACCGGGCCGACCTGGTATCGGTGGCAACGGCCGCGATCGGTGAGAGTTTTGTCGCAGCCGGCCTGGATCCGAGTCGTGTTCACCTGACGGAGAATGGCTACTGGGAAGCGCCGGACGTGATTCCTGCCTACGAGGCCGGGGAGAAGACCCGGATCGCGTACATCGGCGCCATCTCGGCGGCCCAGGGTCTCGGCGTGTTGGTACAGGCGATGGACCGACTGCGGCGGGATGATCCCGATTGCGCCCAACGGATCGAGGTCGAGATCTACGGCCCCGATACACCCCATCGCCGGGCGATCCTCTCAGGGACACTGCCACCTGGTGTGAGTTACCAGGGCTACCTCCCGGCTCAGGATGTCAGTGATGTACTGCTGAAGTCCGATGTGGCTTTCCTGTCTCTGTCCTCTGACCGATACGCCTATGCTGTACCCGGAAAACTCTACGACTACGTGGCTCACGCTCGGCCCGTGCTGGCCAGCCTGCCCGCTGGATCGGCGCAGCGGGTGATCGATGCCGATGGCCTGGGATGGGTGGCAGCTTGTGGCGACGTGGCAGGGCTGGCGCGTCTGCTGGCCCGGGTAGGGGAACCGGCCGAGCGGCACCGTGTTCAGCAACAGGTGCTGGCAGCCCGTGAACGCCATGCGGCGCGGCCACATTTTCTGGCGCTGTCACGACGGATACAGTCCCTGTGACCGGCCTCTGGCGTACTGTGCCGGTCTGGCCCGTTCTCTTGGTGGCGGTCGTCTTCTCCATGACGATCGACCATCCATTTCACTTCGATGACGAGCATTCGATCACGCAGAATCCACATGTGCAGTTACCCGTCGACTGGGACCGGATCCTGACCGATCCGGCCGTGTTCTCTCGGAATCCGGGTAGTGGCATGTATCGTCCTGTCGTCATGGTCAGCTATGTGGCCAATGCAGCGCTCGGCGCTTTCGATCCGAGTGGATGGCACGTGGTGAATCTCCTCGTGCACGTTCTCTGTACGGCCCTGGTCGGGAGCCTGGCGGGGCGACTCACCGGCGATCGTCTGGCGCAATACACGGCGGCCCTGCTGTTTGGCCTGCATCCGCTGGTGGCGGAACCGGTCAACTACATCAGCAGTCGCTCGGAGTCGATGGCCCTGCTGTTCTGTCTGGCCAGCATGCTGAGCTATCTGCACGCCCGCGGCAGGGTCGCGCTGTATGCGTTGTCGACGACCCTGTTCACACTGGGGTTGGGATGCAAGGTCACGGCGATTCTGGCATTGCCCGTGCTTATCCTGTGGGAAGCGTCTGGATCGCGCCTGGTGACGAACTGGCGCCGGTGGGCACCCCTGGGCCTTGTGGCGGCTTCTTACGTCGTGTTCGTGCGCCAGCTGTGGCAGGAGGCGATGCTTACGAGCCCCGTGCGTGAACCGGTGCTTCACGTGCTGACACAACTGAAGGCGCTCTCCTACTACCTCAAGCTGGTCCTGATGCCCGTGGGATTCACGGTCGAACACGCCTTTGTTGCGACCACATATTTTCTGGATCCGGTCGTGCTGGCCTCAGCCGGGCTGATGGCGACGATGCTGTGGCTGACCCTGCAGGCGGCGAATCGACGATGGATCTACCTCGGGCTCTGGCCTGTGCTGAGCCTGTTGCCAACGATCGTGGTTCCCCTCAACGTGCTGGTCAGCGAACACCGTCTGTATCCGGCCCTGGCCGGCATCGCCCTTCTGGCCGGCATGGGCGTGCGTCACCTCATGCCCAGCACGAGGCGCATCAGTATGCTGGCGATCGTCCTGCTCGCTGCGCTGAGTATCGGCCGCAATGGCGTGTGGGCGACGGAACAGTCCTTGTGGGAAGAGGCCGCAGTGCGTGGTCACAGTCTTCGCGCTCAGGTTCGGCTCGGTGTGTACCATCGCCAGTCGGGGGATCTGGATCGGGCCGAACACCATCTGCGCCTGGCACTGGCCCGGGACGCCGACCATGCGCCGGCGTTGAACAATCTGGGCAATGTCATGCGGCAGCGCGGACGGGTCGATGAAGCAGAGGATCTCTACGAAACGGCTCTCAATCTGTTGCCGGCCTATCCGGACGCCCTGATCAACCTCGGTTCGTTGCGGGCCCAGCGAGGGGAATTCGATGAAGCGCTCGATCTCTATGAACGGGCCACGCAGATTGCACCAGATCACTATCAGGGCTGGAACAATCTGGGGACACTGTTCCTGAACCAGGAGCGGGGTGTCGAGGCGGAGACGGCACTGCGCCAAGGTCTGCGACGCCGGCCCGATTCTGCCCGGATGCTCTACAATCTGAGTGGGGCGCTGGAGTTGCAGAATCGGTCGAAAGAGGCCATGCAGGCACTGCGGGAAGCCGTCAGCCACGATGCCGACTATGCGCCTGCCTGGCTCAACCTTGGGAACCTGCTGCATCGACTCGGTCGAGGCAGCGAAGCGCTCACCTCCTATGAGCGATTCCTCGAAACCTATCGAGGAGATCGGGTCATTGTCGAACAGGTCCGGTCACAGATGGATGTCCTGCGACGAGCGGCAGACGCCCAGGATCGGCCGGCAGCTGGATGAATCTTCTGTCTACCGATCCTAGCCGCCGGATCTCTCCAGTGGCCACCAGACTGGCCCTCGGACTGGCTGTTGTTCTGGCCGTGATCTATGGCTCGAGTCTGGACTTTCCATTTCAGTTCGATGATGGCCACAGCATCGTTGAGAATCCACACATCCGGTCGTTCGCGAACGTGCCTTCCTTCTTTGTCGACCCCGCCATGTTCTCTGTGGATCCGTCCTTGATGATGTATCGGCCGGTGGTGCTGACCAGTTACGCCCTCAACTATCTGATCTCGCAGCTGCATCCCTGGAGTTACCACCTGCTCAATCTGCTGACGCATCTGAGCGTCGTGCTCGGTGTCGGTCTGTTGGCACGGCAGCTCACCAGATCTGCAGAGGGGGGGTGGCTGGCTGCGTGGCTGTTTGCCGTCCACCCCATTCACAGTGAGGCCGTCTACTACATCAGCAGCCGTTCGGAGAGTCTTGCCTGTCTTGCGGTGCTGGTCGCATTTCTACTGCACCTGCGCTCTGAACGATGGGCGCCGATCGGATCGGTCCTGCTGCTGGCCCTGGGGCTGGCGAGCAAGTCCGTGGCGATCGCCCTGCTGCCACTGGTGCTGCTGCATGACACGCTGGTCGAGCCCGGCGCCTGGCGTCAGCGATGGCAGCGACATGCCGCACTGTGGGTCGTGGCCCTCCTCTATGTGATGCAGACGAGATCCATCATCGCCCGGGCGACGATAGGCGACCCGGTGCGCAGCTACACAGAACAGTGGTGGACGCAGGTGAAGGCCATGTCCTACTACCTTCATTTGCTTGTCATTCCCCGCGGATTGAGCGTTGATCATCAGTTTCTCATTTCCGACAGCCTGCTGGATCCTTACGCAGCCGCCGCACTGGCTGTCTGTGGAAGCCTGCTCCTGGTTCTGCTTCGTCTCGGGCGTCGCCGCCTGTCATTGTTTCTCGCCCTGTGGTTTCTGGTTGCGCTGGCGCCGGCCTCACTGGTTCCACTCAATGTCATCGTCAACGAACATCGACTCTATCTGGCCGGTGTCGGTGTCGCGATCGGACTGGCAGCATTGGTGCTGCCCAACGACCGTGCCCGCCGGGGACTGGCGTGGACACTGCCTTTGCTGGCTCTGCTGACGTCACAGAGAGGTGAAGTCTGGGCCTCTCACGAGGCATTGTGGCAGGATGCGGTCCGTAAGGCGCCGGGCATGGCACGTCCCCACATCATGCTGGGGCAGGTCTATCAGCTGCAAGGCGACGACGCGCGCACGATCAAGTGGCTGGATGCAGCTCTGGTTCGCGATTCGACCTATGCACCGGCGTATGTGTCTCTGAGCGATGCCCATGCCCGTCTTGGCGACATGGAGGCAGCCGCGCGCATGGCCCGACGCGGCGCGCACGTCCTGCCGGATTCGGTGGGCATGTGGTCGCACCTGGCGCAGATCGAGCGGACCGTGGCCATGGCTTCCTCATCCGGATCCGCGCGATCGGCAGCCTTTGAGGCCAGCGCCCTCGCCTACGAGCATGCTCTCAGGCTGTCGCCAGATGATGCGGATTTGCACGATAATCTGGGCAATACGTACCAGGAGCTTGGACGACCGGGACAGGCGCTGCCTCACCATCAACGCGCCGTGTTTCTGCGCCCGACCCGTGCTGTCTCTCGCCTGAACCACGGCAACGTGTTGTTCATGATGGGGGATCTGAAGGGGGCCGCGGCGGAATATCGCACCGCGATCCGACTCGCCCCGAATGATGCGGCCGCCTGGGCCAGTCTCAGTCTCGTGCTGCAACGTCTCGAGCATGTTGAGGATGCCGCCAGTGCATGGAAACGGGCTCAGGCGCTGGGTTGGGGTGCTGGAGGAAGATGATGGCAGCCATCAACCCTCCTGATTCCTGGCATCACCGTACCGGGTGGCAGTTACTGATCCTCCTCGTCCTGGTGGGAGGTGTGTACCTCAATAGCCTGGACGGGGCCTTTCACTATGACGACGAACACAGCATCGTACGGAACACGTCGTTGGCGGATCTGTCCCAGATTCCCAGGTACTTCGTCGACATGTCGGCATTCTCTGGTGATGCGGGCAAGGGCATGTACCGGCCCACCCTGTTGGTGAGTTATGCCGTCAACCATGCCCTCCACGGATATGATGTCGTCGGCTACCACCTGGTGAACGTTCTCTTGCACGCGATCTGCGTCGTTCTCGTCTGGCGTCTGGGCAGACTGTTGAGCCCGGCGCAGGCGAGCCAGGCCTGGATGGCGGCAGCTCTCTTCGCCGTGCACCCGGTAGCGGCTGAGCCGGTCAACTACATCAGCAGCCGCTCAGAGACGCTGATGGCGAGCTTCTTCCTACTCACGCTCCTGCTGCATCTTCGCAGGTCACGTGGCGCCATCTATCGGTGGGGTGCCTGCCTCAGCTTCGGCCTGGCCCTGTTGAGCAAGGAGACCGGCATTGTTCTGATCCCCATACTGCTGTTGCTGGATCTGTGGTTCGGGCCTGCGAATCGACGGACAGTCGACGATCGGAATCTGGCAAAGCGCGTTCGTGCCGACCGATCCGTCCAGGTCATCTGCTCACAGCACGGGATCTACTGGGTGATTGCTGTGGCCTATCTGGGCATGCTGGTGTGGACGGGGTTTCTTGGTGGGTCGGTTGGTGAACCGGTCAGTGCGCCGCTTCGCAGTGCTCTGGCTCAGATGCTGACCCAACTGAAGGCGCCCGTGTATTATCTGCAACTGCTCGTTCTGCCGAGCGTCCTGAATGTGGACCACGCCTTTCAGGTAACCGAACACGTGACGACGACTGTCGTGCTTGCGACGGCTCTTCTCATGTCCCTCATCGCTCTACTGATCCGAAGCGCCCATCGATGGGGGCACGTGGCATTGAGCGCGCTGATCAGCCTCCTGGTCTTGTTGCCGACATCGGTTATTCCCCTGAACATCCTCGTGAACGAGCGACGGATCTACCTGGTGCTGGCAGCGATCTGCCTCTCGATCCCCCGGTTGATCGATCTGCGGGTGAGACCGGCCACCATCGCGGCACTGGCGCTGCTGGCATCGTTGACGGTGCAACGCAACGAGGTCTGGGCTTCGCCGCTTTCCCTCTGGGAGGATGCGATGGACCGGGGGAGCCAATCCTACACAGCCTTCGTCAATCTGGGTAAAGCTCGCCAGGGTATCGGCGATGGGTCCGGTGCAGCGAGCGCCTATCGCCAGGCGCTCACGATCGAAGATGGCCACGGGGATGTGTACAACAATCTCGCCGTGCTGATGCACGAAGACGGCAGGCTGGCGGATGCCATCACCTACTACCAGATGGCGCTGGAGCGGTCGCCGCAGTTGGAAGAGATCCACCACAATCTTGCTGTCGCCTATCAGGAGACGGGAGATCTGTCCGCAGCATCTAGTGCCTTCCGGCGGGCTCTCGAACTGGAGCCGCACAATGGCAGCCTGTGGAGCAACTTCGGACAATTTCAGTTGGAGGTATCCGATCTTGCTGGTGCCGAGTCTGCCTATCTTGAAGCGGTGCGCCTGCTGGGGGAGCGGGCTGAACCACTCAATGGATTGGGGAATACTCTCAGCGCCCTGCGACGCCCGATAGAGGCAGTGACAGCCTATGAGCGTGCCCTGGCCGTCGCCGCCGATCCAGCACAGCGGGCGGTGATCCTGACCAATCTCGGTGAGAGTCTCATGCAGGCGCAGCGACCGGAGCAGGCCCGTCAGGCCTTGCTGGCCTCACTGGCGATTGCGCCCAGTGCCGCCGCGCACGATTACCTGGCGCGTCTGTCGATGGCCGACTCAGACACGACTCAGGCCTGGCAATCCTGGCAGGCATCGATCACGCTGGATCCGGATCGCCGTGTTCCCCTGACTGGCCTGGGTGAGATCTCGGCAACAAGGGGAGATCCCGATGCGGCTCGTGCCTGGTTCGAGAGGGCCGTAGCCGCAGGGGCGGGGCGTCGAGCTCAAGAGGGCCTGCGACGACTCAAGACATCTGGGCAGCGGGGTGAGGGATGAGCCGCACACGTGTTGCAGCTGGTCTGGTGTTGGCTGTCCTCATCGTGTATTCGAATGCGATGGGTGGTGCCTTTCACTATGACGACTTCCACTCCCTCGTCAACAACACTTCGGTGCGCGATACGAGTCTGATTCCTTCCTTCTTCACTGACGCCAGCCACTTCTCCGCCGATTCGGACAAGTCGATGTATCGGCCGCTGGTCCTGTTGAGTTATTCGCTGAACTATGCTCTGCACGGAGCGGGGATCCTGGGATACCAGGTGCTGAACCTGTTGCTGCACCTGGGATGCGTTCTGCTGGTCTGGCAGGTGGTCCTGCGTGTCGAGGCGGGGAAGGGACGATCGCACGTGGCAGCGTGGGCGGCTCTGTTGTTTGCGATCCACCCCATTGCCAGTGAGCCGGTGAACTACGTCAGTTCGCGATCCGAGACGCTGGCCGCCTTCTTCCTGCTGCTGGCGTTCTGGCTGGCGCTGCGCTCACCTCGACAGATGCCCGGATCCGTTCTCGCTTTCTGCGCCGGACTGCTGAGCAAGGCGACCACAGCGACTCTGCCATTCCTGCTGCTGACGTGGCCTGCTGCAAAGCTGACGGACTCGGAATCTGGTTCTGGTTCGGGATTGGCATCCTGGACTCATTCTTGGCGCACACGAGTGATGCGTCTACTGCCCTATGCCGGCGCCCTGGTCGCCTACATACTCGTTCTGGGCTTCGGCGGCTTGTTGCCGACGTCACGCGCCGAACCGGTACGCGACGTGCTGACGCAACTGGCCACGCAGTGGAAGGCGGTATCCTACTACCTGCAGTTGTTGTTGATGCCCGTACACCAAAGTGTCGACCCAGCCTTCGGCGAGGGAACCTGGTCACAGATCGCCGTCTGGATGGCAGCAGCTATGGCCCTGTCACTGTTGGGGCTGATCCTCGTGCACAGCCGGGGTCGTCGTCGTTGGTGGCTTCTGTGGCCTGTGTGGCTGGCGTTGCCGGCCAGTGCCGTGCCGCTGAATGTTCTGGTGAATGAGCATCGTATCTACCTGGCCAGTGCCGGCCTGTTTGTTTCCCTTGCCGTCCTGCTGCACCGACAGAGGCGATGGCAGCGTCCTGCTGTCGCCGGTCTTGTGATCCTGGCCACACTCACCGTGCAGCGGAACCAGGTCTGGGCGACGGAGATGAGTCTCTGGGCCGATGCGGTGCAGCAGGCCCCGCACAATTCTCGAGCACGTGTGCACCTGGGAACCGCCTTGCGTGAGGCAGGGGCCATGGGGCAGGCACGCGCGCAATTTGCAGCGGCCGTGCGGATCGCCCCGCATCTGTTGCCGGCGCACACGAATCTCGCCAATCTCCTGTACGAGGAGGCCAACGCTACCGCCTCCGTGCCACTGCTTCAACAAGCATCTGCCCAATATGAAAAGATCCTGCAGATCGAGGCGAATCATCGCGAGGCGCTGACGGGTCTTGGCAACACCTATCTCGCCCTGGGGGAGACCCTCGCGGCACAGCAGAGCTATGGGCAGGCCATCTCCTCACATCCCGACTATCCGGATGCCTACGACAATCTCGCAATGCTTCGATTCAGCCTGGGTGACTACCGAGGGGCAGATCAGCTGCTCGCCGAAGTGGCCCGCCTCGAACCGGATAACGTGGATGCCCTGCGACGCCAGGGGGACGCTCGAGCCTTGAGTGGCGATTTCCCGGGGGCAGTGACCGTGTATCGCCAGGCCTGCGGGTCACCCGCGGCGGATGTGGTGCCCTGCTACAATCTGGGCGAGACACTCTTTCACCTGGCCCAGTCAACTTCTGCGCCGCAGTCGGCGGCACATGCACGTGAGGCGATGAAGGTCTTCGAAGATCTGCACCGACGTTTCGGTACCTACCGAGGTTCGAATGAGCGCCTCAACCAGCTGCGAGGGTTGACGAATTGATGGCCGGCCTGCAATTGCATCGTCCCGGTACGGCACTGGGGCTCATCCTCGTGGTCGTGTGCCTTGCGTATGCCAACAGCTTCGGGAATGGCTGGCACTATGACGATGCCCACACGATCACCGAGAATCCGCACATCCGCTCGCTGGCAGACCCGCTTGGTTTCTTTACCGAACGAACCTGGTTCGCTCGTGATGCGGACAAGGCGATGTTCCGACCACTTGTTCTGTTGAGTCTTGCCCTCAATTATTCGATATCAGAGCTGGACACGGTTTCCTATCACGTGGTCAACCTGCTCATCCACATTGGCGCCACCATGCTGCTGTGGGTGTTGCTGCGGCAGATGGGGCGCGGGCCATCACTGGCACTGCTCGGAGCCATGCTCTTCGGATTACACCCATTGTGCACGGAGCCGGTGAACTATATCAGTTCACGGTCGGAGAGTCTGGCCTCGCTGTTTGTGATGGCTTGCCTGGTCTGCCATCTGCGTGAAGGGCCACGGGAATTCGGCTGGTGGCGCGCCGCATCGGCGACCTGCTTTGCCGGGGCCATGTTGAGCAAGGAGACGGGTATCACCGCTCTCGGCCTGATCGTCCTGTACGATTTGAGTCGTGGACCTCTCCAGTGGCGTTACCTGCTGCCCCGACTGCGTCCCACCCATGGTCTCTACCTGGCGCTGGCCCTGGGCTATCTGCTGATGCAATCGGGTCATGTGAACGAGGCCGTCATCGACAAACCTGTGCGTGACGGGTTGACCCAGTTCATGACGCAGGTGAAGGCGCTCGGTCACTATGCCCGCCTGCTGCTGGTGCCACGGGGCCTGAGTGTGCAGCACCAGTTCTTCGAAGGCGGCCCGTGGCTTGTCGTCGGCGCCAGCCTCCTGATGATAACCTCTCTGATCTTTGTCCTGCGCCGGGCTTCCTCCGATATCGTGTTCGGATTGGCATGGTGTGTGACGGTCCTCTCGCCCACGCTGGTCGTGCCCCTTTTCGTCCTGGTCAACGACCATCGGTTGTATCTGCCCATTGCCGGACTCGTCATCGCTCTGACCGGGTTGTGGATGGACATTCGGCCGCTCAAGTGGCCCCCACGCGTGGTGACGGGGGTGAGTGTGGCGGGGTTGTTGTTGCTGGGGGTGCTGACGCAGAATCGAAACCCCGTGTGGGCCGACGAATACACACTGTGGTCTGACGCGGCGGCGAAATCTCCGCAACCTCTGGTCCCGGTGGCCTACGTGCACCTGGGCAACTATGCCAAGGAACACGGTGCGCTGCCCGAGGCAATCAAGTATTACCGCCGCGCGTTGCAGATTGCGCCGGAACACATCGCGGCGCGCAACAACCTCGGACTCGTTCTGCAGGAGGCGGGTAGAGTGCCAGAGGCTGCCAGCACATTCGCCGCTCTGACACGCGAGCACCCGGAGATCGCCGAAGGCTGGTACAATCTTGGCAATGCTCTGCAGTTGACAGGGGTCGCACAGATCCGCACCGAGGATGGGGAATCGGCACAGGGCAGTTTTCTCGCGGCGCAACATGCCTACCAGCAGGTGGCGGATACGAGTACCCATCACCACCTGGCACTGAACAATCTCGGCACGACCTTCCAGCGACTGGGCAGACTCGACAGTGCCGCCGTGTACTACCGCAGGGCCATCGACAAGAGCTCAGATACGGAAGATGCACTGAGGAATCTGCGGGCTCTTGCGACGGGGCTGGAAGAGATCGGGCCCCGCATGCTGGATGAGCGCCAATATGTGGAACTTGCCCTCCTCTGTGATCAGCTCAGCCCGATGCGGGACGCCCCCCCCGAGGCGCTCTTTTTCGCCGCAGTGAGTCGATTCTACCTGCTCAAGTACGAAGAGAGCCTGGGGCCGAATCGAGAACTGATCCAGCGGTATCCGGGATTCCTGCTCGGCTATCTGCAACTGGGCAACGCCCTGGAGACGTTGGGACGGGTTGAGGAAGCACACACGGTCTACCGGCAGATGCTCAGTCATCAGTCGACAGGCTCCATGGCCGAGGAGGCACGTCGCCGACTCGGAATCGGCGTGAACCGATGAGAACTTTCATGGCGCGTTATGGGTGGGCCGCAGTGGCCTTCGTGGTCCTGCTCGTACACGCGCCGAGCCTGGAGGGTGTCTTCCACTACGACGACGATCACAGTATCGTCCGCAATACGTCGATCCGAGAACTGAGCCGGATTCCCTCCTATTTCGTCGACCCTGACCTGTTCTCTGCAGATCCGGGCCGTGGCATGTTTCGCCCGGTGTTGTTGACAAGTTATGCCATCAATCGGGCCCTTCTCGGTGCCACTGCCGGCGGATTTCTCGTCGTGAATCTGCTGATACATGCCGCCAATGCGGCCCTCGTGGCACTGATTGCTCGCCATTGGCTCACCATGACCTCGGGTGTGGCAGCAGGGCTGCTCTTCGGTCTGCATCCATTGAGCACCGAGCCGGTCAACTACGCGAGTGCGCGTTCGGATTCGCTCGTGGCCTTCTTTGTTCTGCTGACGATTCAACTCGCGTTGCATCGTGGGCACGGGCTGCATTTCAGAGCCCGTTCGACTGCGGCCGCCGCCCTGGCGCTGCTGACCAAGTCGACGGCCATCGTCACGGCGCCACTGCTGATGGTGGTGGATTGGCTGGAGAAGGGTGCCGGCTCATGGACGAGTCTGGTGCGTCGGCACCGGCTCGTGATTGGTTTGAGTGGTCTCTATCTGTTGCTGATCTGGATGAATGGGTTCCTGCCGCGTTCGCTTGAACGGGAGGCCATCCCCCTGGTGCAGCGCCTGATGACACAGGTCAAAGCTCTCATCCATTACCTGCAGACCCTGGTGATGCCCGTCGCCCTGAGCCCAGAGCCACCCTTTCTGCTTTCGACCTCTGCTTCCCTCGTCGTTCTGTGCGCCCTGGCCTTGCTTGCCTCCCTCGTTGTAGTCGTCATCGCCCTGAATCGTCAGCGATTCCGTGGGCCCATGGCGTTTGCCTTGTGGATGATCTGCTGTCTGGCGCCGGCAGGATTGGCGCCGTTGAATGTTCTGGTCAACGACCGACGACTCTATCTACCCATGGCCGGCGTGGCCATCGCCGTAGCTGCCTTCGGGCCGCTGCTTCGACGAGGTCGATGGACTCATGGCATGGTCGTGGGATCGCTGGTCCTGCTGGTCCTGCTGGCTCTGCTCAGCCTCCAGCGGTCGCAGATCTGGGCGGATGACCTGCAACTGTGGCAGGACGCGGTCACGACGGGTCCCATGATGCCACGGGCGCAGTTGTATCTTGGTGATGCTCACCTGCGCGCACTTGAGACTGGAGATACCGCCCACCGGGCGTCGGCACGCCGCGCGTATGAACAGGTGCTGGCGCTTAAGCCACGGCAGCAGATGCTGAGCATGCAGGCTGGCAATGGTCTGGCATGGCTCGACCTGTCCGAGGGCAGGCTGTCAGAGGCTCTTCTGCGGCTCGAAGCGATTGTGGCAGACTCGCCTGGCTACTGTGATGCCTGGGTGAATCTGGGCAGCGCCCACTATCAGGCAGGATTGCAGGGTCAGTCGGGAGCCCTGGAGAAAGCCCTGCATGCCTACGATCGTGCGCTGGGTCTGCGCCCCGGCCGCTGGGAGGCACATCTCAATCGAGGGGCTGTGCTACAGGTGACGGGCAGGCTCGATGAGGCGGAAGAGGCCTACCGTCATGCAATCAGGCTGATGCCGACACAGTCAGGGGCGGCGATGAATCTTGGGGGATTGTTCATGCTGCGTGCTCGCCTGGCCACCGATCTCAACCAGCGCATCCGGCACTGGCAGCAGGCACGAGGCGCCTATCAGCAGGCCGCGCTCCTCGGCAATCCGGTTGCAGTCCGGGCCATACAGGCCACCCAGGATTCGATGGCGTCGAATCGGGGGGGTGCCCGGTGACGGTGCTGAAGAGATTGCTCCGGCTGCCACCCTGGGCCCTGATCGGGGTCGTTGCTGCCGCTGTCTGGTGGGGGAGTCTGGACAATAACTTCCACTACGATGACGAACATTCCATCCTCCTCAATATCCATCTGCGGATCGCCCCCGGTGCGGCAGACCTGGTCGGGGCTGTGGGCGGCTACTTCTCTGATCCGGCGACGTTCTCCCGGGATCACAACAAGGGTATGTATCGCCCGCTGCTGGTGACCAGCTTCGCCCTGAATCACGCCTTCAATCTTGCGGCGGATCTGGATGGATACGATGTACGCAGCTATCACATCATCAATGTGATCATTCACACGATCAATGCCGTGCTGCTGTGGTGGATGATGAGTCTGCTCTGGCCCCGTTGGCGTGGCTCGGGCCCAGGATTGGTAGCCGGGTTGATCTTCCTGGTGTGGCCGCTGGCGAGTGAACCGGTCAACTACATCAGCAGCCGCAGTGAGAGTCTTGCATCCCTCTTCTACCTGCTGTCATTGTGTCTGTTTCTCCTGAGCCAACAGCGTGGGGGAGCGCGCTGGCGCTGGGGCTGTTGGGCTGCCATGGCAGCCGGTCTGATGACCAAGTCCACGGTGATTACGCTGCCTGCTGCGCTGTTGCTGATAGATCTGACCCTCATCAGCCAGTTCAATCTGCGACGGCTTGCAGCCAGGCTCTGGCGATGGCATGTGCCGGGCATATTCGTCGCGGCTGGTTATCTGTGTCTCATCGTCCTGAATGGTTTCCTCGGCCGATCTCTCGGTGCCCCTGTGCGCGAAGCTTGGCCACAGGCTCTGACGCAGCTGAAGGGACTCGGCTACTATCTGCAATTGCTGTCCATGCCGACGCATCTGAGTGTGGAGCCCCAGTTCAGCGAGCAGACCACACTGAGCCCGACGACCGTGGTCGGGTTCCTCCTGGCTGCGTCTCTCGGAGCCGGTCTCGTGTGGCTCTGGCATCGACGGCACGGTCGTGCCCTGGCATTGGTCGGGATCGCGATCCTGCACATGCTGCCGACAATGGTGATGCCCCTCAATGTCTTCGTGAATGAGCGTCGAGCCTATTTGCCCCTGGCACTGGCTTGTGTCGGTGTCGTATCACTGGCTTGCCACTTCTCCCGGCGATTGCCATGGCATGTGTTTGTGCCGATTGCATTGCTTGTGGCGGCGGCAATGTCGTTCGAGCGCAATCGGGTCTGGGCCGACGGCGATTCGCTGTGGGCCGATGCGGTGATGCGGGCACCCCAGATGCCGCGCCCACATCTGTATCTGGGCAACGCCTACAAGGACAGGGCGCTGCGGACACGCGATGAGAGCCAGCGCAATGCCCTGTGGGCGCAGGCGGCGGCTCAATACGAGCGGACACTTACCATGCAGAGCGATGTTGATCTGCAAGTGCGCGCACTCAACAATCTCGGTGGCGTGCACTTCGAACGCGGAGATATACACGCGGCCGAACGGGCCTTCCGTCGGGCTGTGAAGACGGGGCCGAACTACGCCGATGGTCTCATCAACCTCGGCAATGCCCTGCTGAAGAGGGGGACGCTGACCGGTGACAGTAATCTACGTGGGCGGCTTTTCCAGGAGAGTGTCGACTACTACCGGCGAGGCCTGACGTCTGAGCCGAACAACTACTTCGGTCACGGCAACCTTGGGGTTGCTATGCAGGAATTGGGACGATGGGATGAGGCGGAGTCTTCCTTTCGTCAGGCCCTGTATCTGTTTCCCCGGCACGATGGCTCCCTGACGAATCTGTCGGCCCTGTTGCTGACTCGCGCTGAACGAACCGAAGATGCCGGGAAGCGTGTGCAGTTGTTGAAGGAGGCGGAGCACCTTGTACGGCAGTCGTTGGCGATCAACCCCGCTCAGGTGCGGGCACCCGAAGTCCTGAGACGAGTCTCGGCCGGCTTGGGTGCGGCGAGCCAGGCCTCAGGTCAGGCTCACTGATGCGAGTACATCGGGGACTCTGGGAGGGGCTGGGAATCGTCCTCCTCGTGCTGTTGGTCTATGGCGGCAGCCTCGATAACAGCTTCCACTTCGACGACGACCACTCCATCGTCAAGAATCAGAACCTGCAGTCGCTGATCTCGATTCCACGCTCCTTCGTGGATGCAGGCACCTTCTCTGGAGACCCGCAGTATGGCCTGATGTATCGGCCCATGCTGGTCTCATCGCTGGTCGTCAACTATGCCATCAGCGGGTTGGCACCCTGGAGTTATCATCTCTTCAATGTCCTGTTGCACGCTGCCGTCTGCCTGTCCGTATTGGCATGGCTTCGACGCTGGCAGCCGGCCCTGGCTCGCAGTGCCGGCGTGGTGGTGGCTCTTCTGGCCGTGCACCCGATCAACAGCCAGATCGTCAACTACATCAGCGCGCGGGCGGGGATCGGGGCCGCCCTTGGCGTGATTGGGGCGTGTCTTGCAGCTGAGGCCTGCCGCAATTCGACTCGATTTGGTGGCACCCTGGCCCTCCATGTGGGGGCGTTGCTGTCGAAGTCGACGGCGATCGTGCTGGTGCCGCTGTTGGCCCTGCGTGCTGCGGGTGCAGGCTCGCCCCGAAAATGGCGGGCGCCGCTGAGCGCCGCCTTCATCTCCAGCGCCCTCTATCTGGTGGCAGCGACGGCGACGAAGTTCCTGGGTCCCTCGTTGTCCCAGCTGGTGCGGCCCCTCGATGTGCAGATCATGACCCAGTCGAAGGCCATCGTCTACTATCTCTGGCTCCTGGCGATTCCGGCGAATCTGAGCGTCATCCATGATTTTCACATCGCCTGGGAGCCGACAATCACCGTCCTGGCTGCTGCCTGCCTGCTCGGGTCGGTGACGGCTCTGGCCCTCATCGCCTGGATACGGCATCAGTACGCAGCCGCCTATGGTGTGCTCTGGTTTCTTGGGGGACTCGGTGTCACATTCCTGATGCCCCTTCACGTCATCATCAGCGAACACCGTCTCTATCTGTCCGGCGCGGGCGCGGCGCTGTTCGGACTGTGTATCGTCGGAGCTCGTCCGCCGCGAGGCCATCGGGTCATCTGGACTGTGGCCATCGTTCTGTTGGGGGCGATGACGATGAACAGGACGGCTGTCTGGCAGAGCGAATCGAGCCTCTGGTCTGCAGCCCTTCGGCAGGCGCCCACCAGTTCTCGTGTGCGCGCAAATGTCGGTCGATCCCACTTTCTGGCGGGGGATCTGGCGGCGGCAGGCGAGGTCTGGCATGCGGCGCTGGCCCTGGATCCGCAGAACACGGTGATCCTGCTGAGTCTGGGATCACTGGAGGAGGATCGGGGGAATCTCGATCTGGCTCAGGCCTTCTATCGTCGAGCCCTGACCAGTGATCCGGAGAGTGGACCGGCGAATCGCCAACTGGGAATGTCGCTGGCTCGACACGGAGAAACGCCACAGGCTCTGCCACTGCTTGAGAAGGCTGTCGCCCTGGACCCAAATGCGGCGGCCCTGACCGGCCTGGCTGTCGTGCGGCGCCGCCTTGGTGACCTGCAGGGCGCGCGGCTCAGTCTTGAAGCTGCGCTGTTGATCGACCCTGAACATGTAGATGCTCTGGTGAACCTCGGCGGACTTCACCAGGAAGAAGCCATGCGGGATCGGTCGGTGCCCTCTACCGGTCTCGACGCGGCCCGTAAGATCTATGAACGTGTCCTGCGGATGGATCCGGCTCATCAGGAGGCACTGCTCAATCTTGGTGAGTTACTCGGATACCTGGGAGAAGATGCGGCCGCCGTCGAAACGTATCGGCAGCTCACGACGGCCCACCCCGGCCTGGTCACCGCCCACACCGGTCTGTCAGATGCACTGGCCAGGGCAGGGGATCTGCCTGCAGCGACCCGCGCCATGGAGGTGGCACTGGGGCTGGACTCGACCGACGCCAGCGTATGGGCAGAGCTGGGGGGGCTGCAGGCTCGCACTCAACAGTTCGCGCGTGCAGCAAAGGCTCTTGAACGAGCGCGCCAATTGGGGGACGCGAGGCCCCAGATCCTGTATAACCTTGCCGAGATTCTGGTCGTGCTGGGGCAGGCAGAATGGGGGCAGGGGAACCTTGATCTTGCCCGCCATCATTGGACGTCGGCCCTGAGTCACTACCGGCAACTCCCCGAATATCGTCGCAGCGGCGAGCGAGTTACTGAATTGGAACGACGTCTGCGATGAGGCTCGCCGGCTCCAGACGAAGCGCAAGGGCGTGGTGGCTCGTCCTGATCGCAGCGATCGTGCCATTTCTCAATACGCTGGGAAATGGATTTCACGATGATGATCAACATGCGATTCTGCAGAACCACCACCTGAGAGCCCTGACGAACATCCCCTCTTTCTTCCTGGATTCCTCCACATTCTCCGGTGAACCCGGCAAGGGCATGTACCGCCCCGTCTTCCAGACCACGTTGGCCCTCAATTACGCTGTCGGAGGGGATGACCCTCGGGGATATCACCTGGTCAGCATCGCATTTCATGCGCTGACCTGCCTGGGGTTGTTGCTGACGGCGTCACGCTTCGTTCCATTCCCACTGGCCCTGGCTGCGACGCTGTTGTTCGCCGTGCACCCGATCCATACACAGGCGATCAACTACATCAGCAGTCGATCCGAACTGATGGCCACCTGTGGCGTGATCTGGGCGCTCTGGTGCGTCTTGCGTGGCAGGATATGGGGCGGGGCCGCCCTGTTCGCGCTGGCGCTGCTGAGCAAGTCCGTCGCGATCCATTTCCTGCCGATTCTGTTACTGGCCATGTGGATCCTGGCCGATCGGACACGACTTGCCCGTGTGCCGTCAGACGCAGCGGGTGTCAGCCCGGCGGCGTCTGGCCCGAAGCAGGCCGATCCCACACCGGCCGATCTCGTCACCCTTGATGGCCGTATTCGGTGGCATCGTGTCCTGCCCTTTGCCGCCGTTGCAGCAGCCTATGGGCTCATCATCAGTCTTGAGGGATTTCTGCCGCGCTCTCTGGCACAGGATGTGAGGCCCCTGACGAGCCAGATCGCCACGCAGGCGCAGGTGGTCGTCCTCTACCTGCAGGCGCTGTGCATGCCCGTTCGCTTGAGCATCGAACACGGGCTGCTGCCGACGACGGCGGCCAACCTGCATTCATGGATCTGCCTGCTCTTCATCTGCAGTCTGGGTGGCCTCGGGGGACTCGGCCTGCGACGGTCCGCATGGAAGGTCTCGGGGTTCGGCCTCGGCTGGTTCTTTGTTGGACTGGGCGTGACGAGCCTCGTGCCGCTGACAGTGATCGCCAGTGAGCAGCGGCTGTATCTGTCGACGGCTGGACTCCTCATCGCCCTGGTCGCCCTGATCGGGGGAGATGCGGGCCATCGGCGGCTGCGACCTATCGCGGGTTCTGTTCTGGTTGCGACCCTCTTGGTGATGGGGACCCTGTCTGTTGAGCGTAATTCATTGTGGGAGAATGAATTAACCCTATGGTCTGATGCTGCAGAGAAAGCGCCCCATTCGCCCAGAGCCCAGGGCAATCTGGCCCTTGCCCTCCATGAGGCAGGGGATCTGGAGGCAGCGGGACGCACCTACAAACAGGCGATTGGCCTCGACAGGGGCCACCCCCGGATCCGCACGAACTACGGCACCTGGCTCGAGGAGTCGGGGCAGTGGCAGGAGGCGGAACAGCAGTATCTGACAGCGGCTCGCCATCACTGGTCCGGTGCCCGTGTCCAGTTGGGACGCCTCTATCTGGCACAGGGGCGCCTGCAGATGGCCAGAGATCAGCTGGATCTGGCCCTGCAGGTGAATCCGACTGATGTCGAAGCGCACCACCACCTGGGTCGGTGGCACCAGGCCAACGGTGATCCTGTGGCGGCGCTGGGGGCCTATCGTGAGGCACTGCGTATCGATCCAGCCTATGCGCCGGCAGCGAACAATCTGGGTCTGCTGCTGGTGGATGCGGGGGATGTGGCAGCCGGACGGCAATCGCTGGCCCGCGCTGCTGAGAGAGATCCGGATGGGGAGGCGATCGTCAATCTCGCGTATGTGGATCTGCGCACCGAGGGGCAGACGGCGGTTCAGGCATACGAGCAATTGTGGGCACGTTACCCCGAGCGACCGACGGTGGCCCTGGCCCTGATCCGCGCCCTGGCACGCGAGGGCGCGTGGTCGAGTGCAGTCCAGGTCATCGATGCGGCCAGGGACACTCATCCGCTGGAACTGGATTTCGTGATCGCTGCTGGTGATGCGTACCGCGCGACGGGCAACTGGCAGGAGGCGATCGAGGTTTACACCCTGGCGCTGAAGGGACGCTCTGCAGATGTGTCCCTGCGCAATCGTCTGGCGGCCTCTCTGGCGGCTGCCGGGCATCCAGAGGCGGCGATAGTACAGACCCGGAGGGTCCTGGCACAGGACGCCGAAAATGCCGTGGCCCGCAGGAATTTGAAGCGGCTTCTGTCCGCCCTGCCGGACCTGCTGCCCGGCATGTCTCCCAGCCTGGATTTAGACACGGTAGATGGCCGTAAGTGACAGTTTGACAAGAAGATGGGCCACGGAGTACTTTTTCCTGCTTCGTCCGCCTGCCGCATCACGTCTGCCCACGAACCGAGCCTGATGGACCAGAACCGGATCCGCAACTTCTGCATCATCGCCCACATCGATCACGGGAAGTCGACATTGGCTGATCGGATGCTGGAGATGACGCAGACGCTGACGTCAAAGCAGATGCAGGCGCAGGTCCTGGATTCGATGGACTTGGAACGAGAACGCGGCATCACGATCAAGGCGCACGCTGTGCGCATGCACTTCGCCGCCGCCGATGGACTGGATTACCAGTTCAATCTCATCGACACGCCCGGACACGTCGATTTCACCTACGAGGTGTCCCGTTCGCTGGCCGCATGTGAGGGAGCCATCCTCGTCGTGGATGCTGCCCAGGGCGTCGAAGCACAGACGGTGAGCAATCTGTTGCTCGCCCTCGGCAACGATCTCCACATCATTCCCTGCATCAACAAGATCGACATGCCTGGCGCTGAGGTGGAGCGGGTCGAGCACCAACTGCTGGATCTCATTGGCTGTGATCCCGATGAGATCCTCAAGATCAGCGCCAAAGAGGGCATCGGTGTCGAAGAAACGATGCAGGCCGTCGTCGATCACATCCCGGCACCCTCCGGTGGGAAGGATGATCCGCTGCGTTGCCTGATCTTTGACTCTCTCTACGATCAGTATCGTGGTGTCATCTGCTTCATTCGCGTCGTGGATGGCCAGGTATCCAAGGGAGACCGGATCAAGCTGGCCTCTACAGGCATCGAATACGAGATCGAAGAGCTTGGCCTCTTCCGTTTGACGCGCGTCCCCGCACAGCAACTGCAGGTGGGCGAGGTGGGCTATATCATCGCCAACATCAAGGACTTGGCCGAGGCGCGCGTTGGTGACACCGTGGTGCGCGCCGGTAAGAACGAGGTCGAGTCGCTACCAGGATACCAGCCACTCAAGCCGATGGTCTTCAGTGGATTGTATCCGGTCGACTCCAATGCCCACGCCGAGTTGAGAGACGCTCTGGAGAAACTCAAACTCAACGATGCGGCCTTCTCGTACGAACCGGAGACCTCTGATGCCCTGGGGTTCGGATTCCGCTGTGGTTTCCTCGGTCTGCTGCACATGGAGATCGTGCAGGAGCGTCTCGACCGCGAATACGAGATGGACATCATTGCCACGCTGCCGAATGTCCGCTATGAGGTGGAGACAACAGACGGGGAAGTGTCACAGGTCGAGAATCCGTCCCATCTACCGCCGGTGGGGCAGATCAAGCAGATCCGTGAGCCGATCCTCGATGCCCAGGTGTTGGTGCCCACCACCTACATCGGCAATGTCATGTCGGTCTGCAATGACCGTCGGGGTGTATATCAGAACACGGAGTATCTCGATCCGGAGCGGGCGATCCTCCACTACGAACTCCCCCTCGGCGAGGTCGTCGTCGACTTCTACGATCGCATCAAGTCCGTCTCACGCGGGTATGCTTCCTTCGACTACGAGCACAAAGAGATGCGCTCCGGTCCCTTGGTCAGGCTCGACATCCTGATCAATGGCGATCCCCTCGACGCGCTGGCCGTCATCATCCATCGCGACAAGGCCTTCGACTGGGGTCGGCGGTTGTGTGCCAAGCTCAAGGAATTGATTCCGCGACAGATGTTCGAAGTGGCGATCCAGGCGGCGATCGGCAACAAGGTGATCTCCCGCGAGACGGTGAAACCCTTCCGCAAGAATGTGACGGCCAAGTGTTATGGCGGCGATGTGAGTCGCAAGCGCAAGTTGCTGGAGAAGCAGAAGGAAGGAAAGAAGCGGATGAAGCAGGTCGGCAGCGTCGAGATACCACAGGAGGCTTTCCTGGCTGCCCTGCAGATGGAGGAATAGGACCGCCTAGCAGATGGCGAAGGGGAAGGCAAAGGCACCGGCCAAGCGACGTGCTCGTCCAACGGCACGCAAACCGGCCGCGGCGGTCCAGCGGCGGCGCCGTTTGGCGATTCTGGGTGGTGTGACTCTCTTCGTGATCGCAGTGCGACTCTTCGTCCTCGAAGGGTATCGTATCTCCGCCTCGTCCATGGAAGATTCACTGCTGGAGGGGGACGTCGTCCTCGTCGAGCGCCTCAGCTTTGGCAGCGACTGGTTCCCGGATCTGTCATCACCCGCCCCGGGTGATGTTGTCGTATTCAGGCGCCCCGAAGATGGTGGTGTCATGATCAAGCGCTGCGTTGCCATCGCCGGTCAGCGCGTGCAGATCAAGAACAAGATCCTCTACGTCGATTCTGAGCGGGCGTTGGATCCGCCACGGTCCAAATATCTGGATGCCGCGATCCAGCCTGCCGAGGATGGATCTCGAGATCACTTCGGCCCCGCTGTCGTGCCACCGGGGCATATCTTCGTTCTGGGAGACAATCGGGATGCCAGCCAGGACAGCCGTTTCTTCGGCCCTGTTGCCGAGCCGCTGTTGATCGGGCGAGCGATTGCGGTCCTGTGGCCTCGCATCCTCCATGGAGTCGACTGAAGCGATGCGGAATCGTTACGGACTCTACGTGCACATCCCATTCTGCCCGCAGCGCTGTCCGTATTGCGCCTTTGCCGTGGCTACGGGACAGATGGACCAGGTCGACCGGTATGTGGCCTGTGTCTGCCGGGAGTTGGCAAAGGCCTCCGTGATGACATCCTGGGCGGACCGCGGGCCCCTCGACACCGTCTTCTTCGGCGGTGGTACACCGAGTCGAATTCCGCCGGCCGCTATTGGCCGAATTCTGGAAGCGGCCGATCGCCATCTCGGCCTGACATCGACAGCGGAGATCACCCTCGAAGCGAATCCCACGACGGCTGAGTCGGCGCGCTTTGACGAACTGCGACGTCTAGGGGTCAATCGCCTCAGTATCGGTGTTCAGTCACTGCAGGATGAGACGTTGAGGCTTCTGGGGCGCATGCACACGGCCCAGGAGGCCCGTCAGGCATTTCAGCTGGCTCGAGACACCGATTTCGACAGCATCAACACGGATCTCATCTTCAGTGTCCCCGGTGAATCGGCGGGCAGTCTGGACGCGACGCTGGAGGCCATGGTTGAGCTGTCACCCGATCACATCTCGGCCTATGCCCTGTCTGTGGAAGAAGGCACGCCCTTCCACAGTCGCCGGATGCGCGGTCAGTTACCTGAAGTGGATGAGGACGACGATGCAGCCGCTTTCGGTCAGATCCGTCAGGGTCTGCAAGCGGCTGGCTACGAGCACTACGAGATTTCCAATTATGGCCGGCCCGGTCATCGGTGCCAACACAACTGGGACTGCTGGACGGGCGGCGAATACCTTGGTGTCGGCCTGTCGGCTCACAGCTATGTCCACGGTCTGAGGTGGTGGAATACGTCCGAGTTGGCAACCTATTGCGATCGCATGGAGTCGGACACGCCCGCCTGTGTCGGGCAGGAGCCGATCGGTCCTCAGAAGGCACTGGAAGAACGCGTCTGGCTCGGATTGCGGACCTGTGATGGTGTCGAACTGGAACCAGAACACGTCCGAGGTGTCAGCCACTCAGTGCCTTTGCAGGGGCTGATTCAGTCTGGGCGCCTGGAATTGCGTGGCCATAATCTCAGGCTGATCGATGAGGGTTTCGCTCTGGCCGATGCCGTGACGGCCAGTGTCCTCGAGCAAGTAACCAGCGGTGAGGCGGTGGTGGGATGAGGTCGGGTCACGTACACGTGAAGGTACCTGCCTCGGCAGCCAACCTGGGACCAGGATTCGACTGCCTGGGACTGGCCCTGTCTCTCTATCTGGAGTTGACGGTCGAGCCGTTGGATGGACAGGGCCCCCACGAACTTGTGCTCGAAGGCGAGGGGGCCGGTACGTTGCCGCGTGACGAGAGCAATCTGCTGCTGAAGACCCTTCTTGAGGCCTGCACGGAACACGGCTTCGTACCGCCCCGGTTGCGGGTCAAGGTGGTCAATGCGATTCCTCTCCGTCGTGGATTGGGAAGCAGTGCCGCCGCCTTCGTGGCCGGACGGGCGGCGGGGCACGCCCTGGGTGGCGCACCGCTGGATCGGGACGGCCTGTTGGAAGAGGGACTCCAGTACGAGGGGCATGCCGACAATGTCGCGCCGAGCCTGATGGGTGGATTCACCGTCGTCTATCGCTATGGGGATGACATTGCCTGGGAACGACTCGAGCCGCCTCCAGGCGTGGTTGCCGTCGTGGCTGTTCCTGCCTTTGAGTTATCGACGAAACGTTCGCGTGCCGCGCTGCCGGACATGGTGAGTCGTGAAGATGCCGTCCATGCCCTGTCGCATACGGCCCTGGCTGTGGCGGCTGTAGCCACCGGCCACCCCGAATTGCTTGGTCGCGCGATGGAGGATCGTCTCCATGAACCCTACCGGGCGCCCCTGGTGCCCGGCTTTGAGGCGGTGCGCCATGCCGCCACGGCGGCCGGGGCGCTGGGTGCGTCGTTGAGTGGGGCGGGGCCATCGGTCGTCGCCCTGAGTCTCCGTTCGGCTACCTCTGACGTGGCCGCAGCCATGACGCAGGCCTGGAAAGACGTTGGCGTGGACAGTCGAGCACTGATACTGGATATCGAGCCGAAGGGATTGCTCGTGGAACCGCAGGATGGGATCGCACAATCGATGGACAGGGAATCAGCATGAGGATACGCAGGATCGCTCTGGTCGCCGTCTGCATGTGGGCATCCATGCTCCCGGCTCAGGAAACCGGGGGGCGCAGCTCGGCGCGGGTGGATGGCAGGGCTGCCAGCGAATCGCAAGCCACGGAGGAGGATCTCGAAGCTGGTGGCGACAAGGCGGTCGGCAGCGGGGTACTGCTGATCGGGATGGAAGCCTATCGCGAGGTATTGCGCAGTGGGCAGTATCTTGTCGGTCCCGGCGACAGATTCCTGATCCAGGTGTCCGGACTTGACGCGCCTGTCGAGGCAACCGTGCTGGCTGAAGGGGGCCTGTTTATCCCAGGGGCGGGCAGAGCCCAGGTCGGCGGGTTGAGCCTGCGCCAGGCTCGAGCTGTCGTCGACGACGTCTACCAGCGATACGTTCAAGTCGGCTCGGTTGCTATCGAACTGAGTGCGCCTCGACGCCTCCCC
>JABHDC010000121.1 GCA_018673255.1 Gemmatimonadota bacterium
ACGTGGTCTGAATGACCGTGGGTGTAGATGAGTCGTGTCGGCTCACGGCCCTGTCGACGCAGGAAGGCCGCCATCGCCTCACCATCCGCCCGGTCGCCGCCACCGTCGATGGCGACGGCACCCTCATCACCGAGCACGATCGCACACAGACCCTCTGCCCAGTCGTGGTGATAGGCGAAGACCCCGTCGGCGACCTCTTCGAATGGATCAGACACGTGAGATTCGCAACGCGCTTCGAGCTTCAGTTGCTCGTGCAGCGTTCGGCGATATCCATGATCTCTTCCACGGTCTCGCCTTCCAGGCTCTGCCGCAACTCGACGATGCGCTCCTGGTTCAGTCCCAGCACGCGCAGCACATTGCTGTCGTAGAGACCACTCTCGCCAGCAGCATATCCCAGGCCCAGATCCTTGCACAGATTGTCGGCCACGTGCACCAGCGCCATGAGGCCATCCGGTACCGTACCCGGATCGTGATGACCACCGACGCACTTCACCAGCGTCTCCGCCATCCGGCCCCGCATCAGCAGCAACTGCCCCAGTTGCTCGTGATTGACCAGATCGCCGAGTTGCTCTTCGGCATCGTGGAACTGCAGATCGGACGCACTCGACATGCTCGCGAGTCGTTCGAAGTGTTCCCAGAAGAAGAAGCCGAGGATGAGTTTGCCAATGTCGTGCAGGAGTGCCGCCACCCAGTAGTGCTGGGCCACATCAACTTCTTCATCGTCCACATCGACCATCTTTGCCTGATACAACTTGTCGGCAATGTGGGCCGTACCGACCGAGTGGATCCAGAAACGACGCAGATCGAAACCACTCTCCTCCGGCTTGATGAGGCTATTGATGAGTTTGATCTGCAAGGCGACGCTGGCCAGCTTGCGTCGGCCGAGGCGGACGATGGCGTCATGAAGGGACCACTCCCCCTTCTGGCCGGCCCCGGCGAAAGCCGGGGTGTTCACCACCTGCAGTAATTTGTGCACAGTCGCCGGATCGGAGCGCAGCACTTCTTCCAGCTCCTCCGGCGAAGAGTCTGGATCGGCGACAACCTCCATGATCCGCATGACCACTTCGGGCAACGTGGGCAGCGTGTGCAGATGTCGCAGTCGTTTCTCGACACGTTGCTGCAGAATGCGGAAGGAGACGTGTTGGGCACGATCGAAGAGGGCGCCGATGCCCTGTTCGTGGAAAACCGGATCGATCTGTGTTCGCATTACAGCGCCCCCGTGCTCGGGGATCTCGTCGATGTCGATGACGGTCACCGAACCACCGACCTCACCGGCCAGTGAACACGCCTCTTCGTAGAGTCGGTTGGGAACCAACAAGAACAGGGGCAATCGGCCCCCGTCAGTGAGTCGGCTGACGGCCGCGGCCGGTAGTTCCGTGACACCCAGAACGAAGACATGCACCACCGCCTGGCCCCGTTCAGCCAGGAGACTGGCCGCCTCCATGGGCGAACGTGCCAGCATCGTGTTGAAGCCGTAGACGTAGTTGAGAATCAGGCCGAGTTGTTTGACCAGGTCTGGACGGACGCCGGCCTGTTCCACGATCAGACCGAATTCCTCGTCGGCGTCCGGCGCAGTGTTGTGCGTGCTCAAGAGACTATTCCACAGGGCAGACAGGGGATGGGCGCCCAGGGAGGGGCACCGGACTCCCAAGATACAAAGGGGTCCGTTGTCGCGCCCGGCCGTACCGTGACTTGGGCCGTGACTTGGGCCGTGACTTGGGCCGTGACTTGGGTCTGGACTCTGGTCTGGGCCTCAAGCCTTGGTCTCCAACTCGGCCACACGCAGGGCCTCAGAGATCCCCTTGAAGTTCATCACCTCGATCCCTTTCACCGGCACCGAGTCGCCCAACTGCGCCAACAGTGATTCGGGCAGCAAGATCTGTCCGGGTTTTGCCACCTGCATGAGCCGGGCACCCAGATTCACCGTCGCCCCGATGGCAGTATAGTCCATGCGGTCACTGGCACCCATGTTTCCCAACGTGGCGGGGCCATAGTTGATGCCGACGCCGATGTGGAGGGGCACCGGGTCGTGCGTGTGCTCCTCATCGATGCGCTGCATGATGTGCAGCGCGCAGGCCACCGCGTGATCGAGGGCCTCGGCGCCGGTGAACAATGCCATCATCTCATCGCCCACAAACTTATCCACCGAGCCTTCGTGCTGCGGCACGATCTCTGCCTGGAAACCGAGATACCGATTCAGCATGCTGATCACTTCTTCCGGCTCGCGCTTTTCCGAGTATGCCGTGAAACCGCGGATATCCGTGAACAGCACCGCCAGCTGATGACGGGATCCACCCAGATCGGCTTCTTCACCGGCTGACGACTGAATCATCTCCCGCGTATAGGAACCGACATACTTCATCAGTTGCAGACGCTCACGCAGATTGATGATCATGTCGTTGAAGCTCACCATCAACGCCGCGATCTCATCGTGTGTTGTCGGTGTCAGCTGCACCTGGAGATCACCGTCCTTGACCTGATCCATGCCCGCCACCAGGTGCTGCAGGGGTTGCGTCAGGCGTCGACCCAGGACCTGCGCCAGCAACAGCGTCACCAGCAGAGACACCCCGGCTGTGAGAAAAATGTTGCCGCGGATGGCGTCGAGAATCGCCAGCTCTCGCGACTTGACCGCCGTCGCCAGCAAGTAGGCCGGTTCGCCGATACCGAGGGGACTCAGGAAGGCAAAGACCTCTTCGTCGACATACAGCCCCTCGAAGACGTCACTCGTTGCCAGCTTCGTGATGACGTCATCCACCTCATACATCGCCGATTCCTGAAACTTCAGGACATCTGTCATATGAAGATCTTCGACGGTGGTCGCCACCAATTCGTTGCCCACCTTCAGGGTGATATCGATGTCGCTGTTCCCCTTCAGTGCCACCGCCTGACGTTTATCGAATCGCAGGCCCAGCGTCAGCGTGCCGATGATGGTGTCGTCATTCGTCCAGATCGAGACCGTCGCCACCTGGTATAGTCCACTCGGCAGGTGCCACAGCTCCGGCCATTGCGCCTGTGCTGGATCCAGATCGTCCCGGGCAGAATTCGGACTCGCCTGTCCTGAACCCAGCCGTGCCTGGGGCAGGGCCCGGATCACGCTGGGGCGCTGTTCCAGGAGCAAGGCATCCAGAGACATGTTCTGAGGTGCGTCGTAAGCCTCGGTCAGATCGGCCAGCACCTGGCCCTCGGCATCGGTGACGATGAACAGATCCACCGGCGCCAGGCGAGCCAGGTCGGAGACGATGTAGCGCACGGACGCGGCAACTTCAGCCCGATTCGATTCGGAGACCTGTGTTGTGCTGGCCAACGAGACATTGGCCTTGAAGGCAGGATTCTCTCCGATCAGACCCGCCAGGTTCAGCAGATTCTCATAACGCAGTCCCTGTTCGCGCTGGAAGGTCTGCTGCGTCTGCAGGAAATCGTGCTGCACCTTCTTCAGAATCGCGCCACTCAGCGAATTGGTCACCATGCTCAGAACACCGGCCAGAATCGCAGCGGTAAAGCCGGCGAGCAGAACGAAGAGTTTTTGACGGATAGAAAACTGCATGGGCTCCCCGCTAGCGGGTGAAGTCAATCTGCAGGACGACCGGTGTTCCATCCTCGACCCGGATCTGGCGTTCGGCCGCTTCGTGTCGGGGATGGAAGAAGCGCAGCACGTAGTCACCCGTCGGCAGATCCTGAAGCAGGAAGTACCCAGTAGAGTCCGGCTGCGTGTAGTACGGTGTGTCGAGGACGAGGACGGTCGCATTCATCTGCGGATGGATATCGCAGAAGACACTGACCCGCCCCGGTTCGGGAAACAGCTGACCCACTTCTTCCCCCGCCGGTCGACGCCCCACATCGAATTTCTGCGCCGGGGACAGGCTGAAGACATTGTGGTAGAAGGGGTCCTGATTGACGAAGAGCACGCGGCTGCCCACCGGAATCGGCAGGACGCGTGGCTGAAACTGCGCGTCCTGTTGTTCCATGCGGGGTGGTTTGGACAGAGGTGATACGCTGGGCACAAAGGAGAGCGGATGGGCACTGATGACGACGTCACCGAATCGTGACCGTTTCTTGCCTGTCGAGTCGGCCGTCGTTGAATCCACCCGTGTCGTGTTACGACTGCGGTAGGCGGCACCGCGCAGCGATCGCCGCGATGGACGGGGTGCCGGCAGATCGATGGCACCGGCAATCTGCCCCGCCGCCACCGGATCCGGGCTCGGATCGGCAACGCACATCAGGAGCAGCAATGGCAGGGACGGCCACAACATGGCGCGTCGACTTCGTCGTGGCATCTGATATCCGCAGGTGATAGGTACGGTGGCAGAAATACTCACCCCTGTCGGGAGAAGGTAGGCGACGGATCGGTCCCAGGCAGCACGCACGCTGGCAGCGCTGGAGCGTCTCGCCTAATTGGATGAGGCCGGAGACAAGAGGGATACGAAAGACGGCGATCGAAGCCGTCATTTTTGCCCTCGTCACTGAAGCAGCGCGCGATCTGGGACAGACGCCTCCGGCATTAGGCGTCTTGGTCACCTCAGGCTTCGGGTTGTATGTTCACCAGGAGCGTGGCGGGGACTTCCGCCAGCCAGTACCCTGCTGGGGACACTGGAGAGCGGCGCTCTGACACGCTCCTGAACTTGCGCGCCCAAGGTAGGTCGTCTGCCATCTGGCGCCAGTCGACTTGATTTCACGTCCGGTACCCTTCGATGCCACCCGATTTACAGGCCGCCCTGGCCGAAGTTCACGAACGTCTCGACGAGATCTACGTCCGTTACGACGAAGCCGCCGGAGAGTTGTTGCGGGTCGCCCTGCTCGACGGGCACTTCGCCGGTGAGGCGAAGGAGCGGATCCAGTGGCCCGCCTACATCGATGGCAAAGTCGATCTGGATGGACTGCATCATCGGCAGTGGCTGATCCGCTCCATCTACGATGGCATCCCGCCCCGTCGTGAACAACGGCTGGCCGATGCGCACGAACGGTACACCCGCCTCGAACCGGCCTATCACGCGGCCAATCTCGCCTTCATCGAACTGCGGCGGCAATTCGTCGAGGCCGATCGTGGCGACGAGAGCGAATTCGGACAGCTCTATCACGCCGTCTATCTCGATGCCCTGGCTCGACCGAATCCGGTTCCCCTCGATGAGGGAGAGTCGGCGTTGGTCGAATTCAGGGTCGCGCGCGAGCCCCTGGCCCATGCTGCGGCCGTGGCCGGCAAGATCAGCGCCGCCCCCGCCGAAGATGACCCGCGCTGGAATGATCTGTACCGACTGGAGGAATTCGGTGAGGCGAGCCTACGGGCCCATTTGCGGCGCATCGCTGAACAGGTGGTCGATTTCCTCGCCGTGGGCGAGCACCTGGCCATCCGCTACAACTGCTTCAGCAACTTTATCTGGTTTGGCATCAGCGTCTGGAAAGTCGTAACCGATGTGGAGTTGCTCGCCGACATGTTGCAAGGCCAGGTCAAGGAACGCTGGCGCGGTAAGCTGGTCGACTACGTGCGCCTGCTGCAGGGCATGTTGCTCAAATTCCTTGAAGCCCACCTGGAGGATCCGGCCCAGATCCGCCCTCGCGACTACTGGTATGGGCAGCAGTACAGTTACCTGACACGGGACATGATCGATCTGACGCGAGAGCTGGTGAAGGGCGCCGCACGCCTGCAGCGTCGTAGCAAACTCGATCTCCCCGAACCGCAACTGCCCCCCCTGCTCGGCGGCCAGGCTTCAGGTCGATTCGTCGACTACCCGCACGTGGGGCCGCGAGGCGAACACGGCAAGTGGTCGGGCAAATGGAAGCTGATGCAGTGGGTGGGATTGTTCCGCCAGCGAGCACAGCACACGCTCAAGCTCAAACAATCCAGTCTTTCCGAAGCCGAGCGCCTGCAGTCAGCATGGGATTCAGCCTCCGACTGGGGCCGTCGAACACTGGACCTGTTTGGTGTGGATCTGCAGATCACGATCGATCCGCGCTTCGCCGAGATGGCCCGGCGTCTCGACCTGGCCAGTGGGGGCCGACGCGTCGTCTTCTTCCCGACGCACCAGTCACTGCTCGATCATCCCGTCATGTACTCGACCCTCTCATCGCCCCAGATGATCGAAGCCATGGGTTGGGATGGGCCTCAACCCTGCAGCATGCTGGCCCGGGCCGGCCTCACGGCGCCAACGGATATCAAGATCGCCGGACGCACGATCAGCCTCATCGGCGTCGACGCCAGGACGGCCGATCGCCTTCTGGAGGAGATCGACGGATATGTGATTCTGGATCGTTCCGATGATTCAGCAGCACCCACGGCGCGTTTTGCCAAGGTCCTGCAGGAGCGGCCCGGTGTCGTCTATGGCGCCGGCACGACCTCGGCCTTCGACCTGCAGGTACTGCCCATGCAGCATGCCCTGTTCGCCTATCTGCCGGCCGACATCGTGTTGATCCCCATGGCCATGCGCGGGATTCATCAACTCTGGCCGAAGTGTCCGGCGGGCAATACGAACATCCGACCCGGGACGGTGGAAGTCGTCATCTCGCCACCGATTCCCGGTGAGACGACGCTACTACCTCGCAAGCGCGCCCTGCGCACGCAGTTGGAACCGGCCACGCTGTTCCAGGCGATCCACATCGCCGAATTGCTCAACCCGGGAGCCTAGGCAACCGAGACCGAGGCCATCAGCGCCTCTTCATCAACACCGAATCCTACCGCTGCGTGTGGCTCCACGATCCCGGCTCCCCATCGCGCGCCACCGACCCAATCCATCCAGGGCCGTCCACTCTCTGCCAGTGGTTTCGGGTCGACCGTTTGCAGCGCCGGCAACGACCACGCTTCCGAACCACGGTGTGGACAGACCCGCACGTCGTGGCCCTTGGCAAGGCGGTAGATCTCCAGCAGTTGGGTCAGCCCGCCGCACCAGCAGACATCAGGCTGGTAGATGTGATGGGCGCCGCGCGCCATCAACTCACCGAATCCCCGGGCCGTGAATTCGTGCTCCCCACCGGCGATCGGTATCGGTGAGGCGGCTGCCAGACGGGCATACCCATCCAGGTCGTCGGCCGGCAGCGGTTCTTCGAGCCAGCCCATATTGTAGTCGACCAGACGCTGACACAGCCGGATCACGGCGGCTACATCCTTCCACTGCATCCCCACATCCGTCATGAGTTCGACCTCGTCACCAACCAAGGCACGCGCCTGCGCCACCAGACCGACGATTTGGTCTGCGTCCTGCGATGGATGCAGCTGTCCCAGTCCACCGATCTTCACCGACCTGTACCCCTCGGTGAGGGCGGCCTCTATCTGGGTCAGCCAGCGTGTGGGATGCGCGTCCTTGGAGATGGTCCGGTACAGAGGCAGGTGTTCACGCGGCGCTTCACCGAGCAGGGCCGCCACCGAACAGCCTTGGGCCTTGGCCCGCAGATCCCATAGCGCCAGATCCACGGCCGAGATCGCCATGATCGGCAGTCCCTTGCGGCCGAAGGGCAACGTCGCCGCATACATCTGTTCCCACAGATCCTCGATGGGCTCGGCGGGCGCACCAATCATGACCCGACGCAGAACGGTGTCGATCACATGCAGGCCCGCCTCGCCGCCACCGCCCATGCCATAGCCCACCAGACCGGTGTCCGTCTCCAGTCGAACGCAGATCTGCCCCATCCAGCCACGCCAGTCTGCAGGTGTGCGCGCCGCGTCCGGCATGAAGCCGGTCATGCTGGCAATCTTCATTGAGTGCATCCCTTCGTGGACCTGTCCAAACGTTGACCGGGCGAAATCAGACCTCTACCGTGTGCGGTTCGCAAAGGAGCGCAATCCATCGTGATTCGACTTGTCCCTACCATCCTCAGTGCCCTGCTGCTGGCCGCCCACTTTCTACGTGAGGGCCACACCGCGCTGGTCGTGCTGTGTCTGCTGTTACCTCTGCTGCTGGTTCCCGGGCACCGAACCCTCGTGCGTCTGCTCCAGGCAACCTTCGTACTGGGTAGCGTGGAGTGGCTGCGCACCCTCGCTCAGATGGTGCAGCTTCGATGGGCGACGGACGAGCCCTGGATCCGCCTCAGTCTCATTCTGGGCGCTGTGGTCGCATTCACCCTTCTCACCGCCTGGTGGTTGCAGCGCTGGCCTCTGCGCGATGGGACGGCCAGCGATTCACAGGACGCCTAGGAGGCGACCGGGTTTCAGAGCCGACCCAGCCAGACCTCGGTCTTCAGCGTGTCTTCGTAGTCGGTCGCATCCATCCATCCTGCATTCAGCCCATGGGTATAGGTATACCAGTGGCCCTCGGCACAGGAGTGTTCCGGGTCTTGCCAGTTCCAGAATTCGATGGATGGCAGCCAGCGCGCATGGGCCGGATCGTCCGGGGTCAGTTGCCGGTGCGACTGGATACGGCCATCCGGCTCGAAGGCAAAATGATGCAGCTCATTGGCCGGGTGATACCATCCCTGCCCGGCGCCCTGGGCGGCCGTGCTGATCAGCAGGTGCACACGACCTGAGGCATCGCGCGAGGTCGCCGTCGAACGGCCCTCGACGAAGTTCAAGTCCGGACACGCCGCATCCAGATCGGTACGCTGCCAGCCGGCTTCGGTGCGGTGCAGCATGACACCGAAGGGTGCCTCTGCCATGGCACAGAACAACCACGGCTGATCATCGGCATCCACCACGTGTGTGCCGATCCGGATCGACGCTTCCTCATCCTCGAGACAACTGACGATGGGGCGTGCATTCTGGATCGTCACCGGCAGTTCGCAGGACTCGCCTTCGCTGGTCCAGTGATCGCCATCATCGTCGCTACGCAGATGGGCGGCCAGCTTCGTCTTGCCCTGTTTGGCGCTGCCTGTCACGGCATAGTGAAATTGCAGGGTCACGTGCAGAGCGCCCGTGGGTCCCACCGACAGGGAGTGCATGAAGTGGCTGTAGCCGGGTACCGGACACTTGGCCAGCACGACAGGCACGGACCAGGAACCACCGGCCGGCTTGCGCACATACTCCAGCTGCCACGTCTCACCCTCACCCCGGTAACTGACGCGGTAGACGAGATGGAACATGCCCTGTCGGTCCAACACCACGGCGGGGTAGCTGGCACTGGGACCCACCGCCTCCGGGGCACTCCATGCGGCCGGGTCGGCCGGATCATCTGACCAGCGATGCAGGAAGGCGCCGTGGTGGGCACCCATAAAGGCGTGCACCCGGCCATCGGGCGCACGCAGCATCGACAGTCCACAGTGGTTGTCGATCCCCTCGCCGAGCGTCATGGCCTTCTGCAATTGTCCACTGATTGCATCGCACACGCCCAGTTGGATCCGCGTCGGCCCGTCCTGAGTGGACGGTGCTTCCAGCCAACTGACCAGCAGGCCCTGCTCGTGCCTGAGGATCTTGTTGCTGAAGTTGTACGCCGTGGCGCGATCCGAACCGTGCGCAGATAACCTTGTGTCCTCCATGCGCCCGCCCTTCAACTCACGTACCGGGCGTAGTTCTCTTCGAACAGCCCCTTCAGTTTCTGCGCCGCTGCCCGGTAGGCTTGTTTGTCGTCCCACGTACTCTCCGGCCACAGCACATTGCTCGGCACGTCGCCGGCCGCCGTCACCACTTCGAAGCCGAAGATCGGATCGGTTCGCGTCGGCGCCTCATCGAGTGCGCCCTGGTGGATGGCATTGATGATCGACCGGGTGAAATTCAACTTCATCCGCGAGCCGGTGCCGTAGGCGCCGCCAGACCAGCCCGTGTTCACGAGCCACACATTCGAACCATGCTCCTTGAGCTTGGCCGCCAGCAGTTGGGCATACTTCTTCGGGTGCCACACCAGGAATGGACCACCGAAGCAGGGCGAGAAGGTCGCTTCCGGCTCGGTGACGCCCACCTCCGTCCCGGCGACCTTGGCCGTGTAGCCACTGATGAAGTGATACATCGCCTCTTCCGGAGTCAGCTTCGCCACCGGCGGCAACACGCCGAAGGCATCACATGTGAGAAAGATGACATCCGACGGGTGGTCACCGACACAAGGCACCTTCGCATTGCTCACATTCTCGATCGGATAAGCGCCGCGGGTGTTCTCGGTGATGGAATCGTCCGTGAAGTCGACGCCGTGGGTCTGCTCGTCATAGATGACATTTTCCAGCACCGCGCCATATCGAAGGGCATCGAAGATCTCTGGCTCCGTGTCGTGTGACAGGAAGATCGCCTTGGCGTAGCAGCCACCTTCGATGTTGTAGATCCCGGTGTCGGACCAGCAATGCTCGTCATCCCCGATCAGCAGCCGGCGCGGATCCGCCGACAGGGTCGTCTTCCCCGTCCCGGACAGGCCAAACAGCACGGATGTGCGGCCCGTATCGCGATCCGCCGTGGCCGAGCAGTGCATGGACAGGATACCCGCTTTCGGCGCCGCCCAGTTCATGTAGGTGAAGACGCCCTTCTTCATCTCTCCGGCATATTCGGTGCCGAGGATAACGATCTCCTTGGCCTCCAGACTCAGGTCGACACTCGTCTTCGACGTCATCCCTGTCGTGTGCAGATTCGCCGGGAATTGGCCTGCATTGAAGATCACCAGATCCGGTTCGCCGAAATCTTCCAGTTCCTCGGGTGTGGGCCGGATCAGCATCGTGTACATAAACAGTGCGTGATAGGGTCGGGCGCACACGACACGGACCTTCACCCGCGTCGCAGGATCCCAGCCGGCGAAAGCATCGACGCAGTAGAGGCGTGATCGCGTATTGAGGAAGTCGATGCCGCGCTCGCGGTTGATGAGGAAGGTGTCCTGCGTGATGGGCATGTTGATCTTCCCCCACCAGACGTCATCCTGACACTCGAGGTCCTGTACGACCCGTTTGTCGAGGGGCGATCGCCCGGTCTTCTCGCCGGAATAGGCAATCAGGGCACCGGATTCGGCGATGACGGATCGTGCATCCGCCCGAATCGAGTCGGCATAGAGCCGAGCCACCGGCGGATTGCGATCGACGTCTTCGACGCTGATGCCGTAGGGCGAGAGATCAACGCTGGGCACGTAGGGAAACTCCAGGCAAAGAGGGGTCTTGGGATCAGATCAGCCTCGAAATATGCTGCTCAGACCCGGCTGTGGCGAACGAGTGCCCCCGAAGGACCCTCCCGGCTGGCATCTCATGTGTCTTGTCATGTGTCGTACTCATGTGTCCTGGGTCACGGACTTGCCCGGCCCACTACAGTGAGTATAGTTGGCAGTACCGGTTCGCTATTCCCCAGCCCTCTCTCCGGGAAGCAGCCCCAATGACAACCGGGTCCTCCACCGGTGCCCCCCTCGACGAAGGCCTGCGCCAGCAGTTGTGGGGCCGTGTCGAGCAACGCCTGTCGCAGGGCGAGACCCTGGCGACCCAGGGACGCCTGCTGCATGCCCTCAAAGACGCCTATCTCACCGTCATCGGGGTTTCCGCTTCCGGTGGTGCCCGGGAGGATCTCA
Organism: Gemmatimonadota bacterium; assembly: GCA_018673255.1. The sequence goes on from JABHDC010000121.1 coordinate 11,382, forward strand.
ACCTCATGGTGCGCACCGTCTGCCAGGCGCAGCCGGAGCGATATCTGGCCCGTGGCGTTCAGAATGCGGTGGAACGGGCCTTCGTCAGCGGCGTCCGGCGCCTGCAGTGGCAACGCCTGACCGTCAAACGTCACGGATTTGCCGCCGTGGACGGATTCCTGCGCCGCCGGCGGATCCAGAGCTTCCTCGCCGACATCCGCCTCGATCCGGCCCTCATCGATATTGGTGCCTGCGTGCGCCGGGGGGAGTCTGCCCTGACCGACCCATCGCGGCCGACTGCTGCACAGGCGTCCGCAGCCCCTGCGGCCGACGCGATTGAGGTGGATGCGGAAGTCCAGACGGCCATCGACGCCGGCTGGGTGACGACGGAGGAAGTGCAGCAGCGTCTGCAGCAGGCCCAGACCGAGGCTGTGCAGTTATTGGATTCGATGCGGCTGATCGGTCGTCCCTACGATCAGTTGCTGAAACATCTGGTCCGGCATCGCGGCCATGTTCTGGGGGATGGAGATGACGACCGCACACCCCTGTTGGCTGGTTTCACCGAAAAGCTGGTCCTGCTGGATCAGGCGGTTGCCGCCATCGAGGGCAAGGATGCTGAACTCCGGTTGCTCACACTACGGCTGCCGCCCTACGACGATCTCGGTGAGCTCCCCACCGATGCCAACGCCATCAGTGTGGAGGAATCCTTCGTCGATGCCCTGCGCGGCCCCGCCTCCGAACTGGCCACGCGTGAGGCAGAAGGCCGTGAACTGGCCCTGCTCCTTGCCGCATTGCTGAGTGCCTCGCCGCTGCGTCTGAAGATCCGCCTGCTCATGGCCAATCGACAACTCGACGAAGCCACCTCGGAGGTCGAAAGCTGCTACGCCCGTGACGCCACCCCCGACACGGCACGCCAGCTTGCCCAGGCATTGGTGGGACGCCGATTGGAGCAACTCAGGCTCAACGCCTCGCTGGAGGAGCGCTCCGCCCTGCACAAGCGTGCCGAAGGCCTGGTGATGAGTGTGGAGCAACGCTGGTTGGCGACACGTCCGGACGCGGCTGAAGATGGCCAGAATGCCGCCGATCCCGAGGCCGACCCGGCAGCCGAGGAGGCCGTCGACGACCTCTCTGACTACGAAAAGCGAAATGGCTCCCTGTTTACGACGGTCAATATCCGGGTGGGTATGCGACGCTCGCAGGTGGCCAGCGCCGTCATACCCGATCCGGATCAGCAGGGCCGCATGGTGATGGCAGAACGCGACCCGGAAAGCGGCCGCCTCGTGCCGCAGATGGCCCGCAATCGCCGCCGTTTCGTCGAACAACAGCCAGATGGGACTTGGCAGACCCTGACCTGACCTGACCTACGTGGAAATCTGCGCGCGCCTCGTAGATGCCCACCTGTCCTCGTCCAGGGATTGACGCATTCGGTCCTGGTCGGGTGATCGATCGCCTCAGTCCTTCAGCAGAGACAACCAGTCAGCATACCCCAGTGTCTGCATCTGCTCCTTGGGCACGAAGCGCAGCGAGGCGGAGTTCATGCAGTAGCGCAGGCCCGTGGGCTGAGGTCCATCACTGAAGACGTGCCCCAGGTGTGAGTCGGCCAGCTTGCTGCGAATCTCCGTACGTGGCACACCGATCTTGTGGTCCACGTCCTGCTGCAGGGCACTCTCCACCACAGGCCGGGTGAAACTGGGCCAGCCGGTACCGGACTTGAATTTGTCGGTCGAGGCGAACAGGGGCTCGCCCGAAACCACATCGACGTAGAGACCGGCCCCCTTGTGATCCCAGTAGGTGTTTGCATAGGGCCGTTCGGTCCCATCGTGCTGGGTCACCTGATACTGCAGTTCACCCAGATGCTGGCGCAGCGCCACATCCGGTGGTTTGACGAAACCCATCGTCGCTGGCAGATCCACTCCATCCCAGGTGCCCTCGAGAAAGCCGGTGCGCCCCGATCCACGCCGGTAGGCGTAGTAGTGGGTCGGATTGGTCTTGTAGTAGTCCTGGTGGGTATCCTCGGCATCGTAGAATGGAGTGGCATCGCGAATCTCAGTGACGATCTCCGCACCGAAGATGCCCAGGTCGATCAACTGCTGGCGAGAGGCGGCAGCCACCTGTCGTTCGTGTTCATCAGCCACAAAGATGGCCGTGCGATACTGTGTGCCGCGATCCGCAAACTGGCCCCCGTCATCGGTGGGATCCATGCTCTTCCAGGCAACACGCAGCAATTGGTGGTAGCCGATAATGGCTGGATCGTAGGTGATCTTCACCGCTTCCACGTGACTCGTTCGTCCGGAGGAGACCTGTTTGTAGGTCGGATCGACTTCGGTGCCGCCCGTGTACCCGGAGACGACCGAGATCACACCGTCGAGCTTCTCGAAGGGGGGCTCCATGCACCAGAAACAGCCGCCGGCGACGATGGCCGTTGCCGCATTCTCCAGGTTCGGCGGCGGCGCGGTGCTTGCAGACGGCTCTGCCGTGTCCGCAGGGCCGGAGCAGGCCATCACGAGGGCAGCCAGCACCAGGCTGCCCTTCGCGTGCGCGTTGTGCCAGCGGGATGTCTCCATGTCAACTCTCTCCAGGGGCCTCGGCGATGGTGGATGTACTAGCGGTGACTGTGTGATCTTACGCCCAGGACGCCGCATGACAAGACCCAGTTCTCGCTCTGAGCCAATGTTTACGCAATTGTTAGGGCCTTGTTACACTTTTGGGCTGACACCGGCAGTACGTCGGTCCTGGTGGCATATCTGCCACAATCGGGAATATTGGGATCTTGGACGTTCATTCAGGGGAGGTTGGTATGGGCAAGCGCATGGCTGACGAGTTGGCGCCACAGGGCGGGCGCATCAATGCTGAGGTGCCCGTGGATCGCTCGTCGGAGGAATCGCTACCCGGACAGAAACGCTGGTCCCAGTCGCTCCACCACGTGCCCCAACAACCTCAGGAACTGAGTCCTCAGTTCCCCCTCATCGCACAACGCTTCGAAGCCTGGTGGGCGCACGATTGTCTCGACCGGCCCATCCTGATCGGCTCTGCCGACACACGTCCCGACCGACCGATCACCCGACGCCTGGAATTGCTCGCCTCACCGGAAGAATGGCTCGCCGCGAAGGTGGCCGACATGCAGCAACTACAACGGGTCGGCGAAGCCCTGCCCAATGTCCGCGTCGACTTCGGCCCCGTCCTGCTCGGATCTCTGGTCGGTGGCGAACGGGAAGTGGGCGCCAATACGAGTTGGACCCATGCCTTCATCGACGAGGATTGGTCGAATGCCCCGGACTGGTCGATCGCCGACGACAACGAAGACTGGCAACGTCTGCTCGAGTTGCTGGAACTGACTGCCCGCGATGCGGCGGGTCGATACTTCGTCTGCATGCCGGACCTGGGCGGCTGTGCGGATACGCTACTGAATCTGCGGGGCTCCGAGAATCTGTGCCTCGACACCGTGACCAATCCCACCGCCATCGAACGGGCCCTGGATGGACTCTATCCCACCTGGCACCGCGCCTTCACCGCGCTGTATGACAGTGTCCTGCCCTCCGGGGCCGGGTTGATCCACTGGCTGCAGCTATGGTCCGACAAGCCCTACGTGGTCCCTGCCTGCGACTTCAATGCCCTGGTGGGCCCGGCGCAATTCGACTCGCTCTTCCTCCCCGACATCGCCCGGCAGACCGATGCCGTCCCCCGCTCGATCTTCCATCTGGATGGACCCGATGCGGCACGCCACATCGATGCGCTGCTGAGCATCGACTCGCTGGATGCCGTGCAGTTTACACCGGGTGCAGGCACCCCGTCGACGCTGCCATGGATCGACATGTTCCAGCGCATTCAGGCCAGCGGCCGTTCCGTCCTGATCATGGTTCACGATCTGACGGAGATCCCCGACCTGCTGGAGCAGTTGCGTCCAGAAGGCCTGGCCCTCTTCATCGATGCCAGTCCCTCACCGCAGGAACTGGATGCCGCCATGGCAAGCGTCGAGGCCCACGCGACCCCGTCGCCGTAGGACCGGCGCTGCCCATCCGGATGCAACGGTCATTGCGGTGGGACGCCGAGTCCGGGTACGTACCCCCGACGGGTGACCCGATGGAGGAACAGCCATGACGACACTGGCCTGGCGACACGATCCAGGAATCTGGCGCGATACAAGCAAGGACTTGCAGGCCGCTCTGATCCGTCACGATCAGGATCTGCCCGCCCTCGATCGCGACGACGACGAACGAGAGCGCATGGCTGCAGGCCTCGTCTCCTACATCCGTGCCAAGGGCACGACCAACCACCAGCCATTCCAGAAGAGCTACGGCGAGGCGCTTGTGCGCCACTGCCCGGACCTGCACGATACCTTCCACCGCATCATCGTGGATCAGTGGAAACACCAGGGCAAGATCGGCCACTACGAACTGTATGCTGGCCTCGTCATGGGCGATCAGGACCCAGAGATCCTCGCCCCCACACTCATTGAGATCCATGGTCTACTGCAGACCTGGGACAACGAAGGCTGGTGCCCGTGGACACCGGCCCTGTGGATGCGAATCCTCTGGCTCGGCCGCGACCAACTCGACTCAGCCGAGACCCTCACCCAGCAACTGCAATACATCGAGGCCCATCTGAACGACAAGGCCCGGTTCCAGGATCGCGAGCCCTTCTGCCTCATGCACGCCATCGGCCTGATCGATCACCCCATCGCCATCTCCCTGCGCGACCGGTTCACCGAAGCTCTCATGACACGCCAGGAAGCGGATGGCAGCTGGGGTGACTTCAGCTACATCACCCACACCCTGATCAAACACTGGGCGTTGTAACCAGGAGCTTGAGCTCAGGCGCGGCAGCGTGCATGAGTGGGTGCAATGCAGGTCCCCTCGTATGCCACTCACCCTGATCCCGGTCAGATGGGGGACGCTCCGCCAGCCCAGCATGTGCGGGGCAGGTTGCCCTGCGTTCTCTGGCTGCCACCGGAAGGCGCCTGCACGAAGGGCAGGTCAGTCGAGAGTCGGGCCCGAAGGGCGCACGCCAGGACGGCGTGCGCTGATCACCGCCGCAGGATGCGGCGTTGATCAGCCTCGAGACAGACCGTCGCCCGCAGTGCCAGCGCCTGGAGGTGGCAGCCAGAGAGCGCTTGCACGGATGTCCACTCTGCCCGCACTTTGTGGCAACCAAGGAGCGATTCCCATGTCTGACACCCCCTGCATTGTTGCCGTCGGCGCCCACGCCGCCGACATGGAATTCACCGCCGGCGCCACCTTGCTCAAACACGTGCGCGCCGGCTGGCAGGCACACATCATCAATCTGACCCTCGGTGAGAAGGGCGCTTCGACCCAGAGTGTGGAAGAGTATTCAGCGCAGAAGAAGGCCGAAGCCGATGCCTGCGCCCAGATCCTGGGCGCCACCCAGCACTACCTGCCATACAAGGATGGCGAGGTCGACAACACCGACGACGTAGCCCACCAGATCGCGATCCTGTTCCGGCAGCTACAACCGCAGGTCATCATCACCCACTGGCATGGCTCCATCCACCTGGATCACACCCACTGTTATCATCTGACGCGGCGCGCCCACTTCATGGCTGCCATCAAGCACTTCGAAGTCGATGGCCTGCCCCGCATGCCGGCGTGCCGTCTCTACTACGCCGACAACTGGGAGGACCCCGAAGGATTCGAGCCGTATGTCTACGTCGACATCTCCGATGTCTTCGATGACTATGAGCGTGCCTTCAAGTCTTTCGCCATCGGGCGCGGCGAAGGTGGCTACCCCTACTGGGATTGGTATCAGGCACGCACGCGCATTCACGGCATTGCGCAGCGCGTGCGGCACGCCCAGGCCTTCGCCATCGACGATTTCGGTAAGAATGTGAGCAAGGAACTGCTGTAGAGGGCGTCGCCTGACAGATTTGCGGTTGGCCTCCAGGGGAAGCCACTCCGACTTGGCCAGGAGACTCAGTCCCTGGCGGCCTGACCCTGTACTCCACCACGGCGGATGCCGCCGCACCCCGTTTCGACAACCCGATCACATCTGTTGCAGCCGGTCTGGGTCAGATCAGCTTAGAACAGACTCATCTGCGAAGCGCGATCACGTTGCGGCAATTCGACCGTGCGACGTTGTACCAGCTCACCTGGGATGTCCATCAGAAACAGTGACGGCGACGGCAGGGTTGTCTTGCCATACAGCTGGCGGCGACGGGCAAAGGTGAGAATCAGTCGCCGTTGTGCCCGCGTCATGCCCACGTAGAGCAGACGCCGTTCTTCTTCGACATCACCCGGTTCGTCCGGAGCCAGCTGCAGTGGCATCAGGCCCTGCTCGAGACCACACAGGAAGACGACGGGAAACTCGAGACCCTTGGCGGCGTGCATCGTCATCACCGTGACCGCCTCGCCATCCTTGCGCTGACCCGCCGCGCGTTCCACGTCCGCTTCGCTGCCCAGCATCACGCCATCCAGCAACTGTTGCATCGAGGCGAAGCCCTGGGCGGCCTGAATGAGACGATCGAAGGCCGGCGTCGTCTCCACGCCCAGATCCTGTTGCCAGGTGCGCAGCACCAGTGCCGGCGCGTCATCTTGGCTTCGGCGTCCGTAGCCTTCTGCCGCGCGACGCATGGCCTCGACCTGAGCCGCGGCCTTGGTCGGCAATTCAGCGATCGCCCGATCCATCACCTGCGTCGATACAAGCCCTCTGGCCAACTCGGCCATGGCCGCCTTGCCCGGATGGAAGGGACTGGCGCCACGCAGCGCCTCCAGTAGACGCAGGGGACGAGTGGGTTCCATCGCATAGCGGAAGAAGGCCAGTGCTTCCCGAGCACCCCGTTCCTCCAGGAAACTGGTGTGTCCCAGCAGTCGATAGGGGAGTCCCTGCGTCAGCAGGCAGGTCTCGAGTTCGTCGGCCTGAGCGCCGGTCCGCACGAGGATGGCCATGTCACCAAAAGAGAATTCTCCCGCTTCGGGACCGGTCGGCGTGTTGTCGAGCAGATCGATCCCACCAACCAGATCGCCGATTCGCTGCACGACAGCAATCCCTTCAGCGGTTTCGGAGGGCGTGTCGATGAGTTCGATCGCCGCCCGTCCCGCCGGCAATGGCGAGAGGGGGCCCTTGCCAAGCAACTCCGTGGCAGCACGGGCGATGCCCGTTGTGGAGCGATAATTGGTGTCCAGCGAGACATCGACGGCAGCGGGGAAGTCCGCTCGCAATCGGTGGAAGAAGCCCGGATCAGCGCCACGGAAACCGTAGATCGCCTGATCCGGATCACCGATGACAAACAGGCCCGCACCGTCGCCGGCCAGGGCCCGCACGAGTCGGTACTGCACCGCATTCACATCCTGGAATTCATCCACCAGCAACCAGCGGCAACGCGCACGCTGTGCGGCAACTGTCGTATCCCCACGCAACCGATCGGCCCATCGCAGCAGCAGGTCGTCGAAGTCGCAGGCACCCCAGGCGATCAACCGTTCTTCATAGCCGCCATAAATGGCGGCCAGCTCTTCATCCGGTGGCAGATCACCAGCGCGGATGCCGGCCGCTTTCCAGCGACTGATCTGCTCCTGCACGGATCGCGCCTGTCCCTCGCGGCCACCGCCGGCCTCGGCGATGACATCGCTGATCAGACCACGCGCCTCCAGTGAATCCAGCAACAGGGGTGCTGCATCCTCACCATCCAGCTCGCGCAGCGCATCCACAGCGATCTGATGGAAGGTGCCGACGCGCATGCGTTCAGCCGCTTCACCCAGCAGGGGTCGCAGACGCTGACGCATCTGGGTCGCCGCCCGTCGTGTGAACGTCACAGCCGTGATCGATTCCGGGTCCACATCACATCGCTCCACGAGCCAGGCGATGCGACGCGTCAATGTGCGGGTCTTCCCCGAGCCGGGTCCGGCAGAGACGATGACCGGGCCGCATTTGGCGGTGACCGCTTCCAGCTGGCTGGCATCCAGCTCGGCCAGTGGATCGGCGGCATCGACATCGGCCAGCACTGTATCGGCCGCCTCAAGTAGACCCTGACGCTGGGGCTCACGATGAGCGTGGCCCGCCAACTCCGTCAGCGTCAGTGCATCAGCCAGATCCTCGTCCTTCAGAGCTTCGTCCTGCAGAGCACCCGTGTCATCAAGCGCTGCTTCATCAGTTGCAGCACTCGGAATTGCCGCATCCTGAGACGCAGCGTCCGATGACTCTTCATTCTGAGCCTGGATATTCTGGGTTGCGTCAGGCGTGTCACCAGATGACAGCGCCGCAGCCGACAGGTCCTCTGAGGTGTCAGCCGGTGAAACTGCCTTGGCTGCCTTATTCTTCGCGGGCTTGGGCACCTCAACAGGTGGCGGCATGTCGAACAAGGGCGGGGGCATCTCGAACAGGCGGCCCTGGCCTTCGAGTCGTTCGCGCTCGCCGTCACCGAACAACTCAATCACACCGTATTCACCATCGTGGCCCGGGTCGATGTGCACTTCGCCCGTACGCATGCGACGCACCCCTTCGGCGACCAGCGACTGACCCGCCTCTTCGATTCGGGCCACATCGACCTGCCGCAGGATGTCGAACTCGCTGCCCAGTTGCGACAGCAGATCCATGTAGATCGCCTGCACTTTCTTCGACTTGGCTCCCACGCCCACCGCAGCGGCGATCACCTCTTCCAGTGGAATCAGATAGTCGAAGGGCCTGGAACGAGCAGCCGCCGCTTCTTCGGACCGGTCCGCCAGTTGTTCGACCCGGTGCAGGACACCCACCGTCAGCTGCTTGCCACATGCCGGACACATGCCGTCGGCGGCCAGGGTCTGGCGTGGCTCCCAGCTGATGCCACACTTGCGATGGCCGTCGAAGTGGTATTTCCCCTCTTCGGGATAGAATTCGATTGTGCCGGTGAATCGATCTCGATCGTTCTCCTGCAGGGCTTCGTAGATGCCACGGTAACTCAGATCCGTGTCGTAGCAGGTCGCTTCCCGACCCAGCTTCGAAGCCGAGTGGGCATCAGAATTCGAGATGATGGCATAACGATCCAGCGCCGACAGCTTGCAGTTCATCAGCGGATCCGATGAAAGACCCGTCTCTATGGCGAAGATGTGGGGCAATAGATCGTCGTAGCAGGCTTCCAGACTGTCGAAGCCCGAACTGGCACCCAGGACCGCAAAGTGCGGCGTCCAGATGTGGGCGGGGACGAACAGCACATCCTCGCTGGCTTCCAGACAGATTTCCAGTAGATCGCGGCTGTCGAGTCCAAGAATCGGACGGCCGTCGGAGGCCAGGTTGCCGACCGCACCCAGACGCGCATTCAGGCGATCGACGGCGTCGAAGTCGGGCAGGCAGACGACGTGGTGCACCTTCCGCGTGCGATCGCGCTTCTTGTAGATCGTGCTGATCTCGACGGTGAGCATGAATCGCACATCCCGTCGGCACGAAGCCGGGATCTCAGGCTCGACCTCTGCCCGCGGCGCCTCGCGTAACTGATACAGGCCCTGCTCGGCTGGTTCGAGCGTGTCCTTGAGTTCCTGCAACCATACGGGATGGGTCACGTCTCCCGTGCCCACAACGGTGAGTCCCTTCAGATTCGCCCATTGATACAGGGCCTGGGGATTCAAGTCACGGCTGGTAGCGCGAGAAAAGCGCGAATGTAGATGGATATCGGCAACAAACCGCACAGGCGGGCCTCGTCGTGGGCGACCCACACTACCGGACACGGGTAGTCGGGACGCTCGTTGGCGAACACGGGGAGGACCGGACCGCTGTGTGCGGTACGCGGCGGGGAATCAGCAACCCAGGGGGGATTGGAGTGGGGTGGTCGCTGATCAGTACCAGTCTTACGGCTGACTACAGTGTTACCAATATAGGGGTTGGCCCCTGCCTGGCCACGCTGTGTTTCGTCCACTGGAGGTGAAATTCTGATCGGGCCCCCACGACCTGCCCGGATACGCCGCCTGTCGACGGTCTGTCGGGGGTACTAACCTGTCCCGTCGACGGTCAGTTGCCCTGCCGCCAGCGACCGAGCCCCAATGGCGCGGATCTCTTCCACCGTGGTCTGCCCGTCACCATACAATTCGGTCACGTAATCGACTTCGAAGACCGTGCCGGCCGGCACGGGGTTGTTCTCGGGGTGGAAGTTCACATGCACGTCGATGTAGTTGCCGCAGACCGAGAAGTGGAAGGGGATCCGGGGGTGCTGTGGGTTATTCATGAAGGCGAGCACATTGCCTCGATCGCTGGCAAAGAGCCCATAGAACAGATGGGGCCCCACGTCGCCTTCACCGACACTGCTGGCACTGGTATCGGGGCGCAATGTATAGACCATCGACGACGCATTGTGTTGCATGAACAGTACCGCATCGTGGTACCAGGTCTCCACCAGACGAGACGGATAGGGGAAGATGTCGGAAAACTCCACATTGATCCCGTCCCACGATTGCAGGATCTCCATGCGCATACGCACTTCCAGGCGTGGACGCGGATGATCGGTGGGCACGCGCAGCCAGGTCTCTGATTGGGCGCGCCCATTCGGATTCAGCGTGCGCCAGTAGAGTTCGACCTGCTCCGGTCCCGGATCCAGCACCTGGAAGTCCTGGATCAGGTTGCAGTAGTGCAGGCGGGAGATGCCGCAGGACAGGAACCACGCCATCGGCATTTCCCAGACCACGGGATCCACCTGATCAAAAGCGGTCAGCCGATGCACGGCACCGGAGAACAGGTCCACTTCCAGCAGAGGCCGGCGTGAGTTGCGGCTTGTCCAGATGGCCAGGTCCCGATGGTTGCCGGCGCGTCGCTGCAGATCGACGCCAGTCGTCTCGCTCTGGTAGGTCGCTTGTACGCCGGCGACCCGCTCGATCTGAATCGTCGTGGGACCCTTGGCACTGAGTCGATGGCTCACCAGCACATCATCGACCGAGTCATTGCGATGGCTCATGTCCATGGGCACGCAGATGTCGTCGGTGAGTTCACCTTCCGACATGAGTTGGGGCCGCAGGCGCTCACCATTGGCCTGCGCCAGCACACCCCCCCGATGCCGCATCTGCGTCTTGCGCCGGAAGTGCCGGATGCGAACGACCCGCTCCAGGGCATCTTTCGGAAACTGGACCGTCACCGATCCGGGATCTGCCTGACCCACTTCGTAGGTGCCATCCTCTTCGGTATAACAACGGAAGGTGCCACCCAGGATCTCAGGCGTCAGGGGCCGTTGCACGGCCGCCATGCGCCGGGCCAGATCCGCCTCGTCGGCAGCGACGGAGATGACAAGCGTGGCGGCGTGGACGATCTCCCCCTCGTCGTCGGCGCCTTCACGCCACACCCACCGTGCTGTCGGTCCTGTGTCGTTCTGCGCCACGGTGATGTGCGCCGTGTCGTGACGAGCCCAGCCCATGTTGCCGCGACACCACTGCTGCATCCCTGAGGGCCAGCGGGAGGCGTAGAAGGGTGGTGTGATGCCGTGATCGGAGGCCATGGGCCAGACGTCGCCTGCGTCACGGACCCAATAGAGTCCCATCGGCTTGTGCCCCTGAGCACCGGTGAAGACGACGGACTTCGCCGGCAATCCATCGCCGAAGGCACGGCGCACGGATTCGCCCGCAGGCACCGCATCATCACCGACCCAGACCTGCTCGTAGGCACCATCCCCCGTTGCTTCGACCCAGCAATCCTGCACCGCACCGTGACCGTGCGTGTCGACGATGTGCACAGACCACGTGACGTGCACGTCCCCTTCGGCGTAGAGCCAGACGTCCTGACGCCCGTCTCCGTGGTAGTGTCCTTCGGCATCGAGCAGGTCAAAGGCGACGCGCATCCCCACGCGCACCGGTCCCTCTTCCAGGAAGCTGCACTTGGGCGCCAGATCAGCCTCCTGCCGCAACTCCACCAGCTGGCCGTGATCAGCCGATCCGGGTGTGTGGCGGCAGATGAGCCGGACCCGCAGCGCCAGTCGCGCCAGATGTGGCAGGTCTGCACCCGGTGCTGGCATGACGGGCACGTTGCCGTCGCCGCCTACGGTGAGCACACCCCCGGCGTGGCGGGCGATGCCGACACCGGCATCGCCGATGTGGCCGTACCAGTGGGTGCGAAGATCGGTGAAGGTACCATCAGACATGGGCGTTCATACTCCTGTTGTGTGTCGATTGAGTGGCAACATAGGTCGCCTGAGAGCCATTCGACAGTGGCGTGGTAACCGGCAACGTTCATTATCTTCATCTACCAAGCGGCTCTGGCGTTCGACCTGTGACCACCGAAGGACATGACCCCTCTATGCTCATCGCCACCGACCAGCAAGTTCTTCTGCACAGCACCAAGGACATTGATGTCGTGCCGGCGCCGCTCCTATCGACGGACGCGGCAGCCATCATCGACATGACACCGGCACTGGCTGCCGCATGGGTTGGCGGCGGCGATGTCGTGCTGGGCCGAGGCGGCGAACTGGGTCGGTTGAATACGGGACTGGAGGAGAAGGTGACCAGTCTCCATATCCTGTGTGAGGAGCCCCTCGTGCTGCTGGCCGGGACCGAACCGGCGCGTCTGTTTCGGATCACCGGCGACGGTCTGGTGGAACCACTGGAGGGATTCGATCGCGTCGAGGGGCGTGACAGCTGGGACACCCCCTGGGGTGGGCCGGCCGCAGTGCGTTCCATCGCCAGCCACGGCAAGTGGCTCTATGTGGATATCCACGTGGGTGGCATCGTGCGCTCTGGTGACAATGGCGAAACCTGGTCACCCGTGCAGGATGCGATTCACCGTGACGTGCATCAGGTTCTCACCCATTCCGGCAGACCCGAGCGCATCTACGCCAACACCGCCCAAGGCCCCTACATGTCGGAGGATCGTGGCGACAGTTGGAGCCACGCTGTGGTCGGCCTGGCAACACGATATGGTCGCGCCATCGCCGTGGACTCGGAGGATCCTGACCTGATGCTGGCCAGCGTCAGCCTCGGTTCGCACCAGGGTGAGGGACGCCTGTATCGATCGACGGACGCCGGGACCTCCTGGCGGCATGTGAGTCGTGGGTTCCCGCCCTTCGTCGAGGGCAACATCGACACCTTCTGCCTCGCCTTTGGCGGGGTCGACCGAGCCTGGGCTGCCGTGGATCGCACGCTGTATCGCAGCGATGATCTGGGCGAGAGCTGGACCGAAGCCTGGGAGGCTGAGGTGCCGATCCGCGCCCTGGCAGCGCCCCGCAGTTGAGGGCAGGTAGCTAGGGGCCGATCAGACCCGGTGGCTGGATCTCGCAAGGAGGTCTCCCACCGGCGCCTCATCACCGACTGACCCGACGGGGTGGCCGGTGATGAATATCACTGTTTACAAGCTAGACATTCACTATCATCGATCTCCTTCGGAATCGTCTTGCCGAAGGACTGTGTTCATCAGAATCCTGGTTCATTCCTACTTCACAACAATTCTTGCATCAAATCATGAGGCTGAAAATGATGGATGGTATCAAGCGAACTTCGCACCTGACGGTGTGGTTCGGGACCCTCCTCCTGCTGCTGTCACTGAGCATAGAGGCTGGTGCCCAGGATCCGCCGCCGGCAGATGGGAACCCACCACCGACCGATGGCAGCCAGCCGCCACCTCCGGGTGACGGTGAGCCCAAGCCACCCGGCGATGGTACCCAGCAGCCACCCCCGGGTGATGGTGAACCCAAGCCTCCTGGCGATGGTACCCAGCCTCCTCCACCCGGTGATGGCAGCCAGCCACCGCTTCCAGGCGACGGTGAGCCCAAGCCGCCCGGTGATGGAACCCAGCCGCCACTTCCAGGTGATGGAACCCAACCACCACTTCCGGGTGATGGCAGCCAGCCGCCGCTCCCAGGTGACGGTGAGCCCAAGCCTCCTGGCGATGGCACTGAGCCTCCTCCTCCAGGTGATGGTACGCAGCCACCGCTTCCAGGCGACGGTGAGCCCAAGCCGCCCGGTGATGGAACCCAGCCGCCACTTCCAGGTGATGGAACCCAACCACCACTTCCGGGTGATGGTGAACCCAAGCCTCCTGGCGATGGCACTGAGCCCCCTCCGGGTGATGGTAGCGTCGGCGGTGGGCCGATTCGCACGCAATGTGACGATGACGGCTCCAATTGTCGCGCAGTCGTCGATCTCTGCGACGAGGCGGGCAACTGCAAAGAGATCGCCGTAGAGGAATGCCGCGAGGACGAGAAGTGTCGTGAACTGCTCGCAGGACCCGGCGCTGGTGGTCCAGGTGAGCCCGGTGACGGTGGTTTCGAGCCGCCACCCGGTACGGGAGAACCCGGAGATGGTGGTAACAATCCGCCACCGGGTGGTCCCAGTGACGGAGGATTCGAACCGCCTATTCGTACGGTCTGCGACGATGACGGCGCCAATTGCCGCGCAGTCGTCGATCTCTGTGACGAGGCAGGCAACTGCAAAGAAATCGCGGTAGAAGAGTGCCGCGAAGACGAGAAGTGTCGTGAGCTGCTCGCAGGACCCGGCGCTGGTGGTCCAGGTGAGCCCGGTGACGGTGGTTTCGAACCGCCACCCGGTACGGGAGAGCCCGGAGATGGTGGTGGCTTCGAGCCGCCCATCCGTACGGTCTGCGACGATGACGGCACCAATTGCCGCGCAGTCGTCGATCTCTGCGACGAGGCGGGTGAGTGCAAAGAGATCGCTGTAGAGGAATGCCGCGAAGACGAAAAGTGTCGTGAATTGCTCGCAGGACCCGGCGCTGGTGGTCCAGGTGAGCCCGGTGACGGTGGTTTTGAGCCGCCTCCCGGTGGGCCTGATGGTGGGGGCTTCGAACCGCCCATTCGCGAGGTCTGCGACGATGACGGCGCCAATTGCCGTGAGGTCGTCGATCTCTGCGACGAAGCGGGTGAGTGCAAGGAGATCGCGCTAGAGGAATGCCGCGAGGATGAGAAATGTCGTGAGCTGCTCGCGGGTCCTGGACCCGGTGGTCCAGGTGAGCCGGGCGACGGTGGTTTCACACCACCCGGGGGACCTGACGGCGGCTTCGAGCCACCCATTCGCGAGGTCTGCGACGATGATGGTGAAAACTGCCGCGAGATCGTCGATTTCTGTGATGAGGCAGGCGAGTGCAAGGAGATCGCGGTAGAGGAGTGCCGCGAGGACGAGACGTGTCGTGAGCTGCTCGCGGGTCCTGGGCCTGGTGGCCCGGGTGGTCCCGGTGATGGTGGTTTTGAGCCTCCAATCCGCGAGGTCTGCGATGATGACGGCGCCAACTGCCGCGAG
Source organism: Gemmatimonadota bacterium (assembly GCA_018673255.1). The sequence continues at coordinate 26,501 of JABHDC010000121.1, forward strand.
ATCGTCGATCTCTGTGATGAAGCAGGAGAGTGCAAGGAGATCGCGGTAGAGGAGTGCCGCGAGGATGAGACGTGTCGTGAGCTGCTCGCAGGTCCTGGCGCTGGTGGTCCAGGTGAGCCGGGCGATGGTGGCTTCACACCACCCGGTGGACCTGACGGCGGTTTCGAGCCACCCATTCGTGAGGTCTGCGATGAAGATGGTGCCAACTGCCGCGAGATCGTCGATTTCTGTGATGAAGCAGGTGAGTGCAAGGAGATCGCGCTAGAGGAATGCCGCGAGGACGAGAAGTGTCACGACTTGTTGGCCGGTCCTGGACCTGGCGGTCCGGGTGGGCCGGGAGAGCCCGGCGACGGTGGCCCGGGTGGTCCTGGTGATGGTGGTTTTGAGCCACCCATTCGTGAGGTCTGCGACGATGATGGTGCCAACTGCCGCGAAATCGTCGATTTCTGTGACGAGGCAGGCGAGTGCAAGGAGATCGCGGTAGAAGAATGCCGCGAGGACGAGAAATGTCGCGACCTGTTGGCCGGTCCTGGACCTGGCGGTCCGGGTGAGCCGGGCGACCACAGTCCTGATGGTCCCGGTGATGGTGGTTTTGAGCCGCCCATCCGTGAGATCTGTGATGAAGACGGCGCCAATTGCCGCGAGATCGTCGATTTCTGTGATGAAGCAGGAGAGTGCAAGGAGATCGCGCTAGAGGAATGCCGCGAGGACGAGAAGTGTCGCGACCTGTTGGCCGGTCCCGGACCTGGCGGTCCGGGTGGGCCGGGAGAGCCCGGCGACGGTGGCCCGGGTGGTCCCGGTGGTGGTGGTTTTGAGCCGCCCATTCGCGAGGTCTGCGATGACGACGGCGCCAATTGTCACGAGGTCGTCGATTTCTGCGACGAAGCGGGTGAGTGCAAGGAGATCGCGCTAGAAGAATGCCGCGAGGATGAGACATGTCGCGACCTGTTGGCTGGTCCTGGACCTGGCGGTCCGGGTGGACCCGGCGACGGTGGATTTGAGCCGCCGCAGGAAGGTTCGCTCGGCCATATCATCGACGAGTTGCGCAAGCGCTTCGACGACGATGAACGAGCACGGGTCAGGGTGAAGGATCTCGTCGACGAACTGGACAGACCTGAGGATCGTGAGTTCCTCGGACGCCTCGCGGGTCTTGATGGCCAGTTGACCCTCGACGAGTTCGAACAGGCCTTCGGTTCTGGACCGCTGGATCCGCTGACCGATCCGCCAAAATTGGCCTTCTTCGAGGGGCAACTCGACGGGATCGATCTGGGCGAGGGGCTGCTCATCATCAGTCAGGATGAGTATGAAGTCGCCGAAGATGTTCGCATCGAGCGAATAGATGGAAAGTCGCTCGATGTGGCGGCACTGCTCGATCTGGTCGGCAATCGACCCAAGGTCGCTGTCGAGTTGAATCCGGATGACGAGGTTCAGCTCCTCATTGTTCTCAGTCGCGTGGATGCCATCGGCAACCAGGACCCGGGGCCTGCGTCGCAGGATTTCTTCGGACCCGTCGGATTGATCGACGCGGGCAAGATTGTGCTCAGTGGCCCCCGATTCGCGGCCACGGATCGCACGCGGTTTGTCGACGTAGACAATCAGGCGATCGATCCTGCCTCTCTGGCAGCAGGCACCCTGGTCAGTGTCACGCCGGGTGCGCCTGATGTGGCATCAGGTTCCTTCGATCCGATCGCGATCCGTGTGCAGGTCGTGGATCCGCGTAAGCCACCACCGGCCCGAGCCGACATCATTACGGGCCACCTGATCAATACCGATCCGGTCGAGCTGGATGGACCGCGGGCGCAACTCACGGCCCAGACCGGATTCATTGGTGAAGATGGCGGTGCGCTGACGGCCGCCGACATCGCGCGGGGCACCTTTGTCCGCGTCACCACCCGAGCCCCCGGCTTCGGTGAAGATGCACCGGTTGCCGTCGAGATCGTCGTCCTGGAGGGCGACTTTGCCGACAATCTTCCGGTGCCGCCAGAGGATGACGAAGACAGTGCACCGAGGGAAGAGATCCGCGTTGAGGGTTTCGTGCAAGCCACCGGCAGCGACTACATCGTGCTGCAGGGCGAGCGTCTGAATCTCGACGCGCGTGTATTGGTCTCGGATCTGGGCGGCAGCCGGACCGAGTTGAGCGGTCTGCTGCAGGGCGACCTGCTGGAGCTCGATACCCGGCCCGGTGGTCGTTTCGGCTTTGTCGTGACCCGTATTCAGGTGATCGACCCATCCGTGCAGACCCTGACGCGGCCTGGTGTGATCGTCGGTGCCTTCGACGGCATCGATGGTGACCAGCTCGTACTGGCCGGCCCGTTCTTCCAGGTGCCCTCCGATGCGGAGGTGAAATTGAAAGGCGGCTCAGAGGGTGGCCTGGCTGCACTGGCAAGCGGGGACTATGTCCGGTTGTCTGCCAGCCCCCCGCGCTTCGATCGGGGCGAAACATTGCCCGTCGCTTTCAAGATCCGTATCGCCACACCACCGAAGGGTGAGCCCGGTCAGGGTGAACCAGGTGAGCCGGTGGAGCCAGCACCCACGGGTAGCGGGCGACGCGTCGTGGGCTCCTTCCCGGAGGATGGTGATGTGTCGATCCCGACACAGACCGCCGTGCAGGTGCAGTTCAATGGCGACGTCAATGGTTTGCTCTTCGAGCCTGACTTCCAGTTTACCCTGTTCCCCGATCCGGTCAGCCTTGGGAGTCTGCAGATCGGCGCAGATGGTCGCACGATTTCGGCTGAGGTCGAACTGGAGGATGGCGTCGGATACCAATTGGTGGTGTTGAGCCAGAAGACCGGCTTGTTCACCGTCCGTTTCACGACGGGCGCGCAGATCGCCACGGCCTCGATCCACGGCGAGATTGCACTGCCACCGGAGCTGCCGAAGCAGGCGCGCTTCGTACCGGGTGAGTCCTTTGCCGTCCTGCTGGATGAAGCACCAACGGGCGAACTGGACATGCGCAACTTCGACGGCCACGTCATCGCCGGTGTCCCGCTTCAAGGTCCCAATCTGGTCTTTGAGAGCCTTGAAGCTGGCGACTACTACCTCGTCCTGTTCGTGAACTTTGATCTCGGCCGAGGTGAGTTGGTACAGATCCGTGCCGCGTATGATGCCGACGACGACGGGTTGGCAGATGCGATTGCAGTGGGCAGCGGCGAGGAAGTTGAGATCGACCTGGCCCTTGCACTGCCCGCGCCACTGCAGATCGTCGCCCTCACACCTGGTGAAGGTGAGACGGGCGTGGGTGTGGCGTCAGAGCTGACCGTCGAATTCAACAAGGCGGCCGAGTTAAGCGTGGAAGACATCCGTTTCTTCCCGCCCGCAGTTGAGCTCGGTGAACTGAGCCGATCAGCAGATGGCACCGTGTTCCGGTTGCCGTTGACTCTGGCCGACGACACGATCTATCGCGTCGTCGTTGAGGGTGCCATGGACGAAGAGGGCGGTGCTCTCGGTGGCGCCTCTTCGACAGTCTTCACCACAGCCGCTGACTTCGTTGCCAGTCGGTCGATCAGTGGTCGTCTCGTCCTGCCGGCGTTGCCTTCGGCTCGCGTCTTTGCCGGTCCGGTCCTGATCGGGGCCCTGCCGGCAGATCGCGTCGATCCGGATCGTTTCGGTATCGGCAGCTTTGACGAGTCGGACATCGTCGCTTCTACCGTTGCCACAACAGCGGATTTCCAGATCGACAATGTGCCGGAGGGGGACGTCGTCATCGCCGCCTTCGTCCGCGTCGAAGTTCCTCGTGGGTACCGCCCGCCGGATCCTCGGCAGCGGACTGAAGGGGACTTCGATCTGGAGGGCAAGCGCTTCAACGACCAGGTGCTTGAGGTCTTTGATACGCTGGAGTTGTTCGGCTTCTCCGAGACCGATGAGGGCGGGATGCAGATTCTGTCCGCCGGGACCGGAGAGGCCACGGTCTTTCTGCGCGGCAGCGCTCGCACACGCGAGCAGATCCTGCCGGTTTCGGGTGTAGAGTTTCTGCCCGGAACCGACGCCGTACTGAGCCTGACACCGATCGCTGATCCCAGCGGACAGATTGCGGCCATGCGGGTCGAATTGGCGGAGGATGTTCAGGTCGACGACGACATCGTCGCCGATTTGATCGTGCGCTTCGGCAAAGTGTTGCGCGTCGAGCGCGGCATTGCCGCCATCCAGGCCGCCATCGACGGCCGGCCACTGACTGACTTCACGATTGAGGATGACGGTCACACGATCATCTTCCCCGTCGTGTTGGAAGCAGGGCACTTCCAGCGGTTCTCCGTGTTCAAGGCAGAGTCCATCGATGGAGGCCGCCTCGAACACCCGATCGAGTTGGGTCTGAATCTGCTGCTCGGTGATGGTGAAGCACCAAACTTCGCCACCATCGGCGGCACACTCACGTTGCTGACCCTTGATGAAGAGGGACAGGAACTGACCGGCGATGCAGCCGACCTCATCGACGAGGCAGCAGCCATTCTGTTCACACAGGATTCCGGTGAGTTGGCGCGAGTGGGTGCAGCCCAGGTCAGCGCCGATGGCACATTCGAGTTCAGTGATGTGTTACCGGGTGCCTATCAGGTGTTCGCCGAGATCACCACGGCCAGCGGTCAGAAGCTGCGTGTCCTGTACGATGGCGACGAGGATGGCCAACCTGATCTGATCGTCCTCGGCGATGCGGGCGGTGAAGTCACAGGGATCGATCTGACCGCCAGCGTCACTGTCTCAACCGAAGAGGATACCAGTTCGGGCACGACGGTGAAAACGACGCCGCCAGGTGGCAATGCGGATGCTGTGGTCAGTCTTGTATTCGCCTGCGACGACGGACCGGATTGCTCGACGATCCAGTCTGATGTGGCCGTCGGCGATGAGGTCGATCTCGATCTGTATGTCACCGGCGCCGCCGATCTGGACGGCTTCAGTGCGAAGTTGCGCTACGATGCCGACATCCTGGAGTTCGTGTCGGCAAGCGATGCACCTTCGGATCGCACGAACATGCTGCGACGCGATGGGGGTCTGGCTCTGTATCTGCCGCCACTGCTGCGCGAGCCCGAACTGGAGTATGGTGGTGCAATTCTCAGTGCCACCGAACTCACGGGACCGGATGGGGATGGATTCCTCGGACGATTCCGATTCCGCGTCACGGATGAGTTCGAAGGCGCGCAGGTCTTTCTTGAATCAGCGGTCCTGACTTCGGTCACCGGTCGTGACGAACTGACACCAGCCCAGTCGGCGAAGTTCGCACCCCAGGTCTTCGAAGAGCAGACGAAGGGTGCGATCTCCTTCGACTTCAACAGCGCCAGTGAGGATCAGGAAGAATTCCACCAGGGCTTCATCACGCCTGGGGATCTGGTCGAAGTCGATCTGTATCTGAATTTCGACAAGATCGGCGAGGATTTCATCGACCTGGCGAACTACTCCGTCACCCTCGAGTTCGACGATGAGCAGTTGAGCTTCGTCAGCTTTGCGCCGGAGACGGCCGGTGAGACCAACGTATTGTTGGCCGGTGGTGGCCTTGTGCCTCCCTTCCCGGCGATCGTTGGCAGCAGTTCACTTACCGTCGGTGCGGCCATCCTCGGTGCGACCGAGGCGGTCTCACCGGATTCGAGCGGCCTGATCGGTCGGTTGACGCTGGCCACAACGGATGCGTTCACTGAGACGGATCTGATGATCACGGGGTACGACGTCAAGTCACTCAATGCCGATCAGCTCAGCGTGTCGACGATCATCATCGCGCGCATGAGCACGGATGAGATCACCCGGGTTGCTGCCGGCGCCGGAGATGTCGTCGGTGGGGGTGTGATCGGTGACGCCGCCGGATCAGATCTGGATGGTAGCGGTCTGGTGGACTTCTCCGACTTCTTCCTCTTTGCCGACGCCTTTGGCAAGCAGGCGACCGGGTCCTTCGCGGCCGCCGATCTGGATGGCAGCGGTCTGGTCGACTTCTCCGACTTCTTCCTCTTCGCCGACAGCTTTGGCAAGTCGGTGGGACGCGTCGCACCGACGCAGCCACTGGCGGCCACCATGGCGCCATTGACACTGCAATCGGCCTCGACGGCGGACCATCTGGTGATCAGTCTGCATAGCGACCAGTTGAGGGTGCGCGGTTATGCGGCGCAACTGAGTTACGATCCGTCCCGCTTTGAATTGCTCGAGGTGTCCGACGAGGGCACCGACCTGCAGGCTCAGGGACGTGAGTCGCTGCTCTGGTCGCAGTCGGAACCAGGGCAGATCCTGTGGGCCGGTCATGGAACCGGTGATGCGGGATCGGTGGACGGTGTGCTGGCTGAGTTGCACTTCAGCCCGCTGGACCAGCAAGCCGAGTCACTGTTCCGTCTGGATGGCGCCATCGTGCGCTCGACAGATGGTGCGATTGTGCAGGTCGAGAATCTCGGAGAGATCAGCAGTCGATGGGTTCCACAGGTCTTCGCACTCTCGCCCAACTACCCGAACCCCTTCAACCCGTCTACGACGATCTCGTATCAGTTGCCGGTGGGCAGCAAGATCCGGCTGGAGATCTATGACGTGCTCGGACAGAAGGTGCGCACCCTGGTCCAGGGACAGCAGGTCGCCGGCGTGCACCGGGTCGTGTGGGACTCTCGCAACGATCACGGGCAGGCCGTCGGAGCAGGTGTCTATTTCACCCGCTTCCAGGCCGGTCATTTCCAGCAGGTGAACAAGCTGCTGCTACTGAAGTAGAAACGCGCGCTCGACCAGATCGTCGGGCTCGGCGTACAACACAAAGGCCCCCACCGGTCATGCCGGTGGGGGCCTTTTCTATTTGGTGCAGATCGCCGACGTCTCAGCTCCGGGAAGTATTCAATCCTGGGCGTCGGCTCGCACCACGTTGCCGGAGGCACGCTGTGCCTCGTCCACCGTGCCGTAGCGACCGGCAAATTGTGGCGGCACTCGACCCGCGATCTGTAACGCCGCCGTATCCGCCTGCCCGACGCATGGGTAACCGAGAAACTTCGGTTGCCCCCCGACGAAGACCGGCGCGGGGTCATTCACGTGGGCGTCGAGACGGATCACATCTCCCACACCGAGGCTCTGTGCGTCGGTGACCGGAATCTGCGTGCGGCCTAGTTCGGCGACAGCCGGCAACGACATGCCCCCCAGTCGGAGGCGATTCTCATCACGTGCCTGTTGTGTGCTGATGCCCGGATGCCGCGGCGCCGCCTGCATGCCGAGGCGTGGCAACGTCGACTGCAGGGTGAAGTACGGGTAGCAGAGACTGATCAGGCCCGTGAGACCGGGAGCATTCACCTCGAAGGCCAGGAGGATGACAATCTCGGGCGCTGCCGTGATCTGTAGGAATTCGGGATTCGTCTCCAGCTCGATCGAGTGAATCTGATTGCCGGGCAGGATCGGTTCCCACGTGCTCTCCAGGTCGTTTACCGTGCGTTTCACCACGCGCGCCATGATTCCCATCTCAATCTGCGTCATCTGTCGGTGCTCGACGCCCTTGGAGAACCCGTGGCCACCGTGAATCCGGTCCACGAGCCCGAAGACGACGGGCATGGCGATATCCAGGATGATCCAGCCCTGCATCGGATCCATCTGGAACTGATACGAACAGGCCGGGTTCGACAGGGACATGATGTATTCGCGATACGTCGTCTGATCCACGAAGGCCGTATCGACATCGACGATCTTCCGCATCGCCCCCGACAGGGTCGAACTGAGAAGTCGCGCAAAGTGATCGTGGAGATTCTCAATCGTGCGCAGCTGGTCTCGATTCACACGGGCCGGGTGTTTGAAGTCGTAGGTACTGATCGCCGACTGCTGCCGGCGGGCCTGGTCCTGGGCCTGCTCGCGTCGGCGTTGCTCGCGCCACGTCTGAATTCGCTCGATGATCTCCTGCTGTTGCTCCGTCGTGCAGGTCTCCTGCAATCGTTGGGCGATGTCGATGTCCCGCATGTCCTTCGACTCGAGGCGATCCAGTTCCTGATCGGAGAGCACATGTCGCGCCTCACGCAGTTGCGCGTTGCGGCTCTTGTGACGACGCCACAGCGCCTCCGGGAAATCGCGCCCGAAGGCCTCCTTCAACTGCTCGAGCAACTGCCCCGGTGGTGTCTGTTTCTCGCCACCGAGTTGTTCCCATTCCGCCGGCGTCAGACTGGGCGTGATACGGACAATCTCTTCGAAGGGGATTTCACTCATCGTTGTTTCCTGTCCGTCGTCGTTTATACGTAGGGGTCCGGCATGCCGCGCACGATCGTCAACTCACCTGCCGTCTCCAGTTCGCGTACTCGGTGCACCATCCGGATCTGCAGGGCTTCCACATCACGCAGACGCATGGGGCCAAGGAATTCCATCCGCTCCCGCAACTCGTCCCAGCGTTCCTCTCCCATCACACCTCTTACGCGCTCCTTGAGCGGTTCCTCGGCGGCCTTCAGCGCCATCGCCCACTCGTCCTGGGGGAAGGCTTCTACGAGGACCGCCAGATCCTTCCCCGCAAGATTGCCGATGTCTTCGAAGGTGAACATGACATTGCGCACACGCTCGCCGAGGGTCGCATCCCCCGCATCGAGAGCGTCGAGGACGACCTGCTCGGTGGTGGATCGGGTCAGATTCAGCATGTCAGCCAGCACCTTCGGGCCACCCACATCCTGCTCGCCACCCAGGATGTCTCGTAGCATGGCTTCGACACCTTCTTCCATACTTTTGAGTACGGCGGGCGTCACATTCTCGAGGGTCGCGATACGGTAGGCGACATCCTTCTGCAGATCTTCCGCCAACTGGTCGAGGGTCGCTGCCGCCTGCGTCGGATCAAGCTGGGAAAGGATCAGGGCGACGGTCTGTGGATGCTCGTGCGTGATGAAGGGGGCCACATCACGCGGCGGCAACTGACGCAGCAAGTGGAAGCGAGGTTCCTCCTCGACGGACGCCTCCAGAATCGAGGTGGCCTTGCTGCGGCCCACGGCGCGCTCCAGCAGACGCCGGGCGTACTCGCGTCCGCCGTGCCGCACCCACTGTCGGGCCTGCAGATGTTCGTCGAAGGCGGCCAGGACACGCTGTTCGTCTTCGGCGTCGACCTCCCTGATACTGGCCACAGCCGTCGTCGCCTCGACGACGGCCCAGTAATTCAGCTTCTTCATCACCTCGCTGGCCACGTCTTCACCCAGACTCACCAGAAGTGTGCCGGCGTCTACCTTCACCGACGGGTCACATACGCTCAGCACCATGTCTTGCAGGATTCGCCCTGCGTCCTCAGCCTGGGCCCAGACTCGACCTCGTAGTGAGTCAGATGGGACATGGCTGGGCCGCGGCGACGACACGGTCGGTGATGAAGCACCGCCTGCGGCCGATGCAGAGCCCGCACGCCGGGGACTGGCCAGCAGCGGACGGGGTGGGGGCGGTGGCAGTGGAACCGGGTCCAGCGCCTGTGGCAATGGCGGCGACCAGTCTGCGACCACAACGTCGGTGGCAGGCAAACCAGATGTATTGCCCAGGATCCGTGGTTGATCGTTGACGTTGGCGCTCATGCCTCCTCCTCGCGTGTCGCCGGGCTCGTCTCGACGACCTGTGTGGCGCGACGATCCGCCTCGATGATCGGCTCCAGTCGAGTCAATCGGAGACAGATGCGGTCAGCAACAACGACGGCTTCCCCTTCACCGAAGGGATGATTGTTGATCGTCACCTCGTAGGGTTCGCCGGCCAGTCGGGTCAGAGTGATGGTGTCTCCAGCCGACAGCTGCGCAGCCTCACGCAGACTCAGACGTGTCTGGCCCAACTCGACGACAGCAGCCACCATGAGGTCGGCCAGATCATAGATCGTGGACTTGCCGGCCAGCGCGGTATGCACGATGCGTCCTCCTTCGTCCCTACGCATCATGGATGTCGTCAGTCAGGATCTCGGTGATCCGAACGCCGAAATTCTCACCCACAGTGACCACCTCGCCCCGCGCGAAGAGACGCCCGTTCAGACGGATGTCCACTGGATCTCCCACATTCCGATTCAGTTCCATCATGGACTGTTCCGACAGATCCAGGGCACTGTCGAGACTCATCATACTGCGGCCCAATTCAACGGATACAGTCATGTCGACATCGTCCACCAGTGCGGCAGTGTCCGGGGTCGTGTTCTGTGTTGCCTTGCTTGCCATGGAGGGATCTCCCTGGGGATGTGCCATTCGTATGGTTTCAGGAACCACTTCGCAGTTGATCGATACTGGCCTCGCGCGGAACACCCGGGCGAAAGGGGTTGTCACGTACACGGATGCTGTCGGCTGAGTCGCGACCGTATGCCTCAATCGTGGCATCGACTGGTGCCCCCATCTGTGGGTCACGGTGCAGGTCACGCCGCAGCCCATCCACCGTCCGGCGCAGATCCTGCACTTCGGCAGCCAGGCCTTTCAGCAACAGCGTCAGATCCTGCAACCCGTCGCCGGTGCGCACCTCGTCCTGCAATTGCGATTCAATGCCGGACCACAGCCCATCCGGCGCGGCGTCGGCCGTCGCCTCGTGCGCCGTCTCCCACGCCGCTTGATGACTCTCGAACTCGCCGCGACACGTCTCACAGCCATCCAGATGGCTTTCCAGTTCGATGCGTTCGTCCATCGGCAACTCATCATCGAGATAGGCCGACAGATTCCGTTCGCAGGTAAAGCAGTTCATCGTGTCACTTTCATCAGTCCTGGGGTTTCATGAGTCCAGATACTTCTTGAGCATATCACGCACTCGCTTGCGGGCCCGATGGACGCGAACCTTCACCGCATCCTCTGAGCAATCGACGATCTGCCCGATGTCTCGGTACTTCATGCCCACCTGGGTGGCCAACACGAAGAGCAGTCGTTGACCCTCCGGCAGACTGGCGATCGCCGCCTCGACGCGCTGAACCAGTTCCTTGTGCACCAGCTCCTGTTCAGGGTTCTGGCCGCCACTCAGGGGCACGACATTCTCAATCTCTGTCACGTCGCCGAATACCGGTCGCCGTTTGCGCGTCTCGGCCATGCAGCGATTGGCAGCAATTCGATACAGCCACGTGCCAAAACTCGATTCGGCCCGGAAGCTGCCCACGTGGCGGAAGGCCTGGATGAAGACCTCCTGCGTCAGGTCCTCAGCGTCGTCACGATTGCCGGCCATGTGACGGCACAGAGCGAAGACCCGATCCCGATAGATCTCGTATATATGCCGGAAGGCCCGTGCATCGCCCTGCTGACAGGCAGCGATCAGGCCAATATCCGCTTGTTGTTCCAAAAGCTTTGCTTTCTGGTTCGGCAACGCTCGGTGGGACTTGTGTGTCTGGCTCACACGATGCCTGAGCACGATGACCTGAGCACCATGACAGGCTACCCGACTCACTACTTTGGAGTCCTGTCGAGGTGGAAGGTTACATGGTGATGGAAGAAAAGTGAATTCTTATCGATTCCGGGTCACTCTGCCGCTCCGGCGCCGCCAACGAGACCGGCGTGACATGACCGCCCCGCCCTATGGCCCTAAGTGAGACGAGCGTGGCCCGATGGTGACGTGAGTGACTCACTCGAACCGTGCGTGTACGATCTGTCGTGTTGTGCCCGATGGCCTTTCTCAGAGAAGACCTCAGGTGGCACCCCTGTTGCATTACGCAACGCGTTTGGGATCCCCTGTCGAATGTCGACGGATTCCTACTGAATCTTGGAGGTGGAGAAGATGAGACGTTTGCACCGCTCGGTGAGGACACTATCGCTGTTGGCCCTGATTGGCATCGCGCCCGTCTGGGCAACCAATGGCATGAACATGGAAGGTTACGGTCCGATCGCTTCGGGCATGGGGGGTGCGTCGCTGGCCTATGAGAATGGCACAGCGGCTCTGATGAACAACCCCGCAACCCTGGCATTGATCGCTCCCGGCCAGCGCCGTCTCGATCTGGCCTTCGGTCGGCTCGGTCCCGAGGTTTTTGCCAATGTCAGCACCCCCTTGGGTGTACTCAAAGCAAAATCGCACGGCGACTCCTATGTCATGCCGGCCATCGGTTTCATCACCAAAGGCGAACGAATCACCTACGGTGCGGGTATCTTTGCGCAAGGCGGCATGGGCACCGAGTTCAGCCGCACGTCGTGGTTGTCTGACCCGAGCCAGGGTGCCAACACGGCCCTCGCTCAAGGGTTGCACAATCGATCCGAAGTGAGTGTGGGGCGGTTCCTGGTACCCGTCGCCTACGACGTGAATGAGAACCTGCGGATCGGCGTCACGGGCGATCTGGTCTGGGCCGGTCTGGATCTGCAATTGGCCATGTCCCAGGCACAGTTCGTCGACCTGGCCACGACGCAGAACGGTGGGTCGGTCGGCGGTTCGCTGGCGCAGGTCTTTGGTGCGTTGTACGAACCCTTCGGCGGCACGGGCATCCGGCAACTCCATCATGCCTACTTCGATTTCTCCGACGACAGTTCCATGACCGGTGAGGCCAAGGGCACAGGCTTCGGCGCCAAGATCGGCGCCGTCTATTCCATCACGCCGGAACTACAGGTGGGCGCCACCTATCATACCAAGACCGCAATCAGCGATCTGGAATCCGACGACGCGACCATGGAGATCGCGGTCAATGTCGACACGGGACTGCTGCAGACTGGGGTGCCCAGTGGCCAGTATGCGGATCTGGCGATCCCCGTGTCCGGCAAGATCACGATCGTCGACTTCCAGTGGCCGGCCACGATGGGGATTGGCCTGGCCTACCAGGCGACACCCCGGCTGTTTGTGGCCGCCGATGTTCGGCAGATCCAGTGGTCGGGCGTCATGGAGGATTTCTCCATGGTCTTCGACGCGGCCGGATCAGCTGAGAATGGCGGTTTCGCCTCGCAGTCGTTGGAGGCCACCCTCTTCCAGCATTGGGATGACCAGAATGTCATTTCCCTGGGTGCTGCCTTCGAGGCCACTCAGGACCTGATCGTGCGGGCCGGGATCAACCAAGCCAGCAATCCAGTTCCTGATACGTATCTGAATGCCCTGTTCCCTGCCATCGTCGAGAGCCACGTCTCTCTGGGCGCCACCTACGGCGTGGGCAATGGCAACAGCATCAACCTGTCCCTCGTACGTGGACTCGAGGGTAAGGGCACCAATCCAGGGAATGGTCTCACGGTCCCGGCGGTGACCTCCACCCATGCACAGTGGAATCTGCAGGTGATGTACTCGCACTGGCTCTGAAGAGTCACACCAGCAGGACTCGTTATCGGGGCTCACGGCACCATGCCGTGGGCCCCCTTTTCTATTCAGGCTGTTACTCCAAGCATGCATCGGCTACCCGCGTGATCGCGGTGATTCTCCAGTGTTGCACCGCCGTGTTGCATTGTTGCGTTGCATGCAACACTTGCTGATCGAAATCCCCGTCCCGCAGGTCCAGATGAACATCCCATAACTAACATATACACAGCGTGTTACCGGTCACATCTCGATTGTTGAAGAAGTCAACATTTTGTGGTACGGCTCTTGCGTAGGAAAAGACGTGGCGATGCAGACATCGCTGATAGGCCGGCGCGGGCCGGCTATCGTTGTCGAGCTTGATGCAGGAGGGGTGATATCATGGCGGTGACGCGGAGAGAGTTTATCCGCATTGGGGCAGTGGGCGCCGGGGCCGTAGGCCTGGGTTCAGGACTAACGAGCCGCTTCTGGGGCATGGATCCCCACACGACGCACGATCCGAACACCGACGGCGATCGGATCGTGCCCACCTTCTGCGAATTGTGCTTCTGGAAGTGCGGCGTCCTGGCCCACGTGAAGGACGGTCAGGTCACCAAGCTCGAAGGCAATCCCGACCATCCCCTCTCCAAAGGTCGCTTGTGCCCACGCGGCACCGGCGGAACCGGCCTGCTCTACGATCCAGATCGCCTCAAGAAACCGCTGGTGCGCGTCAACAAGCGCGGCGAGCAGATCTTCGAGGAAGTGACCTGGGATGTTGCCCTCGATGAGATCTCCGAAAAACTGCTGCGTGTACGCGAGACCTACGGACCCGAAGCACTGGCCCTCTTCTCCCATGGCTTTGGCGGCTCCTGGTTCAAGCATCTGGTCAAGGCCTACGGCAGCCCGAACATCGCCGCCCCATCCTACGCCCAGTGCCGCGGGCCTCGCGAAGTCGGCTACTGGCTCACCTACGGCCAGGGCCTGGGCTCACCCGAGTCCATCGACATTGAGAACACCCGCTGCCTGACGCTGATCGGTTCGCACCTAGGCGAGAACATGCACAATACACAGGTGCAGGAATTCGCCGAGGCCCTGGATCGCGGCGCTGAACTGGTCGTCGTGGACCCGCGTTTCTCCACCGCCGCCGGCAAGGCCCGCTACTGGCTGCCCATCAAACCGGGCACCGATATCGCCCTGCTGCTGGCGTGGATGCACGTCATCATCAACGAGAATCGCTTCGATCAGGACTACATCTCTCAGCACGCCACCGGTTTTGACGAACTGAAGGCCCACGTCGCCGACAAGACGCCGGAATGGGCCTACACGCACACGGGCATCAAGGCCGAAACGATCCGCGAGTCGGCACGTTTCATCGCCGCCCATCGACCGGCCTCTCTCATCCATCCCGGGCGCCACACAACCTGGTATGGTGATGACACGCAGCGGGCGCGGGCCATGGCGATCCTGGCCGCATTGTTGGGATCCTGGGGCCGTCGTGGGGGCTACATCCTGCCGTCGAAGATGAGTCTGCCCTCCTTCCCGTATACGAAGTACGCCTACGAGCCGAAGACGAAGAACGACCGGCCACCCAGCCTGTATCCATTGGCCGATGAGACGCTGGCCTCGGGACTGTGTGATGCAACAATCCCGGGCAAGACCCCCGATCAACTGCATGCCTGGCTCGTCTACGGCACCAATCTGCTGCAGGCACTGCCGAATCCTGAACAGACCAAAGAAGCGATCAAGGCCCTCGACTTCATCGTCTCTGTCGATGTGCTACCCGCTGAGATCTGTGGTTGGAGTGATGTCGTGCTGCCAGAGGCAACCTATCTGGAACGTTGCGACGATGTCTTCGCCCCCTATTACAAGGAACCCTTCGTCGCCATCCGTCAGAAGGTGGTCGAGCCGATGTATGACTCGAAGCCAGGCTGGTGGATCGCGCGTGAACTGGGCCATCGCATGGGCCTGGAAGACTACTTCCCGTGGGCCGATTCCGAGGAATACACCCGCCAGCGCGTCAAGGCGGCCGGCTACGACTGCGACACGTTGATGCGAACAGGGGTCGTCAAAGGCGATCGCGTACCGGTATCGGAAGAAGAAGGCATGCGACTGGCCTTCGACACCCCGACAGGCAAGATCGAGTTGTATTCGAAGACCCTGGCTTCGGCCGGCTTCCATCCACTGCCACAATACGAGGCACCGGAAGAGCCGCCCGACGGCATGTTCCGGTTGCTCATGGGTCGCGCGCCGATGCACACCTTCGGTCGCACGACGAACAACCGCTTTCTGTCACGCGTGTACGACGAGAACGAAGTGTGGGTGAATGCCGACGTCATCGCCTCTATGCCCGAGTTCGCTGCGACGCCGCCGGTAGATGGCGAGAGGGTACGCCTCATCAACCAGGATGGTGTGCGTTCCGACCCGATCCGGCTCAAGGCCACCCAGCGCATCCGTGGCGACTGTGTCTACATGGTCCACGGCTACGGGCACAAGGCCAAGGGTCTGAAGTTTGCCAAGAATCGTGGCGCCTCCGACTCCGATCTGGTCACCCGCTACAAGACCGACCCCATCATGGGTGGCACGGGCATGAATGTGAATTTCGTCCGGATCGAACGCCTGGTCTCTGGTGAAGAAGAACAGGCCCCTGGCGAGGAGCAACCGGCCCCTGGTGAACTCGGAGCTGAGCAAGCAACGGGGAGGGCGGCCTGATGGCGACGGCAAAGAAACAAGGCGTCCGTTGGGGCATGGTCGTGGATACGCGGCGCTGCGTGGGCTGCAATGCCTGCGTGTTGGGCTGCATGGCCGAAAACAAATTGCCGGAGAACAGTTTCCGCGACTGGATCGTCACCGAGACGACGGGCATCTTCCCGCACCTTCAGCAGGAAATTCGCTCCGAGCGCTGCAACCACTGTGACAACCCACCCTGCGTCGATTGCTGCCCGACCGGCGCCAGTCACGTTGTAGATGGTGGCATCGTCCTCGTCGACGACAGCATGTGCACCGGCTGCAAGGCCTGCGTCGCATCCTGCCCATACGACGCCCGCTACATCCACCCCGACGGCTACGCCGACAAGTGCACCTTCTGCATCCATAAGGTACAGAAGGGACAACTGCCGGCCTGTGTCAGCATCTGTCCGACGACGGCACTGGTCTTCGGCGATCTGAATGACCCCCACAGCGAGGCCTCGCAATTGTTGGCTTCGCGTTCCCACAAGAGTCTCAAGCCCGAACTGGGCCTGGGCCCCAACGTCTTCTTCCTGAGCTGAATGATCATGAAGGACACCACATTCTGGAATCCCTATGTCGCCGGCGTCGCACTCGGCCTGGTGTTGCTGAGTTCCTTTCTCGTCATGGGTAAGGGACTGGGCGCCTCCGGTGGAGTCAATCGCGTGGCGATTGCCGCCGTCGATGTCGTGGCCACCGAGCACGTGAACGACAATGCCTATCTGGCCCGCGTCAAAGCCGATGGCCAGAACCCTCTGGACAGCTACTTCGTCTTTGAGGTCCTCGGCGTCCTGCTCGGTGGTGCGGTCTCCGCTTATGCTGCTGGTCGTCAGCGCGCCTGTGTCGTGCGCGGACCTCGGGCGACGATTCCCCGACGTTTGCTTTTCGCCCTCTCCGGCGGCGTCATCATGGGGATCGCCGCACGCTTGGCCCGCGGTTGCACATCCGGTCAAGCACTGACCGGAGGCGCGCTGATGTCATCCGGTAGCTGGATCTTCATGCTGGCTGTATTCGCCGGCGGATATGGGTTGGCGTGGTTCGTCAGGAGGCAGTGGACATGATCTTTCCCTTCGACTCTCTCTTCGGCGCGAATCGAGAATTCGGACTCGTGGGTGCCGTCATTCTCGGCTTCTTCTTTGGCTTCGTCCTGGAACGGGCCGGCTTTGGGCGCGCCACGAAACTGGCAGCCCAGTTCTACGGCAATGACATGACCGTCTTCAAGGTCATGTTCGGTGCCATCGTCACCGCCATGCTGGGCCTGGTCGTGGCCGACGGTCTCGGCCTGGCTGAATTCCGCGGCATCGCCGAGTCGGGCGCCTCCACGACGTATCTGTGGCCCATGCTCGTGGGTGGACTGCTATTGGGTGTCGGTTTCATCGTTTCCGGATATTGCCCGGGCACGTCACTGGTTGCAGCCGCTTCCGGACACCTGGACGGCATGGTGACGATCGTCGGTGTCGCCATCGGCTCGGTGCTGTTCGGCGAGGCGTATCCCTGGCTGCAGGACTTCTACCTGTCCGGTGATATCGGTCACCAATTCCTCTTTGACCTGGTCGGTCTGCCACCGGCGCTACTGGCCCTGGCCGTGGCCGGCATGGCCGTCGCTTGTTTCATCGGCGCAGAGGTATTGGAACGGATCTACACGCGGCGACGCTTCGGTGATGAGCCGGTCGTGGCCCGTGAGCCGCGCCGTGTCGTCTTCACGACCTTCGGCCTGGCCGCCCTCACCGGCGCTGCCTTGCTGCTGGCCCCGGCCGGCGCACCGCCCCTGGAGGCCTCGATCGCCCCATCCACGATCGATGCGAGTCGCCTGGCGCAGCGTCTGCTGGACGAACCATGGAAAGTGTGGGTCCTGGATGTCCGGGAGCGCTCAGCCTTTGAGGCCGAGCGAATCCCCGGTTCCCAGCATCGTGCGCTGTCCGAGTTGGACGATTTCGGTCTCGCCTACAGCCCCGGCGTGAAGGACCTGATCCTCATCAGCAGTGAAATGATCACACGCCTGCCGGATGCGGCCGCCGCGTATCCGGGTCGTGTTCTGGTCCTGGATGGTGGATTCGACGCATGGCAGGGATTCGCTCTGGAGAGACCGCCAGCCCTGACGGCGACAGACTCGCCGGCTCGTTGTCGGGTGGTGCAGTTCCAGGCCGCCGTGCATCGCAAGATCACCGGATCTGAAGCACCGCCGCCCCCGCCCCCGGCGGCAGCCAGCTTTACACCACCACCAAAGAAGAAGGGCGGCGGCTGCGACGGCTGAGCAGCCACGAACACCCTGATAAACTGAATCAATCGAGAGCAGGACCTGATGGAAGTCGAACTGACCCGTTATTCTCATCTCGTCGATCCACAACTCCACGTCTGGGGTTGGGAGATCCCCGTCTACCTGTTCCTCGGCGGTGTCGCCGCTGGCATGATGATCGTCGCCGGCGCCCTGGCGCGTCGCGGGGACGATGGGTCGGCACCCACAGCGGTGCAGTTTGCGCTGATGGTGCCCGTACTGCTCTCCATCGGCATGCTGGCCTTGTTCTTCGACCTGGAGTACAAAGCCCACGTCTACCGATTCTACCTGGCCTTCATGCCCACCTCCCCCATGTCCTGGGGTTCGTGGATTCTTCTTGCTGTGTATCCCGCCAGCGCCCTGCTGGGGTTGGCAGGCGCTGCGCCACATTCAGTACAGCGGTGGGCTCGCTGGCCATTGTCAGGTGGAGAAGATGGCTGGCTCTGCCGTCTGCATACATGGGGCATGGCTCATCTGCCCCTGATGGGAAACCTCAACATCGCACTGGGTGTCAGCCTGGGGATCTACACCGGCGTGTTACTGGGCACACTTGGCGCGGCACGTCCCATGTGGAATTCGGCGCTGCTGGGTCCGCTCTTCCTGCTCTCGGGTGCATCTACGGGAATGGCGGCGATGATGCTGGCACCGATCGGTGCCGACATACACCACAAGCTGCGCCGCTGGGACCTGGGTGCCATCGGCGCCGAATTGATCCTGCTTGGCCTCTTCCTCATCGGCCTGCTGGTCGGGGGTGGCACCGACGGTCGTGCGTCAGCTCAACTGCTGCTTGGGGGTGCCTACACTGCCCCCTTCTTCGCCATCGTTGTTGTTGCCGGTCTGCTCGTCCCCTTCTGTATGGCATGGGTCGAAGGTGCCCGTCAGCTGGCACCGACACGCGTCGCGCCGCTGCTGGTATTGGCCGGCGGTCTGGGGCTGCGCTGGATTCTGGTCATGGCGGGCCAGGCCTGAACCCAGCTCGTGGATGGCAGTATCTCCGGGGGGGCATGGGTCGATGATGTGACCTCATCCGTCCACCCGTTGTTGTGCACAGGCGCTGGACACTGTGCCATGGTTCCGTGATCCTATAGAGCCTGATCCATCCACATGATGATCCACACGCACTGACTCCAGGAATCACCCCATGACGAGTGCCCTGCCCACCTGGGACCTGACTGATCTCTACGCCGGCGTCGATGATGTACAGATCGATGCCGACATCCATGCAGTGACCGAACGGGCCGCGGCCTTTGCCCTCGACTATCGAGGCTCCATCGCCACCACCGACCTGACGGCCGCTCATCTGTTGGCCGCCCTGACGGCCTACGAGGACCTGCTCGGCGCCGAATACCGCCCCCAGGCATATGCCTCTCTGATCTATTCCACCGACACGGGGGATGCCGCTCGGGGGGCGCTGTTGCAGAAGACCCGCGAATTTGGCAGCGCCGTGTCGACGCACCTGGTGTTCTTTGATCTCGAGATTGGCCAGATTCCCGACGATACCTGGCGCTTGATCTCCACGGACCCTGTCCTGGCGCCCTACCGGCACTACCTGGATCACGAGCGACGGATGGCCATCCACAATCTCTCGGAGGCCGAAGAGAAGATTCTCGTCGAGACGGCCAACGCCCGCGGCCGCGCCTTCGCCCGTCTGTCGACGGAGGTCAACTCCCGCACGAAGTTCCGCATTGAAGTCGATGGAGAGATCATCGAGAAGACGCAGTCGGAGATTCTCGTTCTGCTATACGATCACGATCGGGACGTGCGGCGGGATGCGGCTGCAGCCGTCAGCGAGGGGCTGGAGGGCAATGCGCACACGTGCACCTTCATCTACAACACGCTATTGCACGAGAAAGACGTACTGGATCGACTCCGCAAATACGAGACCCCCGAAGCCTCTCGTCATCTGGCCAATGAACTGGACGGCGCCGTCGTCGACACGGTCTCCGATGTCTGTGCCGCCAACTTCGACACCGTCTCCCGTTACTATCGGTTGAAGGGGAAGATTCTCGGCCTCGACGACCTGGCGCACTACGATCGTTATGCGCCGCTCCTGGGACAGGAATCCGAGATTGAGTTCGATGCGGCGCGCCAGATGGTACTGGGGGCCTTCGCCGACTTCACACCGAAATTACGGGACCTGGCCAGCCGATTTTTTGATGAAAGTTGGATCGACGCAGCCCTGGCCGACGGCAAGCGGGGTGGGGCCTACTGTGCCGCCGTCACCCCCGACCTTCACCCGTATGTCTTCATGAATTACACAGGCAAGCCGCGCGACGTGATGACCCTGGCCCACGAGCTGGGCCATGGCGTGCATGATCTGCTGGCGGCCGAGAACAACCACCTCCTGGACTATCACCCGGTGCTGCCCATGGCAGAGACAGCCTCGACCTTTGCCGAGGCCCTCGTCTTCGATCGCCTGCTGTCGGAACTGACCTCACCAGCAGAGAAGATGGCCCTCGTGTGCAGCAAGGTGGAGGACACCTTCGCCACCGTCTTCCGACAGATCGCCATGTATCGCTTCGAGCAGGCCGCACACCGGGCCCGCCGATCCGAGGGTGAACTGCCGACGTCCCGTCTCAACGAATTGTGGCAGGAGAATCAGCAGGCCATGTTCGGTGATGCCCTCACCCTGGGTGAGGAACACGCCAAGTGGTGGCTCTACATACCCCACATTATCGATGTGCCATTCTATGTCTATGCCTATGCCTTCGGGGAGTTGCTGGTGCTGGCCCTCTATGCCCAATACCAGCAGGAGGGCGCACCCTTCATCGAGCGGTACTTCAACCTGCTGGCATCCGGCGGCTCCGCATCACCTGGTGAGTTAGTGCAGCGTCTGGGTTTCGACATTGCCGATCGAGCCTTCTGGCAGGGCGGTTGTGATCTGATCACCCAGCGTGTCGCCCAGGCCGAGGAACTGGCGCGCGAAGCCGGGGCGATCTAACCGGAGAGTGTTGGACATTCACCCATGAAGACACGCGATCGTGGCATGCGGCGAATCCTCATGCCCGGCATACATCTGTTCGATGGCTACTTGGGTCGTCGGGAAGTTGAGGCGATCCAGGGGGAGATCGAGCAGTTGGGTGGGCTGGTGAAGCAGTTCATCGACTGCACCGTGCGCGAACAGGCACCCCGTCTGCGGATCATCCGTGGGCGAGGACTGTGGAACGTTGAGCGGGCACAGGCCATTGAGGAACAGGCGCAACGTGCACAGGCCGTACTGTGGCGCTTGCGAAGGGTCCGACATCACGAGGAGCATCTGCGGCAGTTACAGGCACAATTGCCGTCCAGACAGGGCCTGAGCCGGCTGCGCTACGCCAATCCCTGGCTCGTGCACGGGACCCTGGTCGGCCTCATCTTCACCTTCAGCCTCGCCCACGGGTTGAGGGCTTTTCTGGCACCAGGCTGAGGACCTTCCTCTCGGAAGGTTGGCGACCACTCACTCCTCAGGCCGGGGGCCGGTGACCGCTCACTCCCCGGACAGGCTCCTAGAGCGTCGTTGGTTGCCTGGGTTCATGTGCCACCATCTTGGGCGCGCCGCCAGCGCCGAGCATCGTTCCTGCCGCCACCAGAATCATACTGGCCAGCACGATCGGTGACAGCGATTCGTCCATCACCCAACCGGCCAGCAGCACACCGACCACGGGTGTGAGGAAGCCGAAGACCCCCAGACGGCTGGCAGGGTGTTTCGACAACAGAAACACAAGGATGATGAAGCAGGCCCCGGCCACAACCAAGCCCTGGTAGAGTACGCCGAGAATCGCTCGACGCGTCCACAGAATCTCTCCAGGCGATTCGAAGATCAGACTCACAATGATGAACAGGGGAATCCCCAGGGCTGCCTGCCAGAAGAGCACCTGGTAGGGATGCAGGCCATGGACGAGCCGCTTGAGCACCACCTGTCGCAGACCCAGCAGGACGGCACTGCCGAGCACGAGGGCGTCACCCAACAACCACGTCGTGTCAGTGATCGACAGGGAGCCGGCGAAGAGCAGGACGATACCGGAGAAAGCCAGCAGCATGCCCAATACCTGGCGCAGGCCGAGCCGGTCGCCGGGAATCAGCAGGTGGGCGGAGAGCGCTGTGAAAAAGGGATAGGCCGAAATCAGGACGATGGAGCGACTCGACGACGTGTAGTGCGTGCCAATGTTGAGCAGCAGGATCTGCGTCGTAAACAACAGCGACAGTTCGATCAGGCCACGCCACTGACCGCCGACATCGGTGACGCGCGTGCGTGTGAGACGGGCTGCCAGCGCGACGACAGCCAGACCGAGGGCGAAGCGAACAGCCGCCATGGCCACAGGCGGCATGCCCTCCAGGCCTGCCTTGATGGCCACCTGGTTGCCCCCCCACAGGACAGCAGTGAGGGTAGCCAGAGAGGCCGCACCGGGGCCGATGCGATCCAGTCGATAGGATGCATTCGACCCCGGGCCGGTTCTCAGGATGTCACGACCGGATGATGACAGACTAGTCGATCGTGGCGGTCTTGATGTAGTCGAGATTCGGGAACTGACTGATCAAATACTCGTTGCCCTTTTCGCCGATCTTCTGCTGGTTCGGCTGTTCGCCGTATTCCGGGTTGATCGCATCCATCACATCCATGCCTTCGACAATGCGCCCGAAAGGCGCAAAGCCCATGCCGTCGAGGCGGGCATTGTCGACGAGATTGAGGAACATCTGCGTCGTGCGGGAATTCGGCGAGCCGGTCTTGGCGAAGGTGATGGTACCGCGATCATTGGAGATCATGACCGGATCATCGACGATGGTCGCGCCGTGCCACATCTTGCTCACTTCCGGATCTGGACTCATCCCGAACTGAACGATGAAGTTCGGAACGACGCGGAAGAATCTGCAGTCGTTGTAGTAACCATTGTGGACCAGATTGTAAAAGCGATCGGCACCGTTCGGCGACAACTTGCGCTCCACCTCGATGAGAATCGTCCCGCCACTGGTCTCGAAGCGGGCCCGATAGGTGTCCGGTGCCTGCGCCATCATTTCTTCACTCGTCGGATCCATCAATCCTGCCTTGTTGTTGACTGGCGCTTCGCCGTCACCGTCCGGGCCACCGCCGCAGCTGGCCGACAGCAGCAACAAGCACCCCATCACAGTTCCACGCACTCGATTCACAGCCTCAGCTCCTGATTCATTGTCTCAAGAAAGTCATCCCGCGCCTTGGCGCGGGTTACGATTCAGCCCAAATGATCAACCCGTGATCAACTCAGATCCTGCACGGCCTTGCTCAGGGCCGCCGCCGTCATGCCAAAGTGAGCCCACGTTTGCATATGACCATCCGATGGTGCCACGCGCGGATCGGTGATCCCCACATGCGCCGTCGGCAGACCGGCATCGGCTGCCTTGGATGCCACCAGGCCGGCGAAGCCCCGGACACCGGTTTCCGGGGTGCCAATGAAACCGTCTTCCACACTCACCACGCCATCGGGGTAGGGCGCCAGTACCGCCTCCAGTTCCTTGTCGGTCATGGGTAGACCATTGACGATGTGCACGTCCGTCGGCACGCCCTTCTTCAGAAGCGATGCAGCGGCGTTGCCGGCGACAAAGGCCGGTGCACCCATTGCCAGGATCGCCCGACGCGCGCCCTCGTGAACCCGATAGGGTGTGACCGCCTGCCAGGTGTCGGTCGCCTCCCACAGAGGACCGGAACCGTCCTGCTTGGCCAGCACCGGCAGATTGTCGCGCGGAATGCCGATGACGTGACCCCCGTAGTGCGCCGCAAGATCGGCGACGGCCAGGAAGGCGGCGCGCGCATCGGCCGGGGCATAGAAGCGGTGCAGATACGGCAGATAGGTGAGGGCCACATTGATCCAGTCCAGACCCCAGCCCGAGAAGTGATCACGGCCGGTGCAGGCACCCACATGCGACAGATGGAAGGCGACATTGAGCCCTTCGTTAACCCCTGTCAGATTCCGCTGGTAACGCCACAGGTCGAAGCCCTCGCGCGCGATGCCCTCGAAGAAGGCGGCGAAGGTCGACACCACATTGAGTTGCGGACGATCGCTGCTCATGGCCAGGCCATCGGCAATCAGTGTCGCTGCCTGCTCTTCGATCGACACCTCAAAGCGGTGATCTGCTGCAACCAGGTCTCGGGCCTTGCTCAACTTGGTGGATACATCCAGATCGCAACTGACGATGAAGACGTCATCTGCGTGCGCTGCGGCCACAGCCGCATACCCGGCTTCGGAACCGGCGCGGGGACTGGCCTGATCTCCGGCGGCCGGCAACTTGGCCGCCTGACGCTGCGCGGCACTCAAGATCAGGTTGGGTGATCCCGGCGCCGGGCGCGCCGTCGTGGTCACACTCTTCTTGCTCTTGCGCAAGGCACTCAGCGCTGCCTTCTGCTCAGCTGTCACCTTGAACATCGGGCCGGCGAGTACGGCTTTCTCATCGCGCCCCTTCATGTGACCATCGTGGTGCCCCTCACCGCCCGGCAATTCGTTGACGAGGAAGAGACACTCCAACATCGGTCCCACGTCCCGATAGCTCATCAGCGAGCCGGGTACCCAGACGGGCCGACCCATCGACACGCCATGGTCCGCGGCCATCTTCTCGGTTTCGGCCAGAATCCCATACTTCTCACCAAACCACTGCAGGTCGATGACCTGACCCTCCACCGACCGGTAGCCGGTGGGGTAGATGAGGTTGGGTGTGCCCTCACGGGCCAGTCGGGCACCCTCACGATAGGCGTCCCAGAGGCTGGCCGTGTCGTGGAGGGAAGGAATCTCGAGAACGCGCACACCCAGCGATTCGGCCACCGGCCGCGGATCACGGTCCAGGACAGATCGCGTCGTCCCCGACAACTGAATGCCATTGCGGTGCATGACGAAGGTGACCGGCGCTCCCAGGGCGCTGGCTGCATTGAAGCCATTGAGGGCCTGACCTGATATCCAGCCGGCATCACCGGTGTGGGTGACGACCCAGGCGGCATCTCCCTTGCGGGCCCGACGGCCCAGGGCCTGGCCCACGGCGACGGGCACCATGACGCCAAGCCGGCCGCCATTCAACTGCGTACCACCTGGCAGCCAGGAGACGTGGCCGGGTACATCCAGTCCACGACGGAATCCCTCCACCACGTCGGCCGGCTTCAGGTAGCCGAAAGCGGCCAGTGCCGCAAAATACCCCACACTCGTGTGGGCGTGCTCGATGGTGTAGTCGACGCTGTCTGAGTCAGCAGCGGCCAGGCTCAGCAGGAGTGGGCCGGCCAGTTCGAGGCCACCACCGAGGTGGTCGAGTTCACCGATCTTCGCCAGTGACGCCAGCGAGGAAATCGCCGTGGCTGCGGCCTCGACGCCCAGTGCCTCGAGCGCGCCCAGTTGCTCAGGCGTCAGCGCCGGACCGCCAACATCCAGTCGCAGGGGAATCACCCGCGAAGTGACCCGATCACCGAGATACTGCGCCTCGGTCAGCAGCTTGCGATTGCGGCGCGCCTGGGCGGAAGCGGCACTGTGAAGGCTGTTCATGTTGGACTCGTCCTCGGGGTGGTTTTTTCCAGCTGGCCAGCGTCCGCAGGACACCGGTGACTTTACGTCGGCAACCGTGTTCAAAATGGACTGGTTATGGTACCCATGCCACAGAGTGGCTGCAAGCCGGATGTGTCGCATTGAGTCGACGCGAGATCGCAGTTATCTTCGCGCCCGCAGCTGCACCGAGAGGAGCCTCGTGTGAAAATCACCGCCGTGCGTACCCTGAGTCTGTCCCGGAAACACGAACCTGAGCGGCAGTGGTCGACGGCGACAGTCCTCGTGCCCAAGGCCGATGCGGCGATCATCATCATCGAGACCGACGAAGGTGTCCTCGGCATCGGCGAGGCCAGTGCGTATGGCACGCCCCCCCGTATTGCCGAGCGCGTCCAGGAGCTGAGCGGGTTGCTTATCGGGCAGGACCCGCACCACGTCGACATCCCACTGCCAGATCCTCAGACGCGGGCTGACGCCATCCCCCTGGCGGGCCTCGACTGTGCTCTGTGGGATCTTTCCGGCAAACTTCAAGGCAAATCCGTCGCCCGCCTGCTGGCCGGTGACGAAGTGGAGCTGCCTGATCGCATCCGCCTGTATGCCTCGGCCGGTGTCTCCTACGATTGGGATCAGCGGCCCGAACAGGTCGTGGACGAGGCGGTGCAATGGGCGCAGGAGGGCTTTACGGCATTCAAGATGCGACTGGGCACACATTGGGACTGGTCCGGTGTCACCGTCGACCGCTTCATCGACCTGGCCCGTCAGGTGCACGCGGCAGCCGGTGCCCAAATGGACCTGATGCTGGATGGCAATTGCCGCCTGTCCGAAGAGCAGGCGCTGAAAATCGGCCAGGCCCTGGATGAGATGGACTGGTACTGGTTTGAGGAACCGATCCCCGGCGCCGATCGCCAGGGCTACGCCAGACTCAATGAGGCACTGAACATTCCGGTCACCGGCGGCGAATCGCTCTGTGATTGGTCACAGATCCAGCCCTATGTGGCCGATGGCGCCTATGCCATCGTGCAGGTGGATGCCGGTGTGGCGGGCCTCACTGCTTGCCGTCAGATCGCCACGCAAGCCTGGCAGGAATACGGGGTGCCCCACTGTCCCCACAACTGGCACAATGGTCTGATGACGTGGGCCCATGCGCACCTGGTTGCGGCCCATCCCTCGGCGCACGTACGGGGCGAACGGGATCTGCGCTTGCAGGCATCCGGCCGTGCTCCGTCGGGCTCATGGCATGGTATGCTGGAGCTGAATCGCCGCCAGGGGCCCCTGCAATGGGAGATCCTCGCCCAGGCAGGCCGCATCGAAGAAGGCCACCTGCTACTACCCGACGCACCCGGACTCGGGTGTACACTGGCAGAAGATCTCGAGACACGCTTTCCTTACATCGACTGCCCCTGGGGTATCACCCAGGAACGCTGACACCGAACCCGGCAAGGAACCATGAGCTCACCACGCAGACTTCGAATCGCTGCCATCCTCACCGAATACCGCAAGCATTCGCACGGGCAGCATATCGTCGACCGGTTCCTGGAGGGCTACGGGTGGAATGGCCGCCATCACCGTCCCCCCATGGATATCGTCTCCCTCTATGTCGATCAACAACCCGAAGGAGACCTCACCCCCGACCGCGTGGCCCGGTTTCCGCAGATGCAACTCATGCCCAGCGTGGCCGACGCCCTGACCCTCGGTGGCAGTGACCTGGCCGTCGACGGTGTGCTGCTGGTCGGTGAGCACGGCAAGTATCATCGCAACGAAAAGGGGCAGCACCAGTATCCACGCTACGAGTTATTCCGGCAGATCACCTCCGTCTACCGCACGACGGGGAAGACGGCGCCAATCTTCAATGACAAGCACCTGTCCTGGAATTGGTATTGGGCCCGGGAGATGTACGACACCTCCGTCGAGCTGGGCTTTCCCTTCATGGCCGGGTCCTCCTTGCCCGTCACCTGGCGCACACCATCCATCGAGATGCCCACCGGGTCGCAGATCGAGGAGGCCATGTGCGTCTGTTATGGCGGCGTCGACTCCTACGACTTCCATGGCCTGGAAACGGCGCAATGCATGGTTGAGCGGCGTGCCGGTGGTGAGGCGGGGGTGCGCTGGGTCGAGACCTACAAGGGCGACCGTTTCTGGCAGGCCCACCACGAGCGGCTCTGGTCGCGGGAGTTGTTCGATGCCTGTCTATGCCGCTCTCATACCCTGACGCAGGCGCGACCCGGCTTCAACGATCGTTTCCCGACCATCGATGATCTCAAGAAAATCGTCGAAGCACCGATCGCCTATCACTACGAACATTGCGACGGCCTGCGCACGACGATGATCATGATGAATGGTCTGCTGCAGGACTTCAACTTCTCCGCCCAACTTCCGGACGACGAGGTGTTGTCGACGCAGATGTATCTGCCCATGCCCCCGGCCCGTACGAGCCTGGCGAACTTCTTCAGCCCCCAGGTGGCCAACGTGGAAGAGATGTTCCTCACGGGAGCGACCACCTACCCCATCGAACGGACGTTGATGACCACCGGGCTGACGGCTGCCGCCGTGGACTCTCTCTTCGAGGATGAGAAGCGAATCGACACGCCGCACCTGGAAGAAGTCACCTACGCTGCCCCCACCCAATCCACCTATTGGCGCACGTGAGGCAAGGCGCAACACAGCGCGCCCCGTCACCGCCCTTTCACCGACTCACCGGAGATTAGAAGACACGTGCCGCACACATCCGCAGACTCAACGCAACAGTCCGCCCCAAAACGTCTGGCCGTCGTGGCCACCGTCTATCGTTATCTGTCGCACGCCCAGCACTTCTGCGATCGCTTCATCGTCGGCTACCCTTATGAGGGACGCTGGAACATGCCCAACACCCAGATCGTGTCGATGTATGTCGACCAGCGACCGGAGGGCGACCAGAGTGAAGACCGCGCCCGTGAGTTTGGCTTCGAGGTCTATCCCACCGTCGCCGAGACCCTGCGTTGTGGCGGTGACCAGATTGCCGTTGATGGCATTCTCCTGGTCGGCGAGCATGGCGATTATCCGAAGAACGAGTTGGGCCAGATTCTCTATCCTCGTTACGACCTGTTCAAGGAGTGCGTGGAGGTCTTCGAGGCCGACGGCCGTGCCGTTCCCGTCTACAACGACAAGCATCTCTCCTACAGTTTCGCCAAGGCGCAGGAGATGGTCGCCGACAGCCAACGACTGGGCTTTCCCCTGTTGGCCGGCTCGTCTCTCCCTGTCACCTGGCGACTGCCGGATGTCGAACTGCCCTATGGCTGCCAGATCGAGGAAGCACTGATGGTCGGTGTGGGCGGCTCCGATGCGATGGACTACCACGCCCTGGAGGCGATGCAGTGCATGATCGAGCGCCGCGCCGGCTCAGAGACCGGTGTGGTCGCCGTGCAGATGCTGGAGGGGGATGATGTCTGGCGCGCCGCCGACGAAGGCCGTTGGTCTTCACAGCTGCTGGAGGCGGCCCTGTCACGCTCAGACTCGCCCCAGGGACTGACGCTGGAAGATGGCCGCACACAGGATCTGCTGGGGTCAGGTGAATTGCGCCGCCTCGTCGAGAAGCCGGCGGCCTATCTCATCGAATTCAAAGACGGTCTGCAGGCGACCCTGTTGATGATCAATGGCGCCATCGCCGACTACAACTTCGCCTGCCGGTTACAGGGCCAGCAGGATCCTGTGTCCTGCCAGTTCTTCCTGACACCGACACCGAATGTCACCTACTCTGCCTGCTTTGCGGCCAAGATCGATGAGATGTTCCAGACCGGTGTCGCCCCCTTTCCGGCCCAGCGCACGATGATCGTCAACGGAATCCTGGAGAGCTGCCTGCAGTCACGCCACGACGGCTCAAAGAGACTGGAGACACCGCATCTGGAAGTGAGCTACACGGCGCCGGAGGAATCACACCACGGGCGGGCCTGAGCGGGTCAGCCGCCGAGCAGGCCCTGCTGCTGCATCCAGCGTTCGACCTCGTCTCCGCCGACATCGGCCAGCATGTGTCCATTCACCTCGACACATGGTGAGCTGTACTGGCCCGACTTCTTCACCATCTCTTCATGCTGAGCCGGATCCCGGGCAATGTCGCGGTACTCGAAGGCCAGTTCTTGGGCTTTGAGAAAAGCCACCACACCGTACGTCCAGGGGCACATCGGATTGAGGTAGGCGATGATCTTCGGGGTCACTTCTGCGGTCATGGTACTCGTCTGCGACAGGGGGTAGTGGACGGTTGTCCGGCATGTTCCATCGGGTGAGAAATTCACCCCTTGGGCGACCTCCGACAACCCCCTTGAAGCAGCCATTGACACTCCGGCTTGAGGTCAGGCGTCGCAGACGTTATGTGTGGGGGTGAATGCGGACGGTGTTGCGCAGAGCGTAAGCTCCAGTTGCAATCATCAGTACGACGATCGCGGCTTCGCCACCGAAGGGTATCGATACGGGCCGGCCGCCGGACATGGCGACATCTCCGATAACAACATGGTTGGCGTCATCGGCCAGGATTTGTCCACCAACGCCACCATCGACACCGGGCGGAAAGAGATTGGTCTCGTCGATCCCAATGTGGTTCGCCGCGGCCCCCAAACGAAAGGCCGCGCCCAGGCGGGCGGTAGAGGATATGTTGGCCAGGATGACGAAGAACGGAAAGGGACCCGCATCGGGTATCGTGCGGACAGCGCCTGCGCCGGTCGCGTCGAACTGGACGAGACCGCCAATCGTGACAGGCTGTGTGTCGATGAACGTATCACCGGCATCATAGACCGCATCGGCACTATAGTACAGGTTGAGAGAGACGATGTCGGAAGACTGGAGGCTTGTCGGCGTGCTCAGATCACTCACCGTGACCTGTATGCCAGTATTGCCCGCGTATCCCAGTTCGCAGACCGTATTGGCGTTGTTCCCATCTTCGAGTTGCGCCGCGTAGATCTGCACAAACCTGCCACGCTCGACTTGATTCACCCCGACGATACCTTGCAGACTGAGGACATTTGTCTGTTGGGCCTCAGCGCCCTGCGGCATCAGAGCGAGGAGCAGCAATACGGTCAGGCATAGATTGCGCATAGAGATAGCGAATTGGCCGAATGTCAAGAGGCGATACACATGGGTCGCATGATCTTCTGGCTGAAGCAGAGCCTTCCTCTTCTACGTATCGGCGAGTGGGCCTATTCCTTTAAGTCGATGTGGCCGTTCAGGGAACCGGCGACCAGCTCGGGTTCCAGTCTACACCGGCACTGAGCGACAGATTGACTGGTTCGCTCGATGCGTCCACCGGTAGCGCGAAGATTTCCTCTTCGCTGGTCCGCGTCGTCTCGAAGACGATCCAGACACCGTCAGGCGACCAGGATGGCGATCGATCCGCGGCGGCGTGTGTCGTGTGTCGTATCAGGCCCGTTCCATCAGAGTTCATCGAGTAGATATCGAAACTCCCCGCCCGATCCGAGCTGAAGGCGAGACGCGTACCATCCCGTGACCAGGATGGCGAACGATCATTCGACAGGTCATCCGTCAAGTTCGTGACATCACTCCCGTCGGCCGCCATCGTCCAGATCTCGAAATCACCATTGCGGTTCGACTCAAAGGCAAGCCGTGAACCGTCTGGAGACCAGTGCGGGAACCGGTCATTGGCGCCATCGTTTGTCAGTGCCACAGGGTCCCCACCGGTGACAGCAACGAGGTAGATGTCGTTACCGCCGCCTCGATCGGCGACGAAAGCCAGTTGCTCACCATCGGGGGACCAACTGATGCCGAAGACGCCATCATCGCCAGTCGTGGTCGTGAGTTGGCGCAGGTCGGTTCCATCCGCCGCCATCAGGTAAATCTCGAAGTCACCGGATCGATCCGAAGCAAAGGCGATCTGCAGGCCATCGGGAGACCACGCTGGTGTCCAGTCGAAACCCGGGTCGGATGTCAGGTTGATCTGTCCACTGCCATCGGCAGCCATCCTGTAGATTTCGCCATTCCCATCCCGGTTGGCAACAAAGGCAATCTGGCCGAGATCCGGGCGGACAGGTTCAGGCTCGGGTTCAGGCTCGGGTTCAGGCTCGGGTTCGGGCTCGGGTTCAGGCTCGGGTTCAGGCTCGGGTTCAGGCTCGGGTTCAGGCTCGGGTTCAGGCTCGGGTTCG
>JABHDC010000122.1 GCA_018673255.1 Gemmatimonadota bacterium
CAGGTGACGGTGTAGAAGCCGGCGCCCAGGCCATCATCACCTCGCACCAGGGTCCGCACGCGCTGCCCCAATACATCATAGATGACGAGTCGTGCCGGCGTGTCCTGAGCCAGCGCGAATTCGATCTGCGTCGACGGGTTGAAGGGGTTGGGATAGGCCTGTGACAGGGCGAAGCTTGCAGGCTGCAGGCCGGTTCCCTGAAGCGACATCACACGCCGCACATTCTCTGCCCCATTGGCGACGAAGGCTTCGCGCAAGGCGATCACTGCCTCGTTGGCCCGTCGCCGATCCATCAACCGGAAGGACAGTTCGGCCAGCAGTCCCTTGCCATCGACGGGATCTCCAGCCGTCAGGCCATTGCCGATCAGCAGCACGCCGGGGCGCTGGTGCAGCACGCTGAACAGGTCGGTGTGGCCACCCTGACTCTCCAGCAGGTGGCCGGCGCCTTCCTGAGCTGACTCGAATTGCAGCAGGCTCGGATCGTAGCCCAGGACCAGCCCAAAGGCCGACAGCTTCGTCGCCTCGTCGATCCAGACTCTGACGCGAATGTCGTCATCCACACCATCGCTGTGTCCTGGGCTGCCGACTTCGGCTCCCATCAGCGAGGCCTGCGCTTCGAGCCATATCTGGGCCTGGTCATCGAGACGATGGGCGAAACCCCAACTCTTGCCTGCGGCCCTGCTGCCGAAGTTGTCGATGAAGGCGAAGAAGTCATCGAAATCGATGATCCCACCTCCAGAGCCATCCACGTCATAGGCGGAGGATTCAGCATACGGCTTGCCGAAGTTGTCGATGAAGGCGAAGAAATCATCGAAGTCGACGAAGCCGCTGTCGTCAAAGTCTCCCGGCAAAAGTGGCGCTGTGGAGGCCTTGAATTCCTGTGCGGCGGTGAAGGGACCGATCAGGTCGCCCTCTACGGCACGTACACGCCAGTAGTAGGTGCTTCCATCATCCAGTTCGCGTGAAATCGTCCACTGGGTCTGACTACCCAGGCCGGGCAGACCGGAGGTCGATGCGGTGACATCGGAGAAGTCGGACTGCGTGGAGACCTGGATGGTGTAGGTGAGCGTGGCGCCCAGGGCGAAAGGCTCGGCATCGGTGAAGCTCAAGGTGGGCTGCAGGACCTCGCCTGAGACGCTCAAGTCCGATGGTGCTGTGGGTGCGGCGTCCTGGGTCGGGAAGACGGAGAGGATCGCGGATGCATCGGACTCATTCGGCGGTGTGCTGCGATCCAGCGCTGTCACCTGATATTCGTACTCCGCGTCGTTGACCAGACCCGGGTCGAGATAACCAGCCTCGGCGACGAGAGAAGCGATGACGTCGAAGGAATCGGCACCGGCCAGGCGGCGGTAGATGTTATAGCCGGCCAGATCGACTTCGGCATTGGCCCCCCAGTTCAGCACGACCTGTGCACTACCGGCGGTCCCGGCAAGTTGCGAAGGGATCTGCGGTGGTTGAGTATCGGCCAACAGCGGCGTGACAAACGAATCCTGTGCCGTCTCGGTGGGGCCATTGCCTGCCCGGTCGATGGAGCCGACGGTGTAGTAGTAGGTGGTACCCGGATCAAGATTTGTCAGGGTCACTTCGTGCGTGGTGACATCGGACACGTCGCCGACTGTGACGTCGAGGATGCCCGAAATGGTGCCGAAGTCGACGAAGCTGTCGGCCACTTCATCCGTCGTCCACGTGAGAATGGCGCTGGAGTCTGCGGCCAGGGCCGCCACCTCGGAGATGATGGGTAAGGTTTCATCGGCCAAGGCGTCCGTCGTGAAACTCACCACGTCGCTCTGGGTCGGGCCATTGTTGCTCAGGTCGGTCGATGACGCCTGGTAGAAGTAGGTCGTACCGGCGGTCAGATTTGTCAGGGACACTTCGTGTACACGACCGGTACTGGTGATCGTCCGTACGAATCCGAGGTCATCCTCGGTGTCGCCGAAGGTGACCTCACCCGTGGCGTCTTCGTTCGTCGTCCACTGAATGGTGGCGACCTCGTTGTTCTTGTAGATCACTTCAGGTGCCGAGGCGATTTGCGGCGCCGTGAGATCGACTTCGGGATTGGTGGTGAAGGTGGAAGTGGAAGACTCGGTGGCACCATTGCCGGAGGCATCGGTGGATTCCACCACATAGCTGTAGGTCTGGCCTGGATCCAGATTCGACAGCACGAGCTTGTGCGTCGTCTCATTCACACCCGATCCCTCGTTGTCGCCCAAGTCCTCAACGCCAAATGACACCTGTGCATCGGCGGGTTCGTCGGTCACCCATTCGATGATGGCCGTCTCATGGGTTTTGGATGCGATCGTCGGTCCGGCGAGGATGACGGGGAACTGCGTGTCGGGTTGGTTGTTCGTTGTGAAGGCGCCGGCTCCGCCCGGTGGCTGCAGGGCGGCCGTGCTCTTGCCTGCTCCCAGACTCGGCTCGAAGGATGCCGTGCGACCATTGGTCGCTTCCACGACGATGCCGTATTCGTAGGCGGCGCCTGCGTCCAGACCAGAGATCGTGATGGCATGCTCTTGCGCCAGGCGCAGCGATCCATCGGCGGTCTTGTCCGCAAACTCAAATTCATCTGCTGTGCCATACGTACCGCCACTGGTGCCGAAGAAGACGGTGGCGCGTGTGTCGACATCGGTGACAAAACGGATGATCGCCAGCACGTCGCGGCTGATGACGACAGGGCCTTCTACGATGACCGGTGGCAGGGTATCGCCCTCAGCCGAGGTGCGCAGCTTCAGGTCGCGGCTCCACTGCCGGTTACCCCGTGGGTCGGTGCTCAGCGTATCGCCATCCGGTGTGGCCAGACGCAGCCGGTAACGATAGCGGGTGGCTGGGTCCAGATCGGTCAGCGTCAGGGCATGCGTGTTGAGGATGTCCGTCGATTCCAGCGTCTCTGTATACAGTTCGGCCGTCGTATCCTGCAACATCGCCGCAGCGCGGGCCGACCCCTCCTCTTCTGTCACGACGCCATAGTCGATGATGGCACCGGCGATCTGATTCAAGCGCACGGTGATCACGGCGTTGTTGCTGCTCACGACCCGTGCAGGAGGCACGAGGAAGCGCAGCGGCCGCCCGATGGCTCGAGTGCGGAAGGTGCCGGTCTTGGTAAAGATCATCTGCTGTTCCGTCAGCAATTCCTGCGCGAGCAGATCGTCCACACCCACCAGGCGAGAGGTCACGATGTAGGCGTATTGTGTCTCCGGTGTGAGACCTTGAGCCAGTGCCGCGTGGACGAGGGAGCCGTCGGCATCCAGCGTCGTATTCACGACCGTATCCCCACTGGCGACTTCTGTCACCAGCAGCTGAGTATCGGCAGGCCGGTTCGTGAACCAACTGGCCGAGGCGGTCGTGGCCGCCGTCTGCACATCCAGATCGATACCGATGGCAGGACGCAGATCGGGGGCCTGACGGGTTCGGAAGTTGCCAGTCAACGAGTTGGATTGCTGATCATTGAGACTGATCGAGACGACCCGATAGTCGAACTGCGTGTCCGCTGCGAGGCCGCTGATCTGCACCACATGCCGGCGTGTGCGCAGCTGCCGGGCCAGACGCAACAAGGCGTCGGAGAATCCATCTGCCGTCACATCGATGCCGGCATCTGTCAACAGCGCGTCGGCGGCGGGGGCGATGGTGTCACCCAGAGTGACTCCGGCGGCCAGCAGAAGACTGGCGGCTTGCAAGAGGGTTGTATCCGTCGACGCCAGGGTCGGATTGCCGAAGCTCTGCCACACGCTGTCGCCGGTGGCTCGCACGCGAACCGTGTCGGCCAGTCCCGGGAAGCGACTCTCCCAGGCCAGGGCGGCGCCATCGAAACGCCTTTGCACGTCGACATTGAAGATCTGGTTGGGGAAGCGACGGGTCAGACGACGACCGATCTGCTCCAGGTCGGGTTGCACTGTGTCCTTGGCCTCGGCCCCCGAGGAGGTATTGAGAACGACCTCGACGACGGACAGGAAGCTGCCTGCTTCAGTCAGTTCGCCCGAAACCTGCAGATGGAAGGTGCCCAGGATCCCACCCGTGGTCACCTGAATGGCACTCTCGCCGCTGCCTAGAATCGACACCCCGCCCTCGATTCGGGCCAGACCATCTTCACCGACGACCGGTGCACCAGGGAAGCCGATGACATTGCCGGACAGCAGTGTGCCCTGGGCGAATCTCTGGAATGTGATCACGTCCGGGTCATAGGCGAGTTTCACCGTGTATCCCTTGACCCTCGTGGTACTATCCACCTGCACCACGACAGTGATGACATCGCCAATCTCTGGATTTTGCACGGTAGAGGCGTCCTGAACACTGACAGTGTACCCCTCGTTCTCTCCGGCAGTCGCCATGCTGGCCAGGGCGAATATCCCGAGACTGACACACATCAATAAGCGCTTCATTGCAGGGCAGGTCCTTCCCCGGACAGGTCCGGGAATCAGGTCATGTAATGGCAGGTTTTTTATCGGTGGTTCGGTACGTAGGTGATAAGATAACCATTTCAGAGTGTGGTCCATCCTCAATATCAGGCCAGCCGCAGACACACCAGACCGATCGTGATCGCACTCACGCCGGCCAGCTTCCACCGGTCGAACCGCTCACCCAGCCACAGGATGCCGGCGGCGGCCCCGACCACGACCGAACTCTCCCGCGCGGCCACGATATAGCCGACCGGTCCCCAACCGAAGGCGTAGAGGATCAGCAGGTAGGTGAGCATGGCACCGATGCCGATGCCGCAGACGTGAGGCCAGCCGCGTCGCCAGACGGTCAATACGGGATGAACACCGCGTCGTAGCATCCAGGGCGCCAGCAGCAGGCTGGTACCCAGAAACATGGCCCAGATATAGATGACCGGGGGGACCAGGTGAGTCCCCACCTTGTCGACGATCGTATACAGAGGGATGGTGACACCCACGGCCAGGGCAAGGCCGATCCCCTGGGACTGCTGTCCCAGCCACGCGGGCACGCCGACGAGGGCAATACCGAGGCAGATCGTGCCGATGCCGACGACTCCCATCAGTGTGAGGGACTCCCCCAGCAGGCTGTAGGCCAGCAGCGCCGTCAGGCCGATACCCGATCCTCGCGCGATGGGGTAGATGACGGAGAGATCCCCCCGGGCATAGGCGCGACCGAGCAGGACGAAGTAAAGGGCATGGATCAGTACGGTGAGCAGGACACAGGTCACCGCGGCCGGTGTCGTGGCCCACGGATCGACGCCGAGGGACCAGCGGAAGGCGGCGAAGGGGGTGATGAAGAGGGCAGCCACCGCCCCTCCGAGCCAGAGTACGAGCAGATTCCCCTGCATCGCCCGGGTCGCCAGATTCCAGCCGGCGTGACAGACGGCGGCCAGCAGAACCAGACCGAGTAGACCAAGAGACATATCGGTGTTTTCCGGCGGGGTCCGTCAGCAGTGCACGGCGAGCCAGATGGTGGCGTGGTGTTCGTCTGTGGAGGCGACACGGTGGCGACAACCAGCCGGGATACGCAGATGATCACCCGGGTTCAGGT
This sequence comes from Gemmatimonadota bacterium, assembly GCA_018673255.1. The sequence continues at coordinate 5,479 of JABHDC010000122.1, forward strand.
CGAGGGGAGCGGTCCCCTCGACTTCGAGCCGGGCTCGCCCCTCGATGATGAGGACGAATTCCTCGGTAGCTTCCTCCATCCATTCTCCGGCAGGTGTCGAAAAACCCGGGGGAGAGACGATCCGTTCGATCTTCGCCCCCGGGCGTTCGAGCAGGACATGGAAGGATTCATCGCCGACGGGAAGACCCGTCAGTCCGGCCAGGATGTGGCCACGGACGGGATCGGCCACCTGATCAGTCGAGCACATCTGCTGCATAACCGAACAATGCGGCATACCCACCGGTGTGCAGGAAGACGACGGGTCCGTCACTCTTGCTCAACTTGCCTGTGCGAATGTGGTCGATGAGGGCTGACATGGCCTTGCTGGTGTACACCGGATCCAGCAGGATTCCCTCGCTGCGGGCGACGATGCGAATGGCGTCGAGCCCGGCTGGTGTGGGAACCCCGTACCGCTCACCGACCCAGGAGTTGTCGTTGTCGAAATCCGTCGAGTTCAGGCGGATGTCGAGACCCGCTCGTTCTGCACCCTGATTGGCGATTCGCGCCATCTCCTCGAAGCGGCCATCCCACTCCTCGAAGGGAGAGATGCCACGCACCTGGATCTGGCTCTGCGACTGCCGCAGGCCCAGCACGAGACCCGCCTGCGTCGTGTCGAGGGCGCACACATACAACCAGCGTGCATCGATGCCCTGGGCGCGCGTCTGTTCCACCACTTCCAGGGCTGATTCGGCATAGGCCAGGCCGTCCAGATCGACGGTGTCTTCCTCACGAGGGCGGTAGACATTGTGTCCTTCGGCCCGTAATTGCCCCACTCGTGCCGCGATGATCTCCTGCTGTCGCGGTCGGTCGGCATCGTCCAGGACGGTGACGTGTGCACCGAGTAAGCGCATGAGCAGGTGATTGCCCTGCACCTCCTCATGGTCGATGGCGCGCACGGGTCTGAGAATCAGGTGCAATTCCAGTCCCAGTTTGGCGCAGGCGGCTGCCATCTGCCGGCAGTAGTTCGACTGCACGGCGGCCCCAAAAACGATGACCTGGGCACCCTTCGCCTGCGCATCGGCCAGGGCGAATTCCAGCATCCGTGTCTTGTTGCCACCGAAGGCCAGGCCGGTCAGATCGTCCCGCTTGATGTAGATCTGGGGCCCGCCCAACTCGGCCGACAGGCGTGGCAGGTGCTCCAGCGGCGTTGGACGGATCGACGCCAACTGGATGCGGGGCAGCGAGTCCAGGGCCGAACGAAGTTGCTGTTCGCATCCACTGGCCATGATCAGCGAGTGCCCTGGGGCCAACCCTTGGCGGGCAGCTTCGAGAGTTTCCCCTGCCTGTGGCACTCTTCCATCACCGCCATCTGAACTCTCACCTGCTGCGGCGTGATCTCCAGCTTGGCGCCATCACGCAGCACCTTGTACAGGTGATCGTAGAATTGCTTCGACATGTAGGCGAAGGCATTGGCCTGTGCCTTGGAGGGCGTCCACGTCTTCTCGGTGAATTTCAGTGTCTCCCGGCAGTAGCTGGGACCGGGCAGCGGCTTGCGCAGCAGTTTCTGTTTCGGTGCTTTCTTCTCGTCGAAATAGCGCCATCGCAGGCCACCACCGCCGCCGCTCAGGCCGCCCTTGGTGCCATGCACGGTGATCATGTCGCCCGGATAAGCATCACAACTGGAGATTTCCAGATCGATGAGGGGTGCGCCCTTCTTCTTCAGCACGACCTTCACATAGTCTTCGGCGTCGCCGTAGGTGTTGGCTCGGTCCATGGCGCACAGGATCTCATCGGGCTTCTTGAAGCCCTGCAGGCATACGGCCCAATCAACGAAGTGGGGACCTGTGTTGAGCAGGTTGCCGCCCTTGTATTCCTGCACCGTCTGCCAGTCCCAGCGCCTGGCAAACCCATTGGCTGTGATTCGCACCTGCACGATGCGACCCAGACAGCCGGAGTCGATGACATCGAGGGTCTTGCGGAACAGGGCCCGATAGCGGGACTGCTGGAAGGGAGCCAGTACGCGGCGCGCCTTGCCGGCCGCCTCGATCATCTTGTCCAGTTGCGCCGTGTTCCAGGCGGCTGGCTTCTCGCAGACCACATTGTGGCCGGCCTTCAGTGCGGCAATCGTTGCCGGGGGATGCAGATAGCTGGGCAGTGAATTGACGACCAGATCCAGATCGTCCCGCGCCAGCAGGTCATCGATCTGACGGTAGGTGTCACAGCCGAATTCCTTCTCGGCACGCTGGCGTCGCTCGGTCAGCAGATCGGCGACGGCGACAATTTTGTACTTCCGTGGAGATTTCTCAAACCAGCGGGCATGGATGTCGAGACCACTTCGTCCCTGGCCCAGGATTCCGACCCGGATGGGGCCGCTCTTGTTGGTGCGTCCGGCAGACATAGTGATTGGCAACTCCTGTAAGAGGGTAGACCCGACCGTGGCGCTATAGAGGGCCGCGTCCGGGATGGTGTCAAGCGTGTTCGCCTTTGCCAGTCGAGGGGCTGACCGTACCTTTATCCGCTTGAGCCGGACCGACAGACTCTCACCTTACTCTTTACCGTGGAACCTCGTGCACGCGCAACTCGATGAGGCCTTTTCCGCTCCTGCGACCGAGTTGCTCGTCGGGGTTGAGCACCAGACGCCGTGGACGGCGTTGCGATGTGTGGAGTTGTCTGACGGGAAGTCGGTGGATGTGGCCGGCGACGATGAGGCCGTTCTGCTGCTGTTGCGCGGTGAGGTGGTGACGTCACAAGAGGCACACTTGAAGGCGCCTGCCCTGGTCCGCGCTGCCGCCCGCCCTGCTGTACTACGCGCCCAGGGGTCGGCGAGGCTACTGTGTGCCCACGTAAGACTCACGACATCGGATGAGACGACGCCCGCCTGTGATGGATTGAATCCTGAGGCGCTGACCTGGCGCGACGCGATCCATGGAGGGGGTGGACGCATCGCCACGCGGCATGTCTGGCGTGGTGAGGATTTCGCCGGGACAGCCTGGGTGTATGTCGATCATGCCATCCTTGGGACCCACAGTTCACTGGGCCATCACTATCACGAGGCCGGAGAAGAGGTCTTCGTGGTGCTGGAAGGACAGGGCCGGATGACGGTCGGCGACAGCACCTTCGACGTGGGGCCCGGATCGGTGACGTATCAACCCATCGGTGTGGGCCACGGCCTCTACAACCCGCACGATGAGGACCTCGTTTTCGTCCGTCTCGCCGTGGGCATACCGGGCGAGGTCTTCACGACCATCGATCTGGATGACGATCTGCGGACCAGACAGACCGGAGCCAAATCTTGAGCGGAAACGCGATCGTACACAACGTGCATCCTGACATTGTCAAACGTATGGCCGATGCGGCCCATGCCCTGTTGCAGACACTGGATGCGGATCAGCGCCAGAAGATCTCGATCCCCTTCGAGGGGGATATTCGCACGGACTGGCACTACATCCCCAGGGATCGCCCGGGTCTGCCCATGAAGGAGATGGATGCGACGCAGCAGCAACTGACGAAGCTGCTGATATCGACGGGTTTGAGTGCGTCCGGTCATCAGACGGCGATGACGATCATGGAACTGGAAACGGTGCTGGCCCAGATCGAGGGAGCCGGCCGACGGTTCCCCCGGGATCCGGAACTCTACTACCTGAGTCTCTTCGGCGATGTCGCCACCGAACAGCCCTGGGGCTGGCGTTTCGAGGGGCACCACATCTCCATCAACCACACGATTGTCGAAGGGCGAAGATTGGCTCCGGCCCCGTTGTTCTTCGGCAGCAATCCGGCGCAAGTGCGGCACGGTGAACGCGAAGGGCTGCGCGCCCTGGCGGCTGAAGAAGATCTGGCCAGGGAACTGCTCGAGGCACTGGACCCTGATCAACAGGCGCAGGCGATCATCGGTGGTGAGGCGCCGGACGATATCCTGACGACGAATGTCGTCACCGTCACAGATGAAGTGGCGCCCGAGGGTCTGTGTGGCAGCGACATGTCTGCTTCCCAGCGCCAGGTGCTGGAGGGGCTGATCCACGTCTACGTCGGCCGTATGCCGGACGAGGCGGCCGAACGCGAGATGGAACGCATCCGGATGACCGATCTGACCCAGGCCTGCTTCGTCTGGGCCGGGTCGACGAAACGGGGGCAGGGCCATTACTACCGCGTCCAGGGCGATTGTTTTGTTGCCGAATACGACAATACCCAAAACGATGCGAACCACATTCACGCGGTGTGGCGCGATCTGCAGGACGACTTCGGTCGTCAGCTGCTGGCCCAGCACTACCGCGATGGTCACTAACGTGCCCGAGCCGCAACTGCAGGAGGCGCTGCCGTCGCTCGCCAGATTCGGGCTCGCCACTTGAGCACATCCGTTGCTCCCATCCACGCGGCCAATGAGATGAGCACGACCCCCCGGCAGCAGGTGCTCAAGTGCCAACTGCACGATGATTTCGTGCCTGGCGCCTACGACAACTGGGTGGTCTGGGCAGGGGCCCTGTCGGCGCAGATCGGCGAGTTGAGTTTTGCTGCCACTCTCGCCCGAGCCTACGTCGACGAAGAGCAACATCGGCAGTTGCAGGTGCGAGTGGAGCTGTTCTTCGGTGGCCTCGACATGAGTCAGATTCGCACCGGCGACATCGACGCAAGACTATGGACCGATGCCGTACCTGCACCCGGGTACGTACCGATGGCGCTGGTCGTCAACGAGGATGGTACCCCCGAAGAGGGTGTGCCCCGCCTGTGTGAGGCCAATCTCGTCTTCGTGAGTGATCGGGTGTCGCTGACGACACCCGGCACGTTCTCCTACACCGCCGAATTCTCCGCTGACGGACTGCCCCTCGAAGATCCCGGCAAGCACTGGGTTGCCCTCAACGACCTGGCGCCGAATCAGGACGGGCTGGTTGTGGTGTCGCCACGCTGGGTCGAGTCCGGGCCGACGATGATGGAGGTCAGCCTGCGGAAATTGGGCGCGCAGGTGGATACTGAAGGACATTTTCACGGCGGCCATATCGAAGACCTGACGGCTGTCGTGGCGGATCTGCCCGTGGATGTCATCTACCTGCTGCCATTCTTCAAACCCGGTTTTGGCGATCTGCACACGAAACTGGATGTACGGAAGGGTGAACTGGGCAGCCCCTATGCGGTCGCCGATTTCTTCTCGCTGGATCCGACCCTGGTGCCGGATCCGGATTCGATCGATCTGGCCGGATTGCTCGCCCAGGATCTGTTCGATGCAGGTGACGTGACCGAGATCTTCGGCGACCAGTCGCCGTCACCGGAAGAGCTGGCCGATCAGGGGGCGCCTCAGGTGGCGCGCTCACTTGGCGCCGATGGCCTCGCCCAACTCACCGGCCGCGCCCACTTGCGTGCGTTGACACGACGGGCGCACGAGGTGGGCAAGCGGGTGATCTTCGATCTGGTGCTGATGCAGACCAGTCGCGACCACCCGCTCATCCGTCAGCACCCGGAATGGTATGTTCAGGAGCCGGATGGTCGGCCCGCGATCCATCGAATCGCCTGGCTCGAGTATTCTGACGTCGCCCTCTTCGACCTCTCCTTCAACGAGCCGTTGCAGGAATACCTGCTGCAGATCGCTCCCTACTGGATTGAGCGGTGTGATCTGGATGGCGTCCGCATCGATGCAAGTCAGACCGTGGACCGGCCCTTCCTGAAACGCCTGCACAACCGGATTCATGGGATCCGGCCGGAGGCGCTGGTGCTGGGTGAGACCCTGTGTCCGCTGCAGGAAGCGACGGATATCCCCGTGGACATGATCTATGCCCTGTTCGTCGATTTCCACCGGGACGCTGAAAAAGCGGCGCCACTGATCGATTTTCTTGAGCTGATGCACTCCACCTTTGCAGCCGGTACGGTAGCCAAAGCGTATTTTGAGAATCACGACAGTCCGCGGGCCTCTCACGTGTGGGCGCAGCGCTTCGACGAACTATTGCAGGCGGCACCGAAGGCGCTCGATCACTGGTCACGACTCGCGTCTGGACTCGAAGCCAGATCCGATGCCAGATCTGATGCCAGACCCGCAGCTGGGCCGGATGGTGGCCCGATCAGCCCGGCGCGGATGATGGTGGTGGCCAAGAACCTGCAGGCGAGCCTCATCGATGCGAGCCTTGGCATGGCGCCGCAGCCGGCTGCGGCAGCCGACGACCAGCGACCGCATCTGTCTGGTGGTACGCGGCTGGCATGGGCGCTGGAGTGGGGCAGTCAGTGGGCGGAAATGCAACGTACCGATTTCGAACAACCGACTTTGCTGAAGCCTGAGTGGGCGCAGACGTCACCCGGGCTGGATCTGAGCGAGGCCTATCGGCGGTTGCCCCACGTGCTGGCTTCGTGCACCGAGTTGCAGGACGGGGCCGTCTACTATCATCGCCACGTGACCGAGACGGATTCGGTGTTGGCGGCGACGCGTTATGTGCACGAGAGTGCGCTGCTTGTCCTGCACAATCTCGATGCAGTGGCCGAACACACAGTCGATATTGATCTGTCGTGGTTGACGGTGAATCCCGTCCTGCGAGACGTCATCTATGACTCATACGATGCACTCCGCCTGGTGTCATCACAGACGCCGAGTCTTACTATTCAGGGGTCACACCTGTCCACGGTGCTGGCACCCCTGCAATCACGCTTCCTGCGTCTGACCTGGGTGCCCTCACCGACGATGTCGATGGGGGCTGGTTCGACGCCGGCAGTACCCCAACCGAATGACCTCCAACCCGAATGACAATGTCAGGAGAGAGTATGAATTCTTCCCGTACCCGCTGGCTGATGGTGGCCGTGTCGCTGGCTACCGTCGCCTGGTCCTGTGGCGCCACCGAGTCTTCCAGCGCCAAGCCCGAAGTGACGGTGACCACCGCGCAGGATAGCACCCTGTATGCCATTGGTCACGGCCTGGCCCAGAATTTCCGGATGCAGGGCATGTTCGATGAGACTGAAGTCGAGATCGTCGCCCTCGGCGTCAAAGACGGCATCCTCGGCGTCGACTTTGATGTGCAGGCCCACGTGCAGCAGATGAACGAGTTGATGGTGGCGCGCAACGAAACGATCATGGCGGCCAAGAAGGTGGAAGCCGAGGCGTATCTGGCGACGGCCGCTGCCGAACCGGGTGCCATCCGCACCGAGTCGGGTCTGGTCTATCTGGAGACGGTTGCAGGCACCGGCCCGATGCCGACAGTTACCGACTCGATCACCGTCCACTATCACGGTAGCCTCGAAGATGGTACGGTCTTCGACAGCTCTGTCGATCGTGGCACGCCGATCCCTTTCCGACTCGGTCAGGTGATCCCCGGATGGCAGGAAGGCCTGCAGTTGATGAAAGAGGGCGGCAAGGCAAAGTTGACGATTCCGGGTGAATTGGCCTACGGTCCCCGTGGGCAGGGTTTGATCCCGCCCAATGCGACGCTCATCTTCGAAGTTGAGTTGATCAAGGTCCACAAGTAAGCGTGGGCGTGTCACCGAATCGGAGACTTTGAAAAGGAGCTTGAGCGGTGTCGAGCATCGGTGTGATCCATTACAACTGGCCCGGTTATGACCTGGAAGGGTTTGCCCGTCGCGCCAGCGAGATTGGCTACAAGTCCACCGAGTTACAGATCGGTGATATCTGGGATGAGGAGAATGACGACGACGGCAAGCGCGCCGAAGAAGTGCGCGAGATGTTCGCCGCTGTCGGCATGACGATCTCCGCCGTGGCGGCAGGCAATGACTTCCTGCAGGCCGATCGGGCCGACTGGGAGGCGCAGATCAAGCGCTACCGGCGGGTCTGCCAGATTATCCCGCACACGGGTACTGACATCATTCGATCGGATGGCGGCTGGAATCGTGGTGGCAATGTGCCGGAGGATCAGTGGGATGGCATGATGCTAGAAGCATTCCAGCGTTGCGCCGAGTTCCTGGAAGAGCTCAATGTGCGGATCGCCCTCGACAATCACGGCGTGTCGACGAATGATGGCGACTGGCAGTTGAGTCTGATCGAACGTGTGGGGTCATCGCGTCTGGGCGTCAATCTGGACACGATGAACTACCGCTGGTACGGGCACTCGCTCGAGAAGATCGATCACTTCTACGAGATCCTGGCACCACACGTCTTCCACACGCACATGAAAGACGGCACCTGCGATCAACCCCGTGGTGGCAACTACAAGGGCGCCGCCCTCGGTGAAGGCGAGATCCATCTGGATCACGTGCTCAGCTGTCTGCGCAAGGTTGGCTACGATGGAGCCTGGACGGCTGAATATGAGGGCCCGGAGCCTGAAGGTGGTGTCGGCTACGAGAAGTGCTACACCTGGCTTGCTGCCAACGTCTGATCGCGCCTGAACAGGTCGGCAGACCAGAGACAGCATACTGGTTGTAGCAGATCAGATGTGGGTAATAATCGAAAGGGCGCCCTGCCAGTCTGGCAGGGCGCCCTTTCGCATTCTCTGTGGGGTCGTGTCGTCCAGGTTTGTCCGTTCGGACGGCCGCCTCGGCGTCACCCGGTCAGAACCGGGCGCATCGCCTACGAGACGCGGCGCGCATCGGAGCGCTTCCTTCGCGCTGACTCTTCACCCTTCATCTCACCCATCTCTTTCTTCAGCCGGCTGATCTTCTTCTCGATCTTGCCCTTCTTCTTGTCCATCAGGCTCTTATTCTTCGAGATGATCGACTTCTGCCCTTGAGCAGCCTTCAACCGTCCCAGTGCTTCGCTCTTGATCTGGGCAACCTGGTTGATCTGACGATTCATTCGCCCAAGCAACTGTGTTGTCATCACCTTGGCGACAATCACGCCAAAGGAGAAGACCAGAGCTGCGAGCATGGATGGAAGTTCGAGAGCTTGCATGGACCTTCAGCGTTCAGACAGAGCGCGAACGGGGAAGAAAACAGGGTTTCGAGCCGGCGCTCGAGATGATGTAGCTCATATATATATAGTCTGTCACGGTGGAGGATCAAGGATTATCGGGGAGGTTCGGGGGACAAACCCTTGTCAGTCTCCCTTCAGGGACCGGCCTTTTCGACTGCCTCCAGCTGCGTTTCGAGCCGTTTTACGGACACTTTCTGCGCCGTTCCCAGTTCCTGGGCGAAGATCGATACACGGAATTCCTCCAGCAGCCAGCGGTAGGCATCAATCTGTTGACGCTGGGCAGGGCCCGCCTCGTCCCAGGTGGCCACCAGGGTGGTGAGTCTGGCATCGAAGGACTCAACCTGCCGAATTTTGGTGCGATCACGGGAGCGATCTGCTCGGTACCGATCGGCGCGGACGTGGACGGCCTTCAGATAACGGACCAGATCGGGTAATCGCTCCACATCGGTTGTGGCCAGGAAACCCGGTGGCAGAAGCCTGAGCAGATCCGCCTTCAGTTCGGGGTAGGGCTGGGTGATGGCGATGATCTGCCCGCGCCAGTCGACGATCTCCTCCAATTCGTCCAGAACGCGCTCCGACAATCCCTGGAGTCGATCCTTCGCCGTCTGCACCCGCGCTTCGTAGCGTTGTTTTGTCAGTGGCAACAGTGGCGGGGCCAGAAATAGATAGCGAGACAGAGACTTGTATGCCTGCCGTTCCAACTCGGCCGGTTCGCCCAAAGACCGGTGGCTAGTGACGATCTTGCGCAGGTCGCGCATTTCGCGCTGCAACCAGGCGATCTCTTCGGGCATGGCGAATTCGCACAGGCGCACGAGCGCATCGGGTGTGGACTGTTCGGCCTGCCCACGTTGGGCGAAGATGCGAACATGCACGCTGGCGCCATCCAGCTGGAGTCCGGGAAAGCCGAAGACGGGGATGCCCGACATCTGGGTCACTTCCAGTCGCTCGGGCAGATCGGTGAAGGACCAGTGGGTCACGTCATCCTGTTCCCAGGCTGAGACCGCTTTCTGCCACGCATCACCGGCCTGTACCGGCGCTTCGGCCGGGCGCTCCAGCTGACCCGTCAATGTTGCCAGATTGCGACCGGCGACGATCGTTTCGCCTTCGGTGCCTTCCACCTCGACCCGCATCTGCAGATGGGTCGGGATCTGGGCCGGATCCCAATCGCCACGTCGCACGGCGATGCCGTATTCCTCTTGGAGACAGTTCTCCAGGGCATTCAGGAAAGAGCCATCGGCAGGCCGCAATTTGGGTGCGATCCGACGCGCCGTATCCGGAATGGGCACAAAGCGTTTACGCAATGCCTTGGGCAATGATCGCAACAGACAGGTGGTCTTCTCCTCGCGCAGTCCTGGCACGAGCCACTCCAGCACATCGGCACGGACCGCATCGATCAAACGATAGGGGATCCGAACGGTGATGCCGTCTTCGTCCTGACCGGGGGCGTAGGCATAGGTGATCGGCAGTCGTTCGCCGTTCTCCAGGTCCACGGCGGCAGGAAACGCATCTTCGTCCAGATCCAGCTCGTGCCCGCCCAGCAACTGGGATTCTTCGGCATGCAGGAAGCCGTCACTGCCCTGCTCCTTGATGACTCGATTCAGGTCCGCGACGGAGCCGACACCCTCGGGTAGCCGTTCGGCGTAGAAGTCGTGGTAGGCATTGTCCAGGTCGATGGCATGGCGTTGGCGTTGGCGCGCCTGCCAGGCCTCAAGGCGTCGGAGCAACTGCCGATTGTGCTCGTAAAATGGTTGCACGATGCCATCCACATCGGCAGCGATCAGGGCTTCGCGGATGAAGATGTCCGTCGCTTCACGTGGGGCGATGCGACTGTAGCCGATACGTCGATTGGCGATGACGAGTCCGTGGAGTCGTACCGTTTCATGTGCCAGCACCCGTGAGTCTTTCCGACTCCAGTGCGGGTCGCGGTGAGAAATACGGCACAGATACTGGCCCAGCTGCTCGATCCACGCCGGCTCGATGGCGGCGGCCGTGCGCGCATACAGCCGATTCGTCTCCACCATCTCCGCCGCGATGATCCAGGTCGGATTCCGTGTGCGCTTCTGGCGGGCATCGCTCTTGGGAGCCCCTGCCGTCTCTTTCTGACGACCGGGCCGGTTGAAAAGCCCCGATCCGGGGAAGATCATCACCTGACGGCCCCGGGCGGCATTGTAGAGATTGTGGGCCTTGGGTTCTGCCTTCTTCAACGCCACATTGCTGAACAGACCGGTCAGGATGCAGCGGTGGATGGCATCGTAGGCCTCGGGCCCGACACCCGGTGGCTGCGTCTCGGGTGCTGGGGCGCTCTTGCTACCCCGAGTGCGCCGTCGTCGTTGGCCTTCGGGATCCCGTTGTGGGTTCGGAGCCGTCTGTGCATCGCGACCCAGGCAACTGACATCCAGTCGGAATCCACCCCGTTCGCGCAGGGCCCCTTCGAGCTGGGCGTGAATGTCACGCCATTCGCGCATGCGCATGAAGGAGAGGAAGTGTTCGCGACAGAAGCGGCGCATCTGGCTCTGGGTGGCTGTTTCCAGCTGATCGTGGTAGGCCTGCCAGATGTTGAACAGGGAGACAAAGTCTGAGCGGGGGTCGATGAATCGTTTGTGCTGGGCATCGGCCTCCGCCTGCTTGTCCGTGGGACGCTCGCGTGGATCCTGTACGGAGATGGCGGCGGCGATGATGAGTACTTCGGGAAGTGCCCCCTCGGCGTGGGCCTGCAGGATCATGCGGGACACAGTGGGCGCAATGGGCAGATGGGCCATGCCCGCGCCGAGGCGTGTCAGTTTCCGTTGGTGATCGATGGCGCCCAGCTCTTCCAACACCTGGTAGCCGCCGCGGATCGCGGCTGGCTGGGGTGGGTCGATGAAGGGAAAGGTCTCCACGCTGCCGAATTCGAGATCGAGCATGCGCAGGATCACTTCGGCCAGATTGGCGCGCTGGATTTCCGGCTGGGTGTATTCGGGCCGGGAGAGAAAGTCCTCTTCGCTGAAAATCCGCACACAGATGCCTTCGGCAACACGACCACAGCGACCCTTGCGTTGCTCGGCACTGGACTGACTGATGGCCTCGATGGGCAGACGCTGCGTCTGGGTGCGCGGGTTGTAGCGGCTGACGCGGGCCAGACCGGTGTCGACGACGTAGCGGATTCCCGGGATCGTGAGAGAGGTCTCGGCAATGTTGGTGGCGATGACGACCCGTCGACCCGAGTGACCGCCGAAAACGCGGTGCTGTTCGGCGGAGGACAGTCTTGAGAAGAGCGGTAGGATCTCGATGGGTTGAGACCTCTGGGTCGAACCCAATCGGTCTGCCAGTAGATCTCGCGTCTCACGAATGTCTCGCTCTGAGGGCATGAAGACGAGTACGTCGCCGGAACCCGGCTCGTCCAGCAGTCGCTGCACGGCGGTCACCGCCCCATCGGTGTAGGACAGATCACCGTCGTCATCCTCGAACAATTCCTCCAATGACCAGTGGCGGGTCTCGACCGGGAACATCCGTCCGGAGACCTCGATGATCGGTGCGTCGTCGAAGGCTTTGGAGAAGCTCTCGGTATCGATGGTTGCTGAGGTGATGATGATCTTGAGATCCGGGCGCCTGCGTCGCAGCGTGCGCAGATACCCGAGCAGGAAGTCGATGTTGAGGGAGCGTTCGTGCGCCTCATCGACAATGAGTGTGTCGTATTCGAGCAGATCCCGGTCAGAGCGGATTTCTGCCAGCAGCATGCCGTCGGTGACGAATTTCACCAGCGTCTCCGGTGCCGTCTGATCTCGAAAACGGATCTTGGCGCCCACCTGCCGTCCCCACTCCACGTCGAGCTCTTCGGCCAGTCGTCGCGACAATGACAGCGCCGCGACCCGGCGGGGCTGGGTTACGGCGATGCGAGCGCCGCGGGCTCGTCCTGCCTGCAGGCACATCTTCGGGATCTGGGTCGTCTTGCCTGAACCGGTGTCACCGGCGATGACGACGACAGGGTTCTGCTCGATGGCCCGGCGGATGTCATCGACGCGGGCGCTGATCGGCAGTTCTTCCGGATAACTGATCGTCACTGCATCCAGCGCTTGTTCGCGCTGCCGGCGGGTGCGCTGTGACCGATGCAGCTGTTTGGAGATGTGCTCCAGATCTGCCAGGAGTCGCTTGGGTGGCCGTCCCTTCTCCAGCGCCTGGCGCAATTGCTCCAGCTGTTTGCCCAGCCGTACCCGTTCGGCCAGCATGGCGCGCTCAAGACCGCGCTCCAGTTGAGCCAGCTTCTGATCGGGTGTGGTGGGAGGAGTTGTCACAGGACGGCCTTTGGGTCAGAGACTGCTGTGGAGCGGCTGGCACAAGGATGGGTGCAGCGCAGCCGAGTGCGATTGTCGCTGGCACATCATATTAGGGACGGCTGATGTTGGGCGAATTGCCCGACCGGAGGTCCATCAGACGAAGTAGACCAGAAAGTACCCCACCCCCCTGAACAATGGAAACCCCGTGAATCAGATCTGGCAGCAGGCACAGCAGTGGATGGACGTGCATCACACCGTCACCCCCATCGCGCGGGGTCTGCTCGTGTTGCTGGTGGCGTGGCTGTCCAATGTGATTACGCGCCAGGTCCTGGTGCGGTGGATCGGTCGGCTGATCCAATCTTCGCGCACCCATGTAGATGACATTCTACTGCAGCGGGACGTGTTGCGTCGCATGGCGCTGCTGGCACCGGTCATCGTCCTCTACTACGGCGCCGATGCCCTGCCGGGTGATACGGATCTGGTGCGACAGGTGGTCTCCGCGGCGATGATGATCGTGGTGCTGCTGACCGTCGGTGCCATGATCAGAGCCTTCGAGGAGCTGTCCGGTAAGTTTGCCAGTGCCAGCGAAGTGCCGATCAAGAGTTATGCCCAGATCGTCAAACTCGTCCTCTACATCCTCGGCGGTCTGATGACGGTGGCCGTGCTGACCGGTCGTTCACCCTGGGTGTTGTTGTCGGGTGTCGGTGCCCTGATGGCCGTCATCATCCTCGTCTTCCGCGACACAATTCTCAGTATCGTCGCCAGCATTACGATCACGGCCAACCGACTTGTACGCGTCGGGGACTGGATCGAAATGCCCGTATTCGGCGCGGACGGTGATGTGATCGATATCGCCCTGCACACGGTGAAGGTGCAGAATTGGGACAAGACGATCACGACGATTCCCACCTACAAACTGGTGGAGAATTCCTTCAAGAATTGGCGGGGCATGTCAGAGAGTGGGGGGCGTCGCATCAAGCGCGCAATCCACATCGACATGAGCACGATCAAGCTGTGTGATGAAGCGATGCTCGATCGGTTCGAGCAATTCGAGAAATTGCGGCCCTACCTGAGCGAGCGGCGTGTCGAGGTCGAACGCTACAATCAGGAACAGGGAGTGGACACGCAGCAGTTGATCAATGGGCGCCGGCTGACGAATGTCGGTTGTCTGCGGGCCTATATCGCCGCGTATCTGCGGCAACACCCGAAGATCCATCAGGATCTGACCTTCCTGGTGCGTCAGTTGTCTCCCACACCGCAGGGCCTGCCTCTCGAGATCTACGTCTTCACCAACGACATTGTGTGGGCGAACTACGAAGCGATCCAGGCGGACATCTTCGATCACCTGCTGGCCGTGGTGCCCATGTTCGATCTGCAGGTATTCCAGGAGCCGACGGGGGCCGACTGGCGGGGCGCCGTCTCGACCAGGGGGTGAACTTCACGGGTGGCAGCGACTGCTGGGATCCTACTGTCGTGCCATCATGCGGTGGGAACGTGAGTCGATTCGAGTCACCGAACCCACCAAACACATCCCTCCCGTAACCGGCGCCGCGGGCCGAGTACTCAGTGCCCGAACTGCGGGCCTCCACGTTGTGGGCACAGCAGGCAGCGCTCCCGCTGGGAGAAGAAGCTGCCGGGCCTCCACTGTGGCGTCAGATCCACCTTCGGGCCCATCGTCACAGCAGCTGACCGGGAGCCGTCTGCGGTCATGACGTAGATCCGTGGATTCCCATTCTGTTCGGAAACGTAGGCGATGCGGCTCCCATCCGATGACCAGGAGGGACTGTATTCATCGTGGGATGAGTGCGTCAGATTTCTGGGCTCGCTGCCATCGGCATTCATCACGAAGATGTCCGACGTCTTGCGATGGATCCCCACTGGATTGGACGAGACCGACAGGTTATCGCCATCGCGGTCCGAGACGAAAACAATCTGTGAACCATCGGGGGAGAAGGATGGAGACTGATCGTTGTCGGCGTGGAATGTCAGACGTCTCAGGTCGGTCCCATCGGCATTCATGATGAAGATCTGGTGATTGAAGCTCGGGTCTTTCCTGTTGAGCGGATCCAACTGCGCCGCCTCTACGGCGGCGATCTCTGCCGCGTCGACCTCCTGCGTGGCGTGGATGAAGACCTCGCGACCCGACTCGAAGAGAATCTGTGAGCCATCCGGTGACCAGGATGGCTGACCGTCGTAGGCGAGGTGAGTGGTCAGAGCGCGCGGTCGACGGCCATCGGCATCCATCACATAGACATTGGCGTTGCCATTTCTGTCCCGGCGTGATTCGAAGGCGATCTGCTCACCGTTCGGTGACCAGCGCGGAAATCCGTCGAATCCCAGTGCGTCGGTCAGATTGGTCTCGACGCCACTGGCGATCGACAGGACGAAAATGTCATCGTTGAACCGTTCGTGCCGCTTGCCGTAGGCGAGCAGTGTACCATCTGGCGACCATGTTGGTGATCGTTCGTCGACCTCGGAGTACGTGAGCTGTTGCACGTTGTCTCCGTTCGCATCCATCAGGTAGAGGTCGAAGTTGCCCGAGCGAGTCGAAGCAAAGGCGATCCCACTGCGTTCCTCGTCACCCTGGGAGAAGTCGGTCGACGATTCCACAAAGCTGCAACCCGCCCAAAGCGCGGCGACCATCATCGCGACAAACGTGAGATCCTGACGGCGCCGATCCGGGCCGTGAGCCTTGCGTACATTCCTGTTTCTTCTCGACATAACCTGCAATCTATGGTCTGGATCATTCGGGTAACAATGGCAGCCATGTGTGTCCGCAACTGACGGGAGTCAGACTTGTGCTATCCACCAACCTGACCCTCACAACTGTGCAGGCAGCGACCGTCCTGTCTCGATGGTTGGGCGAACCCGTCACCTGCGATCAGGTCGAGCCACTCCAGGGCGGTATGATCAACAGCGCCCTGCGACTGAGATTTGACCGGGCACCGGGAACGGCCGTCGTCAAACTCAACGCCGACCGGGACAACGAGGGACTGCGCAGCGAACAGAGGCGGCTCGATTATCTGAATGCTAATACGCAGCTGCCTGTTCCCCGAGCCTACAGGTACGCGGCGGCCGACGCCGAGGTCCCATATACCTGCCTGCTGTTGGAGACGATCCCTGGTGTCAATCTGACCCAGGCAACCCTCGCCCCCTCAGATCGATCCAGAGTTGAGGGGCAGTTGGCCGATATCCTGATCAAATTGCACGGACACACGCGCCAGACCTTTGGCCGCATCCATGAACCCGGTAGAGCAAGCTGGTCGGACGTATTCGTACCAGACCTGGTCGCCAACCGAAAACACGTGGAAGAGAAGCTGCCTGTGTCGGTCCTCGACCAGATCGACACCGCGATTGAGGTAGCGCCCGCCATCCTGTCAGAGCAGGGGGTACCCACCCTTATCCATCAAGACATCTGGGCGGGGAACATCATGGTGGACCAGCGAGGCGATGAGTGGCATCTGGCGGGGCTCGTCGACCCGAGTGGCTCGAAGTTCGCCGACGTGGAGTGCGAGCTCGCCTACCTCCAGGTCTTTGATACGGTGGGCGGGACCTTCTTCGATCGCTATACGGACCACCACCCGCTTCGACCCGGCTACGAAGTGAGACGATTGTTCTACTGGCTGGACACGTACATGACGCACGTCTGGCTCTTCGGCGACCAGAGCTATCGGGACCGCACGGCCGAAGTGGCAGAGGCGATCGCCGCGCACGCCGGATAGCTCCCTGCCATCTCTCTGTCTCCACTGTATGGACACATCACTCACCAGACCACGGAGGCCTGACATGTCGAAATGCACGATCGGGGCGAGCATCTCCAGGCTGTGGTTCCCGGACGCCGCCATGCGTTCGGACATACCTGACGGTCCCTGTGGGTCTAATTCATGACGGGGACCTGCTCTGATCTGCGGGCCCAATGAGTCCTTGCGGCATAGAGGTAGGGAGCTCTGAGCTGAATCACACGCTCCCCAAATGGTTCGGTAGCTTCGCACTCGCTGGCGACGCCAAGTGCGAAGTGAATGGTCGTCTTGAAAACTGCTTGCTTGACCTGCACACTTGCCGCGATCTTCAGAGACATCTCACAACCAACCAGCAGGTCCGATATCACTGACGCTCGGCGAGACAATCGCGCGAATCTGTACAGCCATGGTGCGCTGGTTGCCTGGATCCATCACGGCGAGTTCTGCCGCCTGCCCGCTCTGGTCGTTGCATAACGATGGCAACCGCAGATGGACGCAGAGTTGAGATTGCCATTGAGCCAGCCAGTGATTGGAATTCCTCCCTCTTGCCAGGGTCCGAAAAGCGTCTCGTCCTGAACCACACAACGGGATGGGCGCAACGGATGCAGGACTTCCTCGGCTACGATGCGCGATTTGTCACAGTCTACGGTGAGAGTGGCCAGCCAACTCTGAGACTTGTCCTGTCGATCGGCTGGCCCTTTCAGGTCCGCGGGCTTGGCGAGAGTGCTCGGATCCTGTTACCCGCCCTGACAAGAGCCCGGATTGGCGCAATGAAGTGGTTTGGTGAACCGGTCTGCGTGTCAGAGGCGGACGATAGCGACCACCGCGCCCTCGTCGAAGCACTTCGGAGATACTCCAATCGCCGGCGACTCAAGGTCAGCTCTGGTTCCTGGCCTGTGATATATGAACACTTGCTACCTCCCAGCTGGAACGCTACCCGCGGTGCGACGCTGCTCGTAGATCTGACGAAGTCAGTCGACGAACTCCTTGCAGGGTGCAAGTCTTCTGCTCGCAAGGCGATTCGCCGAGCGGAGCGGGATGGCGTCCGGGTACGCCAGGTCGAGTCAATCGATGAGCTTCGGGCCTATTACGGGTTCGCGGAAGAATGCTCTCGACGCTATCGCAAGCGGATGCACGGTGTCGGCGACTTCGAGTCGATGTGGTACCATCTTCGACCGCAAGGCTACTTTGAGACGTTTGTTGCCGAGCATGACGGTGAGCCGATCGCCGGACTGTCAGCGTGGGGCTTTGGCAGTACAATCGGCGAACTCGGGTCGTTTCAGTCCGAGCGAAGTTTCCGAGACAAGCTGTTTGGCCCCGATCTGGCAAAGTGGAAACTCATAGAGTGGGGACATCAGCAAGGAATCAGGCACTTGGACCTGAGTGGCATCAGCCCTGAGCCGGCGAACGACAAGGATGCGAGCATCCGGCAATTCAAGGAAAAGTGGGGGGGAAAGTATTACGAGTACACATATATCACCTGAGGACGGTCTCAGATGGTGTATGTCGACTGACTCTTCGGCCTGTGTTCGGAGGCGACCCAAACATGCCTAAGAGCAGGCCTCAGGATGATGGCTGCTGAGGCGAGATCGTGATGAAATGATCAGTGATAGGAATTCTTGACCATACGGGATTGCCAGCCGTATTGTAGTGAAAGAGAGTCAAATCAGGGCATGCCCGTCTGTGTTCCACTCCACAGTTTCGTCACAATGGCCTCGTCTGCAGGTTCAGTTGGCCTACAAGATGCCGTCGGGCCCATCGGTGCTTGTCTACCGAGCATGCGAAGATGTGGTTTTCTCCTGCAAGAATCCATACAGTGAGTCCCTTCAGGTCAGGTGGTCTGGCCGCAGAGAGGGCCCGCAGCGCGTCTGGGAATCTCTATCGTGCGGCAAGACCCGACTGCCAGACGGAGGTGAGGTGACGTCGTCGCGGCTGCGAGCCTGATCGATACGTGCATGCCGGCAAGACGGTGTCCAGAGTCCCCGAACCCCGAATCCATGGAACGAATGTGAAGACTGTACTGATCACTGGAGCTGGGGGATTCATCGGGTCGCATCTGGCCGAGCGCTGCATTGAGCAGGGCTACAGCGTGCGTGCTTTGGTTAGATATAACTCACGGAACAGCTGGGGATGGCTGGACCAGTCTTCCTCGCTATCTGACATCGACGTACGAGTAGGCGATGTACGGGATCCAGATGCTTGTGCCAGCGCCATCGAGGGTGTTGATACGGTTTATCACTTAGCAGCACTGATCTCGATTCCATACTCCTATGCGGCACCGCTCTCCTATCTTCGAACAAACGTGGAAGGTACTCACAATATCCTTCAGGCCGCCCGATCGCATGATGTGGGAAGCGTGGTGGTGACCTCGACCAGTGAAGTCTATGGGACTGCACAATACGTGCCCATCGATGAGAAACATCCCCTCAATGCGCAATCGCCGTACGCCGCGAGCAAGACGGGTGCCGACCAATTGGCACTGTCCTATCACCTGTCGTTTGGGATGCCCGTACATATCGCCAGACCGTTCAACGTTTACGGGCCACGGCAATCCTCACGGGCGATCATCCCTACCGTCATCACACAGATACTGGCTGGGAATAGGGAGTTGAGACTCGGGAATCTGACTCCCACACGGGACCTGACGTTCGTGAGCGACACCGTGGCTGGATTTATCGCCGTATCGGAGTCGAAGGACTTGGTCGGGCAGGTGACTCAGATTGGCTCGAACGCGGAGATCTCGGTGGGCGATCTGGTCGCCCTGATTGCCGATATCATGGGGGTGGAGGTGGAGGTGTCTCTTGACGAAGCCAGAGAACGTCCGGCAGGAAGCGAAGTTGAGCGTCTCATGTGTGACAACGCCAAACTGATCGGTGCGACCAGTTGGCGACCACAGTACAGTCTGCGTACCGGTCTGGCCGCAACAATCGAGTGGCTCTCAGCCAATCGGCAAGTCTACAAGTCAACGATTTACAACTTATGAAGTGGGTCAGCACATGAAGGCCGTAATCCTGGCCGGTGGTCTCGGAACAAGGCTGAAGCCGTTTACTGAGGTGATACCAAAACCCCTCCTGCCGGTGGGCGAAAGCTCAGTTCTGGAGATCCAGATCATGAGCCTCAAGCGCTGTGGCTTTGACGAAATCATCATTGCCACCAACTATCGGGCGGAGTATGTGCAAGCATTCCTAGGAAACGGGGACAAGCTGGGTGTGAAGCTCTCATTCAGCAAGGAAGAAAAGCCGCTGGGAACGTGCGGACCGGTTCTGTTGCTTCGCGATGTCTTGACGGAGCCCTTTCTCCTGATCAACGGCGACATCCTGACTACACTGGACTTCCGGCAGATCTACGATTTCGCGCAGTCCATCGACAGCGTGCTTGCTGTGGCGACTCGTGAGATGATCACGCCATTCAACTTCGGGAAAGTGATGTCTGAGGGTGACTTCATCACTGATGTCCAGGAAAAACCGGATTTCCATCTCGAGATTCTTGCTGGGATCTATGTCATGAAGACGGATGTCTTCGACATGATTCCGCCAGATACCTACTACGGCATGGACTCCCTCATCAGAGATATGCTCAGTCGTAAGGAGCCTATCGCCAGGTACTACATGAAAGATTACTGGCTCGATATTGGGCAACTGGCGGACTACGAGGAGGCGCAGGGGATCTATGACGAGCACTTCGTCCACCTGAAGAGCGAGGAAGATCAGGCAAGTTGAGCAGAGGCGAGGAATTCACAGTCGGACAAGCCCATGCGGGGCGTTGTTGATAGACGCGGACGTGTCACTGGGCGAGGGGGTGAAGATCCAGGACGAACGGCTGGTGAATATCTTTGGTTGCCAGATTGGTGACCGGACGTTCGTCGGGCCGTTCGTGGAGATCACTTACGGAGTCACCATTGGCGCTGACTGTCTGATTGAGAGTCACTCCTTCATTTGCGATGGTGTGCACTTGGACAACGAGGTGTTCGTCGGACATGGAGTCATGTTCACCAACGATCTCTACCCGCGAACGGATCGACAAGTCGTGCATTTCCAGACACGGGTGGGTCATGGCGTGAGCATCGGCAGCAATGCGACAATCGTGGGAGGGGTCACGATTGGCGACCACGCAGTCATCGGGGCCGGAGCCGTCGTGACCAAAGATGTTCCAGCCTTCGCAATCGCTTGTGGGAATCCGGCCAAGATCACCCGACAGTTTACCAGCCACGATGAACTCATGAAGTACATTGGCGGACGTCAACAGGCCGTGCCGGGGCACCAACCCTGACGACAGAGCGCGTTTCCGGAGAGGGCAGTGCAGTATGCGCGACACCATACCAAGCCACAAAGACTTTGTCGACATCATTGGCGGAACAGCCGCTACTGGCCGCAATCTGTGGGAAAAGCGGTGGAATCAGTACTACTTCCGAAGCTGCAAGAGAATCGTGGCCAGTCTCATGGCAGATGTTGAGACAGCGGGCAGCACGATCATGGACGTGGGTACGTCGCATGGCAATTGGCTCAAGGCATTGCGTAGCCTGGGCTTCGAGAAGGTTGTGGGGGTGGAACTCGATGAAGGCCGGGCTGAGCTGGCTCGGCAGACTGGCTACGATGAGGTATGGAACTGCGACGCTGCCAACGTACCGCTTCCTGATCACACGATCGCCGCGGCTGTTTCCAACGATGTATTCGTGCACATCCTCAGGCGAGAAGACAAGGTCGCAGTGCTCCGGGAGATGGCGAGATTGCTGGTCCCAAAGGGCGTCATGGTGTTCAACCAGACGATGTCACGGGCCTTTGGCATGACAGGCTACCACGTGGAGAAACACTGTTCGTTCCTGACGCTCGACGACCTGCTTGGCCTGTGCAAGGAGGTACCATCTTTGCGCATTGCTGATCTGATGCCGAGTTACTATTCGTTCCCTGCTCCGACGCCGTCACGAACCGTGACCGTTCTTCGAGGTGCCGCGTTGATGGCGCCCCTGGGGATCGGAATTCGCATGCGGCGCGACAATGCGCGGACAAGGCAACTTGGCCTTGAGAGGGCTGACTCGGTGTACGTGAAGTTGGTGAAGGACTCCAACCAGTAATGTCTGCCTCACCCAGAGGGTCTTCCTCTGCCCTCATCTTGGGTGGTGCCGGGTTTCTCGGCAGTCACACGGTCGGGGGCCTCGCAGCATCGGGATGGCGCGTGACCGTCATCGATGGCGAACTGCCTGGTTGCGGTGGAGACAAGGAGCTGTTGACCAAAGTACGGGGCAACGCGGAACTGATTGAATGCAACGTTGAAGAAGTCGACGATCTTGGTGAACGTCTCGCTGATTGTGATGTGGTCATTGATGCAATGGGGTGGACGCGTCACAGAGAGGGGTTGGCGAACCCCCTTCGCGACATGGACCTCAATCTGGCGTGCCACCTCCACGTGATCTCGAAATTGCCCCGCAAGAATCCACCTCGCGTGATCTATCTGGGCAGTCGCGGTCAATACGGACAACCTGACAGTGCGATGATCGACGAAGACACGCCGATGGTGCCCCGTGATCCCCAGGGCGTTCATAAGGTGGCGGCGGAATCTCATTTCCGCGTCTACGCTGGACTCTGGGGCCTCGATGTTACCAGCTTGCGCTTACCGAATTGTTATGGTCCAGGCCAGCCAGTGGCCGAAAAGGACATCGGCCTGGTGGGCGGTTTCATCCGGGATCTGTTGGCCGGGAGAGTCGTCGAGATTTATGGCGGCGAACGTGTCCGCTACCTGGGCTCAGCTGCCGATGTTGCGACAGTCGTTGGGGGTCTGGTCCAGCTCAAGTCCGAAGGATTTAGGGCCTACAACTATGCGGGACACAAGGTGACGCTGGGCGAGCTAGTCAAGATGCTTCGAGACATCATCGGTCAGGGAGATTGGGTTGATGAGCCCATGCCGAGCGAGATTGGCGCCACCGATACTGGGGACGCGGTCTTCTCCGACTCTCGACTTCGGCAGGTGCTCCCCGATTTCACTCAGACCAACCTTGCAGATGCCTTGAGTGAGACAGTGGAGTATTTCCGAGAATCTGTCAGATAAGAAAGAAAGCTGGAAATATGCTCTGGCGATGCGATCTGGTTCCTCAGTACGAAAAATACAGAGACGAAATTGACGAAGCCGTCTTGCGTGTGCTCTCATCGGGCAGATACACACTTGCCCAAGAAGGTGCCAATTTCGAGCAGGAATTCGCGCAGTATCTGGGTGGAACCCACGGTGTAGCAGTCAACAGTGGTACCGATGCGCTGATACTGGCCCTGTCCGTCTTGGGAATTGGCCCCGGCGACGAAGTGATCACGACTCCCTTCACGGCCATACCAACCTATGCCGCGATCAGGCAGGTAGGCGCACGCCCGGTGTTCGTTGACATCGAAGAAGACACTTTCCTCATCGACATCGGCCAGATCGCAGACGCCATGAGCGATCGCACGCGGGCGGTCGTCCCAGTGCATTTGTTTGGCAACGCGGTTGACATTGATGCCCTGCGGACAATCGTTGGGCCCGATGTAGCCATCGTCGAAGATGCCGCGCAGGCCCACGGTGCTACAATGAGGGGAAAGAAGGTTGGTGTCCTTGGTGATGTCGGGGCCTTCAGCTTCTACCCAACAAAGAACCTGGGAGGTTATGGTGACGGTGGGATGATCGTCACTGGTTCGAAGGAGCGGGCCGATGAGATCCGCCG
>JABHDC010000010.1 GCA_018673255.1 Gemmatimonadota bacterium
CACCGAGCCGGTGATCATCAAACCCGAGGCGCCCGCCGTGGGCACGTGGGCCGCCTTTGCCCAGGCCATCGAAACGAGGCAGCCGACACTGACCCATTCAGGAGACAATCTGCAGTCTCTTGCCCTGATGTTTGCCGCCATGGAATCGTCCGAGACCGGTCGCGTCGTGGTGCCCATCACCGGGTAGACGGCGCGGTGGTTGCACTCGCCAAAGGCGGGCCCGGCCACTGTCCGGGCTCTGCCTGATTGCGGTGCATGGTGGGGATCACGCCAACCAGCGCTGCAACCAGGCGACCTGGGCCGCAGCTGCCGGGGCACTGTGGGCGTGACCACCGGGGCATCGCGTCACCGCGAAGCGATCTGGTGCACCTGCCCCCGTCCACAGCCGAGCCAGGGCATGGAGGGCTTCATCAGCCGTGTCTGGATTTGGGAAGGTGTCATCGGCGTCTGCCCGCACATCCATGAAGGGTCGCGGCGCCAGACAGGCGACCACATGATCGAAGTCCAGCGGCAGCGGTCGAAGGCCATTCAGATGCGGCGCCAGTCGCGGGAAGTTGTAGCTCGCCGCCCAATTGCGCGCCCGGGCCCCATCCACGCCACGTAGGGGTCCCCAGCCACAGACCGAGACGATCGCTCGAATCCGCTCATCGAGGGCCGCGCCAAGAATCGACATCTGTCCTCCCTGCGACCAGCCACACACGCCGAGCCGATCCGGGTCGACCTCGGGACGGGTGAGCAACACATCGACGGCTCGACTGACATCCCAGGTGGACAACCCCACTCGAGTCCACGTCGGAAAGCGCGCATCCAGTTCGCTGGTATCGTGGCTCTTCAGACCGGGGGCGGTACGCTCCCCACAGCAGGGATAGTCGGGGCAGAGGGTAACGAAGCCGGCACGCGCCAGATCGACGCCGTACGCCTCGGGGTCGCCCTCGTTGAGTGGCCCCGCCAACCCAGCCGGTGCGTCTTTGCCCCAGTTCGGTGTCATAAAGGAACCGGGCAGGCAGATCACCGCCGGCGCCGGCTCGACGAGATCTTTGGCGCGGAACATCCAGGCCCAGACCGTGTCGTCATCCGGTGAGCCGTAGCGGATCTTCTCACACCAGAGATCGCCGTCGTCGTGACACTCGGTGACCTCGATGCGCCGGTCACTGGCCGCCTCAAAGGGCGGTCGACCAATCAGATCCTGCAGCGCCTCACGCGTACTGGCCTGCCACGCAGGTAGATCCCGGCCGGCGGCTTCGACATCCGGCGCCTCACCGACGAAAGGCTGAGTCTGTTCGCTGTTCAGCATCTTCGATCCTTCAACTGGGGCTCTTAGCTGGCATCGTTGTAGATGACCGGAGAATACGCTGGATCCTCCAGATGGGACACATAGTAGCTCTCGTCCCCTGGTATCGGCTCCACCGCCTCGGTGCGCAGATGCACCGCCACACTGCAACGTGGCCGGTCGCTGGTATTGGCATCGCTGCCGTGAAAGGTGAGGCAGTGATGGAAACTCACGCCGCCCGCCGGCATGAGAGCCGCCACTTCCTCCCACTGCGCCCCGGTTGGCACATCAATCCCGTCGCGCAGCGATTGCTGATCGCCGGAGAAGAAGTCCCCCTGATTGAGGAATCCCCACCGATGCGACCCTCGCACGAAGCGCATTGGACCGCAGTCAGCCTCGACGTCGCTCAAGGCGATCCAGATTGTGAACAGGCCCTCCGGCTGGTCCCAGTAGGACCAGTATTGCCGGTCCTGGTGCCATCCCACGTGACCGGCGGCAGCCGAATCTGGAGGTTTGATCAGCAACTGCGTCGCCCACGCCTGCACACGCCGTGCGCCGGTCACCGTGGCTGCCATCGCCGCCACGGCAGGGTCGCAGACGAGGGCATGCAGTGCGTGGCTGGCCAGGTGTGCATCGTTGATCTTGCAGAGTCTGGTCGGATCGTAGCCGGGGTGGCCGGAGGGTGGCACACCGGTATCAAAGCGGCCATCGCGCACCTCCACCATGGCCTCCTGGGCCGCCGCCAACGTGGCCGCCTCAACCACTCGCTCACCAGCCACAGAGAATCCGTCCCTCTCGTAGCCGGTGGCCAGAGTGGCAGGATCCGGCGTCGCAGAATCCGGTGTAGAGTCAGGGGCCATTCGTGTCTCCTGTCGGTTGGAGCGGAAACTGAGCCAGATATCTTCGCAGACGACTCAGGATCGTCGCACTGGCAGCGATGGTGATCATACTGCCCACCAGCAGCGGCGTGTACGGATCGATGGTCACCGGCCCCCAACTGCCCCGCAGATCGGCACACGCGTCGAGGAGCAGACCTGCCACGAGCGGGCCGCACCCGCCGACCAGGCCGATCCAGGCGTAGTAGAGCGCCAGATATTCGGTGCGTCGTTCCTCGGGCACAATCTCATTGTAGAGCATGCGTTGGTCTGTGATCCACCAGCCATTGTAAGTCGCTCCAGCCACGCAGGCGATCGCCAGGGCCCCGATGAAGCTGACCGCATGCTGACGCGGTAGCACCATCCACAGAACCGGCAACAGCCCCATCACGAACAGCACCAGTCGCAACGGGCGTGTGCCTGTGCGATCCGTCCACCAACCCCAGGCGTAGGAGGAAAGCACCCCCACGGCCGATCCTGCCACTTCCAGCAAGACGATCCGGCTGCTCGGCAACCCCACCTCTTCTTTCATCAGCAGCGGGATGAAGGCGACGAAGACGGCCTGCATCGTCACCATGGCAAGTGCCGTGTAGCTCAGGTAAAGGACGAGACGCCGATCGGCCAGCGCCTCCCGCATCGCCTGCCAGTGCGCCGTCTGACGCAGACGTCCGGGCGCACCACCCGGAATGGCCAAAGCAAACAGGACACACAGAACACCGGAGACGACGCCAATGCCGATGAGCACCCGGAATCGCAGCAATCCCGGCAGGGCATCCAGAATCCAACTGGCCGCCAGCAGCGCCGTCGAGGCGGCCAGCAAGCCGACGACATTGTTGATCCCATACATGCGGCCCCGCATGGCGGGGGGTACGATCTCGTGCACCCACGGGTACCAGCCCGTCTCGGCAATGGCCCGCAACACGGCGAAGACAGACATGCAGCCCAGCACAAAGTAGAAGGCCCCATCTACGCCGTGCCGATCCAGCACCCAGGGCGTCAGCAGCAGGCAGGCCGTCACCCCCTTGCGCACACCCCAGCAGACGATGAAGACCCGTTTCACCCCCAGGCGGGCGATCGTCGAGGCGACGAAGAGGGCGAGGATGCCGGAGAAGGGCAGGAAGGAGAGGACGATCCCGATACGGGTCTTGGGCAGCCCGAGTTCATTCAGAAACAGCACAAATACAGGGCCAAACCACGTGAGCCCGGAGAACACCGCATTGCAGCCGGAGTGCGCGTAGAACCAGGGCAGCCGCCGGATCTTCTCCGCATCGGTCAAGGCTGCCGGGGGATCAGTCATCCGGGCAGGTCGATCCAGCGGTGCGCACACGGCAACGGCCACGGCGCGTCTCGGCCGGCCCGGGCCACGGCTGGATCCGGCATCGGTTGCATCCTGGCGCCCTCCCTCAAGTGGGCCGCCGGTACATCTCAGCCATATTTCGAGCCGGTTCGTAGCCGAGCATCTCCCGCGCTTTCTCGATACTGAATTTCTCCTGCCCCAGATGCGAGTGCAGGTTGAATTCCTGGTAGCTGTCGGGGACCGACTCGATCTCCAGGGCCAGCTTGCAGGCGGTGTGCAGATCCGACCAGACGATGAAAAAGGGTGGAAAGTCTTTGCCGACGACCGGCTCCGTAGGCGCGACACCCAGCCCATTGAAGAGGAAGCAGATCGTCTCGATACCGTAAGCCCGGGCCCAACTCCGACACAACTCCCGGCTCAGCAGCTTCGTCGCGCCGTAATAACCGGATCCGGGCGAGGGCGGAATGTCGCCGAGGTCAAAGGAGTGATCTTCGTGCTGCCGCACACTCTCCGGACCCGAGTGAATGACCTTGCCAATGCCCAGCTCGTGGGCCGCTTTCATCACGTGCCAGGCGCCACGTGTGTTGACGTGGAAACTGAGATCCGCATCACCCCGCACGACAGTGAAGTTCATGATCGCATCCATGCCTTCGGATGCGGCCAGCACCTGCCGGTAGTCGGTGATATCTACGTGCTCGATGGGCAGCCCATCCGGATGGGGCTTCACGTCCGCCAGGGTCATGTCGTAGTCGTCGACGAGCCCCGGGGTCAGATGTGGGCCGATCATGCCTGAGGCGCCGAGGTAGAGGACTTTCTTCTTGCCCATCAGACGCCCTCAACCGGTCGGCGATACATCGCGGCCACATTGCGCACCGGTTCGAAGCCAAGGAGCCGTCGCGCCTTGTCGACGAGGTATTTCTCCTGACCCAGGTGCGAATGCAGGTTGAATTCCTGGTAGTTGCCTGGCACCGACTCGACCTCCAGTGCCTGCTTGCACGCCAGGTGCAGATCCTCCCAGACCACGGTGAAAGGCGGGATGTCGCGTTCGATGAGGGGCTCCTCCACTGCCGGGTGCAGGCCATTGAACAGAAAGCAGACCACCTGGATGTCGTGCGCCAGAGCGAAGGACCTGCAGATCTCCCGGCTCAGCATCTTCGAGCAGCTGTACAACCCCGTGCCGGGTGCCCCGGGCGGATCATCGATATCAAAGTCGTGGTCGTTGGCCTGACGATGCACCTGGGGGCCCGAGTGCACGACCTTGCCGATACCGAGCTCGGCAGCAGCGCGCATCACATTCCAGGCACCGCGTGTATTGACGTGGAAACTCAGATCCGCATCTGAGCGATTCACCGTGAAGTTCATGATCGCCTCCGTACCTTCCGCCGCCGCCCGCACTTGCGCGTAGTCGGTGACGTCCACGTACTCCACTTCGACGCCATCTGGATGCGCTTTCACATCCGCCAGCTTCAGATCGTAGTCATCGACGAGGCCAGGTGTCAGGAAGGGCCCAATGAGCCCCGAAGCACCCAGGAGGAGGACCTTCTTCTTCGGTAACGTTGCGCCCTGTGTCACCCTCAGGCCGCCTTCCAGTTCGCTTCGAAGTTGTGCTCGGGCTCGAAACCGATTCGCGTCACGGCATCGATGAGGTAACGTGGATTTGGCGGCCGGCTGCACACGTGGTAGACGGCCCAGCGACGCGACCACACCGGAGATTCGGCCACGTCCCGGTCCAGGGCTCGCACGAAGGCGCGCGCCGCATCGCGCACATCCAGCCACAGCAGATCCGGCGTCTGCCCCACCACCTCCTCTTCCAACACCAGCGTGCCCAGGCGCAATGCCGTCACCCCCACGTGGAATTCACGGGCGAATTCGCGACAGGTCCGCTCGCCCAGATAGCGACTCAGACTCGCCATCTGCGGCGTCGGCTTTGGCTTCCACATCTCGGTGATGTAGACATCGAGTGGATAGGGTTCGAACAGATCGAGGCTGCTGCCGTAGACGATCCGCTTCACCCCGGCCTCGACGGCGGCCTTGCACAGGATGTGCGTGCCGCGGGTGGCCAGATCCAGCAAGGTCTCGTCGCGGTCATGCGCATTGGCAGGCAGATCCTGAGGAGGTTCACCCGTGTGCAGGACAGCATCGATCTCCCGCACCGCAGACCACACGACGTCGGCATCGGTCAGTGAGCCGACGACCACTTCCTGACGGGGGCCGGCTTCCACGGGCACGTCCGCGAGCAGGCGCAGTTGGTGGCCTTCGGCCAGTTCGGCTGCCAGTGCACGGCCCAGAGCGCTGTCGGCGCCCGTGATCAGAATCCGCATGAGATCAATTCCTGTGTAGACATGGTCTTCGGTCGCTACCCGGCGGCGAAATGTCGATGGTGCCGTCCGTCGTGCCAAGAGGCCGGGCGGCCTCGGCGACTCTTGCGTATCGATCACGACCACCCCTGCTGCGGTACCTCCCCTCTGGCACCTACCACCGAAGGGTCCGGCTGGGTATTATCTCCTACAGTGGTCGCAACACCTGTGACCCCCCAGGAGATTCGCCCGTGAATCACCGTCAACGCCTGCGCGCCATCGTCTCAGGCGACACCACACCCGATCGATCAGGCTTCTGGCTCGGCAATCCGCACGCCGAGACCTGGCCCATCCTGCAGAGCCACTTCGACACCGAGGATCATGAAGCGATCCTGCAAGGCTTCGGAGATGACATCCGCTGGATCCGACCCGGAGCCTACAAGCACCCGGATGGCAAGCCGATGTTCGACTTCGGTCGAACCGGCCGTGAGCTGGCCGCTGAAGGCCTCTTCGCCAACTGCGATTCGGTGGATGAAGTCGAAGCCTACGACTGGCCGAATCCCGACTACCTCGATTTCGACGACACGCTCACTCAATTGCGTGCCGCCGGTGACGTCTACCGGCCTTCCGGTTTCTGGTGTCCCTTCTTCCACTACGTGGCCGACTTCTTCGGGATGGAGAATTACTTCGTCAAGATGTACACCCACCCGGAAGTCGTTCACGCCGTCACCAAGCACGTCGTCGATTTCCATCTCGAGGCAAATCAGCGCTTCTTCGATGTCGCCGGCGATCTGATGGACGCCTACTTCTTCGGCAATGATTTCGGCACCCAGCGCGGCCTGCTGATCAGCCGCGAGATGATGGCACAGTTCATCTTCCCCTACTTCAACCAGCTGACCCAACTGGCCCACAATGCCGGTTACCACGTCATCCTGCACTCCTGCGGCTCCATCTACGACGTCATCCCCGATCTCATCGACATGGGCGTCGATGCCCTGCATCCACTGCAGGCCAGAGCGACCAACATGGAGGCGGAGCGCCTCGGGGCAGAGTTCGGCGGACAGCTGGCCTTCGTCGGTGGCATCGATACGCAGGATCTGCTCGTCAATGGCACACCTGATGAGGTCGCCGCCGACGTGCGTCGCGTCAAAGCGGCCCTCGGTGAACGACTGGTGGTGAGCCCCAGTCACGAGGCGGTCCTGCCCAATGTCTCCCCAGAAAACATGATGGCCATGGCCCGCGTCGCCGGGGAGAGCTGATCCTTAAGTGAGTTCCCCTTCTTCCGGCCTGCACTTTTCCGACAGTTCCTGGCGGCGGATTCGGCGCGTCCTGCGTCTGGCGATCCCCTCTGCCGGCGAGATGCTCCTCGGCATGCTCGTCGGTCTGGTAAACACCTACCTGGTCGGTCACCTGGGTTCGGCATCACTTACCGGCGTCGGCCTCGGTGTGCAGTGGTCGATGGCCGCCATGGTCCTGTTTTCCGCCGTGGGTACAGGAGCCACGGCCCTGACGGCCCGCATGATCGGCGCCGAAGATATGAAAGGCGCCAATCGCGTCGTCGGTCAGTCGGTGATGATCGCCTTCGCCTGCGGACTTTTCTCAGCCATCTGCCTGGTCGCCTTCGCCGAGCCGGCCATGAAACTGATGGGTGCCACGGGAGAATCCCTGATCCAGGGCACCCTCTACCTGCGCATCATCAGCGCCGCCTTCCCCATCTCGGCCATGATCTTCGTCGGTGGCGCCTGCATGCGAGGCGCCGGGGACACACGCACGCCGTTGTTGGTGATGGCCGCCGTCAACGTCGTCAATATCACCGTCGCCTGGACGCTGGTGGAAGGCCTGGGGCCCTTCCCGGCCCTCGGCGTGGAGGGGGCCGCCTATGGTTCGGCCGCCGGTCGTATCGTCGGCGGGTTGCTCGTCTTCGCCCTGCTGCTGAAAGGGCGCGCCGGCCTGCGACTGCGCTGGCGTGGTCTCGATCGCGAGATCATCTGGCGCATCCTGCGCGTCGGTCTGCCCGCTTCGCTGGATCAGCTCATCTTCCGCTTCGGCATGCTCGTGTGGGTCCGCATCGTCGCTTCTCTGGGTACGGTCGCCTACGCGGCGCACCAGATCGCGCTGAATGGCGAGTCGATCTCGTTCATGCCCGGCTGGGGATTTGCCGTGGCCGCCACCACCCTCGTCGGCCAGGGTCTGGGCGCCCGCAATCACGAGCGCGCCGAGAAGGATGCCATGCTCGCTTTCGGCATCTCCGCCGTCTTCATGTCCGTCATGGGTGTCGTCTTCTTCTTCTTTGCGCCTCAGATCATGTCACTGTTCACCGACGAGCCCGAAGTCATCGCCATGGGCACCATGCCCTTGCGACTGATCGGTCTGGTGCAACCCTTCCTGGCAGCGATGATGGTCTTTGCCGGATCCCTGCGAGGCGCCGGTGACACCCTGACACCGATGCTGGTGAATGGCGCCTCCGTCTGGTTGCTTCGAATCCCCCTTTCCCTGGTCGTCACCGAGTGGTTTGGATGGGGACTGACCGGTGTCTGGGTCGTGATGGCACTGGACCTGACCCTGCGTGGCATTGTTTTGTTCTGGCAATTCCGCGGTGGACGCTGGAAGACGGTCGAGGTCTAGCCGCCTCGCGTGCGCCTCGATGTCGCTGCCCGAATGCAATGCAACCCAGAGGTTCTCTTTGCTGACAGATGAACAGGTCACTGCCTTCCAACACGACGGATTCGCCGTCTGCAGGAATTTCCTGACTGCCGCCGAAGTGGGCGACCTGCTCGGAGAGGCAGACGAGGCCATCACCGGCCACACGCTGGCCGATCACAATGCCGAACGCATGGAGATGGAACCCGAGCAGTCACCGGATGGCACCGCCGTGCGACGTCTCTACGAACCGTGCACCTACTATCCGGTCTCACGCGCCCTGTCCGAGATGGATCGACTCCTCGACGGTGTCGAGCAACTCTTCGGACCCGATCTGCTGTTCCACTACAGCAAGCTGAACATGAAGCCGGCCAAGGTGGGCTCCGTCGTCGAGTGGCATCAGGATCTGTGTTATTACCCGATGACGAATCGCGATTCCCTCGCCGTCCTCTTCTATCTCGACGACACGGATGCGAGCAATGGGGCCCTGAAGTTGATTCCCGGACAGCACACAGATGCACTCATGCAGCATACGCGAGATGGCTACTTCCAGGGTCGCGTCACCGAACCGGTGAACGAGGCCGACGCCGTGTTGGCAGAAGGACCGGCAGGCACCGCCATCTTCATGCACGGCCTCACACCCCACGCCTCGGCACCCAACACCTCCGGACGACCCCGCCGCACCCTCATCCTCGCCTACCGCGCCGCCGATGCCATCCCGCTGTTCCTCGGCCCCATGACAGCCAAGCATGAGACCCACGTGCGACTCGTGCGCGGCGCTCCGGCCACGCAGGCCCGCTTCGAAGGTGGGTCCGTGCCCCTGCCGCGCTACAAGGGGGAGATCTCATCTCTCTACGATCTGCAGAAGAAGTCGCGCGAGGGCCAGACTTGAGCGCCCCGTGAATCGGGACGAGACCATCATCGACATCTCTCCGACACACCCGCACCCGCAGGGTCAGCATGGGAACCATCCGCGAACAATTTGACGCACAGGGCTTCATCCGTCTCAAAGAAGCGATCCCCTGCCACATCCTCACGGGTCTGCGCCAGGGCCTGGATCCACTGCGTGAGGCACGGGACAGCTGCGGCGATCGACCCACTCGCTACCAGACCATTCTCGAGCCGAAGACCTACCACCGCAGCTTTGCCGAATTCCTCGATCTGGACGGCACCAATCAGGCTGCTGCCGAAATCATCGGCACCGACCAGCTCATGGTGGCGGGCCTGGCGTGTCTG
>JABHDC010000123.1 GCA_018673255.1 Gemmatimonadota bacterium
CTTCTGGCTGGCCAGGCGCTTCTTTGCTTTGGGCATTTCGCGTCTGTATTGCGGCAGCCACTGGCTCTGGGCAACGAGCATTTCGTCGACCATCTGCCAAATCTCCGGTGGATTGCAGACGGCGCCAACGAGGGGATCCATCATCATGGCCTGTTTGAGCAGATCCACGTCACCATGGACGGCAGCCTCCATGGCCATTTTCTGCACGGAGATCGATGTATTGCAGATAGCGGCGCATCCCAGTGGCAGATCACCTACCTGGGGGATGCTGATGCCATTCTTGTCGATGTAGCCGGGTACTTCCACGATCGACTCATTCGGCAGATTCGGGATGGCGCCATCGTTCATCACATTGAAGTGACCGCGATAGGTGCGGCCTGTCTCGCGGGCCTCGATGATCCAGCTGCCGTGTTCTTCGGAACGGGTTTCGGGGCTGAAGACAGGGGGATTTTCTTTCATCCAGTTGGGGAAATCGGTGGTGAACCAATCGCGGCCCTCTGTGCACACTCGCAGGTAGCCGCCGGTCTCGCCCTGGATCCAGCTGTCCATGGCGATCCAATTCTTGATCTCATCGGTGCGCTTGCGATACCAGGGCAGGTATTCGGAGACGTGTCCATTGGATTCGGTCGTGTAGTAGCCGAATCGACGCAGCATGTCGATGCGCACTTTCTCGGTGCGCGAGTAGGTCGGGTGTTGCTCGAAGCCCTCCAGCAGGCGATCGGTCCAATCTTTGCCGTCGTAGAGGACCTGCACGTACCAGGTCTGGTGATTGATGCCCGAAGCGATGATGTCCACTTCCGGCTTGGTGACCTTACGGTAGCCGCGGCTGCCCTCTTTCTTGCCCTTGTTGACGAGGCCCTCGATCACCGAGCAGATCTGGTGATGTCCGCCCTGCACGCCATGGCACAGTCCGAGGGTTGGGACCCCACCATACTCCAGTGCCGCCCACGTATTCATGGCCATGGGATTGGCATAGTTGAGGAAGAGAGCGTCGGCCGTGCTTACCTCACGGATGTCTTTGCAGAAGGCCAGGATCTGCGGAATGTTACGCTGGCCATACATGATTCCGCCTGCACACAGCGTATCGCCCACACACTGATCGACGCCATACTTCAGCGGGATGTCGATGTCGCTCTGGAATGCCTCCAGGCCACCAATCCTCGTCGTGTTGAGGATGTAGTGGGCGCCATCCAGGGCACGACGCCGATTCACGCTGGTCGTCAGTTTTGCCGGCACCCCATTGGCCTCGATGTCTCGCTGCGCCAACTGGGCGATCATCTCGAGGTTGTGCTTGTTGATGTCGTGGAAGGCGAATTCCGTGTCCTGCAATTCGGGCACGGTGAGAATGTCTTTCATCAGACGACGGGTAAAGCCGATGCTGCCAGCACCGATGACGGCGACCTTGATGGCCATGACGATGATCAGACCTTGCTGTGAAGTGAGAGGATCTGTAGGTGAGGACCACGGTGAAGATAGACGAGTCGGGATCGTTTTCGACAGGGGGGCGTGTCTAGTTTATCCGTGCCGTGAAACCGAATCCCAGTCCGGCGATCCGCCGCGTCATCCGTGGTGAGGTCTGGCCCGCAAAGGGATCTGCCTCCAGCGGAAATGCATCATCACGCCAGCCGCCCTGGATGACGAATCCGGCGCCGCTTCCCATGGGGATGTGAAGACCGGCGCGCCAGTGGAGGGCGGTGCCATCCTCGAAGGGTGCCGAGGTCAGACGTGAACGACCCCGTGTATAGATGAGACCGCCGCCCACGAAAGGCCGAGTCCGTGAGGGATCGCGACCCAGGAAGAAGGTCGCCTCGGGGCCGCCGCCCCAGACCCGGGTCAACTCATCGTCGTGGTAGTCCTCGCTGTAGAGATAACGCCCGCCCACGGCCAGTGAGGGCGATACGAAGTAGCTCAGGCCGATGTCGAATTGCGATTGGGGAATGGAGATTCCCAACTCCTCGTCACAGTAGCTATCGGGATCGTAGTGATCGCGATCGTCGTAGTCCCACTCATCTTCATCATTGGCCAATACGACGGCGATCGTCACCAGCGACCGAAATAGCTCCGGCCACTCGTGGGCGTCGTAGAAGCCATTGCCATTTGCCGAGAGCATGAAGGAACCATTGCTCCCACCGGCAGATGACGGTGGGACAGTGCTCAGCAAGAGCAGTGTGATGATGGCAACGATGATCGATCTGTGGCGGTCGTGTCGCATGCCTACTCCGGCCGGCTCAGGAGCGCGAGTAACTCGGCGACCCTTTACTCGCTCGGCCGCTCATGTCGCTTCTTCTTGCAGACGATCCGCGGTCACAGGTGTTCCGCGAGGTGAATCGGCGCCCCGCTCGGGAGATCGATCTCAGGCGTCGGGTTCGGGGTCCTTGCGTCGCAGTGCGACGAACCACATCCAGATCACCATGACCGATGTTCCCCATGTACCGAGCAGGCGAAGGGGCACAGAGTCCTCGGTCGAAATGCCCTGAACTGCATATAGTGCCTGCGCCAGGAGGAGGCCGGCATGCACGATCAGCATGCCACCCATCAATGTCGCGATCCAGCGAAGTTTCCAGGTCCATGATCGGCGCGGGGTCACGGCGAACAGCGCAATGGCCCCGGCAATCCCAGGATAGACGCCGTCTCGGACCAGACTCGTAGGCAGGCGCACGGCAGGGCCGAGAATGGCCAGGCCGCCATTCACGATCCAGATCACCCCATGCATGTAGTAGGAGGAGAGGACATCCCACACGGGCAGGGACAGGGCCGTGACCAGGGCAAAGAGACCGAAGAACAATCCCGGAAGTCTCAGCAGTGCTGGCTGCTGCATGCTTGCGTCGCTCACGATTCCTCCTCGTGCACGAGTCGGTTGACCCAGACGGCCCACAGCCAGAGCAGGAAACCGGCATTGACGATGACGAGCAGGTAGACGTGGAGGAACTGCGTCCACGACGGGGCCACACGGGCAATGAAGGCGAGCAGGACCAGTCGGAGAATGCTGTAACAGAAGAATGCCGGCAGCCCCCAGGACAAGGCGAGCAGTCGCTGGCGCAACGAGGCCGGATAGGAGAGCACGGCCGCCACATACAGCCCGAGAGCGTACACGCCCGTGCACTCGCGGGTCACATGGAAGACGACATGGTCCATGCTGAGAATCGAGTAGCTACCCTGCACGCCCCCGAGGGCCACCTGGATACCGATCCAGTTCAGGAGTGTTGCCGTGACCTGGGAGATGGCCGCCATGTAGGGCAGGCTCAGGGCTGTATCCCAACGATCGAGGGTGAAGGCGGTGACGAGGGCCCAGAGTCCGAAGAGCAGGCAGAAGCCGAGGCGCCGTCGTGGATCCTCGAAGATGGCCGCACTCATGACAGTCGCCGTCGAATCAGGGCGTAGAAGCAGATCAGCAGGGAAGCCAGCCACTCACCCCCGAAAGGGACCTGGAGGGTTTCGAGGGGTTCGCCGCTTGCGTCGATGCCTGGAGAGGTCTGGCGCGGGTAGTTGTTCCCCACGATGCCGACGAAGATGGTCGGGTTGTGGGTGATCGAGAGTTGCGCGCTCTGCTGCGAGTAATCCAGGGGCGTGAAGGCGACGAGCACGTCGACTGACCCATTGGCGGGGATGACGCACGTGTTGCAGTCGGGCACAAAGCGTGGATTGTCGGAAATGATGCTCGTGATCGTCACATCGGAGCCACTGGGATTTTCGATGGTCACCGGCAGCCAGGCGGTCCGCCCGGGATCGGTCCGGCCAAAGCTCAGACTGGAGTTCTTGAGTGCCACCGTGGCATCGGCCCTCAGTGCGACGGTAATGGGTGCCAGTGCGGCCTCGTGCCTGACGGACAGTGTCGTGGTCTTGGTGCCGAGACTGCTGGCCTGAAATCCGAGGACCAGGTCGATTGTCTCCCAGGCGCCCACAACGACCTGATCGATGTCGTGGGTGAACTGTGCATCACCGGTGGAGATGTCGGTCACGTCGATGGGCAGGTCACTCTGGTTTGTCAGCTGGAGCCGTGCCTGACCCGTCTCACTGTAGCTGATGTTGCCAAAGTCGATATCTGTTGCCGCTACCGTCAGACCCGGACTGGCGCCAAAGCCACTGAGCAGAATCGGCACGGGGTTGCTCAGGCCCACGACGTGCACACTCACCTTGCCGGTGATGGGGCCCAGTAGCGTCGGCCTGTGGATGACGGACAGATCCTGCACCTGCCCTGGGGCCAGGGTGAAGGAGACCGGTGTGACAGCGAACTGCGTGTTGCTGACGATCACATTGCTGATCTGTGCCGTGGCGGCGCCCGCATTGCTGATCTGTACGTGCAGCGTGTCCGTCGTGTTGATGAGGACCGGATCGTATTCGTGGCTGTTGGGCTGAGCCAGGATCTGCGGAGGTGTCACGCCGCCGGTGCCTGAGCCACTGAGTGTGAGCGAGGTCGGTGTGTCCGGGCCGTTGTGGTCGAGGCTCAGTGTTGCACCGTGGGTGCC
>JABHDC010000124.1 GCA_018673255.1 Gemmatimonadota bacterium
GACGTCCGCTACGGCATCAACGGTCAGGGGCGCACCACCGCTGGGTGGTGCGCCCCTTTTTCTGTTGTGCCTGCGTCAGATCGTTCAGCGTCCCACGACTCCGAAGATCACCGACACAACCGAGTCGTAGATATCGATGCCGAACAGATTGCTGCTCAACTCGTAGACGAGAATCGGTAGGCCAAGAGCGAAGGCCAGTGGCAGGCTCCTGGCGGGGTGGAATCTGTCACGGTGGGCGTGGTAGACAATCCAGAGTACGACGAGACAAGAGGCGAAGATGATCAGCGACCCGCTGATATGGATCGCCAATTCCAGGCTGCTCCCGGCATCACCGAACAGATCGAATGTCGTAGCCCCAAAGGGCACGGTATTGACGATGAACCATCGGTGAATGACAGTCGTGCCATAGACGATCATGCCCAGGCTGATCGAGCCGAGGGCAAGAGAGATCGGGTCGATCTCCCTCGATACAGCGGCACAGAACCACACGACCGAGGCGGCATAGAGCCACGTCGAGAAGAGGCCCCAGAAGAGGGCGCGCGCGTGATTTGGGCCGGTGAAAGACATGGCAGGTACGCTAGGGTGTTGTCATTCCATCAGCAAGAGGAATCTGCTGTACGAGCTTCTCGAGACTCTCCTGTTGGCCGGGACCGGCCTGAGTTGTGTCGGCCGCCCCATGTCGCTGCACAAAGTCGCGCATTTCCTGCATGAGCCGTGCATGCAGGCTCGCCAACAGAGATCCCGAGGCCAGATCGCGCGCAATGTGCTCGTCGAAGAAGGCCTCGGCCGCTTCACGGACGGCCGGGTCATTGTAGATCCCCTCACGATCCTGCTGCACAGGTGAGAGGGTCAGCCCCACGAGCTCTCCAATGAAACGCTCGCGGAAGCCCTTCAGATCCCGCCGTTCGGGGGTGTAGTGCAGCAGGTCGTCCACACTGTGGCAGCCGAGGGCGACAAAGAGCTTGTCCAGCGTTTTCAGATCAATGCGCTCGATGTCACCATTGACGAGGCGGTTCACCTGCTGGCGGGGCACGCCGATCCGGCGCCCCAGTTCTGCCTGGGATGGTGCCCCTGGCCGCTCCATCAATTCTTTCAGCCTGAATCGAATCATCGTATCTCCCTGACCTGGCAATAGGATAGCCCAGTCATTATCGGCAGGTCAACAGATTTGTTCACTTATATGTCAACATTTCTGTTGACATATAGTTAACGCTTGTGCTACCATTTGACCCATTCAACGGATTCAGGCCCATCCACAGCACAGGGGGTATCATGTTTCAGGCAGCTTTGAGATACGGAATTCAGCAGGCGACGACCGTCGAGATCGCACCCCAGGGCACCGGCGCAACCGTAGGCGAGCACATCGATCACCTGCTGTCGGAGACCGAGGACGACCACGTGGCTGTGCAGATTCGTCGTGCCCTGGCCGATCCGAACTGTATCATCGAGGTCAAATCGGGACAAAGCGTGCAGACGGCAACGCCCGAAATGCCGTTGCGCGAGCTGTTGCCGCAGGACAGCCAGGATGTAGAGATCACCGTCAGTCAGCCTCACGCCGGCGGTTGAGCGAATCGTGAATGGGGGACCGACTGTCCGCCGCATCCACCGCGAGCGTGACCAGGCACTGGGCCTGGGGCCGGGGCTTAGGGGTCGGCGGACAATCTGCCACCCGCAGGTGGGAGATCCTCCTCGAGTGGGTACTGGTCTGCGGAGACCCGCGCGCGCAGACCAGCCGACCGCAGGCCTGCCGCCCGTCGCACGGATCGAGCAGGTGGCGGATCGGCCAGGCCGTGGACGGGGTTCGGCTCCAGTCTTTCCCCTCAGTCTGGCAGACATCCTCGGGATCAATGCAGAATCACACATTCTCGTCATCGACGGCGAGGTGCAGCGCCTGGAACTGACAAGGAGAGATCCGCTCACACAGCCGATCTGCTACGCCGGGCAACGCAGATACCCGCGTGTGATCGGCAGAATCGACGAGTTGGTCCGCGATGCCGTGGAACTGCAGTTGCCGAGTCTGCAACAGTGGGTGGCAACGGAAGATGGTGCGTACTCGAATCTGGATGAGCTCTCGGCGCCAAGCCGACCGGAGGCGTTGAGTGTCATCGATGATTTCGTCCATCGACGGTTGATCCCCTGCATTGGCCGCATTGCCCATGCTCGGCGCGATTCAGAGATCCATGAAGCGCCGATTGCCGCCGAAGCGGGTGGTATTTCCCTGCCCACGTGGGAGCGGCGCTTCGGCTTCCTCGATGGTCGCTGGTGTAGTCTGGTGCCCTTCAGTGGCAGGGAAGGGCATCGACTGAAGCTGAGGATCGATCGGCAGGACTTCCTGGCCATCGAAACGCAGCCATGGAACGTGGCCGTCACACGTTACGACCACATGCTGCAGGACGCCGTTCGGTCAGGACTGGCCCTCGAAAGTGAAGAGGCACAACAGGTCGCCCTGCATCGTGATGGTGCCTATGCAGTCTATCGTACACCGCGGGGCCGCACCTGGGTGGCTCAACAACAGGCTCCGTATGTCGTGGAAGGTGCGGACAAGAAACTCTACTACTTCAGTGCCGCCGAAGTGGGGATCAGTGTCTACAACACACAGGCGCGCACCGTCCTGCACGCGCAGAGTGCCCAGGTCCTGCATCCGTATCCACACATGTTTGTCTATGGCATGGGCAACTTCATCTGCATGCCGCGATCGAGTCAGTACTACGATCGGCTGCAGGACATGCCGCTGGAAGAGGCCCTGCTCCACCACCTGGAAGAGGCGCGGATGACGCTCTGTGCGGGTTATCTGCCGCAGAGCTCCGGCGTGCATCCGATCGAAGCGACGCGACGGCCGACGATCAGTCTGGTCGAAGCACGCCGGCGCCGATTGCCGGTCTACTGGTATCACAAGCCGAGACGCAGGCTCCGAGATCAACTCCGGTCACTGACGTGAGGATGCACGAATGGATCGTTATGCTCGACAGCGTGTCATCGGAGGGTGGAATCAGGAAGCCCTGTCGGCATCCACGATCCTGATCGCCGGCACAGGTTGGACGGGATTCCTGGCAGCCTGGATGGCGACGGCGATGGGATTTGGTCGCATCGTGCTGGCCGGGCGAGGCGGGTGTATCGCGGATGCCGTCGGACTCGCGCGCGTCGTGTCGGGGCCGAGGGAGGGGTGGGCCCGTTTTCTGCGACGGGTAAATCCCGATGTCACACTGGTGCCGGGTGATGTCGAGTTCAGTCGGAAGATGCTGGATCGATTGCAGCCGGATGCGGCAATCGTCGTCGATCCGCGACGCCGTGTGCTGCTCGCTGCCCGGCAGGCCGCCGCGGACGGTCTGCCGACCGTGGCCGGTTGGGCTGCGGGCGGGATTGGCTTCTGGGGACTGGCCCGACCTGATGGTCTGAGCGACAAGCTGCAGGGGATGGCGACGACGCCGGTCCTGGGGCAGATCGTGGCCGCCCTGCTGGTCGAGGAGATTCGCAAGGTGTTGCTACCTCTGCCGGATGAGGCGGGGCCCGCATCGCAGCGCAATCTGATCACACCGGCCGCATGGGCAGGACGCGAGGACCGGGAATGTCGCTACCGCCCCGGCCAGCCCGATGTGTCCGTCGTCGGTGCGGGAGCACTGGGTACCTGGTTTGGGATCGCAGCCGGGGTCGGCAATCTGCATCGGCGGCGGATTCACTTCTACGATGGGGACGAGGTGGAGGAAACGAATCTCAATCGCCAGGTCTTGTTCTTCGATGCTGTGGGGCAGCCCAAAGCGCCGACGCTCGCCCAACGTCTGCAACGCCTCTTCCCGCGTTCCGCCTTCGATGGCTATGGCATGTTGGTGGATACGACGACGCACGGCCACGTCCAGGAGACGGATGTGCTGGCTGCGTGTCCGGATAGCTTTGCCGTGCGCGGTTTTCTCAACGATCTGGCCCGCTATCGCTCACAGCCGCTGATCAATGGGGGGACGTCACCGGACGGCGGTGCGTGTTCGACCTACGTACCCGGCGCGACGCCCTGCCTGAACTGTCTGCTGGATCTGGATCGACTGATTCAGCACGAGGCGGCGCCCCGCCCGTGCGCCCGGCAGGCCGAAGCATCGGTGGTGACGAGCAATGCCATTGCCGGGGCGCTGATGGTGTGGATGCTGCAGGAGATGCTCAATGGTCACGTGCGCCGGGGCGTATGGGAGTATGACGGACGCGGCAGAGACGTGAGAGTGGGCGTTCACTCACAGCGGCAGGGATGTCGTTGCCATGCTGTAAACGGTGGGAGGGCTTGAATCAGCCTGAGGACTTCAGCAGTTCCACGACTTCGCCGAAGTCATTCGCCGTCGCGAGGGAGAGCGCTGTGTCACCGTCAGCATTCCTGACGCCGATGTCGACTCCCGCCGTAACCAGTGCGTGGATGAGCTGGATATCACCGGCCTCCACAACACAGAGAAGGGCCGTGTTGCCATTCTCGTCTGTGGCGTGAGGATCAACGCCGGCTTCAAGGGCACAGCGTGCGACGTCAGCTGTGGCACTGAACATCAGGACCGTCCGCCCGCTGCTCGTGCGGGCGCTGATGTCGGCACCCGCTGCCACAGCAGAGCTTCAAGAGACTCTATATCGCCATTCTCAGCGGCGCACATCAGAGGCGTGTTGCCCTCCGTGTCTGCAGCATTCACATCTGCCTGGGCAGCGATGAGCCCGCTCGTCACATGGTATGTGGTGGCGTAGACCAGTGCGGACCGACCATGGCCGTCGCGAGCAGAGACATCAGCCCCGGCCGCCACGAGCCGCTCCAGGACAGCCACTGTGGAGGCGAACATCAGTACGCTTCGACCCATGGTGAGAGTGGCGTTGACGTCACAGCCGGCGGCAATCAACTCAGCCGTGATCTCCAGATGGCCGGCGCCGGCGGCAAACATGAGGGCTGTCTTGCCCTGCCGGTCGGTGCAATCCACGTCAGCTCCCCTCGAGATCAGGGCCTCTACGACATCCATCTTTCCCTGGTGCGCAGCATGCATGAGCGCCGTGCGGGCGGCGTGCATTAAGGCTGTTCTGCCGGTCTGGTCACGCGCATTCAGATCTGCACCGGCCTCGGCGAGCAGGTGGATGACCTCCTTGGAGGTCGCGTGCATGAGCGGCGTCCGACCCGAATCATCCGGCGCGTTGACATCCCCCCCGGCGTTGATGAGCGCCTGGATCTGTATGATGGCACCGGATTTGGCCGCATCTGCCAGGGCGGTATTGCTGGCTGCTTCGCGCGACATGGCGGCGTCAAATGTTTCGAGAAGCTTGCGGACCCGTTCGTTGTTTGCGCCCAGTGTGACCGCTGACCGGCCCAGTCGATCGGTGGCCTTGATATCGGACCCTGCCTTCAGCAGGGCGCGCACTCCGTCAAGCTGGCCCTGTCGTGCCGCAAGCATCAGGGCCGTCGTTCCCGTAGAGTCTGCCTTGGTGACATCGGCCCCAGCCCGAAGGAGTTGCCAGACCAGGTCGATGGGTCCTTTCAGAGCGGCAAACATCAGGGCCGTGTGATTCGCCTGGTTCTGGGCATTCACGTCCGGCGAGGCGGTCAGCAGCAACTCGACCACTTCCTGGTAGCCCCAACCGACGGACATGATGAGCGCCGTATTGCCCTCCTTGTTCCTGGCATTCAGGTCGATGCCTGCATCCAGCAACAACTGCACGGCCTCGAGACTGCCACTTCGGCAGGCGCGCAAGAGGCCATTCCAACCGAGACGATCATGGGCATTGATGTCGGCGCCGGCGCTCAGTAACTCGCGCATGACGGCTACATGCCCCCGCCGCGCCGAACGCAGCAGGGCCGTCCAGCCGGAGCCATCGGCACGATCGATATCAGCCCCGGCAGAGATCAGGGAGCGGACGGATTTCTGATGACCCAGGCCCGCTGCCAGCATCAGGGGCGTCGATCCGGCTTCGTCCGTGGCATCGACACTGGCGCCCTGGGCGAGCATGGAGTCGACGATCTCGGTATTGCCGTTCTTGGCTGCCCGGAGAAGGCCAACATTGTAGGATTCCTGAGCCATCTTAGAGAATGTCGGCGTAACCGTGGCTCGGGGCCACCAAGTACTCAGGTTGCCTTGCCACAGCGGCTCTGCAGCAATTGTTTCGGTAGCAGGGCACACTCAACAGATCGGGCCATATTCGTGAAGACACTTTTGCTCGTCGACGATGAGGAGGACATTCTCCGACTCCTTGGCGAATTCTTTCGGGGGAGGGGCTACCAGACGGCCCTGGCCAGGAATGGGATCGAAGCGCTGGCGAGCGTGAAGAGCATCGATCCTGGAGCCGTCTTCCTTGACCTCAAAATGCCGGACATGGATGGCGCCGAAGCCCTTCGGCTCATTCGTGAAATCAACCCGGATCTCCCTGTCGTGATCGTCTCCGGGTATGCCACTGAAGACGTGGCGCGCGAGCTGCTCAAGGCTGGCGCCTTCGACTTCGTGGCCAAGCCGATCGATCTACAGCACCTTGGCGAGGTCGCCAAGCAACTGGAAGAGGTCCTGCAGAGCCGATCTGCAGACTCGCCATCTGAGTGTGACTCCTGACCTTACGAGC
This sequence comes from Gemmatimonadota bacterium, assembly GCA_018673255.1. The sequence continues at coordinate 6,556 of JABHDC010000124.1, forward strand.
ATCCTGATATGACAGATGTAGAGCGGTTCGAGGACGTTGTCTACGGCTACAAAGACGGCATGGGCCTGCTCATGGATGTCTATGTTCCACCCGGGGCACGCTCTGGTGCCGGAGTTATCGTCGCCATTTCGGGTGGCTGGTCGACGGACCTGTCGCGCCGACACGATCTGCTGATGGACCCGGATGGCTGGGGCACGCTGCCGAAGTGTCTGCTCGACGCAGGCTACGTGGTCTTTGCCGTCGCCCACGGGACACAGCCGCGCTACTCGATTGAGGAACTGCGTCCCGACGTCCCTCGCGCCGTCCGTTATGTTCGCCACCATGCTCGGCGTTTCGGTGTCGATCCGCGTCGACTCGGTATCGTCGGTGGATCATCTGGTGGGCACGTGAGTCTGATGACGGGCCTGGCACCGCCCGCGGCCGTCGCCGATGCGGCCGACCCCGTGGACCGCGAGTCATCCGACCTGCAGGCGGTGGTCGCGTATTTTCCGCCGACAGATCTGCTCAACTATGGCCAGATCGGCGTGAGTATGCTGGAGAGTCACGGGTCGAGTCGTGCCGCACCGCTGGATTTCAGGCACTTCGACGAGGTGGCCGGTCGTTTTGAACGTGTGACCGATGCCAAGGAACTGCGTGCTTGTTTTGAGCGCAATTCACCGGTCTGCCACGTGTCTGCGAGCAATCCGCCTGTACTGCTGATCCACGGTGACAACGACGAACTGGTGCCACTGCAGCAGTCGGAGAGGCTCTGTGCCGAACTGGAGAGGGCAGGCATCACTCACAAGCTCGTCGTATTGCCGGGGCATGGTCACGCCTGGCCCCCCATGGGAACCGGGCAACCCGAGGTGATCGACTGGTTCAGTCGTTACCTGTAGTCTCACACTGACCAGGCGGCCTTTTACGCCTGCAGGTAATCGCGCAGGTTCCAACCTGCGGGGTCAGGTTGCGACCGGCCTTGGGCCACCGCCTTCAGCAGGTCCCAGTAGTAACAGTAATTCTCGAACGAGGCATCAGGTGGAACCTGATGGTCCATGGTGGGGATGAAGCCGCCGCTTTCGATCATCGCCGGTACCTTCATCATGACGTCGTCGTAGACCGCCTGCCGGTCGCGGGCCAGGGCTCTCTTGTCCATGCCGCCGTAGAGCAGCAGATCGGGATACCGCGCCCGCAGTTCCACCGGTCCCGAGCCTTCGGCCTGCGCTTCCATAGGCGAGAAGCCGTTGACCCCGGCCTCCATCCACAGCGGGATCAAGTTGTCGTTGTAGCCGTCGGAATCGGCGAAGAAGCACTGCGTGCCGCAGGACCTGAAGCAGTCGGTGACCCGCCGGTAGGGTCCCGTCATGAAACGCCGGAACATGGCCGGGGAGATCAGCGTCGAGGTCTTGTAGCCGATGTCCTCGAAGAAGGTGACATAGTCGAGGGTGATCTTGGCGGGGATGCGCTGGCGGATTCCGATGATGGTATCGGCGACGAACTCCGTCATCTCCTCGACCCAGGCGGGCTGTTCGACCATGGCCATGAGCAGGGTCTCGAGCCCCATCCAATTGCGCAGGGGGCCGAAAAAGCCAACGTGTCGGAACTCCTGGAGATACAGGGTGAACGTGCGGTCATCCCCGTTTTGCGCGACATAGGATGACCAATCCGGCGGATAACGCTCCGAAGACGACGGATCGTAACGTTCCTTCATCTTCTGAAAATCTCCGCGGTTCGCGATGGGGTACTGGAGAAACTCCGGCATCCCCGGAAGATTCGCCTTCTGCCTGCGCTGCATGATTCCGAACTGGTCGCGGAACACCTGGTATTCGGCGTCCTCGGAGAGCGTCTCGATCTCGAACTTGGGCACCATGGTGAAGTCGACGTCGATCTTTCTGCGATCATCCAGCTCAAACAGGTCACCGATGATCCCGTCTGTTGGCATGCCCTCTGAGTGCCACCTCTCGAGCGTGCCGGGCAGCATGCCGAAATCCCAGTAGGGGATGCGGTCCGGCGTGCCGAAGGTCATCGTCGCCATGAATCGTTGGCGGTCGTTCATTGTCTGTCCACCCTTGTTTCGTCTTCGGTCTGAGACACGAGGTCTTTCTGATAACGTCTCGCGGGAGGAGGCCCTCGCGCAACCCCGCGACCGAGCGCCGACGTCATCTGATGGGTAATCTTAATGGCCCGGCGCGGATGGCACTTCGCCTTGTACCCTTGAATCGCCCGGAGGCATTCCTCCGATGGAGACTCGATTGCGCTTCCCAGCTCTCGTCCTGCTTCTACTGGTCACCGCCAATCCCAGCCTGTCCACCATTCAGGCTCAGGCACGTGGCTCCCATGGGTTGCGAGTCTCGTATTCGCGGGACGCGACTGCGGCGGGCGCGACTGTCCTGGTGGGTCTGCCTCCGGCCGGCGACGTCACCCTGGATGTGGTTGACCTGGTTGCCAGCGCAGCCGTCGTCGATGGCGGCGATGGCGGCGACTGCGGCCTGGAGCCGGCGGAGTTGAACGTGGCGGGATGGATTCGGGGACTGCGAGTTGGCCAGTTGAGATTCGGCTGTCTCCAGCTGCCCGACGGCAGCCCGTCACCATACGAGCGGATTGTCGTCGACCTGCACTTCGAGCCACATCTGGGTGCCCCGGGGCAAGCCCGATCTGATCGCTGGACCGAGGCCCTGCTCGGCGACCTGCTCGTCAACGGCGACCAGGCCCGCGCCTGGCTTCGTCCGCCGAACCGTGCCGCCCGCAGGCATCTGTCGGCCATCCGTGTCGAGACCGAGCGCTGGCGGATCCAGGTGCGCGAAGAAGGGATATACCAGATGGACTTCGACGCTCTGAAGCGGGCCGGGGTTCTGACCCAGAGCGTGCCCTCGTCGCAGCTTCACCTCTACTATGGCGGGGGCGAAGCCTTGTCCGTGGGCGTGCCGGCCGGTCCCCGGTCGCTGGCTGAGGCGCCCATGGTGGTGGAGGACGGTGGCGATGGCCACATAGACGACGGCGATTACCTCCTGTTCTACGGCGAGTCGGTCAACCGCTGGGAGCACGATCCCGACACAGGTACCTATGGCTTCCGCAGGAATCTCTACACCACCGACAATACCTATTTCCTCGAGGTGGATCCGTCGGGCAGTGGCAGCAGGGCCGAAGTCCGCAGCGGCGCCCCTGTGGACGCAGGTTCGCTTCGCCCCGCCGGCTATCGCGAACGAGTACACTTCGAGGAAGAGAACCGCATCGCCGTGCGTCTGGCCGATCAAGGTTCGGGAAACGAGTGGTATTGGGAGGACTTCCGTGGTAACGCCCGCAACTTCCCGGTCGAGATCTCCGAACCCCTCGACGATCCCGTCACCCTTCGCCTCGGCTTCTTTGGTGTGTCGCTCAACACGCACCGGCTCCGCGTCGGGTGGAACGGGACAGTGGTGGGCGACCTGGAGTTCGACGGGCCCGTTCACACGAGACACGAGATTGAGACGGAGGACGTACCCCGTCCGGGCACAAATCTGGTGGGTCTGACGGCCCTGAGCCCGCGCACTGTACGCCTCGACTGGCTCGAGGTCGAGTACAGCCGACGCTACACGGCACGAAACGGCGAACTCACCTTCAACGGACCGATCCACGAGGGGCCGGTAGAGTTCCGCCTCGAGGGTTTTGCGGGGGACTCGGCACGCGTCTTCGAGGTCTCCCAAGGCCTGGCGGAGATCGGCAACCTGTTGCGGGAGGGCGATGATCTCGTCTTCCAGGACACGGCATCCGAGATGCCCGGGCGTTACCTGGCGGTCTCGCCCGACCGCTGGCGGCAGCCGTTGGAGATCAGGAGAGCCGAAGCCAGCGCAGTGGCGGATCCCGTCGCGGGTGCTGAATACGTGGTGATATCTCACCCGGCCTTCATGGATGCGGCCACGCGCCTGGCCAGCTGGCGTGGCGAGGACGACCGCTTCGGGCCTCCCCTGGTGGCCCGAGCCGTCAGTGTTCAGGCCATCTACGACGAGTTCTCGGGGGGACTGCTCGATCCGGCCGCCATCCGCAACTTCACCCAGCACGCCTACGAGAACTGGGAGCCGCCCCCATTCTTCGTCACCCTGATGGGCGATGGCACCTTCGACTACCGAAACAGCTCCGGTCTGGCGGCTACCAACTGGGTGCCGGCCTTCCAGGACGGAGAGAATACCTATGACGAGTGGTATGTTCGCGTGTCTGGCTCAGACCGTCTCCCCGACCTGGCCATAGGCCGTCTCCCCGTCGGTAGCCGCACCCAGGCCGATGACGTGGTCGACAAGCTGATCGCCTACGACCGGAGCCCCGAGCCCGGACCGTGGCAAGGCCGCATGTTGTTGGTGGCCGACGATTTGCGGAATCCGGACAACCCGGGCCATCTGGAGAGCGAGTTCCTTCTCAGCGCCGAGAGCCTGGCCCTGGAGTCACTGGCTGATGACCTGACGCTTCGTAAGCTCTATCTGGCCGACTTCAGCCTCGAGGGCCGCACCAAGCCAAGGGCCCGTGACGAGTTCATCCGGCTCTACAACGAGGGGGCCTTGTTGCTGACCTATCTGGGTCACGGCAACCCGGATGTCCTGGCCCACGAGCAGATGTTCGTGCTGTCGCGCGACCTGGACGACATCGCCAACGAGGGGCGCCTGCCGCTGGTTTTCACCGCCGCCAGTCAGGTGGGTCCCTTCGATCGACTGAATGGGCCCACGATCGCGGAGGCTCTCGTCAACCTGCCGAAGGGGGGAGCCGTGGGAACCATCTCGGCAACACGCATCGGCTTTCATCCCAGCAACATGAAGCTGGCCCACCAGTTCTACCAGCGCCTTCTTCGCGGCGGTCGCACCCACGTGCCCGTGGGGCAGGCCCTCATGGAAGCCAAGCAACTCGTGGAGGCGAGCACGACCCAGCGCGACGTCATCCAGCGCTACTCGCTCTTCGGGGACCCGGCCACCTACCTGGCGCGGCCGGTCTACGAGGTGGAAGTGGAGGTAGCAGACACTCTGCAGGCGCTGGAGGAAGTGCGCCTCACCGGCGAGGTAGTCGACGGCGAGGGGAGCGTCGTCTCAATCTACAATGGCACGGTCGAGATTGAGGTGTTCGACTCCTCCACACCGGGTCGCCTCGACGAGCTCCCTTACGAGCAGCTGGGTGGCACCTTGTTCCGCGGCCGGGTTCCAGTCAATGCAGGGCACTTCGTGGCCCGTTTCCTGGTCCCCAAGGACATTACCTACCGCGCCGTCAGCGGGAGCATCAGCGCCTACGCCTGGAGCGGGGTGGGCCCGGCCGCCTTCGGCCGTGTTGAGGGTTTGGTCCTGACCGGGACCACGGAGAGGGCGAACCCGGACGATGCCGGACCCCAGGTGCACATCGGTTTCCGCGGCGTGGCTGATTTCGAAAGCGGTGATGTTGTCAGATCCCTGCCCGTACTCCTTGTATCGCTGAGCGATTCCAGTGGCATCAATGTCACCGGCTCCATCGGCCACGATATCGAGCTGACCCTCGACGGGCAGACGAGTTCTCTCACCCGGCTCTACCAGCCAGAGGAAGGCACCTACCAGTCGGGTGGCCTCGAATACCAGCTACCAGAGCTGGAGACGGGTGAGCACGAGCTGAGCCTGCGCGCCTGGGACAACTACAACAACACCACCCGGGAGACGGTTCGCTTCCGGATCGAACCGAGCCGTCCGGAGATCGCCGACCTGCGGATCTACCCTCATCCTGTCGTCGACGAGGCGCATCTGACCTTCGAGACCCACGTTCGCCTCGACAGAATACGCGTTCAGATCTTCAGCCTCTCCGGGCGGCTGGTCGACTCTTTCGAGGGGGATGGCGCGCGAGGTTTCCACCAGCTGGCATGGCGGCCTCCGCTGGATCTGGCCAATGGCACGTACCTGTGTCATGTGACAGCCATAGCGGGGGCCGGCAGCGGCGCCACCGCGACGGTCCCAGCCGTGGTGATGCGCTGATGCTCTCTCGACGGCATCCGTCAGCCTTCGGAGGCGGCTCCATCCGGGTCTGTGGCGTTGCCCTCGCTCTGGTGCTTCTGGCCACCGACGCGATGGCCCAGGATGATGGTGCCTGGTCCGCCCATACCAGCATGCGGCCTGTGGAGCAGGTGCTCTATCACGGTGGCGAGGTCTGGTGCGCCACCGGTGGCGGTGTGCTGCGCTACGATCCGGAAACGGCAGAGTACGGCCGCCTCACGAGGTTGCAGGGGTTGGCCGGCAACCGGGTTCTGAGCATAGCCGTCGACGGGGCCGGCGATCTGTGGTTTGGCACCGAGGGCATGGGGCTGAGCCGACTGCGCCAGGGGCAGACGAGGTTCGATCCCCCAGTGCTCGCCTTCGCGGGTCTCGCGGCAAAAGCCCTGGTCGCCGTGGGGCATCACCTGTTCGTGGGCACGGAGCTGGGAATCAGCCTGTTCCTGGCTGATGAGCTGGTGGTCAGCGAGTCCTACCAGCAGCTGGGAGACTTTCCACGGAACACGGCCGTCCACTCCCTGGTCACGGCAGGCGGCGTGCTCTGGGCCGCGACCGACGAAGGCGTGGCCTGGGCTGACCTGTCGTCACCCAATCTGCTGGATCCAGATCGTTGGGACACATGGGCCCACACTGCCGCTGTTGAGGATGTTCTCACCGTGGGCGGTCTGGTGCTGGCCGCCACCGAGACGGGTCTCTTCCGCTTCCAGCCAGAGAGCGGCTCCTTTCTCCGCGACAATGCGAGTTCCGCCTCCTTCACTTCGCTGGGTGTCTGGCAGGGGCTGCCGATGGCAGCCTCAGCCGGGGGCGAGCTTTTCCAGCGGGTGAAAGACGGCCAGTGGCGACGGTTGGCGCTGGGTTTCGGCAAGATCAGAGGGATGTCGCGCAATGCGGGCCCCCTGTGGATCGGCACCCAGACCGGTCTGACGAGCCACGGCTCACCCGCACCGCCAGCCCCGCAGGAGCCGCCGGGCAATCAATTCTACGAGATGGCAAAGGCAGCCGATGGCAGTCTCTGGATGGCCAGCGTCCCCAATGACCGGGTGACACCAGCCCTGGGGCTGTACCGATTCAGCGAGACGCGGTGGGAGACGATTGACGGCAGCAGCGGCCTGCCCTCCGACGTAGCCATCAGTCTTGCCGTGGGGCCAGAGGATCGCATGTGGGTGGGAACATGGGGTCACGGCCTGGCCGTTGGCGACGAGCGCGGTGGCTGGCAGACTCGCACATGGTTCAACTCCGAACTCTGGGGGATCCGCGACGACAACACCTTCGTCGTCGTCAGTGACATCCAGCGAGACGCTGACGGTCTCATGTGGATGACCAACGTGCAGGCCGGTCTGGTCGTGATGGACGGATTCCCGCCCCGCCAGAGCCGACGCTACACCCAGCAGGAGCTCGGCCTGGGGGAACGGCGCGACATCGGCAGATTCGCGATCTCGCCGAGTGGCCTGAAGTGGATCTCCACCGCCAAGGATGGATTTCTACTCTTCGACGACGGCGGCACTCCGTTCGCCTCGGGTGACGAAGTGGTGGTGCACGTGAACACCCTCAACGAGCAGCGGCTCAGCAGCGATCGAGTTCGCGACGTGCTCGTGGAAGGCGAGACGAAGCTGTGGGTGGCCACCGACAACGGCCTCAACGAGGCAGAGGTGCGCTACGATCGGGCTGCCGGCCAGCTGCAGATTCTGTCCTGGAAGGTACACAGGTCAACGGACGGTCTACCCTCTGATGAGATCAACGATCTCGAGAGCGATGCCATCGGCAATCTCTGGATCGCCACCGCATCCGGGCTGGCCCGGCTGGCGGCTGGCGGAGAGGTGACGGTGCACACCGCGGCCGGCGGCGGCCTCATCGACGACCGCGTCGAGTCGCTGCTGTACGACGAGCAGGAGAATGCCATGTGGATCGGCACCCGCCGCGGGCTCAGTCGTCTGCAGCTGGCCGAGATGGAAGAACCCGACGCGTCGCGTTCGCAGGTCACCTTCTACCCAAATCCTTTCATACCCGCGGCGGGAGCACCCCTCACCTTTGCCGATGTGGCCCCCGGCAGCGTCCTGAGGATCCACACCGTCGCTGGCGAGCTGGTGATCGAGCTAACGGCCGAGTCCCCGGGCGATCGAATCACGTGGGAGGGGCTCAACAGCGCGGGGTTTGTGGTCGCCCCGGGGATCTATCTTTTCGTGCTCGAGGAGCCCACAGGGAGGCGTCATCGGGGCAAGCTGGCTGTGATTGGTATTCAGTAGGACCCCGTCCACGACGCTCGTCGATTGGCCTCATCGCGCTGGTCAGCTGTCGGGTGATCGCTCCGTCCCTGGCAGGTCGACGGGAACGGCCTCCCGCCAGCCTCGGCGCAGCATGGACATCAGCACCTCGACGACGGACGGGTTCTGTGCCGCCACGTTCACGTTCTCGTCCGGATCCGCCACCAGGTCGAAGAGCTCGACCTGCCCTGAACTGGGCAGGTGTTGGACATCACCCTCCGTCGAAGCCTCGGCGTAGTGCGTCAGTCGGTAACGCTCGGTGCGCACCGTGGAGGCGTCCCAGATGCGACTGAATACGGCGCTCTTCCACGCACGGTCCGGGTCTACCAGCAGCGGCTGCAGGCTCGTCCCCTCCACATGGGCAGGGATCGGCAGGCCGGTGAGGTCGCACAGTGTTGGGTACAGGTCCACCAACTCGGCGAATCTGTCGGTACGAGCTCCCCTCTGGGTGCCAGGTGCGGCGACGATCATCGGCACGCGCGTCGACTCCTCGAAGCTGGTGGTCTTCGACCACAGCTTGTGCTCTCCCAGGTGCCACCCGTTGTCTCCCCACAGCACCACCACCGTCTCCTGGGCCAGGCCCAAATGCTCGAGCTCATCCAGCACGCGGCCGATCTGGGCGTCCACGAAACTCACGCTGGCCCAATATCCGTGCACGGACTCGCGCTGCTTGGCCTCGCTCAGCACCGGGAAGTCCTCGTCTGAGTACCGACCCAGGTCGGAGAACGTGTCACCGAGATCCTCGTCGGCGTAGTGCAGGAAGTCGCTGAAGTCGGACTTGCCGATGCCATCTTTCGGGAAGAACGGGTTGTCCGCCAGGTCGACGTCTTCGCGATCGTAGAGGTCCCAGTACTTCTTGGGGACCGCCCAAGGCAGGTGTGGACGGTAGAAGCCGGTGGCCAGGAAGAAGGGTGTCTCCCCACCGTGTAGCTGGCGCAGAGTGTCGATGGCACGATCGGCGATGATGGCGTCGGGGTAGGCAGAGTCAGCCACGTCGGCGCACTCGATACGCGGTGGCAACTCCACGTCTTCCCCCTCGAGTCGGCGCCGGAAGTTCAGGAGCTTGCGCTGGTTCTCGGCAAGCTGGTACCCCGCGCAATAACCATCGCAGGTATAGTCGGCCTCGCCAAAGGTGTCGGTGTACCGAGTGGACCAGGCCTCTTCGTCGTCGTCATTGTAATGGTAAATCTTGCCGATGGAGATCGTAGTGTAGCCGGCCTGTTTCAGATGATGGGGGAGGGACGGCTCGCCATTGGGACACATGGCAGCGATCCGGTCGCGCCAGGTGTCGTCGGGTCGCACGCCGCTGAGCAGGCTGGCCCGGGATGGCATGCAGATGGGGACCTGACAATAAGCACGGTCGAACTGCACGCCCCACGATGCCAGGCGATCCAGGTTGGGCGTGTGGAGCTTGGCCTTGCCGAAGCAACCGATCTCCGGCCGCAGGTCATCGACGGCGATGAACAGGATATTGCGTTTCACAGTATCGGCCTCACTGAGTTGGTTGCGATCGAGTCTGACATCAGATCGAAATCTACGTACAGGATCCACACGTTGCCGAGACGCAACCAGGGTACGCGACCTTGACTTGCGATGTGGAGTCTGGGTGATTTCCGATACCCGATGCATCCCCCCAGACCGGGGTCCACGGCATTCAGCTGGCAGCACCTGGCTGGTTGCCGCCTCGTGACGCTCTCCCTGATGGTGTCCGGTCTGATCCCCACCGACGCTCAGCAGTCCCTGAGGAGCTCGGCCGCCAGCGGCACCTTTTCGCCGCTATCCAGATTCCCGGTAGGAAGCCCATGCCAATGCCCAAGTGGTCCCGATTCGCAGGCCTGCTTCTGGTTCTGTTTGCCGCGTGTGACGAGGTGTCCATCCACGTTCCCTATCTGCCGACACCCCCGGTGATCGACGCGGATCTGAGCGAGTGGCGACAGCTGGCTTACACTGGCGGACCCTGGGACATCGAACGGCTGAGCCAGATGTCGTGGTATAATCCCGAGCGCAACCGCCTGACCATCCACACCGGGGAATCCGCTGGGGAGATAGATCTGCAGGCGAGCTACTACGTGGCCTGGGATGACGAGTATCTGTATCTGGGAGCGGAGGTGCTCGACAACATCAACGATGTGATCGATCCGGCCCACGAGGACAAACGGTGGTATTTCAAGGACTGTATCTGCTGGTTTGTGGAGGCGCCCCGCGACGAAACGAGCGAGCACTTCGAGCAGGGAGACAATGCCCTGTGCTTCCTCATCGACGACTCGCGACCGACCTACGGCGCCTGGTGGCGTCACGGCGCGCCGGACCGCAGCTATGTCGAGGAGCCTCTGCCAGCTGGTTCCTTCGACTACGAGCTTCGGTTTGATCCCTGGGACCGCAGTCCGGCTGACTTCGTTCTCGAGGCGCGTATACAGATGGCCCCACTATTCGGCCGCAGCGATCCCAGCTGGACGCCCCCCGCCTCCGGTGATGTGTACGGCCTGGAGATCGTTCACACCGATCCGGATGGTGAAGACTACGGCGGCCATCTCCTGATTTACGGCGACGGGGACGATGATTCGACGTGGGGCCAGATGGTGCTGGTGGACGAGACGCCGTAATCCGAAGACCCGTCAATGACGAATCCCCGGCGCGCCCGAGGCAAGTTCGGCGCCCGGTCTGGCTACCGGTTCACTGCTTCACCGCACCTGCGGTCAGTCCCTGTACGAAGTACTTCTGCAGGCTCACGAACAGGGCGATGGGCGGTAGGCTGAACACCAGAGAGGCGGCGAACAGCAGGTCGTACTTGTTGACGTACTGCCCTAAGAACGCCGCCCGCATGCCCACCGGAATCGTGAGGGCTCTCGACTTGGTGAACACGAAAGCGAAGGTGAACTCGTTCCACGACAGCAGGAAGGCAAAAGTCCCAACGGCGATGATGGCTGGGGCAGCAAGGGGCAGGACGATGCGATAGAGGACGGCCAGTCTCGAGCAACCGTCGATGAGGGCCGCCTGCTCAAGTTCCTCCGGGATGGCACGGAAGTAGCCGTTGAGGAGCCACGTGCAGAAGGGAATGGCAAAACCGGTGTAGATGAGTACCATGCCCGCATGGGTGTCGAGCAGACCGAATGAGCGGATGACCTGGAAGAGGGGAATCAGGATCGATGACCCCGGTAGCATCTGTGACATCACCACGAGCATCAGCAGGGCCGCACTACCCCTGAACCGGAACCGCGCGAAGGCGTAGGCGGTGGTGATGCTGAAGGCCAGGGCCACGATCGCCGTCAGCGTTGAGATCACCACGCTATTGAGGACATAGTCCAGGAAGGGTGCCTCGTCCCAAAGGTCGATGTAGGCGTCGAATCGGATCTCGCTGGGAAAGACGACGGGCGGTACGGTGGTGACCTCTGACAGGGGACGTACAGAAGTCGACATCACCCACAGCAGGGGCAGCACCAAGGCGGCGACAAACACGCCGCCCAGCCCGTAGCCCAGGACACTGCGCAGCCGCTTCTGAGTACTAAGCCTCACGGGTCACCTGGCGATCGCGGAACACGACGCGGATGAAGATGACGCTCAGGATGAGCAGCACCAGGAGTAACATGACGGCGGCCGCCGCCCCTCTTCCCAGGCGCAACTGTTCGAAGGCGATTCGGTAGATGGTGATAGGTACGACCTGGGTGGCTTTGGCCGGACCCCCTTCGGTCATGATGAAGATGAGAGCGAAGTCATTGACCATCCAGATGGTGGCGAAGAGGAAGACGACACCCATCACGTGGCGCAGCTGAGCCAGGGTCACATACCACAGGCGTTGCACCACGTTGGCCCCATCCACGTGAGCCGCCTCGTACAACTCCGAGGGGATGCTCTGCAGGCCGGCCAGGATCATGATGGTGATGTAGGGCATGAAGCGCCACACATTGGCGACGATGACGGCTGCCAGGGCCGTGTCGGGCTGGGCGAGCCAGTACACGTTGTCATCGATCAGTCCCAGCTGCAGCAGGAAGTGGTTGACAAGCCCGAAGCTGTCGTGGAAGAGCCAGCGCCACATATAGCCGGTGACCACGGGCGCAATGGCCCAGGGGACCAGAAGGAAGCCGGTGAATACCGCCCGGTACCGGCCGATCTCGTTGAAGATCAGGGCCAGGAACAGGCCCAACACGAAGGCGATGGGAAGGGAAAGGAGGGTGAACTTGAGGGAGCTGGCCACACTGCCGGTGAAGGTGCTGCTCCCCAGCAGCTTCACGTAGTTGGCCAGCCCGATGAACTCGTCCCCGCCACCCTTCAACAGCCGCACGCGATGCAGACTCATGATCACGTTGCTGACCACGGGGTAGAAGATCACCACGCTCAGCACGAGGAGGGCCGGCGTGACGAACGCGTAGGGCAGGGCCTTCGGATGGAGCCGCATTCCTCAGTAATCCTCCAGGAGTTCGTTCACCTCGACCGCTGCGTCATCCAGGGCTTCGCGTGGTCCCCTCACACCGGTCAGGGCCACATTCACGGCATCGGCCAGGTGCCGTTGAATCTCGGTGATGGCCGGATGGCCGGGCCAGCCCCGGCCGTTGGCGGCCGCCGCGGCCAACACCTCCAGGTCGATGTAGTCGGACTCCACACCGGGTCCGTAGGCCGCTTTCAGAGCCGGAATGCCCCCCATGCCAGGGTTTGGTGAGCGCCACACCGGGTGCTCGACGTTGAGAGCCTTGATGACCTCCCAGGCCGGCTCAGGAACCTTCGAGTATCCGGTGATCGAGACCATCACCACATCCAACAGCGTGCGCGGGGCGCCGTCTTCGAGTGCCACAGACGGGCCGGGGATGAGGGCCAGCGCCAGGTTGGCCAGGTCGAAATCATAATTCTCAGTGATCGTGTTCTGCCACCAGGGACCTTCGATCGACATGGCGGCGCGGCCACCGCACCAGTGCGCGGTGTTTTCGTCGAAGGCATAGGCTGCGGCGGCGGCGGGCATGTACCCCGCGGTCTTCAGATCGACCAGAAAACGGAGAGCCCCCACACCGGCGGGACCGTTGAAGGCAGCTGCCGACCAGTCCTCGTTGAGAACCCGTCCGCCTGCCTTGAACAGCAAAGGCAGGAAGCGATAGGCCGAATCGAGATTGAGGCCGCCCGGCATCGTGAAGGCGTGGAGGTCGTGGGCCTTGAAGAGCTCGCCCGCTGCACGCAATTCCTCCCAGGTCTCGGGGATGGCCACACCGACACTGTCCATGAGATTGCGATTGGCAGCCAGAATGAAGGGGAGCAGCGTCACGGGCACGCCGTAGTGCTGGCCCTCAAAGGCCACCTGCTCCCAGGCGTTGGCGAAGATCTGCCCTTTCACTTGCGGGAAGTCGGCAAATCGCTCGAGGGGGTAGAGACCGCCGAGCTGACCGAACTCGACAGAGTACTTGTGATGAACGCGGATGATGTCCGGGCCCTCGCCCATGATGGTCGAGCTGATCAGGCTCTCCCGCTGGGTACTCCAGTCACGGAATTCCAGGTGGATCTGGATGTCTTGACGCGAGGTGTTGAAGGAGTCGACGGCCGTCCGAATCCAGTCGCGATGCCCTTCGACGCCACCAAACTCCCACATCACCACCTCGGTGGGGTCGCCAGGCCGGGGTTGACTCGACTCACCACCGCAGCCAAGAAGGACCAGGAAACTGAGCAGAAAGGCGCCCCTGGTCCGCTGGGCCCACGGCGCAACCGGTCTGTGCCCAGACTTGGCGCCATCGTCGGCGTGGATCAAGCGTAGCGCCCCAATTCGAGGGACACCACCAAGTCGGAGCAGTCTCTCAAGGAGTCGTAGAAAAGGGCTTTCACTGAGATCGCCCTATCCCTTCAGACCGGAAGCGGCAACGCCCTCGATGAAGCGCTTCTGGGCGAAGAAGAAGACGATGATGACGGGCACGATCATCACCGTAGTGAGGGACATGACCAGATTCCACGGCGTCACCGCAGTACCACCACCACCCTCGAGCACCCCGGCCTTGGCGATGAAGGAGAACAGGCCGATGGGCATTGTGAAGAGGCGCTCGTCGTGGAGATAGATCAGGGGGCCGAACAGATCGTTCCAACTGCCCAGGAAGGTGAAGACCGTGGCCGTGAGCAGCACAGGCATGCTCAGGGGGACGACGACATTCCACAGGATGCTCAGTTCCGAGGCACCGTCCATACGGGCCGCTTCGACGTACGCCTTCGGGATCGTGAGGAAGAACTGGCGCATGAGGAAGATGGCGAAGACGTTGAGACCTAACCAGTGGGGCAGGATGAGGGGCAGGTAGGTGTTCACCCACCCGATGGTGGCGAAGAACTTGAAGAGGGGGATGATGGTTACCTGGGCTGGCAGCAGCATCGTCGACAGGAGGGCCGCGAAGAGGAGTCCCTTGAAGCGCACCTCAAGGAAGACGAAAGCATAGGCCGCCAGAGAACAGGAGATCAGGCTGCCGACGATGGACATGGCGGTGACGAAGACGGAGTTCCAAAGGTAGAGGCCGAATTCGAACTCCTGAAAGACCACCCGGTAGTTGCTCCACTGGGCCAGCGCCGGGATCCAGCGGGTGGGCTCCTGCAGGACCTCGACAAATGTCTTGAGGCTGGTCAGCACCATCCAGCTCAGCGGGATCAGCATGATGGCCGCGCCACAGGTAAGGACGCCGTAGAGGACGGCTCGTCCGGGACGCACCTGGCGCCGGTTATCGTTGCTCATGGTGCCTCCACCATCGCTACTCATGGTGCACCCACTTGCGAGCGAGGCGGAAGTTTAGCCACGTGAGAATCACTGTGATCGCGAACAGGATCCAGGCCATGGCGCTGGCCTGGCCCATGTGGAAGTAGTTGAAGGCCCGCTGATAGAGGTTGAGTACGTAGAAGAGGGTGGCCTGTGCGGGGCCACCGGGCGTCTTGCCCTGGGCTGCGCCGAAGGCGTAGGCCAGGTCGAAGACGCGCAGGGAGCCAATGACGCCCATGACCAGGTTGAAGAAGAAGACGGGTGAGATCTGCGGCATCGTGACGTGCATGAAGCGCCGCAACGCGCCGGCACCGTCGATGGACGCCGATTCGTACAGTGCTCGGTCGACGCTCTGGAGCCCGCCGAGGAAGATGAGCATGGCGTTGCCGAAGGCCCACAAGCTGATGACGATGAGCGTGGGCAGGGCCCAGGTGGTGGACTCGAGCCAGGCCGGCCCCTCGATACCGGCCTGAGCCAGAAAGTGGTTGAGCAGACCGTACTCGCCGTTGAAGATGTAGACGAAGATGGCCGCCGAAGCCGCCGAAGGCAGGATGGAAGGGATGTAGTAGATGGTGCGGTAGAGACCCAGGAAACGCACCTTGCAGTTCAGCAGCAGAGAGATGGACAGAGAGGTGATCAGAGCCAGGGGAACCTGAAAGACGGCAAAGACGAGCGTCACCTTCACCGAAGGCCAGAAGGAGGGGTCGTGGTAGAAGAGGTAGACGTAGTGGTCGAAGCCGATCCACTCCGGCGGCTGCACGACGGTGTAGCGTGTGAAGCTCAAGTAGAGGGAGTAGAGCATCGGGAGCATCGAGAAGACCACGAAGCCAACGATGGATGGCCCCGCCATGATGTAGAACCAGAGGGTTGGTCGCGATCCCTTCATGTCAGCCTCAGGTCCCTATGTCGCTGACCGGTCATCGCTCGCCCCGGCCCAGGGTCTCGATGAAACGGTTGGCGGCCTCGGTAGCGCGGCGACATGCCTCCTCAGGGGTCTGTTCACCCTGCAGCATACGGTCGATCTCGGGTTGGATGACCTCGATGGCGATCTCGATGTAGTCGGGTGAGCGGGGAATCGGCATGGCATAGGGCATCTGGTCGAATGCGGCCTGCACGTTCCTCGGGCTCTCGTTGCGTCCGGGGCCAAGCATGAGCTCCTCGGCCACCGAGCGTCGGGTCGGCACGCCGCCCGCACGGCATTCGGCGGCGACGCCCTCCCTGGAGGCCAGGTGCTTGACCAGCTCCCAGGCCTTCTCCGGATGGCGCGAGTCCTTGCTGATGGCGTAGGCCCCCACGGCAATCTCGCCGCCGTTGCGCTGCACCGGGCCGAGGGGCAGGATCTCGATGTCCCACTCGAGATCTGGCACCTTGTTGTAGATGCGCCAGAAGGTGGTGTGGCCGCCGCACACCAGACCCATCCGGCCGCTGGCGAAGCGGGTCGTGGGGCCGTATCCCGGCCGGGGGGAGATGTCGTACTCGAGCACCTTGTCGCGGTAGAATTTGACTCCGCGGATGGCCTCGGGCGTGTCGAGCAGGCACCGGGTGAGATCCTCGTTGAACATCCGTCCACCGGATTGGCGGACATACATCAGCCACTCCCCCCACCAGCCCGGATCCATGTCGCATCCCCATATCTCGGTTCCGTCGGGTAGGGTGCGCCGGATGCGCGAGGCAGCGTGTACCAGGTCGTCCCATGTCCAGGTGCGGTCGGGGTAGGCCAGCCCCGCCTCGTCGAAGAGTTTCTTGTTGTAGTACAGGAGGGATACGTTGATGTGGACGGGGAGGAAGTAGTAGTCCCCTTTGTGCTGAATCGCCTTGAGAACCTCGGGGTAGAAGTCATCAAGATCGATCTCCTCCAGGTCGCGCTCAACGAAGTCGGTGATGGGCCGCAGGAAGGGCAGCATGTAAGCGACCCATACGTCGCCGGTGTATAACACGTCGGGCGCGTCGCCGGCCGCGGCCAGGGTCTTGAACTTCATCTGGTACTCGTTCCCCGGCACCCAGATGACCCGCAAGGGGATGTCGGGATGGGCCTGGCGGAAGGTCTCGGCGAGCTCCTCGTAGGCGGGCTTCATGTAGGTGATCGGGACCAGCCACGTGATGCCCCGTTCCGTGTCGAAATCGTCGCGACTTCCCCCAGCCGCATGCCAGAAACCAGCAACGATGACCAGGGCGAAGAGGACGGCGACGGATCGGTGAAGAAGTGTCTGCATGGTGATTGCACACAGTAGTCGCCGAGCCGGAAACAGTCAACCGGGAAGACCCGAACCAGACACGCATGGCCGGGTGCTTGGACCGCCCCGGTCGTCATGTCTAAACTGAGGATGGAACATCAGAGTCTCGGAAACCGTTTCATCGCGGGAGGTGAATCTTGAATGCCACTGCACTGGTCACCACCATCGTCCTGCTCTGCAGCCCCGTCTGGAGTCAGGCGCCCCACTACACGTTCACCGCACCCCAACTTGAAGCGCCGCCTGTCATCGACGGTGATCTTGGGGAGTGGCGAGACCGGGCCTTCACCGACGGCGTGTGGGACATTGAGCGGCTGCGTCACACGCCCTGGTATGAGGCCGACCGCAATCGGCTCACCGACCACGGCGAGGACGAATCCCCGATCCAGGACCTGCAGGCCCGCTACTACGTCGCCTGGGACGAAGAGTATCTGTACTTCGGTGCGGAAGTCCTCGACAACGTCAACGACAGTGTCGACCCGGCCCACGAAGACAGCCGCTGGTACTTCAAGGACTGCGTCTGCTGGTTCGTCGAGGCCCCACGTGACGACATACCCGAGGAATTTGGCCAGGGCGGCAACGGGTTCTGCTTTGTGATCGATCCGGCCCGGCCCTCCTATGGCGCGTGGTGGCGCCACGGCAGCCAGGACACGACCTATATCGAGGAGCCCCTGCCTCACGACGCCGTCGAGTACCAGCTCAGCATGGATCCCTGGGGGAGGAGCCCGGCCGATTTCGTCCTGGAGGCGAAGGTGGCCATGGCGCCCACGCTGGGAGTCAGTGATCCCACGTGGCGGGCGCCGCGACGCGGAGACGAGTACGGCCTCTCGGTGGTGCACACCGATCCGGACGGCGGCGCCTATGGTGGCCACTTCCTCGTGTATGGGATCGGCCGCAACGACGGATACTGGGCTCGCATGTTCCTGGGGGGACCGATGGCCCCCATCGAGCGCCGATCCGACTGACAAGCCTCGACTCACAGGTCCTCGGCAGCCAGCAGATCTATCGCACCGACGCGGTGGCCCAGGCTCATCCTACCTGAGCCGCTCGATCTCTTCCAGCTTGTCACCTGCGACAGTGAAGTCGGGGTGCCGACGGGCGATCTTTTCGAAGACCTCTCGCGCTTTTTCCAGGCGCCCCCGACCGAAGTAGACCATCCCCAGGTCATAGGCGGCCTGGGGATCGCGGGGGGTGCGGGCCACGGCCCGCTGCTTCGCCTTGAGTTCGCTCTCGTAGGCTTTGAGCTCTTCGAAGGTGGCTATGAGCTCGGCGCCTTCTTCGGCGCGTCCCAGGCGTAGATAGAGACGTCCCAGGTTGTAGTGGGCGGCGGCATGGTCCGGGTCGAGGGCGATAGCGCGCTGGTAGGACCTGTCGGCGCCGCCGTCGTTACCCAGCTTCTCCAGAGCGGCCCCCAGGCGGTAGGAGGAATCACCGTATTGGGGATCCAGTACGATGGCCCGCTCGTAACGAGTAATGGCCGCCTCCAGATCGCCCTCCAGCTCGAGGATCGTGCCCAGGTCACGGCAGTCCTGGGCACTCTCCACGCCCAGGGCGATGGCCTGCTTGTACGCCCGTCGGGCGTTCTGGTGGTCGCCGAGAGCCATGTAGCTCCAGCCCAGCCGTTGATAGAGTGGCCCTTCCCGTGGCACGATAACGAGGGCCCGCTCGTAGACTTCAATGGCCTCGTCAAGCCTCTCCTGGATGTGGTACACGTAACCCAGGTTCGCCATGGCCGCCGTAAAGTCGGGCTTGTGCCGCAGGGCCTCACGGTAATACTTGCCCGCTTCTTCCAGGGCTCCCTCTTCCTGATACAGGCGTCCGAGGTTGTAGGAGACCTGGGCGAAAGAGGGCCGCAGTTGCAGGGCGTACTTGTATTGAGCCTCGGCGTCGCGAACGTTGCCCAGCTTTTCGTGGGCGATGGCCAAGCCGATGCGCGCCTCGAAGAGATCGGCCTGGATCTCGACGGCTCGATCGAGGCAGTCAACCGCCTTCTGGTAACGTTCCTGCATCGTGTACACCACGCCCAGATTGCTCCACGCCTCGACGAATTCCGGCCGAGCATCCAGGGCTTTCTGG
Organism: Gemmatimonadota bacterium; assembly: GCA_018673255.1. The sequence goes on from JABHDC010000124.1 coordinate 25,772, forward strand.
AAGGCCCTGATCGCATCGTCGAGCCGTCCCTGACCGCGTCGTTGGACGCCCAGCTGCGTGGCATCTCGTGCCACCTCGTCGAGCCGTTGCTGGTTCCAGTGGAGACCGAAAAGGCCTGCCACCGCGACCACCACCACAGCACCCAACCACCAGCGCCACAGCCCTGAGTGCTTGGTGGCGGCTGCGCGTGCTTGCTGTCCCTTATCCCTCTGTTTGCTCATATTCCTGTTCCGAAACTGGTTGTCATGGGGGATGAACCGCCCCGGTCTCAACTCGACGCGACGGCAATGTAATCGCCTTGGCCCCGGCTAGTCGAGTCGGCCAGCACTGGCGACCGCCGCTGTACTCGCCACGCCAGGTTGCCGATGTCTTCTTTGGGATCATTCGTAGCGGCTCTTCTCATCGCCCTGCCGGCGACATCGGCTCATGCCCAGGACACCAGCCGACCTGACAGCCTCACCGTGGCCCGGCTCTACCAAGGCGCCCTCGACCGGATCTCAGCGCGCGACTTTCCTGGTGCTGTCGAGAGCTTCCGCGAGGTTCTGCGCACCGACTCCACCCACTATGAGTCCTGGATCGGGCTGGGCGAGATGTACATGCGTGTGGGGCGCTTCGAGACCGCCCGCCCCTACCTGCGCAAGGCGCTTCAAGCAGATCCGGACCGGGTCGAGGCCGGGTTCCAGCTGGCTCAGACCTACCTGCGCACCCAGGACCTATTGCTCGACGGGATTCCGACCAAGTCCGATGACAAGCACCAGGCCCGGCGTCTGCTGGAGGCTGTGGTCGCGCGACATCCTTGGCACATCCCCTCGCGCATGATCCTGGGCCAGTTGTGGATGATGGTGCCGCCGCCCGATGCGAAGCGTGCGCTGGGTCAGTACGAGGCCATGCTGGATTCCGATCCCGCGAACGAAGCAGCACGAGCCGGGGCTGCCGCCTCCATGTTGCGGCTGGGACGGCTCGAGGAGGCAACCGCCATTCTCGACGAGCTGCTGGCCGAAGATCCCGTCGACCAGCATCTGGCCGCCCTGCTCGGCACCGCTCGCTTCAAGCTCGGCGAGTACGGCGCCGCCATCGCGGCTCTGAAGCACGCCATCGACGACATCGACGGGCAGCCACGCCCCTCCTCCACCGATGAGTTGCTGAAGCGCGAGAGCCGGCGTCGCGTGCGGCAGTGGAATCTGCGACTGGCGTACCTGGCCGAGAACGGCGAGTACCCTGGCCAACTGGAGGACCGCTACCGCCTGCAGGTGGAGCCCGTGTCGGAGCCGTCACCCGTCCACTTCACCGACGTGGGGCCGCGCCTGGGTGTAGCCAAGGACGATCGGGGACGGGGCAGCGCCTGGGGTGACTACGACGGCGACGGCCGCCTCGACCTGTTCACCACCGGTATTCACACATCCCACGCGATGTACCGCAACCTCGGCGAAGAGGGCTTTGCCGACATTTCCTCTGCCGCAGGCGTCGACGACCCTCGCGGCGGTTGGGGGGCCAGCTGTGCCGACTACGATGGCGACGGGGACCTGGACCTGTACGTGACGCGCGACGCCTGGGAGGGTGGCTCGCCCAATTCGCTTCTGCGCAATCGCGGTGACGGGACATTTGTCGAGGCGGCGCCGGAGGCCGGCGTAGACGATGCGGGGGACAGTTTTACCCATGCCTGGGGTGACATCGACGCCGATGGCTTTCTCGATCTCTACGTGGCCAATGGGGTCACGGGCACTGGCACCCCGAACTCCCTGTTCCGCAACCGCGGCGATGGCACCTTCTCAGAGGTAGCATCGCAAGCGGGTGTGGCGAAGCAGGGCAAGACCCTGGGCGTGGCCTTCGGCGACTACGACAACGACGCCGATCTGGATCTCTATGTCTCCGACGTGGGTGGCCAGAACACGCTGTATCGCAATCATGGCGACGGCACCTTCTCCGACGTGACGAAGTTGGCCGGCGTCCAGGATCCGGGATCCGGTAGTTATGTCGTGTTCTTCTTCGATTACAACAACGACACCCACCTGGACCTGTTCGTCAGCGCCTTCTCTTACTATGAGTCGTTCGTCGAGTCGCAGGTCACGGGTCGGGGCAGCGGCCCGAGCGCGCCACACCTCTACCGCAACAATGGCGACGGCACTTTCACCGACGTGGCGGCCGGTACGCCGTTGTCGCGCGCGGTCGGTTCCATGGGGGCCGGCTTCGGCGACGTGGACTACGACGGCTATATCGATGTGTATCTGAACAACGGTGGTCCTAACTTCCTCCGACTGGAGCCCAACATCCTCTATCGCAATGTGGCTGGCGAGCGGTTCGTCGACATCACCGAGTCGGCAGGCGTGGGCAACCTGGGTAAGGGGCACGGCGTCAGTCTGGCCGACTACGACGGGGACGGTGATCTCGATATCTACGCTGGGTTGGGCGGGCACTACGATGGTGATACGTGGCCCAATGCCTTGTATCGCAATGACGGACATGCCAACCACTGGCTGGCGGTCGACCTGCGGGGGGCGCAACCCAATACCGGAGCCATCGGCGCACGGCTGCTGGTGCGGTCCGGCGACCACGTCCAAGCCGCCGAGATCAGCAGTGGCAACGGGTTTGGCAGCACCAACTCTCTGCCCGTGGAATTCGGCCTCGGTCCCCGGACTTTGGTCGATGAACTCCACATCCGGTGGCCCTCAGGAAGGCGGGAGGTGCACACCGGAGTGGCGGCCGACCAGACACTGCGTCTGGAGGAGGGACAATGACACCCACGCGGCTGATGAGGATCCTGGCGATCCTATGGCTGGTCGGCTGTGCCGGCGAATCCGAGTCTCCCGAGCAGGTCAGGGCAGAATTGGGGACGCTATCAGAGCGTGCCGAGCTGGCGCGCGGGCACTTGCAGCTGGGCCACTACGCCGAAGCCATCGTGGTCTGTCAGTCCGGGCTGGAAGACGACCCCACGTCGGCAGAATTCCTGAACCTGATGGCAATCGCCTATGCGGAAGACGGCCGTTACGCCCCGGCCATCGAGGCTCTTGAGCGCATCGTCAAGTTGGGGTCGAGCTCGGTCCTGACCTACGTCAATCTTGGCGGCATCAACACCAAACTCGGCAACTTCGACGAAGCTGAGAAACACCTTCTTCACGCCGCCGCCCTGGCGCCGTCTCATCCGGAGACGCGTCGCCGCCTCGCCGAGGTCTACCTCGCCACCAACCGGTTCGGTGAGGCCACGCAGCAGCTGGAGCGCGCCCTGCGACTATACCCCGAGGATGCGACCCTCTACTACTACCTGGGCCGGTCCTTCGAGGGGGCGGGGGAAGATGCCAGGGCGTTGGACACGTATGAGGAAGCGATGGCCCTCGATATTGGCTTCGCGCGATTGTGCTACAGGGCCGCTTCTGTCGCGCGGCGAATCGGGGAGCGGGAGAGGGCGGCTGCAGCCATGGCCCGCTATCAGCACCTGCAGGAAGTGGGAGGCGGCGATCCCGATGCGGTCAAGCAGCTTCGCAAGCTGCGTGACTCGATCCTCGAGGCGCCCGAGGAGGCTATCCACCATCTCAAACTGGGGATGTTCTTTGCCCAGCATGGGTACATGGACGAGGCGGTGAACAAGTTTGGGAAGGTTGCAGGGCTGGCGCCAAGGGACGCCGACATGCTCAATCGCGTGGCCGGGTTGCTGGTGGAGCACAAGCGATCGGATGAGGGGCAGCAATACTACCGGATGGCCCTGCAGGCCGATCCTGATCATTTCCAGGCACTGGTCAACATCGGGAGCATGCTCAGCGTACGTCAGCTCCACGAGGAAGCCATCGGCCATCTGGAGCGGGCGACGAAGCTGGTTCCGGACGAGGGTCGTGGCTGGTACTGCCTTGGCATGGCCCAGATCAACGCGGGCCGCCTGGTAGAGGCGCGGCAGTCCATCGAGCGGGCGTTGGGCACACAGCCCTCGGATCGTCTGCGCGAGCGCCTGAGCCAGTTGCTGACCTCGTTGCCGACACCGTGAGCCGGAGGATGCCCATGGGCGGGCGACGGGTGGCACTCGTGGCGGTCCTGTGCGGCGGCGTGCTGGTCGGCTGGGGCTGCGGCCGATCAGCTGACCGGCAGACACCCGGCCCCTGGGAGGCCCACTACCGAACCGGGCTGCAGGCCATGGACCAGGGACGATACGCCGCGGCGGATTCGGCGCTGGAACGGGCCTGGGGCGAGGCGACGGCATTTCCCCCGCAGGACGCCCGCCTGCGGAGCACCCTGGATGCCCTGGCCCGGGTCAGCGAGGTTCGCGGTCGGTTGGCGCGTGCTGACAGTCTGTATCGAGAGCTTCTCCAGATCCAGGAGGCGTATATAGGCGAAGAAGCCGACGCTTCCCTCGCCACACTCGCGAAGCTTGCCGAGCTGCACAGCACGCGGGGCGACCTGGCGAATGCGGACAGCCTGTACACCCGTCTGTTGTCCATCGGGGAGGAGCGGCTCGAGCATGGCGATCTGGCTATCACCACCAACCTGGGGAGAGCCGCGGCCCTGAGCCGCGAGTTGGGCGACTTTGCCCGCGCCGACTCCCTCGAGAAGCGTCAGTTCGGGCTACGCCTATATGGTCAGGGGCTGGACCACGTCATCGCGGGACGACTCGGCCGAGCTGAGGAGTACTACCGACGAGCCCTCGCCGCGCAGGAGCGCCTCCTCACATCCTGGCATCCGGATCTCTACCGAACCTGCCGCGACCTGGCACGTCTCTATGAGGGGCGTGGAGCCTGGGGCGAGGCGGAGGGGTTGTTCCGGCGTGCCCTGAGTCTGCGGGAGGGGCTCCTTGGGGACGACCATCCTGAGCTGACGGAGCCGCTGGGGAATCTGGCCTCTCTCCTCGACAAGCAGGGCCGCCAGGATGAAGCGCGGCCCCTGACGCAGCGAGCTGATGCCATCCGCACAGCAGCGTCCGCCGGGGGGCGCCCCTAGCTGTGCGGGAAGTCCTGGATCACCGGTGCGGTGTGGCAGGAGCGGGTCCCAGCGGCAGGATGTCGTGGCCCTCGCCCTGGCGCACCACAAGTAGCTGATTGGCCGGGACGTCGGAAACGACCTGGATCTCGCCATCGGGCCAGGTGAGCTCCACGTGCGCCGCACGGCGCTCGTGGCCGAGGCCCACGTGGGCGCGAATGTCGCGGTGTGACATGTAGCTGGAGGCACCGTTGACGGTGCGTGTCTGGGTGCGGTCGCTGGTCACCACGCGGATGCGCGTACCCACGCCGTCGCGGTTGGATCGCGTGCCGACGACCTGAATCGTCAGCCAGTTGCCGCCGTTGCCACTCTCATTACGCAGCAGGGATGGCGTGTCGTTCATGTTCACGACAAAGACATCCACGTCCCCGTCGTTGTCGTAGTCACCCATGCAAGCGCCGCGGCTGGTCTTGCGTACGGCCAGACCGGGGCCCGAATCGGCGCTGACGTCGACGAAGTGTCCCCGTCCGTCGTTGCGGAATAACTGGTTGGGTTGTCGATAGGTGCCTCCCGACGGGACCAGGGAGATGTGGGGATACACGTGGCCGTTGGCGAAGAACAGATCCAGGTCGCCGTCGCTGTCGTAGTCGAAGAAACCCGTGCCGAACCCTACGGAGCTGATCGTTGGTGCTGCCAGACCCGCCATTGCCGTGACGTCGGTGAAGGTGCCGCCGCCATCGTTGCGGTAGAGGGTGTTGGTCTCTGAGAAGAAGTGAGTGATGATCAGATCGGGATCACCGTCGTTGTCGATGTCACCAAAATCGACGCCCATGCCGGCCTCCTCGTCACCATCGGCATTGTAGGCAACACCAGCGAGAAGGGCGGCATTGGAGAAGGTTCCGTCGCCCTCGTTCTGGAACAGAACATTCGGCGTCGCGTCGTTGGCGACGAACAGATCCAGGTCACCGTCACCGTCGTAGTCTTCAGGAATAACGCCCAGACCGTATTTGTCGCCGGCCTGGTCGACGCCGGAGGCGGCGGAGACGTCGGAAAAGGTGTTGTCGCCCTCGTTACGGTAGAGGACATCACCGGTTCCCGGCATTCCCCCCGGACCGCAGTAAACCACACCACCCAGGAAGACGCAGAGCTTCTCCTGCGTCGCGTCGTCGGGCATGTTGTCGACATCGAAGACCACGTAGTGCGCCACGTAGAGGTCGAGATCGCCGTCGTTGTCATAGTCGAGGAAGGCGGCGCTGGTGCTGTACTGGTTTCCAGGCGTGTCGGAGGTCGCAGAGATATCCGCAAAGGACCCGTCGCCTCGATTCCGGTAGAGGACATTGTCACCGTAGTTGGTCACGTAGAGGTCGCGGAAGCCGTCGTTGTCGATGTCGCCAACAGCACAGCCGTTCCCCCAACCGGCATCGTCGACGCGGGCAGCGGCACTCACGTCGACGAAGTTACCGTCGCCGAGATTGCGGTACAGTGCGTTGCCGGGGCCGGACTTGTCACCATAGGTGTCCAGGGTGGCCCCGTTCACGATATACAGGTCGATGTCGCCGTCGGCATCGTAGTCGAAGAATCCGGCGCCCCCACCCTTGGCCTCGACGATGTATTTCTTCTGCTGATCGCCGAAAACGTGCTGGAAATCGATGCCCGCGGCGGTGGCCTGGTCGGTGAAGGTAGGCTGAGCCGCCCCGGGGCTCACACCAACGGATTGTGCGACGGTCACTGTTGGCGGCAGGGCGCAGAGCAGGAGGGCCAGCACGATCCCGGAGGAGGGCGTCCTCATCTTCGGTCCGACTCCTCCGGTGGGCGGCGTTTGCGGGAGATGGCGCGATCGCCGACGGCGGGGCCCTCGCCCTGGCGACGTAGCTTGCGGTCGACTTTGGAGATGCGGGCCATGGCCGTGCTCGAGTCGACGGCCACGATTTGCACCTGGCCCACCTTCTGCTCTGACGGCAGCGGGCGCAACAGATCCAGCTTCATGCGGGGCCTCAGGCCATGCTGGGCCCCCACCTCCAACACGACGTGTCTCTCGCCATCGTCATCAGGTAGCAACTGGGCGATGCGAGCTTCCAATGGCAGATTGTGATCGAGTTCGGTGCGCAGCGAGAGGACAAGCCCGCGCAGCAGGCCTTGGGCAGTGACGATGTCGTCTCCTGGCAGGGACACGAACCACCGGTCGGACCCGGCCATGGCCCCCTGCAGCGAGTGATTGAAGGCCTGAAGACGGATGATATTGGCCAGGTGAGCGCTGATCAGGGCCGGATGGTTCCGGTCCGGATATCGGCCGGGATTGTAGAGGAAGATGTTGGGATCGTGCGGCACGATCGCTGTGGTGTCCCGCAGGGACGACCAGAAGATGCGATTCCTCGACAGGTCGACCATCTCGACTTCCAGGCGCCCGCTGATGATGGGGCGGGAGTAGATCTCATAGGGACTGGACGCCGGACCCGCGGCATCACTTGAGAAATTCCCATACCGGGGGACGCTCTCGTTGCGGTAGATCTTGCCGAAGCTGCGGAGCGTGAAGTGGGCTACGAAGTCGACCTCGCCCGGACCGGCGTACTCATATCGTCGTCCATCACGGATGGCCATCCAGGGGGCCGTCTCGAATCGGCCTAGATCCCGGAAGAGGTCCTCCACGAGCTGGCGCAGGACAATCATGGACTCGGCATGTACGTCAATCAGATGGGGCGGTAGGGACTCCTGAGCGACGGCGTCGACGGTTACGATCCCGATTCGGTAGACACGAGGCTCGGCGCCGACGGTCTCAGGTTGCCACCAACAAAGCAGTAAGAGCGCGACGCATAGAGGTCTCATCACGCGTCGCGGTGGCTGGGAAGCTCGCCAGCTGCTGGCAGCTCAGGGCAGCGAGACACGCCGGAGCTGGAGGCGGTCAATCCAACACCACGTAGTCTAGGTCGGTGAGGACAAGAAGCGCCCGTCTTGCCGCCTCACTGTCGGGGCCGTCTCCCCGTTTGAGCAGCTTGACGAGACTCTTGACGGCTGCTGTGTCACCCAGCTGGCCCAGTGCACGGGCGGCCTCGACCCGGACAAATACGCTGGTGTCGGTCAGAGCGCTGCTAAGGGCCAGGCGGGACTCGTGGGCGCGATGGGTGCCCAGCATCTGCGCCGCGATGAAGCGCACGGTCTCGTCGGGGTCCCCCAGGCGGCGCCGCGCCGCTGCCTCGACGCGGGTGGACCAGAGATGCTGTAGCGAGACCAGGCTCTGCTGGCGCACCAGAGCGGCCGTGTCCCGCAGGGCAGCGAGGAGAGGGGGGACGGCGAGGGTGTCCCGGAGAGTGGCCAGACCCTTGGCAGCCGCGACGCGTACCGCCGTGTCGTGGTCAACGGTGAGAAACTCTGCAAGCACAGGAACAAGGGGACGGTGTCCGGTCTGTCCCAGGGCGGCGACGGCCTCGCGGCGGACGTACGGGTTGTCGCGCTGCGCCAGCTCGCGAAGGCACAGGATGGCGCGGGGACTGCCGATGCGGCCCAGGATCTGGGCGCCAATGTAGGCTAAACTGTCCGAAGCCGAATCGAGGCTTGCCACGACAGGGGCCACGGCAGCATTGCCCATCTCGACCAGAGCCTGACTGGCCCGCTGCCGCACCTCACGGTCGGGACTGGAGAGGAACCGGATGTGCCCTTGGGCCCGCTGCTGGGAACAGCCGGCCAAGAGGAAGACGGCGCCGAGGGAAACGATCCAGCGCATGGAACGGGCGGCGTTGCCCGGAAGGCCGGCGGGCAGCTCAGTTCACCATCTGCATGAGGCGCTGTGTCATGGAGCCTTCCTGCGTCAGCGCATAGACGATCACGTTGATGTCCATCTGCAGGGTGCGCGTCTGGCTGTTGATCGGGATGCCGCCGATGCCGGCCAGTCGGCCCAGCACGAAGTATCCGGTCACGTCGAGACCCCGCCAGCCGGAACGGTAGTTCTTGGACTGGGTCGAGGGAGCGACGGTGGCTCCCCCCCTTACATCGAAGAATGCGGAGAACAGTGGATGAGTGTCTGCAAGCTGCTGAGTCCAGAAGTCCTCGCCATTCACCAGACCGCCATACTTCTCCAGGTACTCCGTGGCCACCCCACCAAAGATGAAGCCGCCGGCCAGGACATACTTAGCCAGGTGTTCCATCTCACTCTCATTGGGGGTGCCCTGAGGGATGATGACGGGCATGTCCATGAGGCGTTCGTCGTCGTAGGTGATGCTACCGATGAACTGGGCCTTGATGCCGGTATAGTCATTGAGGCCATCCACCAGCAGATCGATGGTCTTCAGATTGAGGTTACCGTGACCCACACTGCCTACTTCGATGGAACTGGCGGCAATCACGTGGGCGAATTTCACGAAGCCCTTAAGCGCCTGCCGGTCGTTGGGGTCCTGCACCACCATGGCCTGGTAGCGTCCGGTGTCCATGCTGTTCACGTCCAGCATCTCCAGGGCCATGTCAATGCGGCCATCGGCCACTCGAGAGGTTGCCATATCCACGGCGGCCAGGGTCGGCTCAAGGCCCGCCGCGCCGCGGCCAAGGGGCAGATTCGTGCTGGCAGGTCCAGAAACGTGCATCCTCGAAGGGCCCGTGCCGCGCAGCAGGGTTCCGGTGTTGAGGGCGGATGTCGCCTGCACCTGATCCATGCGCGCCGCCACGACACGCACCTGGCGGCGGATCATCTGGCGCTTGGGCTTGGGGACTTTGCGTAGCTCGAGCGGCTTGGTGAGACGTGGCTCGCGCTTAACGAACTTGGTGCTGAGGGGCCGGGGTGCCTTGGCCTGCGTCGTTTCGAAGGGATTAATGCCCATGACGGCCACGTGGAGAGCGACAGCCACGCCTACGCTGATCCAGAACGTCCGGCGCAGTCGCTGCAACAGCGATCCGAGGTCGAGACTGGATGTAGGAGCAACGAAGCGCGAGGAAGAAGGAGAACTCATCATGCACTCCTCAACGGCCGTGAGCCGCATACTCTGGGACGAGATAGGGATCTTTGCGTCAAGATAGGAATCTTCTGCGATGTAAACAAACCGTGACGAAGAGAAGCGGACCACACTCATCTCGATCTTGCCCTGCAGGTACCGCCCGGCGATCAGGCGGCTGGTTCCCAGACCGTGAGAGCAGCTTGTACCACGAAGGGATCTACTTGTAAGAGGGTCTTCCCACGTGTGTTTCCATGTGTCGTTTCTTTGACGAACTACACTCCTTGACAACCCCTCCAGACTGCTGTAGAGTACCAGCAAATATCCATGCGCGAGCGGCCGTTTCGTTCATTGGCGACATTGGTCAAACGCGACAGTCCCTAGGGGGTCCATGCCCTTAGTTTTTTCTCTTCTCACGGAGTCAGTGCATTATGAAGAAAGCACTACTGATCGCCGTTGGTCTATCGCTGGTGGCAAGCGCGGCCATGGCAGGTCTCAACCCTCTGGTCTTTGAACTCCCGAAGTTCAGCCAGCCACCGACGTTGGACGGTGACCGGGGAGCCGAAGAGTGGGCCGGAGCTCTTGAGTTGGAATGCTCGGTGTCGCAGATCTTCCGCGACGGCGATGCGCTCGGTTGGCGTAATCTCGAAGAGCAGCAGAGCGAGATCAGCGCCAACCAGCTCTTGGAGAACGAAGGCGAAGACGCGAGCATCGCACGGACCGATGACGACGCCAAGGCGAACGTCTGGCACGGGTGGGATGACGACGCCTTCTACTACATCTCTGAGAACCGCGACAACGTCAGAGACGTGGACGGCGGCCCAGATACCGACCCGGCCCACTGGTGGATTCGTGACAGCATGTCGCTGTATGTGGACCTGACCTACGCCCGTGAAGGTGAAGAGCCCAACTACGTCTCGCTGAACATCATCAACTTCATCGCTGCCCCGATGAATTCCAGCGACGTGACGATCACCTGGGAACGCACGATCGAGGGTGTCCGTGCTGCGACACAAGATCCCGATCTGATCGAGGGTTTCGAGTATGGCTTCCGCGACGCCGGTGACGAATTCGGCGGCGAAGAAGATTACGTCATCGAGGGCAAGTTGCCTTGGGACACGCTCACACGCTTCAACCTGGCCGACACGCCCACAGTCGGTACCCAGATGGGGATCGAGTGGATCGTGATGGATCCTGACGGCAACGATGGCTACGGTGGCCAGATTCAGTGTTGGGGCTGGGCTGGTGAAATCGCGAACTACACGACCGTCATCTACTCCGACACTCCCGCCGGCCCAGGTGGCACGGCGGTGGAGGCCGACTCTTGGGGCCGTATCAAGTCGACCTTCAACTAGTCAGTTAGCAGCACAGTGATTTAGCAGCACAGTGATTTAGTAGCACAGTGGTTATTTGGTAGATAAACCACCGGGATCGGCAGCGGGCCCCGTGCTCGTTGCCGATCCTTTTTTATCTTCGCCCTCCTCCGAGGGGATGTGGGATGTCGTTCCTGTTCGACGAGCGTGAGGCGCGCACCTGGCTGAGGCGGATACCGATCCTTTGGGTCGTCTGCCTGATTGTGCCCGGTAACCCGCTTGAGGCACAGCGTCATCCGGAATCGGAAGGCGCCAACGTCTACTATACCGACGAGCCCGGGGTCCCTCGCGATCCTGACTGGCAGAAGCGCCCGCCCTTCCTGCGTGCCCCGTGGGATCGGTACGAGAGAGGCCGTACCCGGCTTTTCCTCAATGCCGAAGACCCCGACGACTATACCAACTACGCACAGGAAGACTACATCCCCTATTTCCGCGCCGCCTCCATCTGGGAGCTGCGCGGCGGCCGACCTTTCCGCTTTCGCCAGATGCGCTTCGATCGGGCCGGCGAGTACATGGGGGACAGCTACTGGCGCGCATTCTCTTTCGAAGAGGCGCGCAGCAGCTCCGATCACTCCGGTTTCTCCACCATCGATCATAAGGATCGCGACCCCACCGGCGATGTCCCACTCGCCCTTCTGCCGACCCGGTTGCGGGCCTCGTACAGCGCCTACCATGACCTGCGCTGGATGGTGACCGCGGGTACCGCAGTGCGCACGCGGTTCTCGCCCTTGACCCTGGTACAGTCCCACCTACCGGCTGTGCGTCTCGACATGAACTACAAGAACCGGGACATGGCCACGCTGCTCTACAACCGCGGGCGTGGCGGGCAGGGCCTGTTCTCCACCTGGGCGTACCAGGAGGGAGACGACTTACGGGACGGGGGCTTCAGTGAGGAACCGCCGATCCTGACCTACGGAATGCACCTGCATCGCATGCAGGGCAAATACATCAGCGTCGGCGCGACGTATGTGAACCAGCTAATGCAGTTCCCCTCTTCGCCTCGCAGTGACGGTTTGCGTGGTGACCTGCCCTACGACATGGGGGGACCGACGCGTATCAAAGTTTTTGTGGCTGACGACCTACCTGATTCGCCGACCACCACGGCGCGGGCCTACGGGGTCCACCTGGAGGTAGACGGCCTGCGTGCCGGCGAGCGGGTGCGTCTGTCCACCGACCCAAATGATGCGAACTTCGATGCCGCCCTGAGTCGAGGACTGTCCGTGTCCGGCGGCGTGCAGACCGGCGACGGTGGCCGCGAGGCCGCCGGCACCGATGCGGTGGTGTACGAGTTTACCATGCCGGAGGACGTCACGGTCACCGGCGCCCGCTTCGAGGCTGAGGTCGAGGGTGATTACCGTCTGGGCGTGCGGCAGACTCACATGGTGCCTCTCGTTGATCAGGTCTCCGGAGACATCAAACTCGCCGAAACGGTGTGGCCCGCCTTACCGTTGGGAACGGAGGCGCGCCGGGCCTTCAAGTGGTATGTGGGACCCGACGAGGAACCGTATTACACGGTGGCGCGCTCTACCGGCCAAGGCATCGGCGGCCAGAACCGACGGCGCGTGGGCATCGACTACGGCATGCCCACCGGCCAGAGTTTGGCCTCCATCGACTGGAACGCCAACCTGGTCGGTTTGAAGTTCAGTGGTGAGATCGCCCACAACCTGCAGAACTTCATGTTTCCGATCGAGAATGGGCTGGGTGACCGCAGCTCCCAGACCGCTTGGGCCTGGTGGACGCAGGTCTCCAAGCGGCTACTCGAGGGCCGGGTGGACATCGGCGGCGAGATCTATCGCCTGGAGCCCGACTATAGCGGTGGCTACGACAGTCTACGTGGTGGTCTGCCGTTCCATCTGGATCAGCAACGGGGAACCCGGGCTCTGTCGACGACCCAGGAATTTCCCATGGTGGAGGACAACGACGACAACGACCAGTGGCCAGATGACTTCGACGGTGAGCGCCCGGCCATCGGAGACGAGTATCCGGGCTCCTCGAGCTCGCAGGTCTATCCCGGACTGGACGAGAACTCGGACAGCATCAGCGACATCGATCGCAATGAGAACTTCATCCTCGACTGGCAAGAGCCGTTCCTGACCTACGACTCAGACCCGCGTGAGTTCGTCTACGGTATCGACTTCAACAACAACGACATCCCGGACTTCCGTGAAAACGACGACTTACCCGACTATCCATACCGCCGTGATCACAAGGGCAACCACGTCTTCCTGCGTCTCAACCAGCTGGGCCGGTTCGCAAGGCATATCACAATCGGCGGATACAAGGCCGAGGAGATCGCCGGGGGGCGGGAGGCCCATGGCCTCTACGTGCGCTACGCCAATGTGATCAACAGTCGTCGGGTTGGACGTGTCCAGATCAACGGCGACATCAAGCGGGTCGAAGACGAGATCCCCGACCACAGCTTCATCTTCTTTGTACCGCCCGATGACAACGACATCATCCCCTGGCTCAACTGGCCGGATCACTTCCCCGACGTGGCGGGCCGATTCCGGCCAGCCACACCCGATCCCATGCTCATGCGAGACAGTTGGGTGAGCACGGTGTTCATCGATCATCGGTACCAGGGAATCGATCATCTCAGCTTGTCCAACTCGGTGGTCTGGGTGCGCAACAGCCAGGCCGAGGTCGAGTCGGAGGACGGCTCGCTGCTGCAGCCCGATGATGTGCGAACCCGCTTCGGTATGGTCAACAAGGTGGACTACTCCTGGCGGCGGGGGGCACTGAGGATCCATCCCAAGCTCAAGATCCGATTCCTGACCGAGGGTGCGGACAGCGATCAGGACCCGCACCGGTCCTTCGTCGATCTGATTCCCATCATCGAGGCTTACTACTCGCTCACGGCCAACACTCATCTGATGGCTGGTGCGCAGGGGTTGCCGCTGGGGCCGTACAAGCACTGGGATCGCAGTGACAACACGGGCACCTTCGACCAGACCGATTACCTGGGTATGGTACGCATGGACTCCGAGTATTTCGGACGTCAGTTGTCCTACTTCCTCGGATACCAGCTCACCTCGCGCGAGTACGAACGTCTGAAAGACCGCAATACCGATCAGGGGACCCTGTTCGTCGAACTCATGGTGCCCTTCTAGGCCTGCCATGACGTACGCATGCCGTGGAGCGAGAGTGTTGGCTAGACGACCTGAGATGCGCATCGCCCATCTGTTGTGGGTGGGGCTGCTGGTGGGCTTCGTGGGATGCTCCCTGAGGCCACGGCCCCAGCTGGAGTACCGCGTACACATGGAGCCGCAGCTTCCTGAGGGAGGCACCTACTATATTGACGCGATCGACAGCTCAGTGGTATGGAGCCGCGAAGGCGTGCAGATCAAGGTGCGGTTCCATGATGATCAGATGCTGGATCACAAATTCCCGGCAAGCAGCCCGTTCACGCTGAGGGGATGGACTCACCCCGTCCTGGGCTACACGCCCCCCCTATGGACGACGTTCGAGATTACTGTGATCAACCGCACACGGCCCCGGGTTGAGTTAGATCCCACCAAGCTGGTCCTGCGGGTCGACAGCGGTCAAAAGTTCTCCTGCCGGCAAGGAGTAGGGGTCTGGTACGACGAGGACGAGTACTACGACTACAGCCACGTCAAATGGGCGAGCCGGGCAGGCAATGTCCATTACCGAGCCACCCGGCAACGGGACGACATCTGGCGACGTCACTCCTTTGGCCGGGAGAAGCCAGTGCGCCAAGGCAGGAAATACTCGGGCTTCGTAACCTTCCCGCCCCTGCCGCCGGAGGCCAAATCATTCAGCTTGGAAATCAACGACTTCATCCTGTCCTTTGACCGCTTTGAAGTAGGCTATGGGGAACCCTTGGAGTTCACCAACATGGCCTTCGATTTCGAAGTGGACCAGGGCACCATCGAGGTGAGTGAGAAGTAGATGAGAGCACGTCATCGATACGGGACGGCGGTGTTCCTGTCCTTGCTCGCCCTCACCGGCTGCCTGAGCCTGAAGTACGTGGCTCTCAAGGGCACCAGCGTCCCCAACCCGCCGGCAGGACGCGTCAAGATCGCTATCGGTGCGTTCCCTGTGGTGAGTAAGGCCAGTGTCGTCGATCCCACGGCGTCGGTGAGTTCGCCGCACGATCCGAGTGGGGGAGGAGGGACGCGTTCGGCGGGACTCGGGGGTCTGGCTGGTGAGTCGCGTGACATGGAGATCGCCCGCGCCTCCCGGATCGAGGATTTGGCCGGTGCGGTGCTCCGCGAGTTGCGACGCGAGCATGTGCGGATGTTTGTCTATTTGGAGGAAATACCCGACCTGGAAGAGGTCCGCGAGTTCGGCAATCCATTTGAGCTGGTCAGTGCCGAGTCCGGGGAGGCAGCGTTGGTCATCAGTGGCACGGCGCTGATCCGAACCCGCCGGATATCCAAGCAGTTCACGCGTGAGACGGACAGCGTCGAGATCGGGCTGACCGTCATCGACGTAGCGACCGGCCGTGAGGTACTCAAGGAAGACCTGAGACTCGGCATCAACTTGGTTTTCAATTCTGAGGAGCTGGAGGAGGCCATGGCCGTCGGCGTGGTCACCCATCTCATGCAGAAGACGCTGTTCTAGGTGCGTCGGTTGGCATCGGCTATGATAATGGCAATCACCACGGGCACCCCATGCGAGGCACAACTCCCGACCTGGAACGTCGAGGCGGCGGTGGATTTCTCTGGGGCTACCACACAGGACGTACGCGTGCTCGACGACAGTCTCGTGGTTCTGGCGCCCTTGCCTGCTGACCGGAATCTGGCATCGGACCGACGGGCCACGGACGAGTTTGGTCGGACGGTGCCACTAGTGGATGGCACGACCGAAACCGAGTGGCTGTCCGGTACGCCCAATGTCGTCGGTCGGCAGTTCACCGTCGATCTGGGACTGGAGCGGCTCGTCTCTCGAGTGCGTGTCCTACTCGGCAAGACGGGCCTGGAGCAGCCCGAATACTTCATGCGCGGGTACCGTATCGATGCGGCAACCCAGTCGAGTCCCGAACTATGGCGCCTGCTGGCCGAGAAGCGGCGTAACCTGAACGCGGAAGTTGACACGGAGGTGGACTCCACCTGGCTCCTCGTGGATGACAGCGGGAATCATCTGCCGCGGCGGGGCCGGTACGTGAGACTGGAGATCATCAGCCAAGACCGCAGCAACTGGGTGACCCTGGGGGAAGTGGAGATCTTCGGGGTCGGCTTCGCTGAGACCGGCGAGATCGTGGATGAGTTCGAGGTGTCGTCACCGGTGAACGTCGGGCGCGTGCAGTGGGGTGCCACGACACCAGAAGGCACCGATGTGAGACTGCAAGTGCGCGGTGCGGATGATGACCTGGATTGGTCCGACTGGCTCGAGGGAGGGGGCGGTAGAGACTCTCTCTACGGTGGGGCAGAGCCGGTGACGCATCTGCAATACCGGGGAATCCTTAGGACCGCCGATCCATTCGTGACGCCAGCCCTCGAGCGTATCGAGGTGGACTATGATCCCGTGTTGGTGGCGCGACAAGTCAAGGATGTGAGTGCTCCTGAGACGGTGCGCAAGGGCGAGCCGACGGTGGTGACGGTGAGCGCCACCATCGAGGTGGGGGCCGACAACTACGGCGTAGACAGGCTGCGCCTGGAAGGGACCTGTCTCGACGTCACGGCGGTGCGGTTGGACGGTATGCCACTGGAGCATGACGAGGATCTGGGGCAAGGCTACCGCTGGACGTGCTTCCCGGCCCTGGAGCAGACACTCATCGAGTTCTCACAGCACGACCGCATCAGTGCCGGAACCGTAAGAGTGGAGGTGGAGGGAGAAGGCCTCTTCCTCCACGACCTCGTGCCCATACAGGTGCAAATCGCCAGCGATGAGCAGGCGACCCGGGACGGGTACACGAATTGGCAGAACGGACCTGCGATTGCGGTGCGCAGTCTGGGGCTGCCGCCGGACCTGCTGAGTGAGGCAGAGATCTCGCCCAAGCCGTTCTCGCCTTTCCGTGACGGTCTTCTGAACTTCGACTTCGTAGTGGCCAATATCCGCCAAGACTCTCGCATGGCCGTCGTGATCTACCGACTCGACGGGCGCCGTGTGAGACGCCTGGTCCAGGAGGGGCAGGCGCGGGCCTACCACTTCGAGTGGGACGGGAGGGACGGCGATGGACAGATCGTCCATCCCGGGCTTTACCTGTACGAGATCCGGGTGGATGCTGGAGACGAGGGAGCGAGAAAGCGTGGTGCCTTTGCGGTGGCTTACTAGTCTGCTCATCGTGGGCTGCGCGCTGCCCGTGACGGCCGCCTTCGAGGTCAGTGGCGGTAGTGCCCGTGCCTCGTCGGTGGGCGGCGCCTTCACGGCCGTGGCCACGGACGTCGACGCCGTCTGGTACAACGCGGCCGTCAACGCACGGGCTCAGGGTCTGCAGGTTGGCACAACGCATGCACTGCTGTATCCAGGATTGGAAGGAACGCTGAGCCTAAATGCCCTGTCGGCAGCCGTGCCCCTTGGGGGCGGCAGCGCTCAGATGGGGTTGTCGACACTGGACTTTCCCGACTGGCACGAGCAGATCGTGGCGCTGGGATACGGGCGGCCCCTGCTTCCGCGTCTGGCGGTGGGGGGGACCATACGCTCGAGTGGCTGGCGCACATCGGGCATGTCTCATCGCAGCTGGAGTGCTGACCTTGGGGCAATCTATGAGGTCGGTTGGGTACACTACAACACCTACGTGCGACTCGGGGCGGCATTGAAGAACATCACCGCTGCCAACATTTCGGCCGGTGGATACGGGGCCGGAGAGACTCCAAGAGCATTTTCCTTCGGGGCCGCCGTCGACGTGGGCCATCAGGGGATCCTCGTGGACGCCGAACGTCGAGGGGGCTACACTACCGTGCGCCTCGGGTACGAGACGCGCGCCGCCAGCCTGGGGGGTGCTACGTTTCGCCTGGGTGCGAACAACTTGCTGACCAGCGGGTCGGCGGGCGAACTGGATGTGGGTATCGGATATACATGGAACCGCTGGCGCCTGGACTACGCCTACGCCTACCCCTTGGAGCTAACAGCTCTGGGTGGAGTCCATCGTCTCAGCATGGCGTATCACAAGCGCTAAAGAGAGCCATAGAACGCATGAATCGTCGGTCTGGTTGGAATTCTGCCATGAGGAATGTCATGAGAAACGCGGGTTGGGTCCTGCTCCTGACGCTGGTGAGCACCGCCCTGTGGTGCACGGACTCGGAGGCCCAGACCTTCATGCGAGATCGCGAGTTCGTGAATCTGGGCTCTCGCGAACCGTATCTGAACTATGGCCGCGAACCCTTCGAGCCCTATCCGACGATCACCAACTCCCGGAACCGGTACGACCGCCTGGGTGGGTATCTGTTCCGCGGTTTCGATGTGTTCAACTGGGAATTCTCGCGTCCGGGCCTCAGCAGCATCAGCACCCGGCCTGACCAGTATGGTGGCTGGTTCAACAACATCGTCATCCTCAATGACTCGTATAGAGGCTGGGATTTCGGCCTCACCATGGGTGAGGACATCCGTATCAAGCTGACCGACCTGACCGTGAAGGACCCGCGCTACTTCGGTATCGTCTTCGACGGGTCCTCGTCGGACAACCGCTTCACCTTGTTGCTGCGTCAGGGCGGTTTCATCCACAATGTAGGTCAGTTCTCCAAGTTCCAGTCCACGACTGAACGCTCGCCGGTACTTGGCTTCGGGGGGCATTGGGAGACGAAGATCGGCGACATCCTGACGCTGGGGGCGACGTACTACAACCAGCGGATGGTGGACACGTTCAACGAGAATGGCTCTCTCTTGCGTGGCGACATGCCGCATAACATGCTGTCTCCCACTACCATTGAGGTCGTCGTCGAGGACGACTCGCCCGATGATGGTGGTACGCCTGCCGTGGTCTACGGTGTTGACATCATCATCACGGGCACGTCCCAGGGCAGCCCGGTGCGCATGACCAGCATCGACACCGACCCCGACTACGACCCCACACTGGAGGCCCTCGGGCCGATCGGTGGCGATCTAGGTGCGGATGGCGGGTATCGCGTGCAAGGTGTGGGAAACCGCGCCCTCTATGAGTTCGTGATGCCCCAGGTGGCCCTGCCCGACGCGGCCGAGTATGCTGCCGACCCGACCTACCGTCCCCAAGGTTTGACCATCGAGTCTGTGCGTTTCGTGGCCGACGTGGCTGGCGATTTCCGCATCGGCGTGCGCCAGGAGCACCTGCGTTTCAACGAGAGTGCCCACGAGAAGAACGTGACCGAGGTCGCCGACGGTGACCAGCGCTACCTGAGCCCCAACAGCCCCGACTGTACCGCGGACAACTGCGGTAGCCGCTATGTCAACCCGTACACGGGCCTGAAGGGGGACGACGGACTCCTGTCCCCGGCCGAGGCCCGTGCAGCCGGAGAGGACGTCTTCAACAGTTGGCCCGTAACTCCTGCCGATGCGACGGTGTCCAAGACACAGTTCAAGGACTACAAGTGGGACCAGGCGCCCGACGAGGTTTACTACACGGTGGTCCGCTCGGACGGGAATAGCGCCACCGCCAACAACCGGCGTATGGTGAGTTTCGATTACGGCATCCCAACCGGACAGTCGCTGCTTGGCATGAACGGTGAGCTGAAGCTGCTTGGCCTGACGGTAACCGGCGAGTTCGTGACCAACCCTCAGCACTTCGTCTTCCCCGTGGGCAGCAACGCCGGCAAGCGGCACACCAAGCGGCGGTGGGCGTACTTCCTGAACGCCACCCGGGACGTGGGCCCCCTTCAACTGGGGGGCGAGCTCTTCCGACTCGACCCGGACTACAGTGGCAACTATGACGCCTTCCGCGGTGGTGTCCCCTTCTTCACAGACGAGGGGTCGAAGGGGTCGGAGATGGAAGAGTTCTACGTCATGGCCGACAATGACGACAACGATCAGTGGCCGGATGACTTCCTTCAGGAATGGATGGAAGCCGACAAAGTCGATGGCGGCATCTTCCCCGGCTTGGACGAGAACTTCGACCTGGTGCCCGACTCGGACCAGAACCTGAATGGGATCCCCGACTGGACCGAACCCGTTCTCTTCTACGATTCCGATCCACCCTCGTTCACCTACGGTATCGACTTCAACAACAATGGGGTCGTCGACTACCGCGAGAACGACCGCCTGCCCGACTACCCCTATCGCCGTGATCGCAAGGGGTGGCACGCCTTCCTGATGAAGGATGGGCTGCGAGGATTCGGCAAGTGGCTCACACTGGGCATGTATGGTATGGAGGAGACGGCCGGTGGTGGCGAGGCCAGCGCCTTGTACGCCCGGTATGAATACGGATACCGCTCGCCCTTCCTGGGCAAGATCGGGATCAACGCCGACGTCAAGTGGGTAGAGGACAGCGTCCGTGACGACGTCTATATCTGGCAGGATTTCACCGACGAGAAAATCCTCAGCCCCTTCCCCCAGTACACGGGAAAGAACATTGAGCGCTGGGATCTGAACT
Organism: Gemmatimonadota bacterium; assembly: GCA_018673255.1. The sequence continues at coordinate 46,423 of JABHDC010000124.1, forward strand.
CGCAGTGGCTGCCACCGCCGCCTGACCCGCTGAATATGCGCAACAGCTTCGTGAGTACGGTGTTTGTGGAGTCACGTTACACGCAGATTCTGGGACTGAACGTCACCAACAATCTTCAGTGGGTACGCAACGCCAAGAGTGAGGACGAGTTTGACGACGGGTCCATGCAGGAAGAGGACGTGGCCTCCCTGTTCACCATGGTCAACAAGACGGACTACACGATTCGAGTCGGCGATTTCAGCGTGCGCCCCATGTTCAAGCACCTGCTCCTGCGACGCCACTCCGATCTCCTCGACCGGGAGACGGGCAAGGGCAGCATAGAGTCGTTCTCGATCTGGTCGCCCATCTTGCGGACGAAGATGACCCTGACACCCAAGTCAGACCTACAGGTGGCTTTCCAGGGTTTCCCATTCTGGAAATACCGCAGATCGGATCGGGTGAACGATCTGGAGAGCTTCAAGCAGTGGACGCTCATCGTGATGATGTCCAACCGGTCTGACCAGTACGGCTTCAACCTGGGATCGCAGTTCGGCTGGATGACGACCAATCGCGAGTATGATGAAACGGCACGCAAAGCAGACAGTTTCGACAACAGTCGGATCTTCCTGGATATGGTGGCGGGCTGGTAACGGCCTCCCGGTATTGAGCTGAGGGCACAACAGACAGATCATGATACTGAATCTGCTAGTAATGGGAGCCATAGGGCTCGCGGCGACGATGAGTACGCGCTACTTCTCGCCGCAGGAGTTGCTCGACCGCTTCGAGAAAGGCCAGAGAGTCTACGCCCTGGGAGATTACACCAAGGCCGTCGACCACTATCACGCCATCATTGCCACCCAGAGCAATGTCACCATCGATGTCGAGCAGGTGGCCGTCAACGTAGACGAGTTCATCCTGCCCATCCGTGTGGCCGCTACTTACCAACTCGCCAACGCCCACAACAAGCTGGGACTGGAAAAGCTCGAGCGCTCGGAGATCCTGCGGCACGAGAAAAATGAAGTACTCGCGCAGGAGCGCTATGAGGAGGCGCTTCAGGATCTTGACATCAGCCATGATTACTTCAGCCAACTCGCCAACAACGAATCGGTGGGTGTGCGCACCCGCGTTATGGCGCAGTTCCAGATGCTGGAGACGGCGTACCAGCTGAAGCGCTACAAGCAGGTCGTAGAGCAGGGGCAGGCGTTCCTTGGGACCTTTCCCAACAGCGTGTATGAGTCCTCGGTGAACTACAACATGGCGTGGTCGAGCTTCGAGTTGGAGCAGTATCCGGAGGCCATTGGATACTACGAGCAGGTCCTGTTCCTCTCACCGCGAGGCTCTAACTCGGACCGCGCTTTGGTGCAGATGGCGGCATGTTATCGCCGTCTGGGGAACTTTGATGCCGCTCTTGCGAGCCTCGATCGGCTGATCGCACGGTACGACTTCAGCGAGATGTCGGAGCAGGAACTGATCGAGATGGCGAGCCTCAAGCTCAAGGGAATCATCACAGAGACGACCCGAGAGCTGGTGGCGAGCGCCCAGCTGACGAAGGGCGACATCCTGGCGGAGCAGGGCCAGGTGGATGAGGCCCTGGCGGTCTACGCCGTGGTCCCGGAGCGATATGAAGCCGAGGCCCGTCTGGTACAGGCCGCCTATATCCGCCAGGCCGAGCTCATCCACAAGGAGCGTGGTACCGAGGCGGCGATTGTGGCCTACAAGGGCGCGATCGAGGACGTGGACGACAAGGTATTTCAGGCGCAGGCCCAACTCACCCTGGCCGCACTGCTGTTTGACGAGGCCAGATTTGTCGAGGCCGGCGACGAGTACGGCATCTATTTGTTGGCGTACAGCAACGTGGCGGCTCGGATCGGTTTCAGGCGAGACAAGGCACTATTCCGCATCGGTCAGTGCCACCAGGCGCACGGCCAACAGATTCGGCCCGACGACCCCGAGGCGAGCCGCAGCTCCTTCATGCAGTCCCTCGAGCAGTATCGCCTCATGATCGCTGAGCACGAGCAGAGCACTCTGGTCGCTGATGCCCTCTTCGGGATTGGGATCTCCTCTCAGGGCCTGGAGGACCGCGCCGCCGCCAGGGTGGCCTACGAGGAGTTGCTGGAACGATTCCCCGACCATCAGATCGCCCCCAGGGCGTGGGCCCAGTTGGCGCGCATGGACTACGAGGAAGGTGACTTGGAGCGGGCCAGGGACATCTACCAGTCGATCCTGGATGGTGACGGTGACGCAGGACAGCGAAACTCCATCAGGATGGAGTTGGGAATCACGCACCGTCGCCTGGGAGACGCGGCGGCAGCCATCAAAGCCTTTGCGGCCGTTGATCCGAGCTTCCCCCATTGGAGCAAGACCCAGATCGAGTTGGCCCAACTCTACTCCTCAGTGGGCGAAGTGGACCGGGCACAGCAGGTACTGGACCTCACCCAGGAGAAAGTTGGCGACGGCGCGCTGAGCGGCCGGCTTCGTCACATGAAGGGCAAGCTGCTCTACGACGAGAGGCGTTTTCCGCAGGCTATCGAGGAGTTCGGCCTGTCGCTGAACCAGGCACAGGACCCTGACATCGTCACCAGCTCCCTCTTCAGCCGTGGAGCCTCCTACTACGAGCTCGCCCGTGTGCAGGATGCCGCAGGTGACTCCAATGTGGCGCGCGTGAACTACGAGGCGTCTATGACCGACATGCAGGCGCTGTTGCAGAAGGACATTCCCGCCAACATGCGGGATGGCGCCTTCCGCACCCTGGGTGCCGTGATGATCCGTCTGGACCTCGCGCGCGATGCCTCTCAGTACTACCAGGAGCTCATCGATGGCAGTGACGATCCCCAGGAGGGCGCTACCTTCCTGATGCTGCTGACCGAGCTCTACTACGATATGCGGGATTTCGCCCAAGCGGAGACCGTCGCCCGCCGCCTGCTGACGCACGAATTCGAAGACGACAACTCCGCCGGCTACTACCGGCGTGAGAGGGCCTATTCCATCATCGGTAACGCGTTGCTGGAGCAGAAGAAACACCTGGCCGCAGCAGACATCTTCGCCCAAGGTCTGGAGCGCTATCCGAGCTCCGGTGAGAGCGCCAACATGGCGTTCTCCGTGGCTCTGGCACGCTTCAGCGGCGGAGAGTACGAGTCGGCCCTCGAGGGCTTCAAGTCCTATCTCGAAGGCTTCCCCAACGACCACAACCGCATCCACGGCGAGTACTACCTGGCCCACTCGCACCAGGTGCTGACGCAGTTCGAGGACGCAGCCCGAGAGTTTGCCGAGCTTGCCGACCGCCACCCCGACAGCAATTACGATGAAGAAGCCCTCTTCCTGGCCGGCGAGAATCACTACAACCTGCGCGATTTCGCCTCCTCGGCTGCGGCTTACCAGAAGTTGCTGGCGAAGTACCCGACGGGGCGACACGCCGGTCCGGCGACCTACGCTTTGGCCTGGTCGTTCTTTGAGCAAGAGATGATGGAGGAAGGGGTCGGCGCCATGCGGACACTGGTGCGCGACTATCCTGAAAGCGAGTTCGCGGCCAAGGCACAGTTCACCGTGGGCGACTTCCATTACAACCTGCGTGAGTATGAGCAAGCCTTGGGTGCGTACAGCCACCTGCTGGACCAGTACGCGGACTCCGAGGAGGCGCCGCGCGCCCGCACTCTCGTGGCTGAGTTGAACGAGATCGGCGCTACCTTTGAGTACGCGACGATCATGAAGCTCTTCGAGGACCAGCAGTATGATGAGGCGATCACCGGGTTCGAGCAGATCACTCTCAAATACGCTGGCACGTACACTGAGTTGGCAGCATACTGCAATCAGGGACTCGCTTACGAGATCACGCGGCGGTGGAAGCAAGCAGCCGACAGCTACGAGCAAGTCCTTGAGAAGGGAGGCGACGACCTACAGAGCGCCGACGTTGTGAGTTTTGCCAAGAGTCACCGAGACTGGATCGTCGAAAACCGGTTGTAGCCGAAGGTAAGGTTCCGGAGAGAGAGACAATGGAGCAGAATTTCATATTAGACGCGTTTTTTAAGGGCGGGACCATGATGTGGCCCCTGCTTATATGCTCGCTGATGGCCCTTGGGGTGATCATAGAGCGGCTGTGGACCCTGTTCCGAGTGCCTGACGAGGCCGCGGCCGAGGCGCAGCTCACCGAGGCCGAACAGGTACTTTCGAGCCAGAGTGAAGAGGCCCTGGTCGAGCACCTGCGTCAGCATAGCGGGGTGATCAACTATGTCATGGCAGCGGTCCTCAAGCGCTACGACTCTCTGATTCTTGAGAATCGGAAGGACATTGAGGACATGCGCCAGGAGCTGATCCTGGCTACCGAGGAAGCAGGGGTCGACTATCTGGGACGCCTGCTCAACGCCTTGGGCACGATCGGGACCCTGTCCCCCCTGATGGGCCTTTTGGGGACCATTCTCGGCATGATCCGCGCATTCGACGCGATCGCTCGCTCCGGAGCCGGTGATCCGGCGGCTGTGGCCAACGGTATCTCTGAAGCGCTGATCACCACAGCCACCGGTCTTATCGTGGCCATCCCGACCATCGCTTTCCATCGCTATCTGTCAGCGCGGGCGGACAAGGTCTACAAGAGCATCGAGCTCTACTGTCACGCCTTCGGCAATACCTTGCTGACGCGGTTTCAAGGCGAGCAGAAGTAGCAGGCCTTGTTGACTAGCAAACCAGAGTAGGGTTCATGGCACGAATCAGACGCGATCGGAGCGGGACGGGACGGTTCCAGACCGTGGAGAAGATCGATCTCACCCCGTTGATCAACTGCATGTTCCTGCTGCTGATCTTTTTCATGGTGGCGACCACTTTCATCAATCCGAAGGGCATCAGCGTGGACTTGCCGAGTGGTCAGGCCGACTCGGCGCGCGCGACCAAGGACATGAATGTGGTCATCGGCCGTGACGGGACGATCCAGATCAATGGTGAGCTCACGCGGAAGGATGAACTGGCGGCCAAGATCCATGCGGTGATCGAGGCAGACAACACCAAGAACGCAATCCTCGAGGCTGATCGGTCGGTGCTGCATCGCCAGGTCATCGAGGTCGTCGATATCGCCCGGGGTCAGGGCATCGAAGGCATCGCGTTTGCCAAGGGCGCAGAGCACTAACATGGGTCGCCAGAGAAAGTCGCTGGGAGCAGAGGCCAACAAGGCCGAGATCGAGCTAACACCGCTCATCGACGCCGTGTTCCTGCTGCTCATTTTCTTCATGACGACGACGGTCTTCGTGAGGTCCACCCAGATACAGGTGGAACTGCCGGAGGCGACACACTACGACCGATTGGAGCCCGAAAAGAAGCTCAATCTGCGAGTTTCGGCGGAGGGCGAGGTCGAGCTCAATGGCAGGCTGACTGCCATGGGTGAGCTACGTACGTGGCTCGAAAGCGAGAAAGTGCGTACGGGATCGTCGACATTGATCATCACAGCCGATGCCGACACGCCCCACGGTTTCGTTATCGACGCCATGGAAGTGGCCGTCATGGCCGGAATTGCCAAGATCGACATTGAGACCGACGAACCCCCGAAGGCCCAGGAGCCCTGAGCTGTGTCCGAGACTCGAAGCACTGTGATTGGTGCGCTGGCCCTGTTGTCGCTGGCGCTCTTGACGGGCTGCGCGGGACTGATCCCGCCTGAGCTCGTGCACCGCATGCACATGGATCCCCTGGTGCCCGAAGGTCGGGGTGACTACTACGTCGATCTGGAGGACAGTTCCTTCGTCTTCAGCGTCGAGGGTGCCCTGATCAGGGTGGAGCATCTGAACGACCAGGAACTCGACCTTGATTACCCGCCTCTCTGGGATGGTAAGCACGTCAATCCCTATACATCTGGTGAGGTAGATCCGGATGTAGGGTACGCCCCTCCCATTTTCACTGTCTTCCGGGTGACGGTCACTAACAACACCTACTCGAAGATCGAGTTTGATCCGGCTGGTGCGGTCGTGCATACCGATGTCGGTGAGCGGCTCACGTTTTACGATGCCAGTCGTGGCAGTGACAGCCCGAACAACTTCCGGAAGTACTACCGTGTCGAGCTCGGAATCTCCGGCCAGGAGAAGAACCTGGCTCTGGAACGTATGGGGACGGTGTACAAGACCGCCTATCATCGTGCCCGGCCGGTCTTCCGGGGCGACACACACTCGGGCCTGATCGCCTTCGATCCAGTGTCCCAGGACGTGCGGGAGATCACCCTGACCATCAGTGACTTCATTCTCTCCTTCGACTCCAACGACAACCCCGAGGAAACGGTCGACTGCGAGTTCCGATTCAAGGTGGATCAGCAGATCGTCGAGCCGGCCCTTGAGGACGAGTCGTCGAGTTGAGGCCTGCCGCCGCGTAGCCTCGCCGCCGCCGTACGGCCGGCCTCGGTCGTCGCCTATCTGAGTTGCGGCGACCTATTCGAATCGCTTTCGCCCAATTGCTGACCAAACGGATCGGATCGCGTACCCCGCGGGTGTTCGCGGCAGGTACACGCGGCGCCTGGCGTCCAGAGGTCGGGCGAGATGCGGGGCGGACCTTTTACGACCTGAGAAGGGAACTGTGACGATGGATCGCAGATGGATGCTGTTGGTGGGTGTCGTACTGGCCGGATGCGGACCGCAGGCTGGAGATTCCACATTGCTTGCTCGTGTGGGAGACACCCGCATCGTCATGGATGATCTCCAGCGACTGGCCGATCGCCTGGCTGCACAGACCGAGGGCAAGGCGGACCCTGCCATCGACTACCGGGATCAGCTGCAAACACTCGTGGACCGCGAAGTGCTGCTGCTGGAGGCCCAATCGCGCGCGCTGGACATGGATACGCTGGTGCAGGGCAGGCTGGCCGTCCACGAGGAGGAAGCCCTGGTCCGCGAGATGCTGCACCGCCAGGTGACCGCCAGGCTGACGATCACCCCCGAGGAGGTGGAGGGCGAATATGAGCGAGGTGGCTGGGGCGAAGAGACCCGGTGCATGGAGATTTTCGTCTCGACGCAGCCCCGGGTTGAGACCGTCCGAGACAGCATTGCTGCGGGCACTGACTTCGCCGAGATCGGGCGTCTCTACTCTGAGGACCGCCTGTTCAAGATTCCCGTGGGGTCTCCTCAGTTCACAGTCTACGCTCCCAAGGACCCGCCGCGCCGGATCGCCGAGGCGGTCTCCGATCTGCCGGTGGGCACAGTAGCCGGACCCCTGGATGTGCCGGAGGGCTATATCTTCGCCAAGGTCCTGGAACGACGCCGCGTGACGCTCGAGGAGGCCGAGTCGAAGGTCACCAAGTGGCTGCAGGGGGCCAAGCGCGAAGCCCTGCGCGACATGTACTACATCTCGCTGCAGAACAGCTTTGGCCTGGAGCTCGACCGGCAGGGCATGGACCTGCTCATGCGGTGCCTCCAGGACGCGAGGATTGCGGCCGAGCTGTCCGAGGACCAGAAGCGCCACCCGGTGTACACCTACAAGGGTGGTGCGATGGAGGTTGGGGAGGTCCTGTCCGACATTCTTGGCGCGGCCGAACGCCGACCCGGCGTGGAGGAGGGTGCGATCTCCGAAAAGCTGCGCAAGGTTCTGCGACGCCGATTGGTTCTTCTCGACGCTCGGCTGCAGGGACTCGATCAGGAAGAGGGCTTCACGCGCTGGGCGAGTGGGCGAACGGCGGACTTGATGATCGGCCGGCTGCACTCCATGGTGTTGGATGAGGAGCCCGCGGTCACCGAGCAGGACATTCAGAGCCAGTATGAGAAGATGAAGGATCGTCTGCAGCGGCCCGGCATTGCCCGGGTCCTCGACTTGTTGGTACGCGATCCGGACCGGGCCCACGCGTTGCGGCAAGAGATCGAGGGAGGCGCGGACATGGCCGATCTGATCGCTCGCCACGGAACTCGCCCGGGCAGCACCGATGGCGTGATCCAGGTCCACGACAGTGAGACGGGTGCATATGGGGAAGAGTGGCTAAAGGCCGTCATGAGTGCACCGCTGGGCGAGCTGCAGGGACCGATCAAGGGGAGCGATGGATTCTCCCTCTTCAAGGTTCTGGAGCGGGAGCAGCGAAGCTACTATACCCTCGAGAACCCGCGGATCCTCAAATCCGTGCGCCGGGCGCTGATGGAGTCGCGGGAGCGCACCTCGTTCAACGAGTTTGTCGAGCGACTGCGGACGCAGCACGCGGACCGGATCGAGGTGTTCGACCGGAATCTGGCGGCCTGGGAAGACGAACGCCGGCAGTAGAAGCGAGGCATCGTCTACCGCTGTCATTGGGAAGCGCGTGACCCATCGTCGTCGCACGACACCCGCTCGGGTCGTCAGAACTCGTACAGTATCAGTCCCCGGATATCTTCCTCTAGCATCTCCCCGTTCTCAGGCAGTCGGTCTCTCAGCCTCCGGGCCTCCTCGTCTCTGCCGGCCACGACGTGGAGGCGGTACAGGCTCTCCCACAGACGTGGATCATCGATCCCCAAAATGGTCAGCTCTCGCAACGCCTCCATGGCCTCATCGTAGCGTCCGAGATTGGCGTACATCAGGGCCAGGTTGTTGCGGGCCGAGACGCTGAAGCGGTTGAGGGTTGCCGCCTGGCGGAACTCTGCGAAGGCATCCTCGTGACGTCGCTGCTTGATCAGCCAGGCGCCGTAACTGATGTGGAGCTGATAGGTCTCCGGGAAGTTGGCATAGACCGACTGGATGTACTCGACATCCTGCCGCCTGATTCCCGGCAGGAGCTCATCCCCGTGCTCGCCGGTGGCGTCCGGTGATCGGAAGCCCGAGCGCCGGGCGAGATCGTTGTCGTAGCCCAGCTTCTGAAACATAGCGGTACGATACAGGGTCTCTAAGGTGTTGGCGGCCTTGATGCGGTCGACGAGGGTCGATCTCATCACGACCTCGGCGAAGCTGCTGTCCATGGTGGTGGCGAAGTGACGCTGCAGGATGAGGCCGGCCAACTCCCTGGCGAGCTCGTGATGGGCCGCCCGCGATGGGTGCACCTGATCCACGAAGATGTCGTTGCCTGCCACGCCCCCGGGAGACAGGCCATCAACGATGGGCTGCAGGTCGAGATACCCGCATCCTCCGTCTTGGCAGACCTCGCGCGCTACATGCCGGATGCCAGTGCTGGCCCGGAAGCGCAGTTGATCGAGATCGCAGGCACGCACGAAGTATTCCCGGGCCCTCTGATCCAGCCCACGCTGCAACAGGGTCTTGCCGAGGGCATAACTCTCCAGGGCGTCCTCGACCGCCATCGCCGCGGGAAGAGGCTGGCTCGAAGCGAACAGACGGTCCAGTCGATCGGTCAGATCGTCTCGGTCGGACTGGCCGCTGGGATTCCCTGAGCGGAAGGGCGGGAAGTCGCGCAGGTTACGCGCCACACCCAGGATCAGAACCTCGGCCTGTGCGCTTGAAAAGGCCTTGACGATGGCCTCCAGGTTTCGTCGATAGGCCATCAGGGTCGCCTCGTATCGCTCGCCACCCAGAGGGGTACCTGGTACGTTGGACATGATCTCCAGAAGGGAGGCCGGTGGGCCGCTGTGGGCGAGGGAGAGCAGCTGCTTGATGGTCTGGTAGATGCGTAGGTGGGATGCCAACTGGTTGAGCTGGAACAAGGGACTGGTGGGCGAGGCGCTGCCACCGATGCCCAGAAACTCGTTGTGGCCGAAGTACACCAGCACCAGGTCGGGACTGAGTTCGGCGACCTCCCGGGCCATGTCGAGGCCCACATAGCTGGTGATCGCCGACATGGAGAGGTTGATGACCTCACATCGGATGCCGGCCCGAGTAAGCATCTGCTCCAGTTGGAAGGGGAAGGCCTCGGTGGCCCCGTACGGGAATCCCTGACTGGTGGACTCACCCAGTACGAAGATTCTGAAGGTCCCGGGCTGCTTGTGCCGCTCGAAGAGAACCGATTTTCCGGGCGTGGGAATGCTCGGAAGCAGACGGGGGTAATACTGGTTCGCGAAGCGGCTATTGAGGTAGAGGAGCTCTTGTTGCGAGTGGCCACCGGAGAGGAAGAGGCGGTGACTGTGCCCGACGTCGACCAGGCGCAGGAGTATCTCAACCAGGCAGAGCAGGAGAAGGCCGAAGAGAAGGCCGAAGACCGCTTTCCGCATACGGGTCATGACACGCGGGGCGGAACTGCTTGGTCGTCGGAGTCGAGGGGCAAGTTACAGATCATGCGAGGGGGGACAAAGTTGGTCCATGATAATAGCTTGGCTGGACAGCGCCGGCCAGTTGACGAGGCCCCCCGATGCTGGCATCTTCGAGATCTGCCCAACCCGCCCAGACTCCCCCGGCACGATGACGACGAAACAGTCCACCTACGGCCCCGCAGCTTGCCTCGCCCTAGCCCTCATCCTGTCATGCGCGCCGCTGACGCAGCCGGCGCCACCGGCGTCTTTGGTCACCCCAGTGGCGCCGGACGTTCCCCAGGAGGCCAGTCCCCTCGAGCAGTACCTGCAGGAGCGCGAAGGGCAGACCGAGTCAGAACGGTATCTACCATGGATCGGCGTGCTGCCCATGGTCGACGATTCGGGCTTCGAAGAGGGTGTGTATGACCTGGGCAACGACGTGCCGCGACTGCTGTCGGCTCAGATGGCCGAGTTCGCCGCCTGGTATGTGATCCCCTACGAGGTGGTCGCACAGGTCGCCGGCGAGCCCCCTGAGCGTTGGGCCGATGATGACCTGAGCCGGATTGGGGCACAGTTACAGGCTGACATCCTGATGGTGGGGACGGTGCTCGAGTACAACCTGGCACGGCTCCATCTGGGCGATCCCCAGGTGGGCGGTTACAAGGCCTACACCGGATTGGCCGAGGCTGAGCTCAGCGTGCTGGACGGCACCGAACTCAGCCGCCTCGGGCTGGTTCACGCCCGCCAGGAGATCGTGGACCGAGATTTGGGGCTCGACCTGCTGGGAAGGCCGCGTTCGCAGGACCTTGGGTTCTTCACCCTCGGCGAGATTGTGTACGGTGGCGAGGAGTTCGAGCGCACCGCTCTCGGACAGGCGACGCTGAAGATGATGGAGGACCTCATCCAGCAGCTGGCCCGCCTGCTGCAACCCCGAGCCATCGAAACTCACTCCGGCAAGCCAGAAGTCCTATCGGTTTTCGGCGATGAGATCTACATCAACGTGGGCAGCGAGAACGGCGTGCACCGCAGATACCGGTTCGCCGTGTTTCCGGGGGATCCGCGGCAGGGCGCCGACCCGGAGGAGCAGATCGGCGTCATCGAGGTGATGGAAGTGGTGTCATCGCGCGTCTCCAGCGCCCAGGTCATCAGCGGCGACGGCATCGCAGTGGGGGACCGGATCAAGCTGATCATGGCCGATCCGGAGTAGGCGTCTATCCGGCCAGTCGTATCCCTATCTAGACCAGAGTTGCAGCCGATCCCGCCGACAGAACCGGCCCATGGTCGAATCCACGGGTGGTATCCGGTCATCTAACCCGCGACCCTGACCGGCCCTGCCTCGCCGTCGATTGCCATCACGGCAGGTGGTCCTCTGGAGTACATCAATCATGATAGCGATCCGCGCCCTCCTTCTCACGTTAACCTGCGTGCTTCTCACTGCTTGTGGCGGCGACGGAGGCGACGGAGGCGACGGAGCCAATCCTTCGGGCCCTGACGCCGGCGTGCCCTCTGACTCCGACACGAACGGCACCGGCTCCGGAGACGCTGGCGGCGATGGCCCGTCGGGCCCCGCTGACAACCTCATCGAGCTGGTGAGTGACCTGACGACTCCCCGTGACCTGATCTTCGGCCCCCCCGGCTCCGGCCTGGATGACGAGCTCTTTGTCGTGAGCTTCCTGGGAGCCGAGGCCACGTGGGTACGCAACTTCGGTCAGTCGACCCAGACCCTTCAGCCCTTCCAGGGCAGCCTGGTAGGTGCCATCGCCGTAGACATGGACGGCGAAGGGCGCTTCTACTTCGCCTGCATGACTCCGGTGATGGGCTCTTTCGTGGGTGTCGTCACCGTCCGTGGTATCGACGACTCCGTGTTCGACTTCCAGTACCGTGGACTCGGTGAGCCCACGGGCGTGGCCCTCGACGGGCAAGGTGGCCTCTTCGTCTTCAACCGGAGCACGAGCTCCGTCGTCCGCCTCGACCTATCCGATGGGGCCGGCGCTGACAACCACACGGTCACCACGATTGCTGAGGGTCTCCAGGTTACCGATGAGGTGCTGCCCAACCACCTCCTCGTCGACGAGGCCGGGCGGCTGCTCATCTGCGAGACCGGTGCAGGTCGCCTGCTCGTCTATGAAGACGGCGAGGTGTCTGCCCTGGCCGGACCCGATCAAGGCCTCGACCGTCCCGTCAGTCTCACCCAGTTGGGTTCGGGACACTACCTCGTGGCCAACAACGGGAACGGACACCTCGTCGAATTGGACACCGAGGGGATCCGGGTCAGCACCATTGACACGGGACTGGGTTCAGGCCGCCTGCAGTCCGTTGCCACAAACGCCGACGGCGACATCTACATTGTCGATGACACCGATGGCGTGGGATCGGTCTACCTCGTCGAAACCCCCTGAGCGACGCCAGTTAGCCGGGAGCGCGAGGGGCCGCCTTGACCGGCCGGGCAAAAAGGCCTTCATACTATCAGCATCTGGGCTCATACCCTTCGTCCGGTACTCTATGGCCTCGTTCCACCAACACGATTCTGACGACATGTGCCGAGGTCACGACCCCCGGATCATGACCGCCCGCCTTGTGCGCGCCCGTACGCAAGCTGACCGGCTGACATGACACCACGGGCCGTCATCCTGGGCGTCCTCTGGGTGCTTGGGGTCTGCGTCGGAGGGAACTACTCCAATTACATGGTCGGCTCCAGCGAGCCGACCTGGTCTCACTTCCCGTCGTCGGTGGGCTGCCCCTTCGTCGTCCTGGTCCTTCTCAATGCCCTGCTCAGGCGCTTCGCCCCACGCTGGGCCCTGCAGGCTGGCGAGCTCATCGTCATGCTTGTCATGGGGCTGGTTGTCACGGGCATTCCGGTCTTCATCTCCGGCTCCCTGATGGCCCTCATCGCCGCTCCCTACTACTCGGCCACACCTGAGAACGGATGGGAGGGGCTCATTCAGCCTTTCCTGCCTGGCTTCGGAATCCCCGAGGCCAGCGGCGACAAGCTGCGTTGGTTCTGGGAAGGGCTACCCGCCGGGCACGACATCCCCTATGAGATCTGGGTCGGTCCTCTCTTCTGGTGGCTCAGCCTCATCCTCACCATCTACTTCATCTGCTTCTGTCTCACCGTCATCTTGAGACGTCAGTGGGAGGACGCAGAGCGCCTGGTCTTTCCCCTGGCCGAGCTGCCCCGAGCCCTGCTGGCCAGCGAGGAGCCCGGCACCGGGCGGTCCATCCTGGCTCTGCCAACTTTCTGGCTCGGCTTCGGTCTGTCCCTGGTGATGGTCTGCTTCAGCATGATTCGCTATTTCCAGCCCGGCTTCCCCGATCTGGCAATCTGGGAAGGCACGACGATTGCCCCGGGGTACGGTTTTCCGGCCCTGGATCTGCGCATCGTGCCGCCGATCCTGGCCTTCATGTTCCTGGCCAAGACGAGCATCTCCTTCAGTATCTGGTTCTTCTACCTGGTTGCCATTCTCCAGGAGGGGATCACCAACCGCATCGGTTACGATGTCATCTCGCCGGATGCCTTCGTCTGGGGCATGCAGTCCCTCTCGTGGCAGGGATGGGGCGCCTTCCTCGCCATGGTCCTCTGGAGCCTGTGGATGGCCAGAGATCACCTACGGTCCGTGTTCCGGCAGGCCTTCACCGGGGTCCGCGTGCACGACGATGACATGGAGATGATGTCCTATCGTGTCGCCGTGTATGGCCTCCTCGGTGGCTTCATATACGTCGTCGGTTGGCTAGTGGTCGCGGGCCTCCACCTCTACGTGGCCTTGTTGTTCACCGTGACTGTCATCATCGTCTACCTGGGCATGACACGGCTGGTCATCCAGACGGGCATGTACTACCTCACAACACCGGTGAATGCCCAGGCCTTCACCACCGCCATCGTGGGCACCCACATCGGCTCCACCAATCTGGTGACTCTCGGTCTGCAATACGGCTGGCACGGGGACGTGCAATCCGTGTTCATGCCTTCTGCCGCCCATGGCGCAAGACTCGACCACATCACCCGCGGCGCTCGTCGCATGGGATTTGCCATCGCCCTTGCAGTGCTGGTGGGCTTCGTCTCGGCCATCTGGTATTTGCTCTACGTGTGCTACACCTATGGGGCCAGCAACCTGCGTGATTGGTACTTCACGGGAGGCAGCGGCATCGCCCGCATGGCCTTCAGCGGCGTCATCCGCCAGATCTCCACGGCGGCAGGCACCGACTGGGGCAAGCTCTTCTACGCGGGAATCGGGGCCGTGTCCTACTCGCTGCTCGCTCTGGGCCATTACCGCTTCCACTGGTGGCCTCTCCACCCGGTGGGACTCGCCGTGGCGCCTCTGTGGATGACCCGCCTGTGCGCCTTTTCCGTCTTCGTCGCCTGGCTCACCAAGGTCGTCCTGCTACGCTTCGGTGGAATCTCTGCCTACCGTCGGGCCCGACCCTTCTTCATCGGCATGGCTGCTGGCTTCTTCCTCGGTGTCGGGGTCTCATTCGGCGTCGATGTCATCTGGTTCTACGGAACCGGCCACGGTGTGCCATGGTAGAGACCCGCAGGGCTCAGATGTCCGTGGCTACCTGGTGTCCTATCCTTCAGTCAGGCAGATCCGAATCCATCAATGAGAGACCACAAGGCATGAGGCACGCAACATTGTTGAGACAGATTCGGATCGCCCTCCTCCTCCTCTTCCTGGCCGGTTGCGGCAGCGTACCAAAGGAAGAGGGATTGAAGGTGGGGTATGTCGTCAACTTCATGTCACATGAGTGGTATCAGAACATCTGCCGCGCCGCCGAGAGGCGGGCGGAGGAGCTCGGCGTGAAACTCATCATCGCTGACGCGAATCTCGATTTGGCGGCGCAGATCTCGAAGGCCGAAAACCTGATGGCCCAGGCGGTCGATGTCCTCGTGCTGACGCCAGTGGACGCCAGGGCCCTCGGGCTGGTGGTGACCGAGGCCCATCGCCGCGGGATCCATGTGCTCACGGAGTCCAGTCCCGTGGTAGGAGCCCTCAGCAACGTGGGCATTGACGACAGGGCGGCAGGAGAGAAGGCGGGACGGTGGGTTGGAGAGTATGCCGTCCGCCATGGGATCGATCCTCGCGTGCTCATCATCGGTCTGCCGAACTTCGACTCCTGCCGAGCCCGCGTGACTGGCTTCAAGGAGGGTCTGGCCGGGTCTGGGATAGAGTTTCGCATCGTGCAGGAGGTGGACGGCCAGGGTCTCAAGGAACGCGCCCTCAAGGTGGCGCAGGACGCGTTGACTGCGAATCCGGATATCAATGTCATCTTCGGGATCAACGACGACTCGACGACGGGCGGGATGGCCGCCTATCGGGCAGCCGGTCTGGACGAGTCGCGTCTGGTGGCGATCGGCTTCGGCTTCGAGGGCATCGTAGGTCGCACGGCCTTGCTGGAGGGCGCCAGCTACCGTGCCGCCCTGGCAATGTTCCCGGAGTTCGTCGGCATCTCCATTGTGGATGCCGCTGTCGCCGTCGCCGGCGGTGAGACCCTGCCCACCCACTACGAGACGCCGACGGTGATGATTACCCCGGATAACTTCGCCCACTACTACCGACCCGTCGGGGACGACTACGAGTTGCAGATTTCCGCGGTGCGTGCCCTGCTCGACTGAACCAACCCATGCCACGACGCCTCCTCTCGAAACTCATCCACGCCGACCAGGCGGGCCTTGCCTTGGCCCTGCTGCTGCTGTGCGGCGTTCTGAGCACTCTGAGTCCCGTGTTCCTTACGACAGGGAACATCACGAATATCCTGCGGGACGCGTCCCTCGTGGCGATCGCTGGCTTCGGAATGGTCGTCATCATCCTGCAGGGAGAGATCGACCTGAGCGTCGGCTCCTCGCAGGCCGTCGTCGGGATCCTTACGGTGGTCGTTCTCAACACCACCCATAGTGTCGCCGCCGCCATCGTAGCCGGAATCCTGCTAGGGGCTCTGGTCGGCCTGGTGAACGGTCTGCTTGTCACCGTAGCACGCATCAACTCCCTCATCGCCACGCTCGGCATGATGGCCATTCTGCGGGGGGTGGCAATGGTCGGCACGGATGCGGTCTCGATCCAGGCACGGGTGACGGACTTCGTCCACGTGGGCACGGGGTACGTAGGTGGCGTGCCGGTGCCGGTCCTCATCGCCGCCGTCCTATACGGGGGGGTCTGGTTCCTGCTGCATCACACGCCCTTCGGGCGCTACGTCTACGCCGTGGGTGGCAATCGGGAGGCAGCCGAGCTGGCGGGACTGCCGGTCCTTCGCATCCGGGTCACGGTCTTCGTCCTCGGCGGCATGCTGGCGGCGCTCAGCGCCGTCGTGCTGGCGTCGCGAATGAACTCCGGACAGCCGAATGCGGGGCTGGGCTTCGAGTTGCAAGTGATCGCCGCTGTCGTCCTGGGTGGGGTCAGTCTCACCGGCGGCGTGGGATCTCTCCTGGGAGCCCTCATTGGAATCCTGATCCTTACCGTCCTCAACAACGGTCTCGTTCTGCTGAACGTTTCCTCCTTCTACCATGATATCGCCCGGGGTGTTGTCATTATCCTCGCTGTCTATCTGGACACGCGCCGACGGGGTGCCGCCGTTGGTGGCTGAGCCGGTCCCCCGTGTCGCGCTGCGGGAGATAAGCAAGGGGTTCCCCGGCGTACAGGCCCTGGACGGGGTCGATCTCGATTTGTGGGATGGAGAGATCCACGGCCTGGTCGGCGAAAACGGGGCGGGCAAGTCGACCCTGATCAAGATCATCGCCGGCGTGCACCGTGCCGACTCGGGGACGTATCACCTGGGCGGCGAGCTGGCCCGCATCCACGGACCCCGGGACGCGGTGCGGGCCGGAATCCGCGTCGTCTACCAGGAGCTGGAGCTGGTCCCCGAGCTGTCGGTGGCGGAGAATGTGTTCTTCGGTCGCCTGCCTACCCGCGGGGTGCGGGTCGACTGGCCGCGTCTGGAGCTGGAGACGGAGGTGGTTTTGGAGCAGGTGGGTCTCCGGGTATCGCCCCGGACTCCGGTGCGCCGACTCGGGATCGCTGCTCAGCAGCTGGTCGAGATCGCCCGGGCCTTGTCCCTCGAGGCACGAGTCCTCGTCCTCGACGAGCCGACCTCGGCCCTGAGCCCGGCCGAGATCGACAGGCTCTTCGTCTTGCTGCGACGCTTGCGGGAGGATGGCGTGGCCCTGCTGTATGTCTCTCACAAGCTCGGGGAGATTCGGGCTCTCGCCGACCGTATCACCGTGCTGCGCGACGGCCGGCACGTGTCTACGGACGTCTCTGGCGATCTGGACGAGGACGAGATCATCCGCCGCATGGTGGGTCGAGAGCTGGGCGGGGTGTTCCCGCGCAGCCTGCGCTCGCCGGGGGAGGTCGTGCTGGAGACGAGGTCCCTGACGACCGCTCAGGTGCACGATGTCAGCCTGAGCGTGCGGGCCGGAGAGATCGTAGGTCTGTCGGGGCTGATGGGGGCTGGCCGCACCGAGTTGCTGCGGGCGATTCTCGGGGTCGATCAGCGTCGGGCGGGGGAGGTGCGTGTGGCGGGGCGACTCGTCAAGGCTGGGGCTGCTTGGCGGGCGCGACAGGCGGGGGTGGGACTGGTCCCCGAGGACCGGCGCGGTCAAGGGATCTTTCCGAGGGCCAGTGTTCTTCACAACACTACGATCTCCTGTCTGGACCAGTTTGTCTCGCGTCTAGGGCGTCTGGCTCATCGTCGCGAAGAGTCGGAAGGCGGCCACGTGCTGGAACGGATGCGCGTCAGCACGCCGTCGAATGCCCAGTCGATCGCGCTGCTGAGTGGGGGGAACCAGCAGAAGGTGTTGGTCGCACGGTGGCTGCTGAAGCAAGACCTGCGGGTACTACTGGTGGATGAGCCGACGCGGGGCATCGACGTCGGGGCGCGTTTCGAGATCTACAGGCTCCTCGACGAGCTGGCCGTTGAGGGGTTGGGCATCCTCGTTGCCTCGTCGGAGATCGAGGAGTTAACCGGACTGTGCGAGCGGATCTACGTGATGCGGGAGGGCCACATCCGTGCAGAGCTGGCAGCGGGGGAGGCGACGCCCGAGCAACTGCTGGCGGCAGCGTTGTAACGCGTCGGCGACAGGACCGGACCTCGTTGCCTGAACCGAAGAGTGGTTCTATGATAGGGCACCTCTCAATCACAATGTGACTCCTCGTCACGGCACCATCCACCATTCCTCAGATCGCCGGTTCCGTCGTGTCTGACGTCAGCGAATCACGCCACCTCGGCGGCTTCACGATCCGCTCTATCCTGCTAGGGATCGGGATGGTGCTGATCGTTTGCCTCGGTGCGCCCCTGTCGATCTGGATCGTCGGATCGACGGAGATCACGTGGTCCTTCTTCCCAATCGGCGTGGGACTGCCCTTCATCCTGGTCGTGTTTGCCAATGCCGGGCTGAAGCGCATCCGACGGTCGGCCGCACTCAGGCCGGCGGAGATGATGAACGTGGTCGTCATGGGGCTCGTGGGCAGCGGCATCCCCGTGTTCATCGTCGGTCTCATGTTGTCGATCCCCACCAAGCCCTACTATGGCGCCACACCCGAAAACGACTGGGTGAGCCTGATCCAGCCCCATCTGCCGGATTGGGCGATCCCGAGCCCCGAGGCAGGGGCGATGCGCTATTTCTACGAGGGCCTTCCAGACGGTGGGGTGATCCCGTGGGGCGCCTGGTGGGGCCCACTGGCTTGGTGGCTCTCTCTCGTACTGGCGATCTACTTCCTCTCTTTCTGTCTCGTCGTCATCCTCCGGCGCCAGTGGATGGAACACGAGCGCCTCGTATTTCCGGTGACGGAGGTGCCGCGGCTGCTGGTCGAGGATGACGGGGGTATTCTGCCGCCGATCCTGCGTTCTACCGCTTTCTGGATTGGCTGCGCCGTCCCTCTGATCGTCATCCTCTACAACTGCGTCGGCTACTGGCTGCCCGGTTTTCCGCAGCTTCAGGTGCACGAAGACTACGAGATTCAGGTCTTTCTCGGCGCGCCAACGCTACTTCTGAAGATTTACTTCCCCGTCATTGGCTTCGTCTATCTGGTCTCGACGTCGATCTCCTTCAGCGTCTGGTTCTTCTACCTCCTGTCGCTGGTGGGGACAGCCTTTGTCAACTGGCTGGGTCTGACGGTCCAGCCTGACAGCTTCATGTACAGTCCCCAGACACAGCTCCAGTGGACGTCCAGCGGGGCCTTCGTCGCGATGGTGGCATGGAGCCTGTGGATGGGGCGTAAGCACCTGGTCGCTGTGGTCCGCACGGCTCTGGGGAGAAACGGCGGCGTCGACGATCGAGATGAGATGATGTCGTATCCCTGGGCCGTGTGGGGTGGCGCCGCGGCGTCCGTGTACATCCTCGGATGGCTCTGGGCATCGGGGATGGGGCTGCTCACGGCGATACTCCTGCTCGTTCTCGTCATGGTCGTCTACATCGGGATGACACGCATCGTCATCCAGTCTGGGATCCACTACATCACCTCACCCTTCAGTCCCCAGGCCCTTACGCTGGCGGTGACGGGGACGGCCGTGGGGCCCTCGACCCTGGTCGCCCTCGCCCTCTCCTACTCGTGGTGCTCTGACATCCAATCGATCTTCATGCCTGCCGTCGCCCACGGAGCGCGCCTCAACGCGCTGGCTCGGGAGCAGCGGCGCATGGGCTTGGTCATCGCCCTGGCCGTGGTCGTCGGCTTCAGCGCCACGATCTGGTTCATTATCACCATCTGCTATCAATACGGTGCAGGCAACTTCCGATCGTGGTTTTTCGATCCCGGCGCCGGGGCCGGGGGACTTGCCTTTGACCAGGCCTCGCGGCTGATCAACGATCCGTCCGGACCCGACGGTGACAAACTGGGGCTGTTCGCTATCGGTGCTGCCTTTTATTCGATGCTGTCTCTCGGTCACTACCGGTTCTACTGGTGGCCCCTGCACCCGCTTGGGCTCACGATCGCGACCCTGTGGAACTTGCGGCTCATCGCCACTTCCGTGTTCATCGCCTGGGGGTTGAA
The DNA here is from genome assembly GCA_018673255.1 of Gemmatimonadota bacterium. Next base: position 66,464 of record JABHDC010000124.1, read on the forward strand.
GTCGATGATCCTGCGGGTCGGCGGCGTAGGTGCCTACCGGCGTCTCCGGCCTTTCTTCCTGGGCCTCATCGTCGGCTTCTTCCTGGGCGTCGGCGTGTCCTACGGCATCGACGCCTTCTGGTTCTTTGGGAAGGGGCACCCGATCCTCCATGGCTGACCCTCGGCGCCGTGCCGCCGATGTTGCGTCGACACTGGCTCTGGTTTTCTGCCTGGTCGGGTCGGCCCACGGCACAGTGCCGCACTTCGAGGAGGTCGCCCTCGAGGAGGGGATCCTCTTCCAGCACGTGAACGGGGTGACCCCGGAAAAGCCCCTGCCGACGACCTACGGATCAGGGGCAGCCTTCTTCGATCTGGAGGGGGACGGTGACCTGGATGTATACCTGGTGAACGGCGGCTCCCTGCGAGCCGGGCGGGGGACGGCCATCAACGGCCTGTTTCGCAACGACGTCACCACAGGTGGCCCGCGCTACGCGAGAGTGGCAGAGGCCGCCGGGGCGCCCGGTGTAGGCTACGGGATGGGCGTACTGGCTGGTGACTACGACGGGGACGGCGACACGGACCTCTACTGCACTGAGCTAGGCTCCGACCGTCTCTATGTGAATGACCGATACGGTGTCTTCCACGACGCCACGCTATCGGAGGGGCTGGGTGGATCCTCGTGGGGAACGAGTGCCGCCTATCTCGACGCCGATCTTGACGGTGACCTCGACCTGTTCGTCGTCGACTACGTCCAATACGATCCCGACAACAACCCCTGGTGCGGCCGGCGCGATCTCGGTCTGCGGCTTTACTGCGATCCTCTCGAGTTCCCGGCCACGCCCGACCGCCTCTACAACAACCGGGGTGGTGGGGCCGGCCCGCGCTTCGTCGAGGTGGGGGCGGCAAGTGGTATCACCGCCCGTGGCAACGGTCTCGGTGTGGTGGCGGCCGATTTTGACGGCGACGGCGACACCGATCTATACGTGGCCAACGACATGACACCGAATCTCTTCTACGAGAACGACGGCGCTGGTGTCTTCGTCGACCGGGCCTTGATGCTGGGTACGGCCTTGAGCGCCGACGGCGCCGCCCAGGCCGGCATGGGAGTCGATGCTGCGGACTATGACGAGGACGGTGACCCCGACCTGATCGTCACCAACTACCAGTTGGAGCACAACGCCCTCTATCGCAACGAGGGCGACTGGTGGACGGACCTGAGCTTCGTCGCCGGTATCGGCGAGCACAGCCTGAATCATCTCGGCTTCGGCGCCGGCTTTTTCGACATGGACAACGACGGCTGGCTCGATCTGTTTGTCACCAATGGCCACGTCCACGACAACATCGAGAGCTACGATCCGATCGTCACCCACGCCCAGCGTGTCCAGGTGATGCGCAACGAAGCTGGCCGATTTGACGACGTCACCGACGAGGTGGGTCTTCAGCAGCGTTTCGTCGGACGCGGCTCGGCCTTCGGTGACTACGACGCAGACGGGGATGTGGACATCCTCGTCAGCAGCAACGGCATGTCTGCCGCACTGCTGCGCAACGAAGGCGGAGGGGGCCAGTCAATTCGCGTGAAACTGCGCGGGCCAGCCGGTAACCTTCCCGCTGCCGGGGCAACGGCGATCGTCGTCATCGGCACGCGGCGGCTGACGCGATGGGCGAAGGTGGGTACGGGATACCTGTCGACCAGTGAGACTGCCCTTCACTTCGGCATCGGAGACTCATCGGTGGCAGACAGCCTCATCGTTCGCTGGCCCAGGGGCGGAGAATCCGTGCTGACCCGGGTACCGGCGGGTGAGGTCACGGTGACGGCGGGCCAATGACGTGATGGTGAGCGTAATCACGACCGTAGGTCTGTGTCGTCGGTGACCTCAGAGCCCCTGAGTAGGCAGGCGTCAGGCTACTCAGGCGTATCAGCGTCCAGTCTGACCTCTCGACCCGTTTCGGCTGATTGGTAGATTGCGTCCTGAATCTGCTGCAGGTTGCGGATCTCGCGAGGAGTCTGCGAGGGATCTGAACCCGTGCGAATCGCCCTGACGAAGCGGGCGATCCCCCGATTTACACTCTCGATCCATCCATCTCCATTAGTTGCAGAATCGGCGTAGTCCGAGGTGCGATCGACGATCTTTCCGCCCTCATCGATCAGGATCGTGAGGGGGGAGAGCGAAACGGTCCCCTTCTCGCAGACGATTTCAAAGCTGAGATGGCTTTCGCGTCGTTCGTGGGCCCAGGTTCCCTCCAGGATGAGGCTGATGTCGTCGGAGAGCCGTATGTGGGCCACGGCGATATCCTCGACATCGTACGAGTCGCGCAACTCGGCCGAGGGCGCGGTTTCCATCCGTTTCTTGGGGAAGAGCTTGTGGGTGGAGCCCGAGACGGTGAGTGGGTCGGGACTGCCTGCGACCCACAGCGCCACGTCCAGTATGTGGATCGCCGTCGACGCCATGGCGCCACCGGCGGATATCCGCTTGATCGTGTGCAACCCCCACCACGGGATGCTGGGATAGTAGGACCAGGCACGGATATAGGCCGGCTTGCCGATGGCGCCGGAGGCAACCAGGTCGCGTAGAATCCCCGCCTCCCGCATGTGGCGCATATTCGTGCCGACCTGGATGTGCCTGCCAACGCGATCGGCCGCATGGAGCATCTGATCGGCCTGGGCCAGGTCCATGGCAAAGGGCTTCTCACACAACACATGTGCCCCCGCTTCCAAGGCGGCGACGGTGATCTCGTGGTGCGTCTGGGGCATGGTGCAGACGCTGACCAGGTCGAGATCGGCGGGTTCAAGCAGGGCGGTGTAATCTGCTTCCGTGCGCGCCACGGGCCAGTCCTGTGTCAGGCCCTCGAGGCGCTCGGCGTTGAAGTCGCACAGGGCCACGATCTCCACGACATCGCCCAGTAGACCGTACGCCCTGACGTGGGTCTGGCCCATTGTCCCACAACCTATGACGCCGACGCGCAGTTTTCGGTCGATCCCGACCTTGCCTGCGTTGTTCATCAACTCCACCGCCACATCTTGCGGGGCGTCGTGTCGGCCCGTGCTTCGGCCCACTCCTCGAGCCATCGCTCGTAGGTCGTGGTCGGTTTCTCCTCGCTGCGCACCAGAAGCCCAGGCAGAGGCCGGCCAGCGGGCAGGCGTGCGTCGTTCCAGCGCAGATCCATGCTCCAGCGCACGATATCCGAGCGGTTGAGATCCGAGCCGTGCGGGGTGCGACCGTGGAGCAGGAGTACCCCGCCCTTGGCCACCGGCACGGTTACGGGCTCTCCCTCAGGCAACAGCTCGGGGTTGATGGTCAGTCCGTAGCCCGGAGCGCTTACGTGCTCCCGAATCTCGCCGTGGTGCATGCGAGGGTAGACCTGCAATGTCCCCGTCTCCACGGTCGCGTCGACCAGGGGGATCCAGGTGGTCACCACCATGGTCTCGTCCGCCTCCGGCAGCAGCACCCCGGCGTCCTGGTGGGCGGGGGACTTGCCAGCAAAATCCTCGTAGTCGGGCCCGGTGAAGCCGGTGGGGAGTTTTGGTCGTATATGCTGACAGGGGTGGCAGTAGACCTCCGGGCCAACCAGGCTCTCGACCAGGTCGTGGAGCTTTGAGTTATTGAGAAAATCGTAGAGCGGCCGGCGCAGATTGTTGGGAAACGACACTCTGCTCTGCAGTGACGTCCCTGCCGCGCGCGTCAGGTAGGCGATGCGTGTTTCGAAGGGCTTCTCGGCGTATGGTGCATCGATGGCCCCCTCGTCGAGCAGGTCCCGGGCGACTTCGCCGACGAGGGCATCGAAATCGGCGATGAGGGGGTCGAGATCCTCTGCACCCAACACCCCCTCGACGGCCAGATAGCCATCCTGATGAAAAGTCTCTACTTGCCCCTGGGTCAATCTCACGCCTGGTCTCCGATTTCGAGGTGACTCGTGTGGCCATTTGGCCTGCATCAAAGTCAATCGATATGGCGGATGTCAAGCGCGTGGCACGGTCCACCGGGCCCGCCCTCACGGAGTCGGCTGCCATCGTCACGGACACACAACACCCCGCTTCGAGGTGGAGAATCGCGAGTGTCTCGGAGAGTGCGCAGTGTGCGGCGTAGGGGTGTGGGGCAGGGCCACAGTGTCGGGGTCGTTGGCCAGGACCCTACTCGGGGTCATCTTCGACTGGACGGAGGCAAGCTGATGCACCGGCTGACCTCCGTCCAGTCGGTGAAACTCAACCGTCGTCGGCCAGGATCCGGTTGACGACCTGTTGCCGATACTCGGGAGACAGCGTGCGGAAGTACGCGCTGTAACCGGTGACTCGCACCACCAGGTCCGGATACGTCGACGGGTCCTCGTGGGCCTCGAGGATCTGTTTCTTCGAGATCACATTCACGTTGATCAGCGTCCCGCCGAGACTCTCGTGCCCTTTGAACAGGGCCTCGACCGCCTCGATTCCGCCTATCTGGCGGGCCAGTCCTGAATCGATATCGATCTGCAATGGTGTGGTGTTCCCCCACCCGGGCTGCACGGAAGCCACGGCGTTGGACTTCGCCGTGGGTGTGCCACCGCCGTCGGGCATGTAGCCCGGATCGGGATCGGCGCTGTGAGAGATCATTTCTCCCGCGTGACGACCGTTCGGGGTGGCACCCACGTTCTGGCCCAGACTGACGATGTCGCCGTGGGAGAACAGACCGGGAATGATCGTATAGCCCCGAGCGGTCGGCGTGCCACGCACCATGTCGGTGTAGGTCTGTGCGACTTTCTGCGCCCAGGCATCACCTCCGGACCCACCGGCGCCGAAGCGGCCCACGCTGTTGAGCATAAGGCGCACGTCCTCGGCATCCTCGAAATCATTCTCCAAGTGTTGTGCGAGCCCCTGCCAGGTCAGTCTGCCCTCCTCGGAGACCCGTTGCTCGATGGCGGCGAAGGAGTCGGCGACCGTGGCCAATCCGACCCCGTCGCAGCAGATGTTGTAGATGTCGACACCCCCATCGGTGACGTTGAGGCCGCGCTCGATGGTGCCGTGCATGAAGAGGTTAAGGATGATCTCCGGCTTGATCTGGCCGTGGCGTTCCATGTGCCAGTCGAAGCCCTGCTTCATGGTGTCCACCGAGACGGACAACTCCCGGGCGAAGTTGTCCCACAGCGCCTCCATACTCGGCCGTTCCATCTCGGCAGTCTGTCGGAAGGCCAACAGGAAAGGGGTCACCATACACATGCGGGTGACGTCCTGCATGCAGTACTCGATGCCGGGCAGGGCGGTCCAGTTGCATCCCACCTTGGCCCGCATGCGCGCCAGCTGGACGGGGAAGCCATTGCGCGCGAAGCCCTCGTCGAGCCCCTTGGTGCAGGCGTAGCAGCAGCCGGTCCCGTCTTCGAAGAGATGCTCTACCGACTTGCGAAGGAGGGCAGGATCGAGGCCCTCATGGAGTCTGATGGCGAGGTTACCGGGGATCTTGAGCCGGTGCTGGCCTTCGAGAAGGAGAAAAGAGATGGTGCTGGTCACATCACGGCCCGTGACGGGATCGGGGCCCCCGATCTGCGAGTAGTGCGGGTCGTTGAAGAAGAAGCTGGCCACAAACCAGACCACCTCTTCGTCATCGTCGATCAACCCCTGGGCGACGTCACGTTCGTAGAAAGGGCGAAGCATCTCGTCGAGTTGCCCCAGCGCGCCGCCCCGGCCGTACATGCGGTCCACAGTCTGGAACCAGGCCAGAAACTGCACGGCTTCGCGCAGCGTGCTCGGTGGATGGTCGATGAGATGCTCGTTGGTCTACAGCCAATAGCGAGGCGAGCATCGCGCCGCTGATCGCGCGCTTTCTCCTGGCCGGGTCTTTGACGCCGCCCATCCGGTAGACGAGTTCTCCAGCCAGGCACGTCGCCAATGCCGTACTGCTGAGGACAGCAAGGTTGTGACTTGCGTGGGCGATCGTCCGATGGGCAATCAGGGACGAAGCCATGTAGGATCCAGCGGCCAACCCGGTCGCGACAATGATCTGGCGAGCCACGGTGCCTGTCGTGGCGATGGCTGTGCTCCGTCGACTCTCATCGACGTCGACCTGGGCGCTGTTTGGGACTGTCAGGGCCGGGTCGACTGGCATGCCAATGGAATCATCCGCAGCAGGTGCCTCGATCAGCGCAACCAGGATGAACAGGATCAAAGTGGCTCGCACGGGTCCTCCTTGTCGCTAAGCGGGGACAAGTCAGCCTGTCCCAGCGAAAAAAGACAGAGTGCTGTTGCCGAAAGCAACGGGCTCCTCCTCCCGTTCAGGCGGATGCCTGTTGCTCACGCATCGCTCGCTCTACTTCCTCAGGCGTCTTGCCCTGCTGTATTGCCGCGACACCCTCGATGGATGCCCGGTAACGGGCCTCGGTCTCAAGCAGATCCTTGTTGAACCGAGTCTCAAGGGCCACCATGACGTGGTCGGGTGTGTCTCCGGCGGCCATTCGCTCCAGGCCCAATCGCAGGAGCGGATCGTTGGCTTTCTCGATGAACCTGTCGAGTGAGCCGAGTCCAATCTGTCGATTGAGGTAACCCATGTCGGTGAAGAGTGCCGCGATCTCGGGGTAGTCCATCTCGGCCAGGGGTGTATGCAATCGGTTTTCGAGTCGGGCCTCGATCTCCTCTGGCGTCTGCTGGGCGGGGCGTTGGGCCGACACCGGTGCACGGTGGTCGACGAAGAAGGTCCCCAGTTTGTGGTGGACGATGCGTGGGTTGTCGCCGGAGAGGATCGACATCAGCGCCTCGATGACCATCTTGCCCCGGATTTCCAGCCCACCCAGGATGGCGTGCTGAAGCCGCGTTTCCAGGATGTCGACGACCAGATCCGGCTCGGTGCCATCGACGATCAGATCCAGTGATTCGCGCACGAAGGGTGACGCGTCGATGACGTCGAGCGCCAGAATCCCTTCACGCCGTGCCAGGTCAGCCATGTCCCTCCAGAGTTCGACAATCTCGTCGAAGCTCATCTCGTCCAGCCGGCGGGCGGCGAGCCTGGCGAAGGGAGGGGGCTGAGGCTTGGGCTTCTCTGCGGAGGGTGCTGGTGGTCTGTTTCCGTCCGGCCAGGTGAACTGCCCTCGCGCGGCCAGTTGGGCGGCATTCCCCAGGAGACGGTATTGCGCCTCGGCCACCTGCTCATCAGAGACGGGCCCCAGGAAACCGATTTCCTCCTCGAGGAAGCCGTGCAGGCGATCCGATACACTGTCCAGGAATCGGTTCCGCAGTGTCTCGGTCGCCCGCGACAGACACACGACAATGTCACGTCCGTCCGATTCCCGCAGAAGGACGACGAGATCGCGGTGGCTGCAGCCAACCAGTCGCTCGAAGTCAAGTGTCGAAACGGTGCGCAGCCAGTTCCAGTCCTTGAAACCGTGCTGCGTCGCCACGACGTGCTGGGCCTCGGTCAGGACGATCGGTTCCGGGGTGACATCTTCCCCCAGGCGGGGCAGATGTTGACGGACGAGGGCGATCGCTTCTGCGTCGCCGGCCTGGTAAGCCTTGAGCAGATCTTTGGCCTGCTTCTTGTACTGCTCAAGATTGTGCGTGGGCTGTGCAGACATGGCACAACTCCTTCCTCAGCGCGCCTGAAGTCCGCTCCTTGCAGGCAGAAAGAAGTCGCTCTATATGAGAACTTCGGGTGCGAGAAGGTGGGCACGGCCCTTTCCGCGGACTGGCGGCTCCCTTCGTGAGCACAAGCTCAGTATACGGGATTCCGGGGCGATGACAAAACGCAATCCACCGTCAACGAGGACATTCCTGGAAACCAGAACGGGGTCAACTGTGAGTCGGGCCAGACAGCTGAGCGTGGCCAGTCGCTACGCTAATCCTTCGACCCACTGCTCGGCCATCGGCGAACCATCCCGTACTGATTGATCCCAAAGTCGAGTGCTTTCCAGAATGAGAGGGCGCCCGTATTGAATGCGGCAACATTGAGGCCCACAAGCCGCACCCCGATCTCCAAGACTTCGGCAATCAAACCCTCGGCCACGGCTCTGCCAAAGCCCTGCAGACGGGCTTCCGGCCGAATGTAGAATTCCTGGATCATCATGGCCTGGTTGTCATCGACGAGGAAATACACCACGAACCCAACGGGTTGATCGTCGTCCAGGACGATCTTCGCTCCGCGCCCGGCGATCGAGAAATCGAAGAGGGAACTGAACTCCGCCTCGAAGGCCGGCTCGTCTTTGAGAAGAGGGAGTTCAGGACCGAGTTCAGTCCAGTATTCTCGGATCATCGTCGAGAGATCGGCGAGGTGAGACGCGTCAGCCTGCAGGATCTGCATCGAGGTCACGGCGCGAACTTCTGGATGCGCTGATTGCCCACGTCGGCGACGTAGATGAAGCCATCGTCGCCCACGGCGATGGAGCCGTTGAAGTCCACGCTCATCGGCGTGAGCTCCTGGCCGCTACCGAAGTCGAATTCGTCATGCTCGTGGCCGTGGCTGCCCCACTGCGTGAGATAGTCGAGGGAGTCGTCGAAGACGATGATCCGAGAGTTCCCCGCATCCAGAACGTAGATCCGTCCGTCTGGACCGACATCGAAGGAGATCGGCCAGTTCAGCCGGTCGCCGGGGATTTCGGGGATCGTGGGACCGAGCTTCCGATTTAGGAAATCGAACCACTCCGTCTTCAACACGTCAGGGGTAGCGCCTAGGCGCAGCGTATTGAGCTCTGGAAGGCAGATACCCATCCAGCGCCCCCCACGCTGATTCTGCCATGAGCGTATCTCCGCAACGCCCCCATCGATTGCTCCCCTCCCCATGACGGTACCATCTTCGGTCAGCGCATACACGCTGTCGTACACACTGAAGGCGACAAGATCGCCCGTTGCGGCCAGGCTTGTCCACGGTGGTGAGCTATCCATCACTCCGGCCCACATGGCCGGGTCTGCGATACGCGCTTCGAACACATCCCCAGAGGCGTCGAGTGACAACCGATAGGTCAGGGCCGGACTCAGTATGATGGACTCGCTGGTCGTGGTCGCCAACGCGTCTTCGCCAGAGGCCGGATCAGGCGTGTAGGACCAGTCCACGGACGCTTCCGCAGCCGCCCAATTCGGGCTCAGGCGATAGCGCCAGAAGCGATCACCGCCGATGGCGACTGACGGGACGGAACTGTCATCGCTGGAAGTATCGAGGTAGAAGTCGACTTCAAAGCGAGCGTTACTCAGGTCGTCATCGGTGCGTGTCATCCTGGCTGAACCGATGGCGTTGATTCTCTGCCCCACTGGGTATGCTCCAGGCTCTAGAATCCACCCATTGCGAATCTCTTTGTGCAGGAACCTGGCATCACGGTCCAGAACAAGATCATCGAAGTTATCTCTAAAAACGACCTGTCCGTCCTTCAACACCTCGACGTTGTCGTAGGCAGCCTCACCGACGAGTTCGATTCGGCCCTCGACGATCGCCTGAGATGACTCCCATTCACAAAGGGGTTACGGAGTGTGAGCGGATACGCGGCAAGTGTGCCACCGGGTTGGACTCGCACGATGGTCGCAATGTTAACCGCACTTCCTTGTTGCGTATCGTAGTCCATGGCGAGCAGACGGTCACCACCAAGATCGAGGGCAGCTGTCGACAGGCTGTTGCGGAGATCTCTCATACGCTCGATGCGATTCGCCGTGATCGAACCGTCGTCAGAAAACTCAAGGAGTTCGACTCCGTCGATCCCACTTGAGATGGCCAGGATCCCCTCGGCCGTTGAGTAGAGCCGCACAGAATGGCTGCCGAAGTTGGCCAACGACCACGAGTCGATAAGCGCATGGAAGGCAATCGTCTGCGGGTCACTGGCGATGGTCTCTCCTCGGCGCGTGTCGACGAGGATTTCGTAGGTGTAACCGGTGTTGCCGAGCAGACCCGCTGCCTGCCGCCTCGACACGAATCGTATACAGATAGGACACACCGTGAAGGGCTGTGGTATCAGTGAAAACCGTGTCTTCAACCGTGGTCGTTTCATACATGGCCGTATCGAGATCAGTGCCGACCTGCCGGCGGATCACCTCATAGCCTGCAAAACCTGGGTCTCTGTACCGAGTCCAACGAAGATCGACGACGCCGTTCTGGGGATCTCCCTTCGCGATCTGGAGAGAGACTGGCCCGATCTTGAATCCAGCCACCGCCTTGGGCTCAGACGGTGCCTCATAGCCATCGATGGTGGTTACGACAACCCGATACTCGTAGGCCGTGTCAGGTTCGAGTCCCGTATCGATGAATCGGGTGCTGTCGATCGAGGCCACCACTGCCAGCGTCTCGGTGACGGTGCTCTCGGCTTCGCGTCGCAGCACACGGTAATCGGCTAACCCCGAATCCCCAGCGTAGTGACTCCACTGCAATGTCACACTGCCGGTACTGTCGCTGAGTGCCGTCGTCAGGGCTACAGCCGGCGTCAACTCCGGATCAAGCGGATTCTCTCGCTTCGCGTCGTGGCTGCACGCCACCAGGAACATGAGTAGGTATAGTCGTCTCATGAGTGGAAGGATACGCAAATGGAGTGCCAGAAACACCGACGACTCAAATCATTGGTGTGGTTGGGGTTAGAGGGTGTCCAGATTCATGGAATCCGCGTGACGAGTAGATCTCGTGGGCTTGTATCTGCACTTGCAGTTACGGCAGCGTGAATACGCACCGGACGCAGGACAAGGGATCTCTTGATGCCCTGGCGCAATCACACTGGGTCTCAAGACCCTTCCACCGATCTGGACATCTCGCCTCAACGTCACGTGATCGGCTAATCCTCTGTGGCGCTATGGTTTGCGGCGTCCCAGTCAATGGCATGGGTGTTGCACATTGGGGTATGGTACTTAATATGTCCGCGAACGTAGACGCTGCCTCTCCTGTTCGTGCTGTAGCAAGAAACCCAATCACGGAGGTGCCGTATGGCCAGCAACCAACCCAAGGCCCGGGAAAAAGCGACAGCGAAAGAGCCGGCACCCAAGACGACTTCGCCTCGGGACAATATCGATCTGCTCGAATCGGTGCCGTTGACACTCACCGCCGAACTCGGCCACGCACGCGAGACGATCGAGACGGTCCACGAGTGGGGATACCAATCCCTGGTTGAGTTGGACAAGACGGTTGGCGATCCAGTCGACATTCTCCTCAACGGCCTGCTGTTCGCTCGCGGCGAGGTGGTGTCGGTGGGCGAGAACTTCGGCGTCCGGGTCACCGAGGTCCTCGAGCCGCTGGACTGAGGGGACAGGATGACAGACCGACAACCCAACCGGGCCAGCCTGAACAACGTCGTCGCTGACGTCAGTGTGGAACTTGGCCGCAAGCAGATCCTTCTGGGTGAGGCGCGCCGGATCAAAGAGGGCGACGTCATCGCCTTCGATAAGCTCTGCGGCGAGGCCTTCGATATCCTGCTCAACCAGCGACCGTTGGGCGAGGGTGAGATCGTAGTCGTCAACGACGCAATGGCGATCCGCATCACCCGACTCATTGACCGAAAGGCGCCGGCATGAACCGCGAACAGGAAGTGCGGCCCGTGGTCTGGCCGACCGAAGAGCCCCAGCTCCCACCGAAGCCGAGGCCCTCAGCCCCGGAAGCAGCCGCCCCGGAAGGTGAGCCGACACCCCAGTCATCACAGCTGCCAACCCAGTTGTCATCTGGCCAGCCGACGGCGGCGACACCGGCACTGCCAACGGGTATACAGAAGGACAGCACGCACGCCTATGTGTGGGAGAGCCCGGCCGCGGCGGCGGCCGTCGTGCGCACGATGATACACCATGACGAAGCCGGCGCGGCCGATGGCCCCCTGGCAGGCATGTCGGCTCGCCAAATCGTGGCTGCCCTGATGGCGGGTCTCGGCGTCGAGGTGGGTGCTGCGGTGATCAAGCACCTGCGCGATGAGGACGCCGGGTGGGTGGGGTGTGCCGTCGCCGAGGAGCCGGAGGTCAAACACGGCACCGCCATGCACGCGCTGGAGAATCTTCGCCAGCGCATCCAGAGCGGTGATTACTTGCAGGACGGTGGCCGTGTCCTGGCCAGCGGCCTGTTGGAACGCGCCTTCGGCGCGAATCGGGCCGCGCGGCTGATGCACTCCGAGAAGGGAGCCGGTTTCGAGATGCTTAAGGACGTGGCGGCGGACCAGGTCGCGCCCTTTATCTCCCACGAACACCCGCAGACGATCGGGCTGGTCCTGTCGCAGTTGGATCCGAACCAGTCTTCCGGGATCCTGGCGCAGTTGCCCGAACGCATGCAGGCGGATGTCGCATACCGCATAGCCACCATGGAGAACATCACTCCGGCGGTCCTGAGAGAGATTGAGGATGCGCTGGAAGCCTCTCTGCGCGACATCCTCGGTGGGAACCAGGACGTGGGCGGCCCGAAGGTGGTTGCCGATATGCTCAACCTGACCGGTTCGAGTGTCGAGAAGAACGTGCTGGACCAGATGGACGATCAGGATCCGGGGGCGGCCGAGGTCGTGCGCAATCTGATGTTCACGTTTGCCGACATCAACAAACTGACGGACCGTGAGCTGCAGATCCTGCTTCGTGAGGTCGATCAGAAGGATCTCGTCATCGCCCTGAAGGCAGCCGAGGAGGAACTGAAAGACAAGATCCTCGGCAATATGTCCGACAAAGTACGCCAGTTCATCACCGAGGAGTTGGAGTTCCTGGGCCCCATGCGGCTGTCGGAGGTCAAACAGGTACAGTTGCGGATTGTGCAGCAGGTGCGCCAGCTCGAGGAGCAGGGAAAACTCACCATCGTCCGCGGTGACGCAGACGACTCGTTTGTGTGACCACCAGGAATCCGCCCAAGGAGATCTGAGATGGCTGCAAAGAAGGGGGGAGCTATACAGAGAAGGAAGCTGAGGATCCTGGTAGTGGGGTCACCCTCGATGCGGCGGATCACGCTCAGGCTGAGGAACCGGAGATTCGCGCCCGTGGACGAGGCGAGTAGCGGCGAGGAAGCCCTGGAGCGCCTGGCAGGCGAGCAGTACGATCTGGTCTGCACATACTGGGATATCCCTCAGATGAGCGGGATCGAGATGCTGAAGGAGATCCGCAAGCGTCCTGAGACAGCAGAGCTGCCCGTCATCATGATCACGGGCCGTGACACGGTCAGTGACCTGGCGCAGGCGGTGCAAGCCGGGGTCAGCGATTACGTGGTCAGACCCTTCTCCCCGAAGTTCCTGGAGCAGAAGATCGAGAAGTTGCTGGCTTCCGATAGGTACCTGATGGGCGACGTGTATCGAACGGACGATCCCGAGGTGCTTCTCAGGACGACCAGACCGGGCGTCCTCTCGCAGGATGAGATTGACGCATTGCTATCGGCGACGGAGAACACGGAAGAGGAGGAGAAGAAAATGGCAGACGGAAAGACGGGGAAAGAGGATTCGGCAACTTCAAAGCAGACGGCCGCCGCCACGTCCGGTGGCCCTATTGTCACCAGTTACGATTTCAAGCACCCGGCACGGGTTAACAAGACCCAACTGCGCACACTCGAGAATCTGCACGATAACTTTGCGCGTCTGCTGAGTTCGACCTTCTCCGGCGCTATGCGCGCCGTCGTCGACGTGGACACGGCCTTCGTCGATCAGACGACGTATGCCGAGTTCATCATGTCCCTGTCGAATCCCTCGTGCTCTTATCAGTTTACCCTGGGCCCGACGAATGGCCAGGCGATCATCGACTTCTCCATGCCCGTCGTCTGCGCCTTCGTCGATCGCATCTTTGGCGGCAAGGGGTCCTCTCAAGGCGTTGATCCGCGTCAGTTGTCACAGATTGAGATGGGCGTGATAGCCAAGATCGTCAAGCGCGTGGTCGAAGACCTTGAGGCCACGTGGGAGCCGATCCTGCCGGTGGAGATTTCAGACATCGAGTTGGAGACCAATCCGGAATTCATGCAGGTCACGGCGCCCTCCGAGATCGTCATTCTCCTGGCCTTCGAGGTGAACTCGACGAACGCTTCGGGTCTGGTGAGCCTGTGTTACCCCTTCTTCACACTCGAGTCGATCCTGCCGCGTCTGGGGCAGCAGACCTATGTGCGTCAGAGCCGGCAGAACAAGGAAGAGACGATTCGCGCGAATCGGCAACGAATCCAGCAGACCTACATGCCCGTGCACGCCGAGCTCGGCCGGGGCCAGTTGTCGGTGGGGCAGGCGCGTAAGGTTCAGGTGGGCGACGTGTTGACGCTTCAGACCCAGACGGACGAGCCTGTTGTCCTGTTCGTGGGAGAGGAGCCCAAGTACCTGGGGGTGCCTTTCACCGGGCCGCACGGCAAGACGACGGTGAAAATATCTGAGGTTATTCATCCGCAGGACGAAGAGCTCTATGTCAACCGCTCATGTCCGGTCCCCTGTAGGGTCAAAGGGTAAGAGGATGAACAGGGAACTCGACTTCATGGCGGATCTACTGGCGAAATTTCTTGCTGTGGAAGATCCCAACGATGTCGCCAGGATTCTGTCGCGGCTGGATACGACGCTTCCCACCGTTCTGCACGGACTCCCCGGAGGTATGCAAGGAGAAGTCGTCTACCATCTGCTCCAACTCCGTGAGGGACCCTATGGTCTGTTGCGCCGGACGGTACTGGATCTGGGCGGGATTGAGACAGTGGCCGATATCCTCAACAACTCCGGTGCTTCCATGGAGAAGAAGATCCTGGATTACCTGGACAGGCAGGACGCGGGGCTCGCCGAGGAAATACGGAATCAGATGTTCACATTCGAGGACATCGCCGGTCTCCCCGATGAAGACATTCAGCATCTGTGGGAAAACGTGGATAGCACAGATATGGGTGTGGCTCTGCGTGCCGTGGATGAGAAGGTCAAGCAGCGACTCCTATCGATTATGTCACCGTCCTACAGGACGCAGGTCCAGGAGGCGCCCAGCGATCGAGTGCAAGTATCCGATGTAGAGAGTGCGCAGATCCGCATCGTCCAGCAGATGCGCGTGCTCGAAGAGCAGGGGAAGGTCTCGATCGTTCGTGGCGAGGGCGGGGTCAGAGATTACATCCTCTGAGGGTGGGACACACAGTGGCGATGGACCTTCCCGGATTCGCCCTTGTCGACTCAGGGCCCGCGGCTGTTACGTCCCTGCCCCTGAGAGCAGGTGGCTGCCGGCCACCTGATGGCCGGCCATCGAGCTATTGCCAGATCCCTTCGTCGGGCGCCCGGTCCCCGAGAGCCTCGATGATCGCTGCTTCGTTGAGCTGGATTCCGAGCCCCGGCTCATCGGGCACGACCATGTATCCGGCCTCGATCAGCGATCGATCGCCCGATCGAGTATCCGGGGTCGTGATCATGTTCATCCACAGGGGGATGTTGCCGGAGTGATACTCCAGGGCAAGGAAGTTCGGAATCGTCGAGCAGATGTGGGCCGCCGCTACGGCGACCAGGGGGCTGGTCATGTTGTGAGGGGCGATCGACATGTGATACATCTGCGCCATTTCAGCGATCCGACGGATCTCGATGGCGCCGCCGCTGTGCGGGATATCGGGTTCGAGCAGGTCGCAGGCCTGCTTGACGATCAGGTCCCGATGCAGTTGCGCGCCATACAGGATTTCTCCCGTGCAGATGGGCGTCGATGTCTGGGCAACAATCTTGGCCATGGCATCCACGTTCCCCCACTCCCACCGAACCGGATCCTCCAGCCATAGCAGATGCAGGTGCTCCACGTCCTTGGCCACGCGCAGTGCGTCGGGCAAGTTGAAGGAGCCGTGCAGGTCAAAGGCGAGGTCGACGTCGGGGCCGATGGCGTCTCGCACGGCCTGCGCACAGGCGATGATGTGGGCGTGCTGGCGAGGACTGATGGACCGGTCGTATCGATCCATCTGCCAGGGGTTGGCCACATCCAGGTCGAACTTCACGGCGGTGAAGCCCTCGTCGACCACACGTCGCGCCTGCTCGGCGTAGGCGGCGGGCTCGTAGACCGGGTCGAGTTCCCCCGACTCCCGCACTTCTGCCCAGCGACGGGCATAGTCTTCGGCCGTCCAGTAGGCACCCGAGTGGCAGTCGATGTACATGCGGATCGAGTCGCGGATCTTACCGCCGAGCAGATCGTGCACGGGGCGGTTGAGGATCTTTCCCTTCAGATCCCACAGGGCGATCTCGATCCCAGACCCGCGGCCCTTCATCTGCCACAGAAGGTCTTGATGCAGACGGTTGATCCGTTCGGGGTCCCGGCCGATCAGCGCCTGCCGCACAGGCTCGACGGGAGTCGGGCCCACCCACTCGCCAAGTCCAAAGACACCGGCGTCCGTCTCGATCTTCAGCAGAGACCAGTTCCGATTCGCCACGCCCATGGAGGGCGTCACCTTCACATCCGTTATCTGCATCGTCTGACCCTCCTGTACGGTCAGCGAAGAGTAACGGTGAATCTCAGGCAGAGCGCCACCCGCTCGGGGCTGTTCAGATGCGACGAAGGCGACCGAACCGGCCCGGTGGCCAGGGCATTCCTGTCGTGGGTGGCGGGGTCATTCAGGTCGCCAGAGGCATGCCCTCGTCTGGGATATTCCACGGACCGGGCTGGAAAGCAAACTCCTCCTCGAGTCCGTCTCGCAGTTCCACGCCCAGACCAGGCCCCTCTGGCAGGTCGAGGTGCCCATCCACCACGCGCAGAGGTTCCTTGAACAGGCTTTCCTTGAGGGGATTGGCCGTCATGTTCGACTCGAGGAGGAAACGATTCGGGCAGGCCGCCATCAGGTGGGCATTGGCGATCGTCACGAGCCCGCCCTGCCAGTTGTGGGCGCAGAATCGCACACCACGAGTGTGGGCCATGCGCGCCATCTGCCACGCTTCCGTCATCCCAGCATCATCGCAGCCGTGTTGGACGATGTCGTAGGCGCCTCGGTCTACCCACTCCATCAATTCCCGCCGGTTGGGACGCCCCTCGCCGCCCGATATCATGACCGTGGGCAGGGCACGACCGATGGTCAGGTAGTTGTCGATGGCATCGTTCCCGATCTTGCTCGTGGGCTCTTCAAACCAGAGGAATCCGAGTTCCTCAAGAACAGGAGCGATCTCCAGGCACTGTTGCAGGGACCAGCGACAGTTGGCCTCCTGGATCAAATCGAAGTCGGGACCCACTGCCTCCCGGATCTGGCGCAGATAGGGGACATATTCCTCGAGGGTGATTCCCAACCGACCGAATCCGCCGCCCATACGGAACTTGAAGGCCGTGTAGCCATTGCGCTGATGTCGCAGCGCCTTCTCAACCAGACTCTCGGGCCCATCGTAGGGCGAATCGCGCCGCCAGCTGAACTCGCCGCCACTGGCATAGACTCGCAAGCGGGTCACGGGCTCCTCGTCGATGGCAAGCAACTGGTAGAGGGGGCGTTCCACCGCCCGGCCGATGATGTCCCACAGTGCCACATCGACACCGGCCCACGCCGATCGTCCCTGCCCGCCGCACAGGCCTGCCGACAGGGTTTCCACATCGAAGGGATTCCTGCCGATCAGGAGGGGTCGGATCACCTCCTCCACATACCGTTGCAGCTGCGCCGGTCCCCCGTAGCGGCTGCACGCGCCGATCCCGGTGATCTGGGCGTCGGTGGAGATGTGGATGATGACGGTGCACGTGTTGACGATGACGACATTCTCGTCACCGTCAGCCCAGCGCTCCTCCGGTCTGAGCTGATACGAGAGGAGGGTGACCCGTACATCGGTGATTGTGAGGGATGGCCGGGGCAGACCCTCGAGAGGATGGACACGATGGGCAGAGGCCGGCGTGGACATTCAGACTCTCCTGAAAAGAGGATGCAGTGCTGTGGGTATGGCCCTGCCGCGATCACGCGGGATCACGCGGCATCTGATGCACTTGGATGCGTGTGGTCTCACTCTCGATCCCGGCACCGGTGGCCTTCACCGAGATCTCTCCAAATGTCCTGGTTGACTGCAGGATCAGCAGACACCGGCCCTGGTGGGTCAGACAGGTGGGCGAATCGTAGCCGTCACGTGAGCGGTTGGCTCCATTGTCTGTTGCCAGGAGTCGGCAATCGCCATCGATCTCGAATGTGACTTCACCCTCGCAGTACCGGACCGGATTCCCA
>JABHDC010000125.1 GCA_018673255.1 Gemmatimonadota bacterium
CGGCTCGGTGCCCTCGGCGTGGGCGGCCCGTGTCTGCAGTGTGATCTGCTCCTGACCGATGAACAACTCGCCTTCGGTGCCGTGCACGCGCGCCTGACAGATGTAGCCCACCGGATCGATCAACTCGCGCACCGAGGCTGTGTAGGAAGCCCTCACCGGGCCCTCGAATTCAAGGATGGCGATCGCGTCAGTTGCCGCCTCGATGGTGAGGCCGGGTTCATCGCCGATCCAATCTTTGGCGTAGACGGATACGCACGGTGCGTCGACGAGGTAGCGGATGAGGTCGAAGTGGTGGATACTGAGATCCTGAAAGACCAGGTGACGCAGTTGACTTCGATACCCGCGTACGCAGACATCCGAATGCACGCTGAAGTGATGATCGATACGACGCAGGGCGCCAATCGCGCCGGCGGCGACCTGCCGACGCGCTTCGAACCAGGTGGGGTGCCAGCGAAGTTGGTGGTGGATCATCAACATCCTGCCCCGCTCGACGGCAGAAGCGTGCATGCGTTGGGCATCCTCCACACTTTCGGCCATCGGCTTTTCGCAGATGACGTCGAGGCCTGCATCGAGGGCGGCCAGCGTCAATGGTGCATGGAACTTGTCCGGGGTGGAGATGAGGGCCGCATCCGCTTCGACCGCAGCCAGGGCATCGGCCATGTCGGTGAAAGTCGGTGCACCGGTCTTCTCGGCGAATGCTGTTCGTGCTTCCTCCGATACATCGACGCCGGCTACGGCGGTGAAGCCACCACAATCGATGGCAGAATTCCAGTCATGGCGGCCCATGCCGCCCAGTCCGACACACAACAACCGTATCACGATGTGACTCCTGTTTCTGATGGACACACGAGGAGACTGACAGACCGATGAAGCTGATCGTGTTCTCAAAAATGCTGAATGAGAAGAGTGTCGAAGAATTGGCCGATCTGGCGCAAGAGCTGGGTATCGATGGCTACGACCTGGCCGTGCGCGCCGGCCATCCCGTAAACCCGGAAAATGTGACTGAGGCGCTGCCTGCCGCACTCCAGCTATTCCGCGACCGGGGCCTGGATATTCCGTTGATAACAGCCGAGGGCGACCTCGTCGACCCGAGCGTGCCGGCGGCAGACACCCTTCTGGCGGCCATGGCCGATGCAGGCGCACCGCGTGTGAAACTGGGCTACTACAAGATCGACCTGGACACGCCGTACTGGGACCAGGTCGATACCACGCGCCGCCAATTGGAAGGCTGGGGTGAGTTGGCCGCCAAACGCGGTGTGCAAGTCGTCTACCACACCCATTCCAATCGCTGCATGGGGCTTAATGCCGGCATGCTCATGCACCTGCTCAAGGGGCTGGATCCGTCGCGAGTCGGCGCCTACCTCGATACAGGGCACCTGGTAGGTGAAGGTGAGGAATTCGTCGTGGCCACAAAGATCGCCGCCGAACATCTCACCTGCGTGTCGTTGAAGGACTTCAACATGCGCCGGGGCGAAAAGGCGAACCATGGCACCAAGGTGCGCGATGTGGTGGAAGCCGGCCTGGGCATGGTGGACTGGACCAGTGTTTTTTCGGAGCTGAGCACCCTCGGCTTCGACGGCCCTGCCTCCATCCACTGTGAATTCCAGACCGAGGATGATTTTCTCACCGCCGTGCGGCGGGAGGCGGCCTTCTTCATCGAACACCGGCGTCAGGCTTTCGGCTGAGCTGTCAGGACGCGTCCGGGTCAGAGCCGTTGTACCCGGGCCTAGCGGGCACGGGGCCATTTGACCTTCAGGGGGGTGACTGTACCTTTTTTCCTTGCCGTGCCGAACCACTCGACTTGAGGGTGGTTGATGATCGATGCCCTGTCGGATCTGTTCGCCTGAGTCACCCCTTTCCCAGGTATTGCTACAAATGCTTCCCGGCCGTCGTCTGACACTCCTCATCATCCCGGAGGAGGGGGGACGCACCTACGAATACAAGGTCGCGCGCCTTCTGGTGTGGTTGGTCGGGCTGGGCTTTACCGTCTTGCTCATCGTGCTGGCGCTGGGACTACGCGCCATGGTGCACTCGGAGAATCTGTCGGATCGTGTCGTGCGATTACAACGCGACAAAGACATCCTCGTCGATGAAGTTCAGCGTGTCGACCAACTCGAAACCATGTTGCGTCGCCTGCAAAGAAGCAATGCACAGTTGCGGCGAATCACGGCCGATGCTGTCGGTCTGCGTGAGAGCGGCCCCTTCGCGCAGACAAATCGAGTCGGGGAGCAGTTGGTCACCGTCGTCGACCGCCTGCGGTATGGTCGTCTGCGCACGGTGCCGACACTGACACCGGTACGAGCCGCCCGTCCGACGTACCAGGGCGATGTTCTCGTCTTTCAGCCACCGGCCCGTAGTCTGGTGCGGGCCAGTGCCGCCGGCCGCGTCGTAGCCTGGGAGATGGGCATCAAAGGCGACTATTACCTGACCCTCGACCACGGTAACGGGGTGTCGACTCAATACACCGGGGTGTCGACACCCACCGTAGAGGACGGACAGTTCGTCCAGAAGGGCCAGCCACTGGGGTTGAGTCATCCCTGGCTCGGCGTGCGCTTCACGCTGATCGAGAATGGACTTGTGCGTCGCCCGGATGTAGGAGAATTGTGGCTGTGAGCACGGAAACCGGACAATCGACCGTTATCGGTCAGGGCAGTTCGATGGTGGGCACCCTCGAGGTGGGCACCACAATTCAAGTGGAAGGTTCCTTCCGTGGTCGGTTGCGCACACCGGCCCGACTCGAAGTTGGCGAAGAGGGTCTGATCGAAGCGGAAGAGCTGGATGTTGGTGAGGCGATCGTGCGCGGCCGTGTCAGTGGCCATCTGCGTGCCACCCGACACATCCATTTCACGGCTACGGCGGCCTTTCGTGGTTCAGTACACACGCCGCGGCTCATCATCGAAGAAGGGGCGCGTCTGGATGTCATCGATGCGCCAGAGGAAGCCGCCGACGCAGCCGAGGATACTGCAGCCTGATTTCTGAAGTGGGCCGCAGGCCCTGCAACCGAGTCAGCCAAAGAAAGAGGGGCCATCCGCGGCAGCGGATGACCCCTCTTCTCGTTACAACCAACACCCTCAATCGTGACCCAGTGGATTACGAATCGAAGGTCTAGTACATGTCGCCACCCGGAGGACCGCCGGCCGGTGCAGGCGGCGTATCTACGGGAATCTCAGCGACCAGACACTCTGTCGTCAGCAACAGGCTGGCGATGCTGGCGCCATTCTCGATCGCTGTGCGGGAAACCTTGGCGGGGTCGGTGATACCGGCCTTCACCAGGTCCTCGTAGACGTCGGTCAGTGCGTTGAAGCCATTGGCGCCCTTGGCGGCGGTGACCTTCTGCACGACGATGGCCCCTTCGAGGCCAGCGTTGGCAGAGATCTGACGCAGTGGCTCTTCGAGGGCACGGCGGATGATGGCAACACCCGTTGCCTGGTCACCCTCGGCCTTGAGAGCATCGACGACGTCGATGGCACGGATGAAGGTCACACCACCACCAGGAACAACACCTTCCTCAACGGCGGCACGGGCGGCGTGGAGAGCATCCTCAACGCGTGCCTTCTTCTCCTTCATCTCGGACTCGGTGGCAGCACCGACGTTGACGACTGCAACACCGCCGGCCAGCTTCGCCAGACGCTCCTGCAGCTTCTCACCGTCGTAATCCGAGGTGGTCTCCTCGATCTGGGTCCGAATCTGAGCCACACGGCCCTTGATGTCGGCGGCCTTGCCACTGCCCTCAACGATGGTCGTGTTGTCTTTATCGATGCTGATACGCTTGGCCTGGCCCAGGTCGTCGAGGGTCGTGCCTTCGAGCTTGAGTCCGGCATCCTCGGAGATCACGCGGCCACCGGTGAGGATGGCGATGTCTTCGAGCATGGCCGTGCGACGGTCGCCAAAGCCCGGGGCCTTGACGGCAGAGACGCGCAGCGTGCCGCGCAGCTTGTTGACGACGAGTGTCGCCAGCGCCTCACCCTCGATGTCCTCAGCGATGATCAGCAGAGGCTTGCCGAGCTGGGCGATCTTCTCCAGCACGGGAACCAGGTCGCGCATGTTGGAGATTTTCTTGTCGTAGATGAGGATGTAAGCATCCTCAAGAATCGCCTCCATCGTCTCCTGATCGGTGACGAAGTAGGGGGACAAGTAGCCGCGGTCGAACTGCATACCCTCGACGACGTCGAGGTTGGTATCCATCGACTTGGCTTCCTCGACGGTGATGACACCGTCCTTGCCGACCTTGTCCATCGCGTCGGCGATCAGATCACCGATCTCGGTGTCATTGTTCGCCGAAGTACGGGCGACCTGAGCGATCTCTTCGTGGCTCTTGACGGCCTTGGCCAGCTTCTTGATGTGGCCGATCACAGCCTCAACGGCCGTATCGATGCCGCGCTTCAGATCCATCGGATTGGCACCCGAGGTCACATTCTTGAGGCCCTCGCGGAAGATCGCCTGGGCGAAGACGGTTGCGGTGGTGGTTCCGTCACCGGCAACATCCGAGGTCTTCGAAGCGACTTCGCGCACCATCTGGGCGCCCATGTTCTGGAACGGATCCTTCAGTTCGATCTCCTTGGCGACCGTTACACCGTCCTTGGTCACTGTGGGGGAACCGAACTTCTTGTCGAGGACGACATTGCGGCCTTTCGGGCCGAGTGTCACCTTGACGGCATCTGCGAGACGATCGACACCCTCTGCCAGGGAATCCCGGGCGGCGATGTCGAACTCGAGCTGCTTGGCAGCCATCTACTACACCTCCTGATTTGGGGAGCTAACTAGTTGAAATGAAACGAGTTAGTTGGTAAGACAACATCTGTAAGCACTCTCGAGCGACGAGTGCTGATTTATCTTTCTGAAGCCGCTAAGATACCAATGGTTCCCGCAGAAGGCAAGATATTGCGTGCTGAATCTGATCGATGTTCGGCGCGCGGCCGGAGAGGATGCGATCATTCGACGTGCAGGTCCTCTGGTTTGCCGGTTCTCTCGAGCGCCGTTAGATTCAGCCATCGAACTCGAGGGGTTCAATACGGACCTCCTCAGCGCACCATCCCACGTCATCATCGACTGAAATCCCGGAGATTCGAACCGCCATGCTGGACCTGATGAACATCGCACGCACCGAGGCTGACGGAGGCGACCTGCTCGGTCTCCTTGAGGGTATGTTCGAGGCCTCGGATCTGCGTCCCACAGGCTATCCCGACGCGGTCATCTGGCAGGGCGGCCACCACGACGGCTCGTTGAAGCCGGTCGCTCACTCTCTCACCGATGCGTATGCCCTGCTCGGCACGGTCGCTGCGATCGATGTCCTCGGCCTGCCATTCTACGGTGTGCCCATGTGGGCGCAGTACCGCCATGACAAGGATCTGGAACCCCTGGCCTGGTTCGGCAACATGCCCTGTACGTCGATCAAATGGTCGACGGCGGGTGACGCCTACGTGAACGACGGCCAGGGCGGCAAGGTGGTGGTGAAGGGCAAGTCCGGAAACGCGCCCCTGCGCACCCAGGCTGGCGTCTACTGTAATGTGCGGCCCTACGGCACCATCACTGCCGTGCGCTGCATGCCATGCCTGCCCTATTCGCAGGACAAGGCGGTCTTCGATGTCAGTGCCGAAACGGGGATCGTCCACTCCGAGATGAACACGCCGGGTATCCAGATGGCCTATGCCAATCGCCGCTTCCTGCAGATGGTGCATGAGACGGGCAAACTTGGCCGCGTCGCCTTCAAGCCGACACAGGCCATGGAAGACGGCATCAATGCGGGTTTGCTGTCCTGGTTGCTGCAGGACACGAAGTTCGACGTGGGTCGAAAGTATGCCGTCGATGGCTACGTCGAACACCGCGAGCGGGTCGATCGCATCATCGCTTTGCTTCCAGATGACTTCAAGGCTGGTATGGAGAACTGGACCGGCCGCATCGAGCAGCACATTGCTGATACCAACTACGGCCTGCTGCTCTGGGATCTGATCGACAAACAGGATGCCATCGTGCTGGCCACTGATCTGGATGGCGACCGGCTCACGGATCTGCTCGCTGATGTCTCCGATCCACTGCGACACTTCGGCCAGCTCGTGCTCGATCACGTCGGGTCGGATGCGAAGATGAGCGACCTGTGGGGTGACATGGGCTACACCACCGGCAATGGCCGTGATATGACGTCGGTCATGTATCGGACGGAAGGTCCGCCGATCCACGAACAGACGCTGGGATCGGCCGATGCCATGCTGCTGCGCCTGCTCGATGGTGATGAGTCCATGGGCGGCACCAAACGGCCCTACGATCCGCGCATCCACTTCGTCCTCATCCGTGACGCCTATCTGGATGCCAACCCGGGCAATGATGAATTGCGTCAGTGGCTCGACCAGGCGCTGGCGACCTTTGACAAGGTCTACGCCGGTGAGCGTCCCGGATTCCTGGAGGGGTACGCGCAGTTGAAGGAAGCGATCACGCCCTGGGGCCAGGCCTGAGCCGGTCGACGACCATGCCCCAGCGACTGACCCATCTCGACGACACCGGGCAAGCCCGGATGGTCGACGTCTCTGACAAGCAAGTCAGCGATCGTGTTGCTCGCGTCGGCGGGGAGATCCTCATGCGGTCGGAGACGGTGGCGGCAATCTCCAGCGATACCATTGCCAAGGGCAACGTACTGGCAACGGCACGGATCGCCGGCATTCAGGCAGCCAAACGCACGGCCGAGTTGATTCCCCTCTGTCATCCGCTGAATCCGACCGCGATCGTCGTGGATTTCGAGGTGCTGGCTGATCGCGTCCGGGTGGAGACCGAAGTGCGTCTGGCGGATCGGACCGGCGTCGAGATGGAAGCACTGACCGCGGCCAGTGTCGCCCTGCTGACGATCTACGACATGTGCAAGGCCATCGACCGTGGCATGGTGATCTCGCAACTGCGTCTGCTGGAAAAGAGCGGCGGACGTTCCGGCACGTGGGTTGCCCCGCAAGACGTGGCCGGCGACGCGCAGGTGGATCGCTGAACTCAGTGGGTAGCTGACACAGAGGTCGCTGGAAATAGAGACGGCCCCGGAATCCGTGGATTCCGGGGCCGTCTGTGTTCTATCTGTGTGTCGGGGTTCTATCAGTGATTCGGGATCACTCTGCCTCAGGGCGAGGACCCAGGTCGACGGCTGGCGCACGCTGGCTGCCGGGTACGGCTTCGGGGGGCAATTCATCGACCAGGACAATGTCGACTCGACGATTGGCAAGCCGTCCCGCCTCGGTGCTGTTGCTGGCCAAGGGTCGCTCG
Organism: Gemmatimonadota bacterium; assembly: GCA_018673255.1. The sequence goes on from JABHDC010000125.1 coordinate 7,240, forward strand.
TCGGCATAGCCGACAGGGAACATCTGGTCTCTGGGCACACGCTGAATATCGTTCAGGTACTCTTCGATGGCGGCAGCCCGGCCAATGGCGAGTTTCACATTCTCCGCCTTCTTGCCCGTATTGTCAGTGTGTCCTTCGAGCAGGACCGGATAATCAGGGAAACTGAGGATGAAGCGGGCCGCATAACGCATGCGCTCATGCATGTGCGTCGTGAATTCGGGCGTGCCTGTGCCAAAGTTCACCGTCTCGAGCAGCACGTATTCCGGGTAGAGTCGATACCCTCTCTTCACCACGACCGCTGAGGCAAGGTCGACCTTCGTCTCGAGGATCACCATGCGCAGGTAGGCCGAATCCGGGAAGGTCTGCTCGACGCGCAGCAGGCCTATGAAGGCGCCGCCACCATAGACCTGGAAGATGGAACCCGGCTTCACGCCATCGCGGGCGCCAAAATTGCCGACATAGGTCGCCTGGTTGACGATCACCTGAGGAATCGAGTCAGAATCCGGATAACGGATCGCCTGGATACCGTACTTGCTGCCCGGCATCTCGGGTACCACTGCAGCCGAATCCTCTACCGCCTCGACCTGAGCGGCATCCTCCTGTGCCACGACGGCGCCGATGCTCAACCACAGCAAGGCGACGATCGCGGCCCGCCTCATGTCAGCTGCCCCGCGAGCTTGAGGAACACCGCCTTCTGGCTGTGCATGCGGTTCTCCGCCTGCTCGATCACAACCGATCGCGGATCGTCGACCAGTTCGCTCTCAATTTCGTAACCGCGATGCGCTGGCAGACAGTGCATGACCAGAACATCGTGGCCCTCCAGAACCTGCCGATTCAGCTGATACGGGCTGAGGAGTTTGATGCGGCGCTCTTTCTCCGCGGTGAAGCTTTCGTCGTTGAAGAACTCCATGTCGAGCCAGGTGTCGGTGTAGACTACGTCACTGTGGGCGACGGCTGTACGCAGATCGTCGTATTCACGGTATTGGCCCGAGCCCCGAGCCATCTCCATCAATTCCTCATCTCGGGCAGCCTCGTTCATCTCTGGCGCCACCACATTGATCTGCATGCCGACGCGAAGGCCAGCGATGATGAGGGAATTGGTGACGTTGTTGTGCACACCGGTGTAGGTCAGTCGGACACCCTCGAGGCGGCCGAGCTTCTCCTTGACCGTCTGCAGGTCGCACAAGGCCTGCAGCGGATGGTATCGATTGCAGCAGCCATTCATCACGGGGATGTCAACGGCGGCAGCTGTCGTGCAGACGTCATCGTGTTCGAGGAGGCGAACGAGCAGAAAATCGAAGTATGTCGCCATGACGCGCATCTCATCGGCCAGATCGGCCAGCCCAAAATTCGTCGAGCGCCAGTCGAGGAACACGCCCTGTCCGCCCAGCTGGTAGATCCCCACTTCGCTTGAGCATCGGGTGCGGGTCGATGTCTTCTGAAACAGCAGACCGGCGGACTTGCCGGCCAATGCAGTCGCATAGGCCTGGGGATTCGTCTTGACGGCGATGCCCGCGTCAACGACCTGCAGGATCTCCTGCGCGGTCCAGTCTTTCAGATTTACGAGATGACGCACTTGACTCATGGTAGAACCTCATCGACGGCCTGGTGTAATCGTTGTTTGACGTCAGCAGCGGTGCCCTCCATGCGGCAACCGGCCGCCCGGGAGTGGCCACCACCCCCAAAGCTGTGGGCCAAAGCGCTGACATCCACCGCCTCGCGCGAGCGCAGGCTGATGCGGAACTTGCCAGGCTCTTCCTCCTTCAACAGCGCTGTGACTTCAACGCCTCCCACCATCAATCCGTAGTTGACGGCGGCCTCCGGGTCGCCCAACTGCATGTCCTGGTTGGTCAGGTGCAGGACCGCGAACCGGTCGTCGCAATGCAGTTCCAGCGAATCGATGGCGCGGCCCACAAGCTTCACAGAGCCGAGGGTGGCATTGTTGTAGAGTCGATCGGAGATATAGTCGAGACGTGCGCCGCGGCGCACGAGATCAGCGGCAACCTCCATGGACGTGGGTTTGGTCAGTGAATAACGGAAGCCACCGGTGTCGAAGATGATTCCCGTGTACAGCTGCGCTGCCGTGTCGGACTCAAGCGCCAGACCCATATGCATCGCCACGTGGTAGACGAGTTCACAAGTAGAGCACACCTCGTCGGTGGCGATGTTGATCTCAGCGAAGCGTGAGTTGTCGACATGGTGATCCAGATTCAGCACTCGGGCGCCCTCGGCCATGGCCTGGGCTGCCGTGCCGATCCGGTCCAGGGAAGGACAATCCAGCACGACCACATGATCGAAGGTGCGCTGTGGGGGCTCGGTTGCCTGCTGAATACAGTCAATGTCATCGAGGAAGCCGTACGTATCCGCAGGCACATCTTGCAGGATGATACTCGGCGACTTGCCCAGCCGACGCAGCAGTCCTGCCAGGGCCAGACATCCACCGATCCCGTCCCCGTCACTGTTGACGTGGGATGTCAGCATCACGTCATCCGCCTCGCGCAGAAATGTGGCGGCTCGGTCGAAGTCAGCGACCTCGAGGTGAGGTGGGCGAAGGCTCATCGGGTCGCCTCAGCTCTCCCGTCGCACGACGAAATGCACGCGATCAGACCGCTCCGATCCGGGGCGCCGACTGAAGCCGTCATGGGCGGCGACCAGCTGCAAAGGGCTCGCCTGGATTCGCGCCCGCAGTTCGTCGATGGGGTAGATGTGCTGAACATGGGTCTCCTGATGACGACGGCCATCCTCGAACTCGATGTCGAAGGAATTCACCTGCAAACGTTCGCCGCGGTGGTAGTCGCTGCGGCGGGTATAATGGAATCCAGGGCCATTCTCGATATCGACGATGCCATCGAAGTGCACCACCGAATTCTGCTCGGTGCAGACGTCGAAGATAAAGACTCCGCCCGTTGTCAGCACCCCATGGACCTGCTGCAATGCTGTATCGATATCGGCCGCTTCCAGCAGGTAGTTCATGCTGTCGTAGAGACAGATGACAGCCTGGGTGGGTGCCACATCGTGAAGGTCGCGCAGATCCCGCACGTCGAATGGGATGCCCCGGCCATCCTCCGAGGACTTCTCCCGGGCGACACGTATCATGGCTTCGCAACCATCGTAGCCACGAATCGAGTAGGACAGGTCGGCCAGGGTGAAGGTGGCATTCCCGGTTCCACAGGCCAGTTCGATCAATTCCCGGGGTGCACCGGCGATCTCGCGCAGCAGGTCGTCGACATAACGAGCCCAATGCTCATAGTCGACGTGTCGCATGACGTGATCGTAGATCGATGCCAACGAGTCGTACGGTTCGACACGAGTGCCCGGATCAGCGTCTGGCCCCAGATCCTGCGCCTGCCCCTCGTCTTCCTCCTCAAACCGGGTCATCAGCCTCGACCCGTCGCCTTCGGGCATCTCATACCGTGGGTGTGTCTCTCAAGCATCGTCGTCAAAACTGAGGATCTCTGCGGCCATCGGTTCGTTGCGGTCGATGCGGAAGCAATCGCTGCGACGGGCACGCGCCACGGGCCGTACCGGCACATCGAGCACTTCTCCCTCGATCAACTGGGTATCCGTCTCGATGCGCAACCGATCGCCGATGTGCACCCCCTGCGAACCGCGCGCGATTCGGTCCTGCACACAAGCGCGGCCATCATCGATACAGCGTTTGGCCTGCGAGCGGGATTTGAACAGACCCACATTTTTGAGATATGCATCAAGCCGTACCATACGCGCGACTCAAGCACCGCCCTCGGCGGTCTGCGTCGAATCCCACAGCCACTCATCCTCGAGTCTGACCTCGACGTGAATGAGTTCACGGAAGGCGGTGATCACCTCGGCCATGCGGACCTCGACCAGTTCCTCGCGCACCAGAGATTCCAGCGTGGAATAGTCGTCATTGATCTTCAGGATGTGGGCGCCGGTCTCCAGGACAAAGGGTTCACTCACGTCACCCAGGCCCAGATGTCGAATGTGGGGTTCAACGATGCCCGGCAGCAGGTCGCGTTCCAGCACCTGCCACAATCCCCCCTGACGTGCCGATCCCGGGTCCTGGGAGTGATCGCGGGCCAGTTGGGCGAAGTCCTCCCCATCAACGGCTCGCTGGCGCAGGTCACGCAGCACGCCCAGGGCGCGATCCCGGTCATCACCCGTGGATTGTACACGCAGCAGGATGTGGCTGGCGCACAATTCGTCTTCTCGTTTCTCGTGCAGCTGGATCAGGTGGTAGCCGAAGACGGTCAGGACCGGGTCGGATACTTCGCCCGGCAGCAACTCCGAGGCGGCACGCTCAAATTCTGGGATCATCGTACCTGTGCTGAAGCAGCCCAGAGATCCACCCGTATCCGCTGAGCCGGGATCCTCCGAATGGGCTTGGGCCACCTCACCAAAATCCTGGCTAGCGGCCAGCAAATCCTGGATGGTGGCCATGCGTTCCAGTGTCTGTTCGCGCACGGCGTCGTCGGGTGTCACCTTGACATTGATCTGACTCACGGAGAATCGCGCCGGTAGACTGGTCTGGAAGCGACTCCGGAATTCATCGACTTGGCGGCGCGTGATGAATTGTGAATACGCCAGCTTCTGTACCATCTGGTCATAGAGCAGGCGATGGCGGATCTGCTTGCGATAGCGGGCTTTGAGCTGTCGTTCACTCATGCCCGAGCGCGACAGCATCGTCCCAAATTCCAGCTCGGACATCTGGTCCCGGATGCGGGAGAACTCGGCGCCCAGCATGTCCTCTACCTGCTGGTTGTCGACTTCGACACTGTCCTCCTGGGCCTTGAGCACAATCACGCGCTCGTCCACCATCTCATCCAGGACGCGCTGCATTTCGCTCTGCAACTGGAGCTCGGTCATGTAGCCGGGATTGCGTTGCTGCTGCTCCAGATCCATCTGGGTCCGCAGGGTCAGCTCCGACCACAGAACGACCTCTTCGTCGATGACAGCCACGATTCGGTCGAGCAGTTCGGGTTTGGCATCACCTGATGAGGGCCAGGCCATCATCAGACTCAGCAACAGGCCGGCGCCAGGCGCCAGGTAACGTGCAGTCAATCTGTTTATCACTCGCAGAGGTTCTTTCACTCGAAGTGGGTTTCGTCGATCTGCCAGGAGTGTTCGTCCTTCAGCCGGGTGATCAGGTCGTCGAGTCGTTGCAGGTGCCGCTCGCGGATCAATTCGATCCGAACACGTTCAGCGACGTCGCCCAACTCTTTGACCGTACCCGGTTCCTTGCGCTCCACAAGACGCACGATGTGATAGCCTCGTTCCGACGAGACGGGGTGGGAGATCTGTCCCACCGAGAGGTTGGCGCAGGCCTCCCACAATTCCGGATGCGCATCAGCAGTGAAAAAGCCGAGATCTCCGCCCAGGGCATGCGTGTCCAGATCAAGAGAAATGTCGCGTGCCTTCTCCTCGAAACTCTCTCCTCGCTGCAGGGCCTGGCGCAGTGAATTCGCGTCACGCTGAGAGCCGACGAGGATGTGCTGCGCCCGGATTTCGGGTTCGTCCCGTGTGTAGCGGTCAGAATTCAGGTGGAATTGATTCCCCACGTCCTGGTCGGTGACATCGATCGATGCGTTCTCAAAGGTTTCATCTATATAGGCGGCCACAACCAGATCCCGTGTCGCCTGCTCAATCAACCGACGCACAAAGGCATTTTCAGCGACGCCCTGATCCAGCGCTTCCTGATAGAGAATTTCCTGTTGCAGCCATCGTTCCACGTACGCACGGCGTTCCTGAGACCCCAGGTCTGTGCCTGGAATCTGATCGGCCAGGGTCGTCACGGTCAGGGTGGCATCGTCGACGCGGGCCACCACCGGATCGGTCTGGTCCGTTGACTCGCAGGACGAGACGAGGAGCGTAACGAGGGATAACACCCCCACGCCAGTTCGCCAGTTCGTCATGGGCCGCCGGTCATAGCAGTTGTTCCAACAGATCACGGGCCTTCTCCAGGCGTTCGATCTCGTCCGTGCCACGCACGGAGGTCTCGATTTCGAGGCGTTCTCCCACGTTGAACTGCAGCTGCGCTGGCGTCTTCTCCACCAGCCGCTGGATGTCGCCGGGCGTCATCTCCAGGTGGTCCGGGAAGGCCATGCGCAGGCGTGTCTTCTCCAATTGTACGGAGGCGACACCCAACTGGCGGGCCATTACTTTGATCTCCATGATGTGGAACAGGGCCTTCGCCTGCCAGGGCATGCGCCCAAAACGATCTTCCATCTCTTCCTTGATGGGCAACAGATCCACGACACGTGCCGCACCGGCCAGTCGCTGATACATGGCCATCTTCAGATCCGCATCTGGAATGTAATCGTCGGGCAGGTAGGCCGTGACTGCGATCTTGATGTCCGGTTCGACCCGTTGCTCCACATGCTCGCCCTTCAGCTCCCGCACCGCTTCGTCCAGCAGGCGTGTGTAGAGATCGAAGCCGACAGCGGTGATGAAACCATGCTGCTGGGCGCCGAGCAGATTGCCGGCACCACGAATCTCCATATCGCGCATGGCGATAGAGAATCCGGAGCCAAGTTCAGCGAATTCCTCCACTGCCCGCAGCCGCAATCGTGATTTCTTTGTCAGTCGCTTGCCCTTGGGCACCATCAGGTAAGCATAGGCGCGCTCCTTGGAACGTCCCACCCGCCCTCGAATCTGATACAACTGTGCCAACCCGAGTGTATCAGCGCGATTGACAAGAATTGTGTTCACCGACGGGATATCGATGCCCGACTCGATGATCATCGTACTGATGAGACAGTCGTATTTCCGTTCGAGGAAATCGAACATGATGCCTTCGAGCTGTCGTGCCGGCATCTGCCCATGGGCGACAGCGAAGCGGGCTCCGGGAAGCAGCTCCTGCAGATACGTGCTGAGGCTGTGAATCGACTTGATACGATTGTGGACGAAATACACCTGCCCGCCGCGACTGATCTCGCGCTGGATCGCCTCCATGATCCGGCCCTCGTCGAAGGTGAGGATCTCCGTGTGAATCGGCAGGCGGTCCTGGGGCGGCGTGTTGATGACGGACATGTCGCGGGCGCCCATCAGAGACATGTGCATCGTGCGGGGGATCGGCGTTGCGGTGAGGGTGACCACATCGATCTGCCGCTTGATCTGCTTGAGCCGCTCCTTGTGTTTGACACCGAAGCGCTGCTCCTCATCCACCACGAGCAGGCCCAGATCACGGAACGTGACATCCTTGCTGAGGATGCGATGCGTGCCGATCAGGATATCGACCTTGCCGGCCTTCACGTCTTCGGCGACGCGCTTGAGATCTTTCGCCGTACCGAAGCGTGACATGACCTCAACGCGGACGGGAAAGGGCTCCATGCGTTCGGAGAACGTCTGGTAGTGCTGCTGCGCCAGGATGGTTGTGGGCACCAGCACGGCCACTTGCTTGTTGTCGCAGACGGCCTTGAAGGCGGCGCGTACGGCCACTTCCGTCTTCCCGTATCCCACATCGCCGCAGACGAGGCGATCCATCGGATTGGGTTGCTCCATGTCCTTCTTTACGTCATCCACCGTGCGCTGCTGGTCGGGTGTTTCCTGGAAGGGGAAGGATGCTTCCAACTCCCGCATCGGTGCTGAATCGGCACTGTATTTGAAGCCGGGCAGAGACTTGCGCTGGGCGTAGAGCTCGATCAGCTCGCTGGCCATCTGGAAGATCTCTTCCTTCGTGCGCTCCTTGAGCTTCTCCCAGGCACTGGAACCGAGCTTTGAGAGCATCGGCACATCGCCCTCGGCACTGCCATACCGGCGCAGTCGGTCGAGTTGCTCCACGGGGATGAACAGCTTGTCCCGACCCTGATAGGCGATTTCGAGACAGTCGTGGTCCAGCCCGGAGATCGTCAGTCGCCGCAGGCCCAGATAGCGACCGATGCCGTGATCGACATGCACGACGAAGTCGCCCCGCTGCATGGCATCGAAGGCCGAGATTGGTTTGGCCGCCTTGAAGCGGCGATAGCGATAGTGGGATCGCTGGCGTGAGAAAATCTCGTGATCGTTGAGCACGGCGACCTTCGCCGCCGGGAAGACAAATCCACGACTCAGCGTGCCGAGTCCGAACACGACATCATCCGACCAATCGGAGAAAATCTCCTGCAGGCGACTCGACTGCCCCTGCGTCTCGGAGAGGATGATGAGTTCGTATTCCTCACGTGCGAGTCGGGTGATCTCGGCTTTGAGCACGGCCAGATCGCCTTCGGCGACGCGCGGCAGGGTGGCGCCGAACCGCACGGCCGATTCCAGCTGACCCACGGGGGCCGGTTCCAACCGGGTCACACCGGTGATCCGTTCGTGCAACCACGCGGCGTCGCGAACCAGGGACTCCAGGGGCAGATGCGACTTCTTGCTCGCATGGCGTTCAGCTTCGCGCACTGAAGGTGCGAAGACCTTTTCCACATCCGCTTCCCAATCGTCGGCTTCTTCGACGTAGAGCAGGGTCTGCGGGGTGAAGTACTCGAACAATCCTTCGTCTCGACCGTAGAGGACGGCCATGACCGTCTCGATGCCATCCAGCGTGCTGGAACCCAGCTCGAGCTGATCCTTCAACGCACTCAGATCGACACCGGTCTCCTTCTCAGCCGCATCCAGGTGCGGCACGTAGTCGGAATAGAAGGGGCGGTGCAGGACCACTTCGCGAGCCGGCGGGATGACGGCCAGTTCGCAGGAGCCCACCGAACGCTGTGAGGTAATGTCGAAGTGTCGGATCGACTCGATCTCGTCGCCGAAGAATTCCAGGCGCAAAGGCTGGCCACTGCCCACTGGGTAGACATCGAGAATGCCACCGCGCGAGCTGAACTGTCCGACGCCATCGACGGTGGGGACGCGCTCGAAGCCGGAATCCGACAGATGAGTGATCAGGTCTTCCAACTCGTGCTCCTGGCCGACCTTCAGGCTCAGCGTCGTCAATTCCAGGGCGTGTGGCGGGATGACCGGAGTCAACAGCGCCGCCGCCGGGGCGACGACGAAACACGGCTCACCCCCAGCCAGTCGAGAGACGGCCTCGATGCGCAGGCCGGAGATCTCCACATCCGGCGAGCGGGTATCGTAGAGACCGATATCCCAGCGGGGGAAGTAGTGGACGGCCTCTTCACCAGCAATCGACATCAGGTCATCGCGCCAGCTTTCGGCACGATCCTCGTCGGCCGCAATCAACACGATCGGGCGTTGGATCTGGCGGTGGATGGCGGTCAGCACGAAAGCCGCCAGCGCGGGGGGCAACCCGTGCAGCAGGACCTGGGACGCGCCGCTCTGCAACTGCCCCAGTACGCTCCGTACGGGGTCGCACTGTGCCGTCTTACGGGCGATCGGATCCAGCGAAGAAGAGGGCGTCATTGGCTACGCGACATGGCCGCGCAAAGAACTCTATCTGCCTGAATACACGGCGGCTTGCGGCGAGAAAGGTGGGTCGCCGACAGAGAGAAGGGAGGCGCTGAAGGGCAGCAAGATTCCGCCGCTTGGGAGGCTGTAGCGAGACAGAAAAAGATAACCGGCGGCGCGAAGACCTGTCAATCGGGACGACCCCCTTCCGGCGTGCCGACTCGGCTCGATTCAGCGGGCTCGGATCTTCAGGAAACTGCATCCGATGGGGGTGGGGCGGGTCGACGCGGGCGCTGCTGGCGCTTTTCTTCCCGATCCTTGCGGATCTGGGCCAGTCGCAGATCGGTCGCCTCGCGTCCCAACTGGCTGATCTCGCGCGAGGCCCGGGCGAAAAGCCAGACGGTCACCAGCGATGCGGTGACCAGCATGATGAGCAAGGCCATGCGGGAGAAGAACCAGGGGTCTACTTCCGGGTCCTCGCTGCGCAGGTAGAGGACCCCGCTCGTGCACATGATCCACACAGCAGTGATTGCACCGATCAGGAGCCGACGAAAACGTCGCCATTGCTGACGCATCCAGACGATGTCTCGGAGTTGATTCACCAGACCCGCAAACGGATAAAAAACCCATAACTCGTATCACACGCACCGGTGAGTGAATATAACCCCGCCCGGTGATCCTTCGAAAGGCAGTGACGCAATGAACCACTTCTTTGCCTTCCTGGCCCGGATGAAATTCATCCAGCGATGGGGGTTGATGCGCAACACCCAGCCGGAGAACATCCAGGAGCACAGCCTGCAGACGGCCGTCATCGCCCACGGGCTGGCGATCATCGGCAACCGGCACTACAACCGCAGCTACAACCCTGAGCGGGTGATGGCGCTGGGTGTGTTCCACGAGGTGAGTGAGATCATCACCGGTGACCTGCCCAGTCCCATCAAACACCGGGATCCGGCCCTCCACACCGCCTATTCGCGCCTGGAAGAGGCGGCGCGCAAGCGGGTCTACGGGATGCTGCCAGCCGATCTGCAGCCCGATTACCACGATCTGCTCTTCGCCAATGACACGCCCGAACATCTGGCCCTGGTCAAGGCGGCGGACAAGTTGTGCGCTTACCTGAAGTGTCTGGAGGAGCAGAAGGGTGGCAACAGCGAGTTCGACCTGGCTCGGCAGGTGTTGGAAGAGGACATCAAATCCATCGAACTGCCTGAAGTGCAACACTTCATCGAACACTTCACACCCAGTTTCCTGCTGACGCTCGACGAACTCAATCGCTGAGCTCCCCATCGCAGAGCTCCTCAGATCGCCGCCCCAGAACGAGAAAACGCAACCACCGTGTCTACAGGCAGTTGCGTTTCTCAAATCATGGTGGAGCCGAGGGGGATCGAACCCCTGACCTCCTGAATGCCATTCAGGCGCTCTCCCAACTGAGCTACGGCCCCATGAGGCTAAAAAAAGTACGGCCTCCCTCCGAAAGCGTCAACAAATTC
>JABHDC010000126.1 GCA_018673255.1 Gemmatimonadota bacterium
GCAGAATCGGGACGGTTGTCTCACTGGCGCCAGCATCTTGTCGAGCGACTGACGGGTCGCCCCGAGGGATTCAGTGATGGAAGGTCGCTGATTCCGGGCAGACCCTATCCGGCGGTGATGTGAAGTGGCCTGATCTCCAGAATTGATCCCTGCGAATCACTCGGCAGGTCGCATGGCCTCTGACCGATTCGGGCCGGTCCTCCTGCCTGACGGCCAGAAATGCCTGTTCTCAGATCGGCCGGAGCACGTGGGCACACGGTAGCTCTGACCAGTAGACACGACGGCATTGTTGCCGTTGTCCGTTTGACGTGCCCATCACCGTTGGCTTGCGTTTGCTCATCCAGGAGCGTGGCCCATGACCAAGCACCTGCACAACCAGCACGTCGCGATGAGACGTCGGCTCCAGTTGCTGGCGACGCTGGCGATGGTGTCCGTCGGCTGCGGCGCCGGCGAGGCGCCCGACCAGACCCACCCAACTGACACGGCCACTGCGGCCGTATCCAGGCCTGCTGACCGCCCGGTCCTGCGTGTGGGGGTGATCTCTCGCTACAACCCCGTCATCATGTACCGGAACTATCAGCCGATGATGGATTTCCTCAGCCAGGAGACTATCTACCGGTTCGAGTTGCGTCTTGGACGCACCTACGAGGACGCGGTGCAGCTTCTCGGGAGCGGCGATGTTGACCTCGCCATTCTCGGCGGACTCACCTACCTGGAAGCGCGCAAGCAGTTTGGTGCCCGACCCCTCGTCAAACCCCTCAACGCGGCAGGGTCCCCGTTCTATCACAGCATCTTCATCACTCGCGACGACAGTCCATTGACCCGTCTGGCCGATCTGTCGGGCCACTCGCTGGCGCTGGCGTCGTTCCACTCGACGGCGGGGAATCTGATCCCCCGATACGAGCTCGACCGCGCGGGCGTCCCCATGCAGAAGCTGTCGCAGGTGGAGAATCTGCCGCACTACGAGATGGTGGTCCGGGCAATTCTCAAGGGCCACTTCGATGCGGGTGCTGTGAAGGACCTGGTTGCCGATCAATACCGGCCGAAGGGGCTGCGCCGTCTCCACGTGTCTGATCCGATTCCGAGCGGGCCCGTCGTCTGCCGCGCAGATCTGCCCGATTCGGTGGCGCAAGCGGTGGCGGCGGTGCTACTGCAGATCGACCCCCGGATGGCGTCGAGCCAGATATTTCTGCAGGACTGGGACGCCGAGTTCCGGCACGGCTTCGTGAAGGCTCACGATGCGGATTACGATGGCCTGCGTCGCATCCTCAACAGCGCGCCCGATGGCTGCGGTCGCGGCTGCCACCCGGCGATCCGGCTATGAAGGCTGACACGCAGACCGCCAGGGCATCGGTGTCGCCACTGGCACAGAGATTGTCCGGTTGGCTCCGACGGCGGCCGATCGCGGCACAGATGAAGACCCCACCACCAGTGAATGGACCGCGCTTCGGATTGGAGGCGAAGTTCGTGCTGCTCGCCACCGTGGGCATCCTGCTGGCCACCAGCATCGGCAATCGACTGATTCTGCTCTACCAGGAGGCGCTTCTCGAGGAGGAAACGCGCAGCAAGGCGGTGCTGCTGGCCGAGTCTATGGCGCGGTCTTTCGAGTACACGCTCATCTATGAAGATCTCGGCCTCGTCGAAGAGGCGGGTCTTCTCGACCTGTTTGTCGAGGATATGACGCAGCGTCGTGATCTGGAGGTCCTCTTCGTTGAGCTGCTGGATCCGCAGGGCCGGATTCGGGCTCACAGCGACTACCGGCGCTATGGTGAGGATGACGAGGCCTTCGCTGCGCGCTTCCCCAACGGTCTGAAAGAGACCCAGGTGAAGCGTGTGCTGCACGAGGGCCAGGAGATGATCGAGGTGGCGACGCCGCTGCGTATCGCATCGCGGTCCTGGGGTGACGTGGTGATCGGCGTGTCGCTGAACCCCATGCGGCGCGAGCTGGCCGCCTTCGCTGACCGGCTCGGGTATCTCACACTCACGGCGATCGCCGTGTCTGTCCTGCTTTCGTTCCTCGTCGCCCACGCCCTGGCGCGGCCGATCAAACGGCTGGCAAGCGCCATGGCAGGTGTGGGCCCTCAGCTGGAGACGGATCTGCAGGTCGACCGCCGTGACGAGATCGGGCTGTTGCAGTCAGGCTTCCTGGAGATGGTGGCGCGGTTGCGTCAGTCGCGACAAGAACAGGAACGGACGCGCGAGGCGATGCTGCGCGCCGAGAAGCTTGCCGCCGTCGGTTCGCTGGCGGCCGGCGTCGCCCACGAGGTGAACAACCCACTCGGCGGTATCCGCAACTGTCTGGAGCAGCTCGAGCGCGGCGGCGCCAGCCCGGAGCGTTCCGAAAACTATCTGCGATTGATGCGCCAGGCCCTCGACCGAATCCAGGCGGTCGTCAGCGGTCTGCTGGACTTCTCCCGACGTCGCGAGCTGGCGGCATCGTCGCTGGATCTGGCCGGCGTGATCGGCAGCAGTGTAGAGCTGCTGTCCTACCGGATACAGAAGGGCGGCATCACGCTCGATCTCGATGTGCCTGGTGACCTGCCGGCGCTGCGCGGCGATGCCCATCAGCTGCAGCAGGTTGTCGTGAACGTGCTGCTCAACGCCCTCGATGCAATCGACGCCGGTGAGGGGACCGGCTCGATCGGTATACACGCAGAGGCGACGGGGGATCGTGTGCTGATCCACGTCGACGACAGCGGCATCGGGATCGAGGAAGAGGAGTCACGGCGGATCTTCGATCCGTTCTACACGACCAAGGAAGTCGGGAAGGGTACGGGTCTCGGCCTGACGGTGAGTCTGCATATCCTGCGCGAGCATGGCGGCGATCTATCCTGCCGTCCCCGCCGCGAGGGGGGCTCGCGCTTCACCTTCTCCCTGCCCGTCGATGATGCAACCCAGGTGCAGCCATGAGGGTGCTCGTCGTTGATGACGAAGAGATCATGCGGGTCACGCTTTGCGACGCGTTGACAGATGCCGGACATGACGCCGAGGCCTGCACGCGCGCCGAAGATGCCTGCAAGCGTCTGGCCGAAACCCCCTTTGATGTGACGCTGGCGGACCTGCGGATGCCCGGCATGGACGGACTCGCCTACCTCGAGTACGTACGCCGTGAGCATCCCGGTGTTGTGACACTGATCATGACGGCCTTCGGCAGTGTAGAGACCGCGGTGAAGGCGATGAAAACAGGCGCCTACGACTACCTGACCAAGCCCTTCGATCCGTATGAGTTGATGCGGCTGCTGGACCGCCTGCGGGAGCATCGATCCCTCACCGAGGAGAACCAGCGGCTGCGGACCGTCCTGCGCGAGCGACACGGCTTCCATCAGCTCATCGGCAAGAGCGCCGCGATGCAGCAGGTCTACGAAACCCTCGACGTCGTCTGCGAGGCAGACTGCACGGTCCTGATCGAAGGTGAGACGGGCACGGGCAAAGAGCTGGTGACCAATGCGATACACTTCAGCAGCGCGCGACAAGCGAAGCCGTTGATCAAGGTGAGTTGTGCGGCCCTGTCCTCGGAGATCCTGGAGAGTGAACTCTTCGGTCACGTGCGCGGCGCCTTTACCGGCGCAACGAGCGACAAGGTGGGCCGCTTCGAGCGTGCCCACGGCGGCACACTGTTCCTCGACGAGGTCGACGATATCCCCCTGCCGCTACAGGTGAAGCTGCTGCGGGTACTCGAGGACGGCAGTTTTGAGCGTGTTGGGGACACACGCACGCAGTCGGTAGACGTGCGGATTCTGGCAGCGACCAAGGTTGACCTGCGGCAACTGATTCAGGAGAAGAAGTTCCGGGACGATCTCTTCTACCGCCTCAATGAGGTTCCGATCCGGCTACCGCCATTGCGTGAGCGCCGGGAGGACATCCCGGTACTGATCGAGGGCTTCCTGCGTGATCGTGACTCGCAACCGGAGATTGACGACGAGGCGTACCGCGCCCTGCTCGACTACGACTGGCCTGGCAATGTGCGCGAACTACGGCATGTGATCGAGCGGGTGATGATGTTCCATCCTGACCGCATCGGGCGTGTCGACCTGCCCGAGGAGGTTCTGGCCGGTCCCAGTGGCGAGGCGGATCTGCCGAGCGAGGGATCCTTCGACGAGCGGATGGCCGCCGTGGAGGCGCGACTGCTGCGTGACTCGATGGATTGCGCTGGTGGCAATCAGCGCGAGGCGGCGCGCCAGCTGCAGATGCCCGCCTCGACGTTGCGCTCCCGACTGGAGCGTCACGGACTGCTCTGATGCACGTAACAGGGCACTAGCGCACGGGCAGCGACGGGATCGCTGCACGAGATATCGCGCAAAGGCGCGACCCTTCGTGCAAAATGACAGTCGGCTGTCCACACGCCGCGACGGTGGCGACGCCACCTAATCTGTTGCTCTACAACAAGTTGACCTGATTCGGCGAATCGCTGGCACAGACTTCGCGAAGCAAGAGGCACGAGCACCTGGGACCGCGGCTGGCGCCGGAGGAAAAACCCATGCCTCAGCAGGTCAAGATTCTTGCAGTTGTCTTCATCGTAGCGTTGGCGTCACTCACTGTCGTCCGCTACGTCTCGGTACCCGACACGTTCGGGGACCTGGGTCACTACCGGGCCGCCGCCGTCGATTCGGAAGCTGCGTTGCCGATCCACTACGCCGGTGAGCGCGCCTGCCTCGACTGCCATGACGACGTGTACGAGGATAAGACGCAGGCCAAGCACGCGTCTCTCGCCTGTGAGACGTGTCACGGACCGGCGGCGATCCACGTGGAGGATGAGGACTCTCTACCCCACGTGCCACGAGAGCGCGAGCACTGCGCGCTGTGCCATGCCTTTCAGCCGGCGCGGCCCAACGGTTTCCCTCAGGTCGAACTCGCCATCCACAATCCGCGGGACGCCTGTATCGACTGCCACGACCCGCATGCGCCGCTGCCAGATCTGTCCGAGGCCGACTGCAACGCGTGTCACGGGGAAATCGCGCGCACGAAGGCGGTCTCCCACCATGCCGAACTCGCCTGCGAACGATGCCACACCGTTCCCGAGGCGCACCGCGACACGCCACGGCAGGTGCGGCCTACCAAGCCCTCAAGCATCCAGCTGTGCGGTGAATGCCACGACCGCAGCAGTAGTGAATCCGCCGCCATCCCGCGGATCTCGCTGACGGAGCACGAGCCGGAGTACGTGTGCTGGCAGTGCCACTATCCTCACTTCCCGGAGGCCCGGTGATGCAGCGCAGCGACGCCGCTGACGGTACGATGAAATCCGCCAGTGGACACCCTGAGGCACCAGACGTCTCTACGAACCGTGTCGCCACAACGAGCAAATCGCCGGCGGAGTCGAAACGCCTCGACAGGCGTTCGTTCCTCGCCCGCTGTGTCGCCGCCACGGTGGTAGGGGGACCCGCCCTGCTCGAGATCCTGCCCGTCGATGCCAGTGACGAGGAACAGAGTCATCAGCCGCGCTACGGCATGGCCGTTGACATTGAGAACTGCATCGGCTGCGGTCGCTGCGTTGAAGCCTGCAAGGCCGAGAACGATGTACCCCTGGAGCCCTTCTTCTTCCGCACGTGGGTGGAACGCTACCGGGTGCGCGAGGACGGTGTTGAAGTAGACAGTCCCGACGGCGGCCGCCAGGGTTTTCCGAACAACGACGACGACGAGGGTCCGAGCCAGCGCAGCTTCTTCGTCCCCAAGCTCTGCAACCACTGCGACAACGCGCCCTGCGTTCAGGTCTGCCCCGTGGGGGCGACCTTCACGAACGAGGACGGCGTCGTGCTTGTCGATCACGAGTACTGCATCGGTTGCCGCTATTGCATCCAGGCTTGTCCGTACGGCGCACGCTATCTCGATCCGATTACGCGCACGGCGCAGAAATGCACCTTCTGCTATCACCGTATCAAACGGGGATTGCAGCCGGCGTGCGTCGAAGTCTGTCCCACACAGGCGCGCATCTTCGGCGACCTCAACAAGCGCAGCAGCCCGCTGCCGCGCTTCTTCCGCTTCCAAAAGGTGCAGGTACTCAAGCCGCATCTGAACACGGCGCCCAAGGTCTTCTATTCCGGCCTGGACGGAAACGTAAGCTGAGGAAAGGAGCAGAACGGTGGAACTCTACGAACACCTCGGCCAGGTGCTGAAGCAGATCGACGGCTACATCTATCCGAATGAAGTCGAGCTGCACTGGGGGATGCTGGTCGTCGTGTACCCGTATCTGACCGGACTCGTGGCGGGTGCCTTCATCCTCGCCTCGCTGGAGCGCGTGTTCAACGTGAAGGAGGTGCAGCCCACCTACCGCCTCTCGTTGCTCACGGCGTTGGCGTTCCTGATCGTGGCGCCCCTGCCCCTGCTGGCACACCTGGGGCATCCCGAGCGGGCATTCGAGATCTTCCTGACGCCGCACCTGCAGTCGGCGATGGCCATGTTCGGCTTCGTCTACGCGTGGTATCTGGCCGTCGTCCTCTTGCTGGAGATCTGGTTCGACTACCGAAAGGAAATGATCATCTGGTCGCGCAGCGAATCGGGGATCCGCAAGTGGTTGCACCGATTGATGACGCTGGGCGCCACCGATCTGTCGGATGAAGCGGTCCGCTTCGACCACAGAGCTGGCCGAGTGATCACGATCATCGGCATTCCCTCCGCCTTCCTCCTGCACGGGTATGTGGGCTTCATCTTCGGCTCGGTGAAGGCGAATCCCTGGTGGAGCAGCGTCCTGATCCCGATCGTGTTCCTCTTCTCGGCGATCGTTTCCGGGATTGCCCTGATGATGCTCATCTACATGGTCACCTGCATGGTTCGATGGAAGCCGGTGGACATGAGATGCCTCGACAAGCTCGGTAGTTTCCTGTTCTACGCCCTCATCATCGACTTCTCGTTGGAGATGCTGGACTTCATCCATCGCCTGTATGAGGCGGAGGAATCGATCCACATCCTGTCCGAGATGATCTCGGGGAAGCTCTTCGTCAGCCTGATCGTGCTGCAGTTGTCCTTGGGAACAGTGGTGCCCCTTGTCTCGCTGGCCCTGTTCAGCCCGGTCCTGCAGAAGAAGGCGCTGGTTCCAATTCCCGACGAGCTGCGGCGCATGATGTACTGGGGCGTCGCCATCCTCATTCAACTCGGCATCTTCAGCACACGGTGGAATGTCGTCGTCGGCGGACAGCTGTTCTCCAAGAGTCTGCGCGGCCTGACAGCGTATAAGATGGAGCTGCTGGGTATCGAGGGCGGCCTGATGACCGGTTTCCTGCTGTTGTTGCCCTTCGCCATTCTGGCGTTCCTGATCTGGCTCCTGCCGCCCTGGCCGGAGCGTGAGATGACTATGGAAGACGTGGCCCGAGCCCGGGAGGCAACCTGATGGAGACGAACAGCGAAGTGCAGAGCACGCTGCGAAGCCTGCACCAGATGGTCGAACGAATGGACCAGCGGCTGCAACGGCTGGAATCTGGATCCGGATTCGCCACCGAAGAATCGGTGGTGGCACCCCCCTCGCCATCACCTGATGTCCGGGAGGACGGCCTCGAGTTCGAGATCGGCGAACGCTGGCTGGGCCCCGTGGGGATCGTCGTCCTGCTGGTGGGTATCACGATCTTCGCCAGCTATCCCTTCGGTGACGCCTTTCCGCCCGGGGCGCAGATCCTCGTGAGCTACCTGGCGGCCTTCGGGATGCTGGCAGTCGCGCGCGGGTGGCGGACGAGTTTTGTCTTCACCGCCCACCTGCTGCTCGCCGGTGGTGTGATGTTGCTCTACCTGTCGACGTTGCGACTGCACTTCTTCCAGGTGGACCCGCTCATCGCCAACACTGCGGTCGGTCTGGCAGTTCAGCTGCCCGTCGTCGCCGTAGGTTTCTTCGCCGCTGTGCGGCGTGATGTTGAGCATCTGGCAGTCCTGGCACTGCTGATGGGACTGGTCACGGGCCTGTGCGCAGAAGGAGCCTTTGGACCAACGGTGATCGTGCTCGCTGCGGCTGTGCTTGCCGTCATCGCCGGACCACGACAGTGGTGGGGGGCTATGGTTGCGGGGGTCGTCCTTTCGTCGGCAGGACTGTTGCTGTGGCTGTTCAATGCACCTGTCCTCGGCCGCCCCATGCAGTTGGTGACGGAAGCGCCATACATCGTGGCACACCTCGTTACCTTGTTCGCCGTGTTCGGCGTGGCGGCACTGAAATGGGCTCAGGAGGATTTATGGACGACACCAGCCTTCCTCCTGGCGATCGGCAACGGGACGGCGCTGTTCGTCTTCTCGTTTCTGGCAGGTGATACGCAGTTCGAGAGCGGTGTGGCCTTTGCAATGACGGTGGCGGCCGCAGCCAGTCTGGTTCTGGCGGCGCTCTACTGGATTGGCGGTCAGCGCCCGCTGGAGACGGCGATCTACGCCTGCTTCGGCTACATGTCGTTGAGCATGGCGATCATCGCGCAGTTCGGCAGTCCATCCTGCTTCACGTGGCTGGGCTGGCAGAGCCTGCTGGTGATCTCCACGGCGATCTGGTTCCGCTCGAAGATCATCGTCGCCTGCAACATGTTCATCTACCTCGGTGTGCTGTTCGTCTATCTGGTGATGAGTCCTCCGGATCTGGCGACCAATCTCAGCTATGCCGCCGTGGCCCTGCTGAGTGCGCGGGTAATGAAGTGGCAACAGGAACGACTGACGCTGCAGACCGACACGATGCGAACCCTCTACCTGGCGTCGACCTTCGTCATCGTGCCATATGGCCTCTACCACGGTGTGCCGGCGAGTTATGTCAGCCTCTCCTGGGTCGGGGCGGCAGGCTTCTACTTCGCCTTGAGCCTGATCCTGCAGAATCAGAAGTATCGCTGGATGGCGATCCTGACGATGCTGTTGACCGTCGTCTACGTCTTCGCCATCGATCTGGGCCGGCTCAGTCCGGTCTTCCGGATCGTCTCTCTTCTCGTGCTTGGTGTCGCTCTGCTGGCCGTGTCGCTGATGTATTCGCGGCATCGTCGTGCGAGCTGATCGACCGCAGGAAGATGGAATAGGGTGCCAACTGGTCGCGCGGTTGCCTCACCGGCGGCGCGTGGCCAGTCTGGCACCCGTCCGGATTCCGGAATCATGCTACCACCGCCGGAAGATGTCGGCGACGGGATTGAATTCCACGACTTCATCAAGGGGGATGATCGGGCGCTGGCAGATGGTGTGACCCAGGCTCGGCAGATTCGCACTGGTCGAGCCGGGCGCATCCACGTGGATGAGTTTGGCGCACCAGTCGGCGAACATGTGGGATTCGCAGTGCGGTGACTTCACGATGACCATGTCGAAATGGCGCGGATCCTGGCCATTGGCCCAGAACCAGGAGCGATCGAAGAGACTCACGGCTCTCGTGCCGACAACCAGCGTTGCATGGCCGGCAGTCAGGACGGCAGTCCTACCTGAATCCCAGGGCCAGCCGAAAGACTCGCTGCGGAACTTCCCATCTGCCAGCGAACGCACTTGCACATCCAGCGCAAGAGGCTGGTATCGGGTCGTGTCCAGAGCGCCGCCGAGGGGGGTGCGGAAGCTTCTGCCAACCCCCGCCTCAAAGGCCATTTCCACTGCCGCCGGATCGACGAGGGGTGCCAGAATGGTCCCCGCGTAGTCCTGCCGGAGCGCCTCTCGAAGGATCGCATTGCTGTCGCCGGAGGCGCCGGAGCTGGTGGCATCGGCGGCATCGACCATCACCACCGTGCCGGTCACCGACGCCGCCTGTCGCACGGCCTCTTCGAGACTGACCAGGAGCACCTGCATCTTCTCATGGTGTGACCAGAAGCGTTGCGCCAGGTCCAGGGCATGTGCTCTGGCTGCCTTTTCGTCGCCGTCCATCACCACGAGGCTGTTGGTACGCAGTTCGGGAACGTCCGTGAAAGGATTGCCCCACATGACACCCGCCGACAGCCCGTCGGTACTGGCCTCGATCTCCTGCGCCTTGCGGATACACTCGCCCACGGCGCCGGTGGCGGTGATCATCTCGTCGCCGCGCACCAGGACTGGAATCTTCACCCGGGCTGTGACGGGGCGAGCCCCCCCATTGAGGATCTTCAGCAAGAGTTCGGCCGCGCGGGCGCCGGTCTCGTAGAAGTCGATGTGTGGATAGGTGTGGTAGGGGACGACGGCATCCGCGTGTTGCAGCATCCGGTCGGTGAGGATCCCGTGGATGTCGACGGAGATGACGATTGGAATCTGCTCGCCGAGGATCCGCCGCGCTTCTGCCAGGAGTGCACCCTCCGGATCGTTCTCATCGGCTGCCTGCATGGCGCCGTGCAGGCAGATATAGGCGGCATCCACAGGGGTGTGGGCACTGGCTTCGGTGATCGCGGATGAGTAGTCCTGATGCAGGCGATGGAAGCTGTCCGCCGTCAGTACGCCGCCGGATGTATTGGAACTGGCCCCGTAACTCGGCACCAGTTCAACGCCGGGATCCGCATCGAAGACACTCAGGGCGCCGCCGACTTCCTCGCGGACACTGCGGTGAAATTCCAGCACCTGAGCGCCCTGCACGACGCGGAACTCCTCGTAGTGGCTTTGGGCCGGATTGAAGGTCGAGACCTCCTGCTTGCACTCGGCGATGAGAATACGGGGCATGTCGATCTTTCGCTCAGAGGGACTCAGCACCAGCGTCAGGCCGCATGCTCAGTTCGTTGCAGGAGTGTCTGTTTGAGTTCGGGAGAGAGGCGGTTGAAGTATTCCGAATACCCACCAATGCGCACGACCAGATCCTGGTGGGCTTCAGGATGGGCGATCGCATCTTCCAGGAGTGCCTGGTCGACGACATTGATCTGCAACTGCATGCCGCCGAGATCGAAGTAGGTGCGTACCATCTGCCGCAATTTGAGGCTCATGGCGCCGCCGTCAAAGAGTTCGGGTGAGAAACGCGCATTGACGACCAGCGTGCCGGGTGCCAGATGCTGGGGAAGGGAAGCGACACTTCTGAGCATGGCCGTCGGTCCCTGTCGATCGCGGCCCTGGTGGGGGCCGGCCGAATCCGCAATGGGCTCACCGGCTCGACGGCCATCCGGCGTGGCCCCAATGGGGGCGCCGGCGGCGGCGTAGGTAGTGAACATCAAGCAGGATGGCAGGAATCTCCCGCCTCGCCAGGGGACACGATCCATGAACTGGCGGAAGACAAACCCGGACAGCTCCCCGGCCAGGCTGTCGGCCGCTTCGTCGTCATTGCCAAAGCGTGGGCAACGCGTCAGGCGCAGGCGGAAGGCCTCTTCCGTCTCGAAGTCACGCTGCAGGATTTCGACAAGTCGCGTTCCTGTGACCTCTTCTCTGTCGAAGACGACTTCTCGCACGGCGGCCAGCGAATCCACGACCGTCGCCAACCCCGCCACATTGATAACACTCCAGTTGTAGCGGGCGCCGCCAGCGTTGTATTCCCGACCCCTGTCGATGCAGTCGTCGATGAGCAGCGACCGCATAGGTTGGGGCGCGATCCGTGCCTTGGCTTCCTGCTGCGCACTCACCTGGGTCGTGATCTCGTCGATCACCGCGGCGATGTCAGTTCGATAGGCCTCCAGCAGATCCTCAAAGGAAGAGGCAGAATCCAGGTGCTGGTCCAACGTCTGGGTCAGGATGAGGGGAAGATGGATCCCGGCATCCAGCGAACCCACGTTCGACAGACCGTGGATCATCGTCTCCGTGCAGCCGCCGCCATTGTGGAGGGGCAGGTCGGTCTCGCGAATCCCGAGTCCGGCACCGCGCAGCGAATCGATGAAGGCTTCTTCGTTGTAGAGAGCGGGCAGGCCGCAGCCGGTGGAGATAGTCTCCAGGGCTGACTCCCACACCTGATCGGGCATGTCCTGGCGCACGTGCAGTTGCAGGTTGGGGCGGCGTATGGATCGGGCCGCCTCAAGGCAGACCAGCGTCAGTTCACTGTAGGCAGGTTCGCCATCCGGTTGTGTTCCGCCAATGCCGGCACTCCAGCCATCGTTGAGATTGCAGTTCACCCAGAGGCAACGGATCAGGTCGACGGCCTCTTCGTGTGTCGTATGATCTGCGGCCAGGTCTCGCGCGTAGTACGGGGCGATCTCGAGATCTACCCGCCCCGGGTTGTCGCAATCGTCGAGATAGTAGCAGAGGTTGTACGCCACGATCGCTTCGAAGAAATCCCTCGCCGGCTGAAAGGGCACCCGTTCGAAGGCGGCGATCAATCTCAGGCGTTGAGATTCGTCGTGCGGGTTGCTACAGGATGTACGCTGCAACTGATCGAGCAGGCGCGAATGCCACATGCGGATCCCCGCCACGACATCCAGAAGACCGGTGTAGAAGTCGGTTTGTTCGACGTCGCCAGCCTGGGCGGCACGCGACAGGTATCCACTGATCCGCTCAGTGTATGACTGCAGTCCCTCGCGCAGTATGCGGCCGTAGTTCGGTACGCTGTGGGTGTATCCCCTCCCGCCCACGGTGTGGGGCGTGGTGATGTGATCCAGCTGTGATGCCTGATGCTGCAGGTCAGTCTGCAGAGCAGACAGGGCGCGGCGATCGTCCTCATTGGCCGTGTTCAGGTGCTGGATGAGCAGGGCGGCGTTGAAGGACCAGGTGAAGGAATAACTCGGCGCCAGAATCCGGTCCTCATCACCGCACCGAATGGCACCGGATGGATACAGTAACTGGCCTTCGTAGGTGGGCAATGAACGGTGTTCGAAACGGCGGCGAACGGCGCGTGACCACCGTCGCATGGGGGACGCGTCGGGCTCTTCCATGTAGCCGGAAGCGAAATGTTCGCCCATGGCATGCAAGCTGCGGGCACAAGCGTGTGGGGTTCGATCGTTATCGTCCACTGTGGCCTCCTTGCGCCAGCACCGCGACCTGCTCACGTCCAGACGGGACCGGCCGGGTGGCTGGCCTGCCATCGGACGGATGGCCGGGCGTGATCGAGAGCATCACTGGCGTCGACAGGGGGCAGTATGGTGCATTCTGCCATTTCGAGGCAAGTGACTAAGATTGCAGCCTACCCTGTTCAGGGCGGGTCGACGGCAGGGGTTCGGCGTTCGTTACTTTGGCGTTAGTGCCCTCTCGCCAACTGGAGGTGGAGTCGTGACTGAACGCGGAAGCGAAACCTTGAGCGAAGTGACAGCGCGTCTGTCTCGCGAGTCAACGGAGGCTTACGCCGGCAGCAGATTCTCGGCCCTGTCGCAGGACTACTTCAGCCGGTTCAGCCGGGATCCTGCCGTCACCGCGGGATCGGGTGAGACGCAGATCGATGCGTCCTGGGAGATCCTGCACGCGCTCTCGGCCGGTGACATCACCCGGCGCATGGCCGGGCACCTGGTCGAGTTCCTGTCGCAGGTGATGGGCCTGGATCTGACCATCCGGGAGGTGGCCGACCTGTCAGGGGAGGGCGCGCAGCGAATCGTCCTGCGAGAGGAGGGCGGCGGCGTTCCCGATCAGACGGGCAGTTTCACCCTGGACGTCCGTCCCAGCGATCTCAGGGTCGAGGGCAATGACCCTGACGGCCTGCGCGACGGGATCGTGAAACTCGTGGATGCCATGGCCGGTCGTCAGGCACCGGTGTTGACGATCGGGTGCCAGATCTATCGTCCTCGCCTGGGCGTACGCCTGACGAATGTGCCGCATCAGGGTTCACATCGTGACGTCGTGTTCCTGGGTTACAATGCGGTGTTTGCCGGTGGGGGTGACCTCTACGCCCTCTCCCGGTCGACGGCGATTCCGGAGCTGATCGATCGACAGCAGGTTGCCCAGCCAGAGCCACCTTTGGCGGCCCGTCAGTATGGGCTCAAGACCTATGCCTTCGTCAACACGCGCCAGAAGTTCGCCGGAGATCATCCCATCTTTGCGGCCCACCCAGATGCGCGCGGTGCTCTCACCTGGAGTGCTGATGGCGAGTATACGTTATGCACGGAGCATGCCCTCGTGCAGCAGTATCTGCGCGAGAGTGTGCGGGACATCTTCGAGACTGACCCTGATCTGGACGGGCTGGTGCTCATCATCGGCGGTGAAAGCTTCTACCACTGCTTCATGCGGCCATACGGCGTGGAGAAGGGACACACCAACTGCAGCCGGTGCGAGGTGGTGGGCGCCGAGACGGTCGTGGCCAATCTGCTCAATCTGCTGGCAGAGGCGGTGCAGGAGGTGAATCCTCAGGCCGAAGTCATCGCCTGGCCGTATTCGGCCGAACACGTGTGGTCGAAGGACCGGTCCCAGCAGGGGATGATCGAGCAAATGAAGCCGGGTACAGGGATCTTCACAGAGATCGAGAAGGATGAGTTCGTCGAGAAGGCGGACGGCGTCCGCAAGCATCTGTGGGACTACAGCATCGATCTGATCGGCCCGGGCGAACGGGCTGCGGCTCAGGCGAAGGCCTGCCGGGATCGGGGCTTGAGTATCTACATGAAGAGTGAACCTGAGCTGGGTTTCGAGGCGGCGCGCCTGCCCCACATTCCCTGCATGGATCGGTGGGCGGCGAGAGCCGAGGCCCTGGCCAGTTGCGGTGCAGATGGAGCGTGGGTGTTTCCCGCATTTCGACCTCTGTATGGCACCAGCGCGGCCGAAGTCAACAAACACTTCTGGTGGGATCCTGTCCCGCCAGCAGATGACGTCCTGACGGCCCTGGCCGGGCGCATCACCGGTGAGGCGGAGAGTGGGAGGCGGCTGCGACGCGCCTGGCGGCACGTGTCGGAAGCGATCGAATGGTCGCCGGAGCTGTCGCCGTACTACACGGGGCCGACCTACCTTGGGCCCGCGCATCCCATGTGCGTCGATCCGGCGGCTGAGCTCCCGGAGGTCTTCCACGGGCTCTACCTTTTCCGGGCTGAGGCCCAGGACGCCGAGGGGCTGAAGCGCCATCCTACCTTCTTCACCGAGCCGCGGGGTGACCGTGATGTTTTCGAGGTCTTCTATCGCCGTATGGAGGCGTCTCTGCGGCAAGCGGTAGAGGAGGTCGCCGCCATCGAACCTTATGTGCCCGACCGGTGTCGGCTCGGCTTCGACGCCGAGGTGTCTTCGGTGCGGTGGTTCTACCACACCATGCGCACGACGGCGAATTTCTACGAATCGTGCCGGCGGCGAGACGCGACGGCCGGCTGTAGTGCGGATCCAGATGCCGACCGCAAGAGATGGGTCGAGGTCCTGGAAGACGAGAAAGAGAATACGCTGGCGGCGCTGCCCGTGGCTCGGGCCGATGTGCGCCTGGACTTCTACTACGGCAGTGACCACACCTTCCCGCATCTCGAAGATATGCTGCAGGCCAAGCTGGTCTTGCTCGATGAGGAGCTGATAGCGGTCAGACAGGAAGGGCCCAATCCGCTGAAACCGGGAGGCCCAGAGACCGTGTAGGCGGTACCGGTCGGCCGGCTGCACCGGGCTGAGATCCCGTGCAGGTGGCCCGGGCTCGCCTGATTCACCCGTCGGAAGGCCCAGCCGTGTCAGTCACTCAGGTTGTAGAACGTGGCCAGTGCCGCTTCTCCGTTGGCGAGGGGCACGTCGGAACTCATCTCGGCCCAGCCCGCATATCCACCTTTGCTGCTGCCAAAGGCGGTATAGAAGCTGCGGATCAGTTGCTCAACTTCCTCAGGCGTGCCGTGAGGCAGGGCATACTGGCGGTCGATGTCTGCACGCACGCAGACCTTGCCGCCGAACTTCCGCCCGAGTTCTGCGATGTCCATGACGTGGGCCTGCGGGTTCACCTCATCGCAACCGATCTCCACGAGATCGGGTAGGATCTCATCGATCACACCGTCTGAATGAAAGCTGACACAGGCGCCGGTCTCGTGGATCGCGTCCACCAGCTTCTGATAGGCCGGCTTGAACACTGACCGCCATACCTGAGGGCGAATCATCAATGCCTCCTGTGTGCCCCAGTCATCTCGCAGGATCATCCCGTCCACGACGCCTGTCTTACCCCAGTATTGGATGCGCTGCAGGCAGACGTCCATGATCTGGTCTCGCAATGCGAAGACTTCGTCGCGGGCTTCGTGGAGATCGAGCATGATCTCCTCCATGCCGCGCAGGAAGATCATGCGCTGGAACAGTTCGCCACCGTCGACGAAGACAAAGTGCTCGTGGCTGTCGGCGGATACTTCCTCCGCCATCAGGGCGACGCCCTCCTGCCCGGTCATCGGGTCGGGTGACTTGTAGCTGGACAACTCCCGCCAGTCCTGCAGGGGGTGATGGACAGCCTGGCCCATGTACTCGGGCGTGTTCCACAACCAGCCACAACCCCAGTCGTCGTATGTCACGGCGCCATCAGCCCAGTGGCCCCGCTCCGATCCGGTGAAGGCGAAGGGGCCCCGTGTCTGACTGGAGAGCAGCACATCGCTCGGGTAGCGATTGTAGAGTGCTTCCAGTGCCGGGCCGTGTATCTGCCAGGCGCCCTTGAGCGTGCAATGCATGATCGGTACGCGGTCAGGCGAATCGAATGTCACGGCACGGATGTAACGTTCTCGACTGTCCATGGTCTGTGTCTCGTGCGTCTCGTTGAGGAATCACTTTAGGGGCAGTATGGCGTGTTCGGTGTCTTCGGGGCAAGCGGTGGCTTTCGGAGTCTTGTGCTGCTTCTATCTTCTCCGGTAGAAACCCCTACAGCCAATCTATCAACCTCTTCTCAGGAGATCAGTACATGTCCGAACCGAAGATCATTGCCGTCGCCGGCGCCACGGGCGCGCAGGGCGGCGGCCTTGTTCGAGCCATCTGTGCAGACACTAGTGGCGGCTTCAAGGCCCGTGCTCTGACCCGCAATCCGGATTCTGACAAAGCGAAGGCTCTGGCTGACCTCGGCGCTGAAGTCGTGGCTGCAGACGTCGATGACCCAGCCAGTATCGAAGCGGCTTTCGCCGGCGCCTACGGAGCCTACTGTGTCACGTTCTTCTGGGATCACTTCTCACCCGAGAAGGAGCAGGCCCAGGCCAAGGCCATGGCCGACGCCGCTGGCGCTGCCGGCCTGCAGCACGTCATCTGGTCGACCCTCGAGGACACGCGCAAGCTCGTGCCCCTGACCGATGATCGCATGCCGACGTTGATGGAGAAGTACAAGGTCCCTCACTTCGACGCCAAGGGAGAAGCGGATGCACTCTTCGCCGGAGTCCCGACGACGTATCTGCTCACTTCCTTCTACTGGGACAACTTCATCCACTTCGGCATGGGACCCAAAGCTGGCGAAGACGGCCAGCTTGCCATCGCTTTCCCCATGGGTGACGCCAAATTGCCCGGCATCGCCGCCGAGGACATCGGTCGGTGTGCCTACGGCATCTTCAAGGAAGGCACCGATCATGTGGGCAAGACGGTCGGTATTTCCGGCGAGCATCTGACCGGACAGGACATGGCCGATGCCTTCACTGCGGCCATTGGCAAGCCCGTTGGTTACTACGCCGTGGAGCCGGAGGCCTACCGCGGATTTGGCTTCCCGGGCGCCGAGGACCTGGGCAACATGTTCCAATACAAGCGCGACTTTGAGAGCGAGTTCTGTGCGCCCCGTTCGATTGAAGGCTCACGTCGCCTCAATCCGCAATTGCAGACCCTGGCCCAATGGCTGGCGGCCAACAAGGACAGCATCGCCATCGACTGATCCCGACTTCTGAGCACGGAGCCTGTCCGAGCGAATCCCCGGACAGGCTCCGTGCAGATCCTGGTCCCGGTGGCTGTTCCTCCGGTTGGCCACGCACCATGACGGTCTCTCCGGCACTCTGGCCGGGGAGACCGTTCTGTCTGATACTGCGCAAGATCAGGTCGAGAAGCGGCGAGAGGACGGGTGACGAAATGGGAGCAGACATGCGGCACAGTGTGATCTACCAGAAGGAAGGCACCTACGCCTGCTTCCCCACGCTGGGATACGACTTCGCCGGGGCGTTGCGTGTGCGATTCTCGACCCGTGTCCTGGCCTCCCACATTGATCCTCGAGGGGGGCACCTGACGCTGGTCTCCCAGGACGAAGGGCAGACCTGGACACCGGGCGAAGGCGAGCCGCTGAATCCTGACTGGGCCGATGCGGCGGGGGCCATCACCATCCCCGCGGCCAATGGCTGGCGTTATGCACCTGCCGTGGAACGCGTGGCCTTGGAAGCGCGGAGTCTCGAGGTGCGCAAGGTGCCTGACGGATCCGTCGCCTTCGCAGAGGGTTGCGTCTTGCGCCGCTCCACCGACGGAGGCCTGAATTTTGTGGAGACGTCCCTGCAGACGCCGGCCCAGGCGCTGGTGATGAACTTCTACGACGTGGCCTCCATGCTGCGATATGACGAGCACACACTCATGCGCGTCGTGTATGGTCGACCCGAGCCCAACATCCCTTTCTATGAGGTATGGCTGCTGCGCAGTAGCGACGATGGGGGCACGTGGGCATGGACGACCCTGGCCAGCGATCCCAAATGCCAGGTGGGTCTGGGGGAGTCGTCACTCCTGCGCACCGGCGATGGTGATGTGATCGCCATGATGCGTGCCGAGCCCGTCCGCCAGCACCCGCGTCTGCATCTGAGTCGTTCCAGCGATGCGGGTCTTACCTGGTCAGAACCCGTCAACACCCGCATCAGTGGACACCCACCCCATCTGCTGTGTCTGCGCGATGGTCGGATCCTGTGCAGCTACGGCTTCCGGCAGGAGCGTATGGGGATCCGGGTGGTTGTCAGCGACGACGATGGGCACACCTGGTCAGAGCCGCGGGTGCTGCGCGACGACGGCTGCGGACGTGGGGGAGATCTGGGGTATCCCGTGACGGTGCAGTTGTCTGACGATTCGCTGCTGACGGTCTATTACTTCACCGGTGCTGATGGGATTACCCACGTGGCCGGGACGAACTGGACGCTGTAACTGATGGCGTCGATTCAGCGTCACGTGTTCTTCTGTTGTCGCTCGAACATCTCAAGGTCATAGTCCTGCGCGGCAATTCGCAGATGCCTGGTCAGCTTTCCAGCCCGCCGGTAGCCTGCCGTCTCGAACATGGATTGGCGCTCCGGCTCGTGGACACCGGCATAGGCGTTCAGAGACCTCAGATCGGTCTTCTCATGCAGAGTCGCCAGAAGATCGGCCGCGTGGCCAGCATAGTTGGGGTGGAGGAGCAGGTCGACGACACCTCGGTGCTGCGCGTGCCGGCGCGACGAGGGAACCACTGTAGCGATCCCGAGGAGTGTTTCTTCTCCCTCAAGCACCAGTGCCTGGAATCCGGGGCGTTCTTCCCCGTATCGGCGCAGCTGGTAGAATTCCCCCTCGAAGTGTGACCCCAGGTAGCAGCCCAACTGGTAGTGTTTCACCAGGCCATCGTGTCTGGCGTTGAACAGGGCGCTCAGATCGGCCTGGTCGTGGGCCGCCCACGTCCTGAGCGATACCTGCTGCCCGGCGCGAAAGAGGTTCTCATCCCGACCTGAGTCATCGAGGGTGAGTTTGAAGGCGTGGCGCGCCCCCATGGCGCCGACGAATTCGAAGCCCATGCCCTGATAGATGCGCTGAACCCAATCTTTGGCGGAAGCCAGATAGACCGCTCTGGTCTGCTGCTGTTGGAATGCATCCAGCGCGGCGCTGAGCGATTTCCGCGCGATGCCCTGCCCTCGGAAATCGGGATTGGTATAGACCTGCGAAAGTATACCCAATCGATGAGGCGAGATGGTGTAGGAAGCGGTGCCGATGCACTGTTCGTTCTCGAAGGCGGCAGCCAGGCCGTAGATCTCGTCGTCCCAGGGCGATGTGAGTCGGGATTGCGTTGCGAGGGTGTAGTCGCTGTCCCAGAACTGCAGCGCCTGCACCTTGTCCGCGTCGCTCGAGCGATACGTGACATGTCGGATGACCCTGCTCAAGGGGGGCTCGATTTCTGCACTGCCACCAGCGCACGTCGGATGATCCGCTTGATCTGATCGTCGATCTTCGGGGTGAAGGCCCCCGGCAATGCCCAGTTTCGATGATCCGCCTCGTAGCCTCCTTCCCACAGCATCTTCTTGTCGACGATGTAGGCACAGGTCGTATTTGCGTAGCCAATCAGTGCAGCGTGGGATGTCCCCGCGAGCTCGCGGGCCATGGGACCCCACGGCGCACACACTTCGCCTTCCATGCCGATCATCGTCAGGGTTTCACCGAAGCGCCACGTCTGTACGTCGTACCGAAAACGGTCCGTGTAGCAGGGAAACTCGACGAATTGTCGCGCCGTCCAGGTCGTGTAGTCCTGCAGGTCTCCCTCTGTGGCGAGGCGCTGCAGTTGGGTGGGCGATTCCATCGGTTGGAGCGTCACCTGCCGCTTGCCACGGCACAGGACAGTGTCGGTGGCAACTCGGTCAGTTCACCCTCGTCGAGCTGCACCAACGCTGCCTGGGCAAGCTTGCGTCCGGCGGCGGCCGAATGACGCGGATCGGCGGTGAACACGGTCTCGCCCGTCTGCCTGTCCACGTGGCACACTTTCGCCGCACCGCCAGCACCCATGACGAACATTCCATGTACGCCACGCTTTCTGGTCAGAGCACGCCGCATGGCTCCCGGGTAGTCGGGTGACCACTTGTCGAGGACACCGACGCTGGTTGGGTGACAGGCATGGCCGACGACGACGATGTCCGACTTCGGGCCGCGGCGTTGTGCGAGCCACACGGGCGTATGGCGATCGTAGCAACCATCCAGGTTCGGAGCCATGCCCGTCTTCACGTGTCCTGTTGCGTCGTGCACGCGCCGGTTGCAACCGATGGCAGTGTCGGCGGCAGTGTAGCGCAATTTGGCGCGGCTCAAGTCTCTGACCGCTCGTCCCACGGTGTCGCAGATCATCTGCTCGAAACGTGCCATGTACCAAGGGCTGGCCATGCCGCAAAACCACTGGTTCTGCAACTGAACCCCAGGTCCGAAGTGCGTGTGTGATGCGGCGAGCATGACCGCTGCCGGCTCGATGGCGAAGTCACGTTCCAGTCGGTAACGCACTGCGTCCACCGTCGTTCGGTCGAACCCTGTCACATCCGCCGTGACCAGGACGGCCCGCCGCTCGTTGGCATCCTCGAGTACCAACGCCTGCGTCACCAGCGGTGCCAGCTTCCCGGTGGCAAGACGAGGTCGACCGAAGCCACTCAAGAACGCTTCGTTGTTTTCGGGCGTGATGTCGGCCTCGGCGAAGCCGACGCGCCACGATTCACTGCGCATGGGTGAGTCCCTTGTGTGGATGGTGCCCGGCCCGCTCTACCAACCTGACTTTGAGCACACTCAGAACCGACTCTCCAACTTGGGCGATGGGGTTCGGTGTGCGTCGGCCGAGGATGCCATCGTGTGCGGCGACGCCCTGCTGTAGCACGTCGAATGACTCCAGACTCAGGATCTGGAAGATCGGCTCACCCTCTGACACGGGATCGTATTCGTTTTTGAGATAACGGATATGTCCTGTCGCCGTTGCCTCTGTGGGCGTGGAGGTGAGCACTTCGTACGTCGGATGCTCGAGGACGATGTCACGGGTGGTCATGCCCAGTGCTGCCATCACATTGTGGATGCCCTGTCGGCCCAGTGCGTATTCGTCCCGGTATTCATGTTGTCGTGAGAACTCGACGCAGAAGGCTTGTCCGCCCTGTGTCCCGGCCTGGTACCCCAGATTGCCCTGGTCAAACTCGTCTGAGGCGGTCATGTGGTAGATGGCGCGTGCGCCGAAACAACCGGCCATGGCAACGGAGGCCTTGTGCCAGTTGAAGATCAGCGGCTTCTCAGCCTGGAGGGAGTGGAAGTCCACTGTCAGGTCGGCCCCCTCGATCATCTCCTGCCAAAGCCAGTGCGTGATCTCTCCGGCCACGCCATGGATCGTGTCACGATTCCACAGCCTGTTCATGTTGTAGTAATTCGGGCCCTTGGCGCGTTCCATCCCGTACGGGCAGTAGTCATGCCGGAAACGTGAGTAGTAGTAGCCGTTGAGGACGCTCAGGTCTTCGTTTTCGGGATAGAATTCGTAGTCGAGCTCCAGTGCCAGTGGGTTAGCGCAGGCGCAGATACTCACCGTGCCGGAGAAGTCGGCTTCTGTCAGTTCAGCCACCATTTCTTTGAGCACGACGGGACCGATATGTTCCATTCCGTGTTGCCCGGCAATCAACGCCAGGGTCGGGCCGGGGCGACTGCCCTGGATGCGGCAATAACTCACCGCGACGTCGCGGCCATTGGCGCAGGTGAATGATTTGCTGACGAACTGTGCTGTGCCCATCTGATCCTCAGATCCAGAGTGTGGTGAGCATCTACGGCAAGTATGACAGACCCATCTTGAGGGTGATCAAGCCCAATTTCCAATCTGGCCATGAGGGGCCAGTATTGTGCGGGAGACAGAAAACCTCGTGGCCTGGCAGTTCATCTCGGGCCAGTTCCTGTTCGAGTTCAGCAATGGAAACGTCGGATGGGGTGTTGAGGAGAGCACCAGCTGCGGCCACAAAGGGTCGGATTGGCAACAGCAACTGGATCCGAGGCAGGTCGAGGGGCACGTCCATCGACTCCTGATAGGTTGTGAGGAAGTGGTCTCGGTACCCATCTCGCAGGCCCAGGAAGGCGATGAGGGTTGCCAGGTCCATCGAGGGATCACTCAACCCGCCGTTGACCCAATCGATCAGCACAGGGTCACCCGCTGGCGTGAGGATGATGTTTCGCGCGTGCAAGTCGAGGTGACACGGGCGCGAGGCTGCGTGTTGCAGCTCTCTGTCGAGTCGTCTCACATATTCGGCGGCGCGGGTCATGGCCTGCGGCCAGGGTACTGTGCGTTCACTGGCGAGTTGCTCAAAGCGATAGAAACGCTCGAAGGCTGATGTTGCGGTGGCGACCACGATACTGGAGCGATGCAATCGACTCAGCCGGTGAGCGAGGCGCTCCATCACCGCCTCTTCGCGCACGTCGTCCAGAGAGATGATTCGGCCGGGTGTGTAGTCGTAGATGATCGCCGATTCATCGGCCGCGACGAAGTGAACACGAGGCCCCGCTCCGATGGCCCCGGCGGCGCGGGTCAGACTCACTTCGTGGTGATGCTTTGCACGGGGGCTCTTCGGAGCCAGGAGACGAAGGACATACGTCTGGCCAGCGTGGCCAAACTGGTAGAGACTCGCCGCGCTCGCCCCGCCGAGAATGGGCTCCAGTGCGATGCCATGAGCGGCCTCGTCGCCGAGAAATGCGCTCAATGTGCGCTGGGCGTCAGTAAGCATAGGAGACGGTCTCCTGATCGAGGGGCCACTGCATGGCCGGTAACATAGCCTAGCCTGCGGTGCGCAGCGAAGACTCGAAGCCCCCGCAGGGTCTAGTGGCTGAGGCCGGTACACAGCTGTCGACGGCCAGAAATTGTTGGCCCGCAAATGGCCAGCATCGTATCATCTGCGGGAGCTCTGGAGGGAGCCGCCAAGTCCGCGAAAGGACCGAGTCCACCTCCGCAGGACCATTTCAAGACGACACTCTTTCTCGCCTGAGAACGCGGACGCTGGCCTACGGTGAAGGAGTGTGCCATGTCTGCACCCCGCCCCCTGCCCGATCGCCCCGACCTCCATCAACTCAAGATCCAGGCCAAGGAACTTCTCCACGCCCATCGTACGGGTGTGGCGGCGGTGGCCGACCGTCTGCGGGCGTCCCTGCCTGAATTGTCCGAGAAGACGGACGAGGAGATCCTGAACCTGAAGTTTGCCCTGCTGGACGCGCAGCGGGCGCTGGCCAGTGAATACGGATTTGCCACCTGGGGGGAGATGGCCCGTCATGTGGAAAGTGTTCGCAATGGTCGTTTCGAGGATCTCTTTCAGTATGACCATGGCACGACCTATCTGATCAGCCACGAGGCCGATCCCCATGACCTGGCCATCGTCCTTGCAGGGCTGTCTGGTGAGCAACGCAACGTGTTCACTTTCAACATGCCGGAACAGATGCTCGCCGAAATCG
Source organism: Gemmatimonadota bacterium (assembly GCA_018673255.1). The sequence continues at coordinate 23,746 of JABHDC010000126.1, forward strand.
AGGCAGACACGTCAGCCGAGGAAGCGTCACCGGCTGCGGTCGTCGCTGCGCAGGACAGGATCCTGGAGGAGGTAAGACGCCTCGCGGCAGAAGGCCAGTTGGCGTGGCCACCATGGGCGAAGCGGCAGCCTCAGATGTCCGGCAAGACGAATCGGGCATCAGTCGAATTGCTTGAGCGACTGCGAGTGACGACCGAGGCGAGTCTGGCCGATTGCAGCTACGAGGAGATCGGTGACCTGATGGCAGATCTCGGACAGCTGGGACGACTGATGGGCATTCTGCACCTCAAGCAGCTGCTCAAAGGAGTGGGCGATCCCTTCCTGCGGACGGGTCTGGGGATGGCCCTCGATGGAGCCGAGCCAGATCGTGTCACGGAGACGCTGGAGAATCACATGCGCACCTTGCTGCACGAGCAGGAAGTACGGTATCGGAAGGTGATCGCAGGGATGCGGTCGGTCCAGAAGGGCGACAACCCGGTCTACGTGAAGGGAACGCTGGAACTCATCCGGTGATACCCCACAGCGGCCAGGGTGGGTCGTACGGCGGCGCCAATGTTGCGCGGGTCAGGAATCCGTAAGAAGAAATGAGCAACTTCCTCGCTTCTCAGATTCTCGTCGGATTCGCCTTTGCCTGCGCCGTCGCTTCGATGCAGTGCCGTCAGCGACGATCGCTTCTGTTCTGGCTCGTTCTGGCCTCTCTGCTGAGTGCGAGTCATTTCTTCCTGCTGGGCCGGGTCAGTGCCGGTACCCTCTACGTGATCCTGTGGGTGCGACTGCTGGCGGCAACACGCACGACCGATCGACGTGTGATGATGTTCTTTGCCGTGGCCGTCATCATCGGTGCAATGGCAACCTATGAGCGCCCCCTCGATGGGTTGGCCATGGTGGCGGCTCTTACGGCTACGTATGCCGCCTTCCAGGCAGATGCGCGCCGCATGCGCATTGTGTACATGCTCTGCGCTGCCCAATGGATGATTCACAATGTCATCGCGGGTAGCCCCGTCGCCGTCGCCATGGAGGCGACGATCCTTCTGAGCAACATGCTTGGATTCTGGCGTCACTACATCAGGGCGACACCGGAGCCACCTCCTCGGCCTGATCGGTGACGATAGTGATTCTGGCATCCCAGGGATTCTGGCATTCTCCGACGAACTCTGTATATCGTACCTAAGGCGTCGAGCTTGTCACCGTTTCCGAGCAGAGGGTCATCGATGAAGCGCAATCTGGTAGTGTTGGTTCTGGCGATGCTGTTCTCAGGTCTACAACAGGCGACTGGGGCACCGCCGGAGGGACCCACGGACGTCGAGATCGTGAACGCCATGGAGCAACACTACAGGGCAGCGATCCTGGCACACGATGCGCTCATGCAGGGTGACCTCACGGCGTTCAGCGCGCGACTCACAGAGCTGGCCGCCGCCGAATTGCCACCGAACTCTCCCGATCTCTGGGTGCCATTCAACGCGCAAATGCAGAGCGCTGCCCATAGCGGCGCCAAGTCGCCCGATCTGGCTGCGGCTGCCGACGCCATGGCTTCCGTCGCTCTGGCGTGTGGCGTTTGCCACCAGGCTGTCGTGAGGGGTCCGGTGTACCCGGTGCCGCCGAAGGGGGCACCGGACGAGTCGTTGAAGGACCGGATGGGCGAGCACGAGTGGGCCACTCTGATGATATGGAATGGCGTAACCGGGCCGTCCGAATATGCCTGGGGCCTGGGGGCAGAATCACTGGCTACGACCCGGATCTTCGCTGCCAACACACAGGTCGGGGATGAGGGGTCTCTACCTGAGATGGCGGCGGCACTGCGGACACTGGGAGAAGAGGCCAAGGTGACGACCTCGCTCCATGCTCGGTCGGCTATCTATGGTCGCATGCTGGCCACCTGCGGTGGTTGTCACCAGGCTGCTGGTGTGAAGCTGACGCGATAGGCGCGCCCCTCATTCGTACCAGATCGGGCTGATCCAGGCCATCTGACCGTCGGACTGGATCACGCGGGCGTAGCAGAAGCCCGTCTCCGCATCCGTCGGTGGTTGGAAGTCTTCGTCGTGAGCGAAGCTGAAGGCCCGCTCCGGAATGGCCCGGTTCACCTTGATGGCGGGGGAGCCGAAGCCGTCAATCTGCTGCCCGACCGACTCGACAACCAGGTCACTGAGGGCCAGGTCGAGATCTGCGCCGCTGGTTGTGACCTGCAGGCGGCAGTCTGAATTCGCCTCGATCTCGAGCACGACGGCCTGCGTGCCTCCCGCATTGAAGTGTGTTCCCCCCACCATGCCTGACGGATTGGGAACCGCACGAGCCTGCCAGCGAACTCGGGCATCGTCCTGTTCGACCACCTGTTCAGATGAAGCCATCTCGTCCATTGGATACGTGCTGTGGCGGAAGCAGCGTTCCAGGCCCAGCAGGCGTCCACCGCGGACGTGGCAGGAGATGTCCCAATCGGATCGGGTATCTGCCCGGCCCCAGCCACACTCGACCTTGATCTTGTATCGGCCGGGCGCGAAATCGAAATCGAGATCCGGGCCCAACAGGCGCCGCACGCGACAGCGACCATTTGCCCCCTCAATCAGATCGACTCGTTCGATGGGTGCCGAGCCCTCGACGGCGAATCGAAGGGGCATGGTGGCCTGCCGCCGAACGACCTCTCCGACGCTGCCACCACCCAGCTGGTAATCCACTGCGAAACGCGTCCCTGTGGACGCGATGGTGCGACGGTTCATCAGGCCATCCCAGATCGACGGCAGGTCGAGTTTGTCTGTGATGACGCCCACCTTGCCGTGTCCGTAGTGGCCGGGATACCCATCATGGCTGTCCGTGCCGGCACTGAAGCCGAAGCGGTGTCCAGCGAGCAGACCGCGGCGCACCATCGAACCACCCACTCTGGGTCCCATGGTATGGTGGTACTCGTATGAGGCATCATCCGCTTCACCGCAGCCATGATTGGAGTAGATCTCGATCAGGGGCGACACGGCGGGCATGAAACCATCCCAGTTGAGTCCCCGATGTCCCCTGGAGTAGCCGCAGTGGTGCGGCATGAGCATGAATCCAGCGGCTTGCTCACCCAGTCGTTGTGCCAGTGTGGCCAGGTCCGGACCGTCGATCAGCGGGGCCTGGTGTGTGTTGAAGTACGCGTTGTAGTCACCGAACTCGCAGGAGTGCCACTCGTAGCTCGGGAGCGTGACAAATTCTCCCGGTCGATTGGCTGCTGTCAGTTGATCGAGCAGGCCATCCCAACGCTGCTGCAGTTTGGCGAAACCGCCGAGGTGATAGAGAATGGCGTGGTTGTATCGCGTGATGTCCGTCGGCATGTCCGGCCAGAAGGCGTGCCCGGTGATGGAGACGAAATCGAGGTGCTGCCTGGCATTATCGAGCACACGCTCGGGGACGCCGTGGCCATAACTGACGGCGCAGTGGTTGTGGATGTCACCCCAGTAGGTCTTCATGGTCTCATTTCCCCAATGCGTGGGCTGTGTCCTGCACGGCTGTGGTCACCGCCTGAATCGTCTCGTCTACTTGTTCTTCATTCACGGTGAAGGGCGGGCTGATGGCGATGTGGTCGCCGGCGACGCCATCCACGAGACCCGGGGCACCGGGCATGATCAACACGTTCTGCGCAAAGACGCGGTCCACCACGGCGGTGGTTACGCCTTGCTCAACGGGAAAGGGCTCCCGCGTCGTCTTGTCAGCAACAAATTCCACACCCGTCAACAGACCCTTGCCTCGCACGGCGCCGACGATGGGGTTGTCGAGCAAGGGTTGCAACCCGGCCAACATGCGTTCGCCCATGCGGCGGCAGTTGTCGACCAGGTCGTGGGCTGCAATGTAGTCCTGCACGGCGAGGGCCACGGCGCACGAGAGCGGGTTGCCGCCATAGGTGTGACCATGCACAAAGCTGCCCTGTTTGTGGTAGATGGCGTCGTACACCTCGTCGCGTACGATGGTCGCTGCAATGGGGGTGTAGCCACTGCTCAGCCCTTTGCCGGTGGCCATGATGTCGGGCACCACACCGAAGTGTTCGATGCCGAAGTTGCAGCCCGTGCGACCAAAACCGGTGACAACCTCGTCGACGATCATCAGGATGTCGTGCTGGTCGCAGATGTCGCGGATGCGAGCGAAATACTCCGGTGGGGGTGTCAGCCCGCAACAGGACGTGCCCAGAATGGGCTCGGCAATGAAGGCGGCGATGGAGTCTGCGCCTTCCTGTTGGATGACGCGGGCCAGATCGTCGGCGCAGGTCAGGTTGCAGGCCCCCTCGTCAGCACAGTATGGACACCGATACGGATCACACGGCCGGATCTTGGGGAAGTCGAGCAGGTAAGGTTCGAAGTCCTTACGCCAGGGGCTGCGCCCTGACATGGACAGGGCGCCCACTGTATTGCCATGCCAGCTCTGCCAGCGGCTGACGATCCGGTGTTTCGATGTATTGCCACGCTCCACGTGGTACTTGCGAGCGATCTTCATGGCCGATTCGGTTGCCTCAGAACCACCTGAGACGAAGAACACCCGATTCAGATCACCCGGTGCCAGGGCACCGATGCGTTCTGCCAGGTCGATCTGTGGCTGGGTCAGAAAACGCGAGTAGGTGAAGCACACCTTGCTCGCCTGCGCCTCCATGGCAGCGACCACTTCGGGCACGGCGTGACCGATGCTGACGACATGTACGCCCGCACAGGCGTCGAGCCAGGCCTGACCCTCTTCATCGTACAGATACACCCCTTCGCCGTGAGATATCCGCAGCCAGTGGTCCTTGAGGGTGCGATGAAAGATGCGATCCGTCGACATGTGCTTATTCCTCTCCAAATCTGAAGGCGAACAGATCGGCATCCGCTATCAGGATGCGCATACGAGCGGGCTTCCCGGCCAGGCTGGACAGCCTGGCCTCTCCGGTCCACTCCACTTTTCGGTGGACGGAGTTGCCGAACATTGAGGGGCAGTCGGATAGGGCAAAGCCCGGGATGGGGCTGCCATCGGCGTGCTGCAACTCGACCTGGATCGATCCAGCGACTGAGGTCTCGAAGTTGAGCCACAGGGCACTCCCATCGAAGATGATTGGCCGGGTTACGAGCTCGCCACCGGCAAGTGGTGCCGTGGCCGAGACGAATCCATCCAGGCGCAGTGTATGCCTGCACAGGCTGTTGGCGGGCCCCTTCCATCCGCCGGCATCGGAGACGTAGAAGGAGATCTCCGGCGGTCCCCCGGGCACGCTGGGAGCGGTTTCCACCAGCCCCCAGGCTGTGTAACCGACACCATACATCCACAGTTCGGGTGTTGGTCCCGGCCGCAGGAAGGCCTCGGGCCAGACGTTGAAGAGATCGCCATCGCGGCTGGTGATGAAGCCAGTGTCTGTGTAGTCCGTACCGCAGCGACGGGAGCCGCTGGACTCGGAGATCTCTTCGTTGATCGGTGAGTACCAGCCGCGGTCGGCGACGTATCGGGCGGGGAAGCCGACATACAGGTGCGGCGCACGGTAGTAGGGTTCGATCTGATTGGTGTAGAGCTGAGTGAGGCGTTCGGGCTCGTATTCGAGCCACTGTGGCTGCGACCAGTGGATGAAGTCGTCTGAGGTGGACATGGCCACGTCCCGGCCGTCGCGCATGCCCCGATGGTATTCGACGTAGCAGCCGCGCTCAGCATCCCAGAAGGCCAGGTTCTGCGAATCGAAGGCACCCTCGGTGACCACGGGCGCATCGTTCAGCAGTGTCCATCTGATCCCATCGGCCGACTTGAGCGCGTATAACCCGCCGCCGCACCCGCCGAGTGCCTTGAATCGGGCGTCGGGACTACAGTCCGGGTTGGTGTCCAACACGGGTGAGAAGTTGTGCGAGATGCCCTTCCCGGCACCCTCACCGATGCCCTCGTTGGCGAGGATGATATTGTTCTCTCTGGAGCCATCAAACTCCACGAGACCCAGGTTGGGCTTCTCCCAGGAAACGCCGTCCCGGCTCTGGGCGTAGCAGGTCGTTTCCGGATGCGTGTAGGTGAGGTTGCCCCCACCGATGTGCATGCTCGCACCCCGGTAGTAGAGGTGATACAGATCTGCGTCACGGATGACGGTGCCGTAGCCGCAGGTGTTGCCCTCCCAGGGACGGTCGAAGGTGATGACGACCTCGCGTCGGTCTGGATGGTGAAGACGCAGGTTCACCGTGTCGCTCATACGCTCGACCAGGCAGTCATCGACGAGGAGTTCCAGGCGTGAGCCGATGTCCAGAGGGGTCGTCATAATCTCATCTCCGTTCTCGTTGTACCGCTACAATATGGCATTATCGATATCACCTGGATATCCCGCCAACTGGCGCCTTGCCGAGATGCGAGTCGGATCCACGATCAATGCCTCCTCTGAAGCTCAATTTTTGACATATTACCCCAAGAGATTGGTTCGGCACGAACGATCGAGTTGGCGGATGAGAAGTTGTTGGCCATGCCAAGTTGCGGGAATCCATTCAATAGGTAGAACCGAGATGGTGGGAGGGGTGATGCGATCTTCAGCAGTTTCAGCTCACAAGTGGGTCGCCAGCGTGCTCGCGATCCTTCTCTTGTGCGCCAGCTCGTCCGTCTTTGCTCAGGGCGAAGACGCCGACGGCCCGGTCAGGGTAGAGCTGACAGCAGAGGAACGCACGTGGCTGGCCGATCACCCAACGGTCCGCTTCACAGGAGACCCCTCCTGGCTGCCCATCGAAGCATTCAACGACCAGGGCGAGTACATCGGCATCGTGGCAGAATACCTGCGGCTCATTGAGTCCCGCACAGGACTGGTATTCGACATCGTGCCGACCAAGACGTGGTCTGAGTCCCTGCAGCTGGCCAAAGACCGGCAGGTTGATGTGTTGTCCGCCATGTCGAACGAAGCCAGACGGAAGTTCCTGACCTTCACCAGATCCCACATGAGCATTCCCGTCGTTATCACAGTTCGGGGCGACGCACCCGACGTGACCCCTGAGCAACTCAGCGGGCTGCGTGTCGTGACGCCTGAGGGCTACGGCTACGTCGCCCTGCTCGAGCAGAAATACCCTGACGTGAACTTCACCTTCGTAAGCACGGTCGAAGAGGGAGTGATGAAGGTGTCTACTGGTGAGGCGGACGCATTGATGGCGAGCCTTGCCATTACGAGCTATGTGATTTCTGAGCTCAACTTGGGCAACCTGAAAATCGCGGGATCCACCGGCATCTCCCTGAATCTCGGATTAGGGATTCGTGATGACTGGCCTGAGCTATTCTCGATTATCGACAAGGCCCTGGGTTCGATCCCACAGCAGGAGAAGCTGGCCATTCGCAGCAAGTGGGTCCCGAGCCTGACGGGCACGCTTGCCGCTGGAGATGAATCGGATCAACAGAGCACCTGGTGGCTGCTGATTGGCGCCGCCATGGTCTTTCTGGCCATGCTGGTGGGGGCGTTGATCCTGCCTCGCCTATTCTCGGATGAGGTGCTGACGCGTCATTTTGGTTCCGCCCGCTTCAGGTATATCGCCCTGACGAGCATGAGCCTGATGGTGGCTGTGGTGGGCCTGCTGGTCTGGTATACGCTGGACCAGAACAAGAAGGTCGTCCTGGATGCCGTACGCGCCGATTTGAGAGTGGTGTTGCATAATACGATGGAGAGAAATGACGCCTGGATCGACGGGCGACTGAATCTGCTCAGCCTATTTGGGCGGGATCCTGAACTTGTCGCCATCACGCAGCAGCTGCTGCAGGTTTCCCCCGAACCAGATTCGCTCAGGAAATCCCGTCCCCTGGCCGAGGCCAGAGAGTTCGTCGCTGCCAATGAGCTACAATTTGGTAAGATCGGCTTCTTCGTCATCAGCCCGGATAATATCAGCATCGGCTCGAAGCGGGATGACAACCTGGGCTCGAAGAATCTGATCGCCATACAACAACCGGATCTGTTGGCCCAGGTCTTCGAGGGCACGCCGGTGTTCATCCCCCCCATTCACTCCGATGTAGTTATCGAGGCTGGGGATTCGAAAGATGACAGCCTGGCGGAGAGACCGCAGACCATGTTCTTCGCGGTACCCATTCGGGATCTGGACGGGCAAGTGATCGCCGTTCTGACGCAGCGCCTGATCCCTTCAGGACAGCTGTCTGAAAACATGCACACCGGCCGCATCGGCCGATCTGGTGAAAGCTACGTGATTGACCGCGAAGGTCGGCAGATCACGGCAAGCAGGTTTCGCGACCAGCTCTACGAGATCGGCTTGCTGGGCTCGGAAGGCGTACCGGGCGCAACCCTCCAGGTGCGCGACCCTGGCGTCAATCTGGTGGAGGAAGGTCGAAATCCGGTGCCCCGGTCCGAGCTACCCTTTACCCGGATGGCCGAGGATCTCTTCAGTCTGTCACGTCTAATAGAGGAACCGGGCTCAGGGCAAGAACACAGCGACATCAATGTAGATGTGAGTGGGTATCGCGACTACCGTGGCGTGCCGGTTTTCGGCGCGTGGATGTGGGAGCACCATCTCGGTTTGGGCATGGCAACTGAGATTGATGTGGATGAGGCCCTTGGCGGCTACTATGCCCTTCGCCTCAACCTGTCGCTCATCGCCGGAATCAGCCTGCTGCTCGCCCTCGTGGCCACCCTACTCACCATCACACTTGGTGAGCGTGCGACTCGTGTCATGCGACGGACCCAGGAGGAACTGGAGGAGCAGGTCGCCGAGCGTACGGAACGCCTCGGTGCCGTTGTGAATTCGGCCCCGGACGCGATGATCTCGATCGATTCGGCAAGCCAAGTCGTCGCCTGGAACCCTTCTGCGGAGATCCTGTTCGGCTATACTGAGCAAGAAATCCTGGGGCAACCACTGGCGAGGATCATACCTGAGCGCCATCGCAACAGACACCATGAGGGCGTCGATGCCTTCACGCCGGACAGGGAGCCCTACGACGGCAAGAGCATTGAAGTTGAAGCTCTGCGCAAGGACGGAAGTGAGTTTCCCGTGGAGCTTTCCGTATCGACGTGGCAGGCTGAGGGCAATGCGTTCTACACGGGCATCATTCGTGATGTCAGCCGACGCAAGCAACGCGAGCATCACGACCAGCTCATGGCCTTCTTTCGCGAGTCAGTGTGGCGCCTAGACAGTACCAGCGATACGCACGACCTGGTTGTCCGGCTGAATGACATCCTCGACGACAGCGGCATCCCCTTCCGGTCGTTTGGTGTCAATGTCATCGAATCGGAGGAGGAATCCATAGTCCATGCCTGCGGCATCGGCAAAGCCGACAAGGAGATGCTCGATAACGTACTGGAGCCGGCTCGCGGGCAGCTAGTCATTGAATTCTGGCGGCGTGGAGAGGTGAGCTACCGAGCCGACTTGCAGCGCCACGACCCGGATGACGAGCAGCGTAACTGGGGGCGATTGCGTGCCCCCCGCAGCATCATCGACATCCCATTCTCACACGGAACCTTGGGGATCAACAGTCCCGAGCCTGATGCCTTCACTCCGTATCTTGAACTGCTCTCCAGGATGGCCGACATCCTGTCCGAGGGTTTCCATCGTCTGGAGGACCTGCGGGCCCTGAAGGAACGCACGGCCGCCGCCGAGACGTCGCAGGCACAGGTCCAGGCCGAGATGGCCGAGCGGCAGCGCGAGGAGAAACTGCGGCAGGCGGTACAGATGGTGCGTGACGCTGTGTGGAACTTGACCGCCTCCGAGATCGAGGATGAACGCCGCATCCTGATGGCCGTGCACGAGGCCTTGGGAGTCGCCGGTGTCATGTTCAACATTTGCGGCGTCAATGTTGTTCGTGAAGAAGGTGGCGAGGCCACTGTGAGCGTGCGCGGGCTGCTGGAGGAAGGGGGTTGGGTCCAACTCGACTCGAGCAATCAGGCGATCCCGCTTATGCTCGAATTCTGGCGTGGCGGCGTGCCGGTCTACCGACCCGACATCGACACCGATGATCCCTACGACGAAGCCGCCAACATACGGGGCTATGGTCAACGCGCGCGCGCGATCCTCGACGTGCCCTTCTCCCATGGCACCCTGGCGATCAACAGCCTCGAACCCAACGCTTTCGACGATACGGTCATCGACGTCATCAAGCGTCTGGCAGAAGTCCTGTCGGAGGGGTTCCGCCGAATGGACGATCTGCGGGCATTGCACGAGCGTACGGAAAGCGCCGAAGTTGCGCGCTCAGAGGCGGATACGGCCAACGCATCAAAGAGTGCCTTCCTCGCCAACATGTCGCATGAGATCCGCACACCAATGAATGCGATCCTCGGCTTTTCGGAGATCCTGGCAGGTCTGGAGAAGGATATCCAGAAACGCCAGTATCTGGACTCGGTGCGCACGAGCGGTAAGTCGTTGTTGGGTCTGATCAACGACATCCTCGACCTGTCGAAAGTCGAGGCGGGCAAGCTCGAGCTGCAGTACAAGGCGGCCGACGCGAAAGCCCTGTGCAACGAGCTTGAACAGATCTTCGCGCAGAAGACGCAGGAACAGGGCATCGATCTGATCATCGATGCTGATGACCTGCCGGGGGCCATCGTCGTCGATGAACTGCGCCTGCGGCAGATCCTCGTGAACCTGACCTCAAATGCGATAAAATTCACCGAGTCGGGACACGTGAAGATCAAGGCCACGTCGGAGCCGACTGAGGAGGGCACGACGGTGCGGTTTGCCGTCGAAGACTCCGGGATTGGCATCCCAGCCGATCAACAGGACAAGGTCTTCGGCGCCTTCGAGCAGACGACGGGGCAGAGCGCGGCCAAGTTTGGGGGTACCGGGCTGGGCCTGGCCATCTCCAAGCGTCTTGCGCAGATGATGAATGGAGACATCACGCTCACCAGCGAACCGGGCAGGGGCAGCACGTTCACCGTCGAACTGCGCGACCTGGCTGTGGTGTCGAGCGACGAGCTCGCCTCCTTCGACGACGATGCTGCAGAGATCGGCAGAATCAGGTTCGAGCCGGCCAAGGTGCTGGTCGTCGACGACGTCGAGTACAATCGACTTCTCGTGAAAACCTATTTGGCTGACTATCGGTTTGACCTCATCGAGGCATCGAGCGGGGAGGAGGCACTGGCGATGTGCGCCAGTGACCATCCGGCTCTTGTGCTGATGGACTTACGGATGGCGGGGATGTCTGGGCTCCAGGCGACGGAGGCCTTGAAGGCCGACGCGGCGCTCCAGGATATCGCCGTGATCGCTCACACCGCCGCCGCAATGAAGGAGGAGGAGGATCAGATCGGCCAAATTTTCGATGGCTACCTGGTCAAACCCGCGAGCAAGACCGATGTCGTGCGAGAATTGATGAAACATCTCCCACATCAATTGGTCGAGGATACGCCCGAGGAGGCTCGGGTGGCGACGGCGTCAACGGTGGGCAGGTCCGCCGAGTCGCTGACACCAGATCAACGGACTCAGTTACCCGTGCTGGTGGCAGCTCTTGAAGAAGAACTCGGCCGCTGCAAAGAACTTGGGCAGACGCTGACGATCAACGATGTCGAAATCTTTGCCAGCCAGATGCAGGAACTGTCGACCCACCACGGCTCTGCTCTCCTCAGCGATTGGGGTGAGCGCCTCGCAACGCAGACGGCACTGTTCGACATTCCGGCCATGTCACGAACGTTGGATGAATATCCTCAACTCGTCGAGCAGCTGCGTTCCATGGTGGCCGATAGCTGAAGCCATGAATGAACTGCGAGTGGGCGTGATCGGGACAAACCCATGGGCGGAACTCGTGCACTACTCGGCGATCGCTGCGCATCCACGGGCAAGCCTGGCGGCTGTCTGCGGACGCAATCCGGAGCGTGCGCAGGAAGTGGCTGACAAGTACGGCGCGCCTGAGATCTACCAGGACTACAAGAAGATGATCGACTCGGGTCACCTGGATGCGGTCATTGTCGTAGCGCCCGATGACCTTCATCATGCGATGGTCATGCGAGCACTTGAGGCGGACCTGCATGTAGTCTGCGAGAAACCGTTGGCACTCTCAGTGAGCGAGGCGACGGAGATGACTGAGACGGCCGACGAACGCGGACTGAAGAACATGATGTTCTTCACGCAGCGTTGGTTCCCACAGCGACGATACGCCCGTGATCTGATTGAGGAGGGTTGCGTCGGAGCCGTGCTGGACGCCCACTTCCAGCTGCAGGCTGGATTCGGCAGAGATCTACCCTCCCTGCCGCCATGGACCTACGACCCAGCGCGGTGTCACGGCATTCTCGGTACCCTCGCATCACACATCATAGACCATGCCAGGCTTTTCGTAGGCGAGATTGACCGCGTCTGTGCATCCATCAAGACACAGGTACCCCAAGGGACTGATCCAGGACTGTCGGTACGTCCGAACAACGCGGTCCTACTCATGCTTGAGTTCACAAATGGTGCACACGGCACGATTCACGTAAGTGACGTTGCGCTGGCTGGAACCGATGTGCAGTTCACGATGACGCTCCATGGTGAGGACGGCGCTATAGAGGGAAGCGTCTGTGCGAGTGGGCAGGATCGCCTCCAGTATATGACAGCTGGCCATGCCTCATTCGAGGACCGGGAGGTGCCAGATCACTACTGGGAGGGAATCGATCGAGACAAGCCGTTTCATGAACAGCTTGTCCAGATATTCTCCAGGCCATCTGTGGGTGATGGCCTGTTCATCAACAGTGTCCTGGACGATGGGCCGGTCTGCCCGACGTTCTCCGACGGACTGGCTGTGCAGCGGGTCATCCATGCCGCGTTGTTGTCCGACCAAGAGAAGAGATGGGTTGATATCGCCCCGTCCCTGGAATAGTGGCATTGGAGAGCGTAGTGCAGCGAAGAGAAATGGTTGACGAATATCTTCAAGTCCTCGATCTGCACGATCGCGAATTGGACTATGGGTTCCTATGTGAGTTAGCAGAGCGCCACGTCGCCACCTTTGCTTTTGGCAGTGTTGGGTGCCGCCTTGGTGAGGATTTGCCTTTGGACTTCGATTCGCTGTTCAGTCGAATTGTGGTTCGGCGTCGGGGCGGATACTGCTTTGAGCAGAACGGGTTCCTGTATGAGGTGCTTGAGGAGCTCGGCTTCTCACCAGAACTCTATTTGGCGCGGGTGATCTACAATCAAGACTGCCATCCCGGTCTGACGCACCGGATATCAATCGTCGAGCATGAAGGGCAGCGCTATGTCCTGGATGTAGGTTTCGGACCGCTCGGCCCCAGGGTGCCGGTTCATATGTCAGCAAGCGCAACGAACGATGTGGACAGGGCGTTTCGCGTTGAGGAAAAATGTCCGGGCGATTACCACATGCAGGTCTCGAAGGATGGGGCCTTCTTTTCATTGTACCGGTTCGAACTTGTGCGATATGGCCAGTCCGACTGTGAGTTGGGGCACTTCTACTCGCACCGCCATCCTGATGCGGCATTCGTGAATCATTTGGTCGCTTCGCGGATCTTGGCCAGTGAGATACGCTCGCTACGGGATCTGGAGTATTGCGTGATCCGAGAATCGGAGAAGCAAACCACGCGAATTGGCGATCCTCAACAGCTCACAAGATTACTCGTTGAGGAGCTTGGAATTCGGGTAACCGATGCAGAGGGTCACCGACTATTTGAGGGGTTGGATACCTGACCATCGTCTGCACCAACGCTCTGGCGACATTTCTGGCAGAGCGACAGTGAGGAAGTGACTTACAGGCGATGGATCTGGCCGCAGCTGAACCGGGCGCTGTAGTTCGAGTTGCATGCCTGTCAGTCGAGGCTTGCGGAACCGGCAAGAGAATTGACTCGGTCCACTTCGCCGAACATATTGCCGCGCAGTGCTCCTCGGAGGGAGTGTCCGGTCCGCGGTCAGGGATGATCCCACCTCCGTTTCTTCCTCAGATGATCAACCTTCTTTCTGCCCGTTGATGCGGACATCGGGCGTTTCCTGGAGAGAGGGTTATGCCCAAGCAACTACCCGCCAAACCTAGCCTCGAGCATCTCAAGCGAGAGGCCAGGGATCTGCGCCGCGCCCACAGGGCCAGCGATGCAGAGGCCCTGCAACTGATACGCGACTACCACCCCAAGCTGAGCGGACGCCCGTCCGTCGAGCAGGTCGCCGCAATCAGTTTCTCCATTCAGGATGCACAGCTTGTGCTGGCCAGGGCGTACCAATTCAAGAGTTGGCCCGACCTGGTCGCCAAGATTGCGTGGACCCCGGCGCGGCAGTCACTTGCAGCGGCGATCTCCGACAGTGATGTGTCCCAGGTCGAGCGCATCCTGGACGAGTACCCCGAGTTAATGGACATACATGTGCGAAGCGAGAATGAGGGACCGCCTCTTTCACATGCAGCCAATCAGGGCAAGCTGGATGTCGTGAGCGCGTTGCTGTCTCACGATCCGAGCGACGTCGAGCACGCATTCGGACGAGCCACGCTGCAGGGCCATCTCGAGGTTGCACAGCGCCTCCTGGACCATCGGCCAGCTCTTCGTGAGCAACTCAAGTTCGCCCTGTTTGGTCCCTGTGAATCCCTGAACGCAGACGCCATCCCATTCCTGATCGAACTCGGGGCTGATCCCGATGCCGTCTGGGAGAACGGTGGTAAGCCGATGGACATGGCCCTGTGCTCCTATGCGAGAGCGGGAAGAGAAGCCACCGTCCGGGCTCTGGTTGAGGGGGGAGTAACCTTCGAGGATGGGCCTGAGATGGACATCGTCATGGGCAAGTTCGATTCTCTTGCGGCTCGATTGGATGTAGTCCCAGACGTGGTCCATCTCGCATCGACATTCCGTGCTGGCCTCGAGTTCGGGGGGCTCTACGGTGGCGCGCCGCTGATCCGCCCCACCCTCCTGCATATCTGTGCTGAATACAGCTCCCTTGAGGGAGCGCGGCTGCTCCTGGAGCGAGGCGCCGACGTGAATGCTCGCTGCGAGCCGGACGAGGGTGGAATCGGTGACCAGACACCCTTGTTCCATGCAGTCAACCACAAGCATGAAGACATGTTTCCGGTCCTCAAGTTGCTCCTGCAGAGCGGGGCCGACGTCAACGCTCGAGCCACAATACGTGTGCCCCGAGCGGGGATCAGGAGTGTGCAACCCGACGACCCTGTTCTGGAAGCGATGACGCCGCTAGGCTACGCCCTCAACTATCCCAACAGCCTGTACCACAAGGCACACGCGGGCGCGATCGAGCTGCTGCGTGAACACGGCGCCCAAGAGTGAGGAGGCCAGAGATGATCAAGGCATTGCCAGGTCTAGGATTCGTAATTCTTATGTCGGCGCTTTGGTTCCCAGACTCCGCCACAGCCCATGCCGTTCACACGCGAGCCGATTCCGTGGACGGCCAGGCGATGGGCGCTGTGGTCGTAGAGCACCACAGGCTTCTGGCTCTGGCAGACAGCACGGCCTACAGACTGCTGGCCCCGGCGTACTCTTCGTTCGGAATGAACGGGCACACGGATCCGAGAAGATGGCTGGCGGGTGCGCTACTCCCTGCTGAGTTCGAGGGAGGCTGGCCGGACAACGATCCGCCGGAGCGCTACGTGAATGAGGTGGAGGTGGTCCACGTGCTTACTCGCTGGAATAGGGGAGTCGTCATCACCCACGAAATCGGATCATTCCGTGATGGGACCTGGGATTCCTACAATGCCTGGATCGTGATGCGCGTCGGTGATGAGTGGCGCATCGGTGCCTCGATCCATGATCTTCCAAAAGAGCTTCAGAAGCACCTCATCGAAGAGGACTCGGGACATGGCGTGGAAGAAATTGCGCCATAGGCGTAGAGGATGAGGCCACTGATACGCGGGGCGATCATAGAGGGCCCTGGCACCTCAGGAAAGACATCGGTGCTGCGGGCGCTGAAGAGCGTGCAAGCTGTTGCCGAGGATGACGAGCGGAGTGTCGTCATCCTCGGCGAACACTACTCCCAGCAGCTGCAAACGATCCAAGGAAGACTCACTGAGCTCACCAGGACTCAGCACGAGGAACTCCTGACCCAGCGGGTCGAGGCGATCGAGAGTCTCAGCGACTGGGCCCTTTACCTGGGGAAGGCGTCGAGGAGAGCCCGCGGTCTGTTCTATGTGTTCGAGCGATTCAACCTGAACCATCGGATCGCCTACCCGGGCGAAGACCGAGTTTTCATCGATACGCTGGAGCGGCGGCTCGCCGAACTTGGGGCGATATGCTTCCTGTTGACAGTCTCTCAGGACAAGATCGAGGAGAGGTTCCGCCACCGATCAGAGCAATCAGGGCAGGATCTGCAAAGCCATGATCTTCGAGTTCAGGTAGAGTCCTACATCGCCCGTCAGGATGAGATGCTTGGGCTTGCTGACGAAGCCCAGGTTCCGACGACGGTCATCAACACAGATGATCGAGATTGGAACTCGTACGCAGCGACGATACTCAAGGCCACAGAAACGAGAGTGGCAGAGGAAGCGAAGTGGCCGGATTGAGTTCAGAAGAGCCGGAAAGGCTGGCAAAGGTAGAAGACCTCGTGGTCCGCTTGCAGGCGTTGCTGCAAGGCAAGGACAGAGTGACTGTTGGGATCTCCGGCTTCGGAGGCTCGGGCAAGTCGCACCTGGCAACTCAGCTCCGAGAGCAGTTCGACGTCGAAGCAGATCAAGTCATCAAGATGGATCGGCTGTACAGCTCGAATCCGGATGGCCCTGGGATACTCGATCAGAACGACTGGGTGCTACTGCGTCGAATTCTTCTCGATGTCAGGGAGGGTCGCCCGCTCAGATATCAGGGGCGGACCTATCGGGGGCGCATTGTCGATGTAGAGGAGGAGTTGCCAAGAGTCGTGATCGCTGAGGGTATCCGACTGCTGCGGCCTGACACGCTCGAGTTCTTCGATGCGACCATCTGGATCAATTGCCCGCAGGAATACGCGCTGCAACGTGCAAAGGATCGAGATCGCCTTCAAGGCGAGGACGAGACAGAGGTGGCTCGATGGGATACCGACTGGGGGCCGAAAGACAGGGCGTATTTCGACCAATACCGGCCTGACAGGGGGGCCATGTTCCTGTACGACGGATACCGATAGCGCCTGGCTCCGGCAACGATTTCGTGGTGACTGGCCAGCCAGTGTCCGCCAGCGGACGAGACTGCATCACCAGCGGACAGTGATCAGCCTCGCCGGTCAGCATCACGATTGATCCACTCAGGGACTCTATGTGGCTCGCATCTTGCTCAAGTGATGGCCTTGGTGACGATTGCCGCGATCACCGTGAGCAGCCCGCCCTCAAGACAGCGACCGCGAACCCCATGGAGGCCTTGCGCTGTGAGTGACCACACGATCACCCCCGCTCTGCTGCGCAACTACGCCAAAGTCGCTGTGCGCAACCTGATGGCGTACAGGTTATACGCTGGCATCAACATTCTCGGTCTGGCCGTCGGCCTGGCGGCCATAACGCTGGCGTCGATCTACATCCGCCATGAGATGGGATACGAAGACGCCCATGAGAAGGGCGACCGCATCTACCGTGTCATCCGCGAGACGAGGTCGGCCGGGGATGTGAGTTTCCATGGCGGTGAGACCTCTGGCGCTCTGCTGCCTGCGTTGCGCTCTGAGTTCCCCCAGATCGAAGAGGGTGCAAGTGTTGCCATCTTCGTCTATGGAAACACTCGGATCGAGTACGACGGCCAAACCTTCGAAGAAAATGTGGGATTCGCGGATCCGGGTTTCTTCGACATGTTCACCTTCCCTCTCATCTCCGGATCCGCGGCCTCCTTGCGAGATCCCTCGGCGATGTTTGTGACCCAGTCGATGGCACAGAAGGTCTTTGGCTCGCGCGATCCGATCGGCGAGCAGGTGATCCTCCCCGGCGCCTTCCGTGGCGGGACCTATGTGATCACCGGCATCGTCAAAGACATGCCTGGAATGTCCCGCTTCCGCTTCGACTTCATCACGGGCCCCCCACAGACTCAACGCTTCACCGATGCCCTCCAGAGTTGGCGCCCGCAGGAGTGGATCCAGACCTACGTGTTGCTGAAGGAGGGGATCGATCCGACAGCCATAGAGGCCAGGCTGCCCGCCTTCGCCCAGAGACACATAGAACCCGTGGCTGGGCGGCACGAGACGTATCATCTGCAACCCCTGTCGCGGATCCGACTCTACGGTGCGACCGACTACGGCATGCAGTACCGAAGGGGTGGCAACATCAACCATCTATATGCCGCCGTTGGAGTCGCCCTGCTGATCATGCTGTCCGCCTGTATCAACTTCGTCATCCTGTCGACGGCCCGAGCAGCGGATCGTGCCCGCGAGATCGGTATTCGCAAGGTCTCAGGTGCGGTTCGGTCGGTGCTGATCCAGCAATTTCTTGGGGAGGCGGTCATCATCTCCGGGCTCGCCCTGGTGGGTGGTGTGTTCCTGGCTCCGATGCTGTTGCCAAGCTTCAGCGAACTGGTGTACCCCACCTTCCGAACCTTTGATGGCTCGATCCTGGGTAGCGTGCAGTTGTCGCTCGATCTCAGTATTGTGCCGACGCTGATGGGGCTGACGATATTGATCGGCCTGCTGGCCGGGAGTTATCCTGCCTTCGTCCTGTCTCGCTACCAGCCCATCACGGCGGTGCAGGGGTCGTCACTGCAGAGCGGGTCGGGAAGGAACCTGCGGCGGGGGCTCGTCGTCACCCAGTTCGCCCTTGCCGTAGTTATCACCATCTGCACCTGGACCGTGCATCGGCAGATTGAGTTTGTGACCGAGTCCGACCTGGGATATGACACGGAACACGTCGTGGGTCTGTTGCTCTTCAACAGCAGCAACAGATCTGAATACGAGTCGATCAAGCAGGAGTTCCTGCAGAATTCCCACATCTCCATGGTCAGTGCTGCCCACAACATCTCCGGGGCAAGGCCCTATGCAGTGTACCCTGAAGGCGCCACGGCCGACTCGATTCGGATGAGCCATCTGTCCGTTGATGAAGACTATTTGGACATGTTCGACATCGAACTTCTTGCGGGCAGGAACTTCACCGAAGGTCTCGATCACGAGGCTTACCTGCTGAACGAAACAGCCGTGAAGTTGCTGGGGTGGACCGATCCCATCGGTAAGACATTCGAGGCCTTTGAGATCGGATTACGCCCGGGCTACGTCGCCGGGATTGTGCAGGACTTCCATTTCGAAGATCTGCGTGAACCCCTTGGGCCCATGTTCATCACCAAGGAACCGCTGATCTACCACGTGCTGTGGGCCAAGGTAGATGCCGTGGATATGGATGAGACCCTGGCCTACATGGACGGGATCCAGCGACGTCTCAACCCTGATGTGCCACCTCAGCGGAAGTTCCTCGATGATCTGCTCGCTGAGCGATATCGAGATGACGAGAGGTTGCAGCGGGTGCTCATCGTCTTTGCTTCGGTCTCGATCGTCGTGGCCTGCATGGGCGTCTTCGGTTTCGTCTGTTATATGGCGCAGCAGCGATCAAAGGAGATCGCGGTGCGCAAGACACTGGGGGCTTCGGACTCGTCGATCGTGCGGTTGTTGTCGTGGGACTTTGTCGGTCTGGTGGTGGTAGCGAACGTCATCGCCTGGCCAGTGGCGTATTGGTTGATGCGGCAGTGGCTGGATCAGTTCGCCAACCGCATGGAACTATCCCCCGCGGTCTTTCTGCTGTCCGGGCTCGCGGTACTGGTGATGGCCATGACGACGGCGGCGCAGCAGGGCCACCGAGCCGCAACGGCCAATCCGGTAGATTCGCTCCGCAGCATCTGAGAGGTGACTGTGAGTTGGCAGGCGGCACGGGCCCTGCGGTCAACACCCACGCGGCAAATGGAGATGTTGTTTGATGAGTATGCAACAGAATCCAGAGTTGGTATCCCGAGGATCGATGTTCATTGCTGGACCGATTGTGAGTTGCCGGGGAGTTGGCTTCGAGCATCTTGAGATCCTCCGCTCACAATCAGAGCGGGTATTGTGCGATGTTGGGCAGCGGGTTGGACTGGAGGATCGCTACCTGGTTGGGTTTTCGTCGGTGCCGAAGGATGCGGACACGCCCATGCTGAAGTGCAGCGATGGACTTGAGCATATGGTGATCGTCGGGCTTGAGGTGCAAGATCTCCATGGCTTGCCAGTTGGTGTTGTCGGAATCGAGTTGCCGGCGACCACCTATGCGGTGTTCACACACACGGGGTCGCCGGTGTCGATGCTCGAAGACACGATCAAGCCGGCTTACCAATGGGTAGAAGACTCGCCGTATGAGTTGAATGGCCCATTCGATGTGGAACACGAGAACGAAGAGTTCCTCGACAGGGGGCTGAATCGGCTTGCCCGATCTTACTTCTGGTTGCCTGTTCGCAGCGCGATTGCGGACCTGTGAGAAGCACGGCCCCATGCACAGCCCATGGTAAGTGGTGTCTGCGACTGGTTGATGGGCATCTGCGGGGCACAATCCCAGAGCGACGGAGCCATCGATGATAGCAGGTGATCCAGCCGCCTCGAAGCGTCCTGCCGAGATGACGGGACTGCTCGTCGCGCTTGTGCTCACGACGCTGTTCTGGTACCCGAGTGTCCTCTCACGGGTTCTGCCGGATGATCTGGTCTGGCGGAACCTGGCGCAACAGGCCGCAGACTGGGTGTTCGCTGTCGTGCTGATCGGAATTGTCGTTTTGTGGGAACGGCGGCCGCTGTCATCCCTCGGCTTCAAGCCGCTCACAAAGACGAGTTTTTTCACAGGCCTGGGTCTGGGCGGTTTCTTCATGGCCGGGATCGCTCTGTGGCGCTATGTGGTCTCCCCAGTGTTCCCGGATCTTGGCAGTGCGCCGGATGATGGGGGAGCGGCACTGCCCAGCCACTTCTTCTACTGGTATGCACCGATCGCCCTGGTGACAGCCAGCTTCTGCGAGGAGGTCATCTATCGTGGCTATGCGATGGAACGCCTGCTCAAAGTGACAAGTCGGCCCTGGATTGCCGTCGTGCTCTCACATGTGGCGTTCGTACTCTACCACTTCAAGGATGGCTGGTCGAAAGTTGCCATGCTGAGTGTCCTGGGACTGTTATTCCCGCTGTACTACATCAAGTTTCGTGATCTGACGATGACGATTGTCGCCCACGCCTTCATCGATCTCATGGCCATCGTTGGTCACGTTGCCGGAGTTGGCCCCAGATAACTTGCTTCGGAAATTGTGGCCGAGGCAGGCACCACGTTCTTGAGGCGTGAATGCAACAGGGACCGACTCAGCGCGTAGCGCCGTCGTCGACCCGCCGCTCTGCCTCATCCAGAAGCTCCGCCAGATGTTCATCAAAGTCGGCGTTGACCTCGTCCAGGCCGGTCACGCGGATCCGGTGGCCTGCCCACGGCGCCATCCGCCACAAAGGGCCGCCTGTATCCCTCACGGCGGGCGCGTTGAAGGCAATCTGAATCCACCGCTTCGCCAGGCCCAGGCCCATCCCGGCCCTGCCGTATCGGGCGCTGAAGCCGTCGGCCTGCCAGTCGCAGGTCCAGCCGTGGTCCTGGGCCGCCTTCGCAAGTCGCTCGAGGAGTGCCGCCACCAGCGGCCGTCGCGCTTCGTCGACAAGAGAAATCGTCCAATCCTTCCCGTATTGCACCGGCGGTGGCTCGCTGTGGCAGGGTTGCAGGACGCTCCTCAACTCCGTGATCACTGGTCCCTCCGGGTCGAGTCGGTGACGCCGTGGCACGGGGTACTCCATGTGCCCTTTCGTCGACAGCGCGAACCCAGCTTCCATCATCACTGACGCGGCGGGACTGACCTTCACGGGATAGCCATTCCATTGCTTGTAGCTGAGCGTCTGCTGCCGGCCGGCCGGATCCTCCATCAGCACTTCGAAGCAGTGGCGCAGCGCGTCACGTTCGAGCGTCACGTTCTGCTGTGACTTGTAGAGGATCACCTGCCCGGCCTGGACGAGACTGCGGTGACACGCGTTGCCGGCGCGTTGTCGCCGCTCGAAGATTTCGCCGTCCTCCCGGAGGATGTCGAGATGCGCCGCGTAGAGATCGGCCGGATCGCGACTGATCAGCTGAATCACCGGTTCGTCCGGCAGCCAGCCGATGCGATCCCCTTCCGGACGACGGCCGCGGCACTCACGCAGCAGTTCCACAGCCTCGGGCAGACCGAATTGCTCCCCCCGGTGCTGCTCGATGAAGTCGCCCCGCTGCACCTGGCCCAGCAGCTCCAGCCGCTTCAGTTCAGGCATCAGCTCCCCCCACGATGGCGCCGCCACTTCGCCACCGACCATCTGCCGCGACACGACGCCCCACCGCCCCAACAGCTGCGCCGCCCACTTCCCGATCACCTCCTGTCGATCGGGCGCCTGTGCGCTGTTGTCCAGACGCTCCGTCACCGACCAGCGCCCCAGGCGCGGATCGAGCCCGAGCTTGCGGATCCGCCGCACCACCTTCGCCGTCGTCATATCCCAACCGAGGGACCCGAACTCGTGATCGACGATGTTGCGTGGTGTCGTGGCCAGGTCATAACACGCAGACAGGGTCGATCGGAAATCGGCATTGCGCAGTGCCTCATATGTATCACACGCCAGTTCACCGCACCACGCCAGATGCCACACGGCTCGCTCCACCGTGTCGGCGTCAAGTCCGGTATCGCCCACGATGTCATCGAAGAAGGCCGTGCCTCGCCCTTGCATGTGCTTACGCACCTGCACGATCTGCTCGGCAATGTCCACATCTGCAGACTCGGCGCCGTCCAACTCGACTTCTCGTCCGGCAGCGAGCCAGGGCATAT
Organism: Gemmatimonadota bacterium; assembly: GCA_018673255.1. The sequence continues at coordinate 46,318 of JABHDC010000126.1, forward strand.
CCCGGCGCTGACATAAGGTGATTGCCACACGATGAATCTTCGACGGATGCAGTCGCCGCCAGCTGACCTCACCCGACGCGATCAGTCGCTCGAGCATCTGGGGACGGTAGTCGGCGACACGAGCGGCGAGCACCTCCGGCTCCAGCACCCCCTGGATGATCTCGTAGCCCTGTAACTGGGCGATCACTTTACGCAAACCGTCTATCCCGCGTAGCCGCGTCGACGGGTGCACGTGCTGCCATCGCAGCATGAAATCCATCACTTCGTGAGGTGCGCACGCCGACAGCTCGCGTTTCAGATACTGCATCGTCCGCCGGTGGATCTCAGCCAGATTCGTGCGGTCCACCCACTGTGGTCGCGGTTTGTCGGCTCGATACACGCCGCGTGCAGCCTTCTTCTGCGCCACCAGCCCGTCCAGGGTGCGTTCCAGTTCACCAGGGGACAGGCCCGTGTGATTCGCCAGTTCATAGAGAGTGACGGGACCGCGACGTTTCAGATACCGCTCGACCACGGCCTGTCGCGCCTGATCCGGTTCCTGACGCTGCCGCCAGCGCGCCGCAATCACCTTCGACGCCGCCATCGGCTCAAAGGCGACGATCTCACCATCCTTCATCTGCGGTATGAGGACCTCGAGTCTGCCTGCCACACGGCGGGTCGTCGCATCGTGCCAGGTGCGCCACAGGTCAGCCGTCACGAGCCGCACCTCGTCCCCTTCCACGCCGGGCAACCGGATCGCTACGACACGGTGATCCTGGATCAGTGGTGTGAGCAGCTCTGCCGGATCGGCTGCCGTCATCGGCGCCAGGGCGGCCATGCTGGCGGGCAGATCGCCGAGATCCCGCAGGGCCTGCGCCAGTTCATCGGCATCGCGCGCTCGTGATTTCTCCGACTTGAACAGCAGGCGACGTTCCAGCTCTTCGATGGCGCGCACGTCCAGCAGTTGGGCCAGTTGCTCCTCGCTCAGCACCTCCTGCAGCACCCGCCGGTGCAGGCGCAGCAGGTTCGCGCGGCGGTCACGCCCCATCTGGTGCTCGACATTCCGGTACCCGTCGAGCACGAGCAGACTGTGTGCGAAGGGCGACGGCGATTCGACGGTCCGGTGGACGACGCGCACACCGCCTGTCGCCATGCGCTTCAGCAGATCCTGCAGCGCTGGCAGATTCAGATCGTCATCGATGAAGGCGCGTCGCACTTCGCGGAAGACCGGATAGTCGTGCCGGTCCCGCGCCGCCTGCTCCAGTTCCTCCGCCTGATAGGCCTGCAGCCACGTGGGCATGCGGCGCCCCTTGTAGCCGCGTAGAATCTGAAGAGAGCAGACCGCTGCATGGCGGAAGGCGGCACCGCCCTCGTGGCGGGTAACACCGGCTTCGATCAAGGTCTGCGCGTTGACGGCGCTGACGAGGTCAACGAGACGGGCCGCTTCGTACGGATCGCCCTCCTTGCGCGCCACCTCCCCGGGAAGGGGCAGGAGATCCTCCTGTTGACGGGTCAGCACTAGCAGATCGTCGTTCACCGTCGACGACCATGTCTCCTTCAATTGCTGTGACAGCGCCGTCGTCAGCGCCTCGCCCCAGGCCTGGTTCAGCCGCTGCCCGAGGGGACAATGGATGATCAGATTGAGTTTGCCCAACTCGTCCGTCCACCGCTCCACGAGCAACGCCTCGTGATCAGGTACTTCCTCAACCGAGGCCCGCTGCTCGAGCACGTACTGGATCATCGCCTCCGCCGCATCCTCGTCGACACCGTAGCGCCCCGTGATGTCACCCGTCAGCGCCGGGTCGTCGAGGCGAGCGGCGATTCTTCGACGCAGCAGGCCGACACGACGTCCCACTTCCGTACTGCGCGGCTCCCAACCCCCCTGCCACCAGGGAACGGTCGGCGTCGCTGCCGGTGCCTCCTCAACGAGAACCTGGTTCCGCTGTTTGCCGGTCACACGCCAGGAAGAATTTCCCAGCACGAAGACATCGTCCGTGCGCAGCATGTCGTCGACGAATTCCGACTGAATGCAACCGATCCGCTTTTTGTTGCGAGCGATCACCACCTCGTATTCGCTCGTGTCGGCGATGGTCCCCACACACATGCTGGTCACGTGGCGCACCGATCGGGCGCCGGTGAGGCGACCCGTTGGACGATCCCACAAGATCAGGGGGCGTGGGGCATCCTTCATGTCGAAGGCCTGCTCGCCGGCGAGCATTGCGACCACGTCCTCGAAGTCCCGCCGTGCCAGGTCGTGGAAGGGCCACGCGCGCGCCACGACCTCGTAGACCTCGTCGAGGGTCCGGTCGCCCTCCGTGAGCATCCCGGCGATCTGCTGTGCGAGCACGTCGAGGCAGCCGCGCGGCAGGTGCACCGCATCGACGGCGCCCTCGATCATCGCTTCGCAGACAGCCGCAGCCTCCATCAACTGGTCGCGGTCGAAGACGAGCACCCGCCCCTTGCTCGTGGCGTCGAGCAGATGGCCCGCACGCCCGATGCGCTGCAAGGCCGTCGCCACCGACTTCGGTGATTCGAGCTGGTAGACAAGATCCACCGAGCCAATGTCGATACCGAGCTCCAGCGAACTCGTCGCCACGAGGGCGTCGAGTTCGCCTGCTTTCAGAGATTCCTCTGCTTCGAGACGGCGCTCTTTCGACATCGACCCATGGTGAACCCCGATGCGGATTGAGTCATCCCTGTTCAGTTCGGTGAGCCGCAGCCACGTGCGCTCCGCCTTGTATCGGCTGTTGCAGAAGATCAGCGTCGTACGATGCGCGGCGATCTCCTCAAGCAGCAACTCGTAGGCTGCATTCCACAAAGCCGTCTGGCTCGCCTCGAGGAAATCCGGCAGGGGCGTGACGACACGAACATCCAGATCCTTGCGCATGCCGGCATCCACGATTTCCACCGGCCTGGGTTTGCCACCCTCACAGCCCACGAGGAATCGGGAGATCTCCTCAAGGGGTCGCAGCGTCGCCGAACAGCCAATCCGCTGCAGCGGAGCCTCGGCTCGCGCGTTCAGCCGCTCGAGACTCAGCGCCAGGTGGACACCACGCTTGTTGTCGCACAGTGCGTGCACCTCGTCGACGATGACCGTGCGTGCCGTCTGCAGGTGTGTCGCCATCCGCGCACTGCCGAGCATCAGATACAGCGATTCCGGCGTCGTGATCAGGATGTGCGGCGGCCGACGCAGCATCTTCTGCCGCTCTGAGGAGGGTGTATCGCCCGACCGGACAGCAACACGCAGTTCCGGCAATCGGCCCCGAGACGCACGCCGGACCCCCTTCAGTGGCTCCATCAGGTTTCGGTGGATATCGTTGCCGAGTGCCTTCAGGGGCGTCACGTAGATGACGTGGATCGTGTCGCTCAGCGCCCCGTCCTGCGCGCGCCGCAGCAGGTCGTCGATGACGGCGAGAAATGTGGCCAGCGTCTTGCCCGAACCCGTGGGGGCCAGCAACAGCATCGACTTGCCCTGTCGGATGACGGGCCACGCCACCTCCTGCGCCGGCGAAGGTGCGTCGAAGGTCTTTTTGAACCAGGTCCGCACAGCTGGCAGGAAGAGATTCAGGGCCTTCGATTCAGGATGTACCTGCTTTCTGCCCGCGCGCTTCGTTTTGGGTGCCACTGCTGCCTTCTGACTGGTCACTTTGTTCGGCGCCCTCTTCTTCCGAGCCGGACTCACTCGATCACCTCCACGTCGAGGGCGGCGAGTCTCTCGTCCGCGGCAGATTTCCCTTCCGCGTCGAGCCAGTCGTGGATCAGGTGATACAGCTGGATCCAGTGCTTCTCCCAGTACTTGCGCGGCGTGGAACGACCGACTCGCGTCAGCCGCGGCCCGCCGTTGACGGGTAGTACGGGGATGTTGGCTGCCGCCATCTCGGCGGCGTCCCGCAGGATCTGGCCGTACCGGCCCTCGCCAAAGGCGGCGATCTGATCGTATCGCGGTCCGTGGATGCGCAGGTAGTCAGCCATGCGCCGGGCGAGAATCGGGCGGCTGGAGGTGTAGCGGTCATCCCCGAATTCCTTGACGCCGATGCTGCGCACATTGGCTGGGTAGACATCCTGCAGGTCGTAGGGCACCGGGCCGATACGACTCGCCAGCACCACGACGTGGACCGGGCAGCGGATCATCTCCGTGCCTGGATCCCAACCCGTCGCCGTAGCGATTGCCCGTCGAATCGATGCATGCGACGGCGATGATGTGAAGGGACGCCGGACGGAACACTGCACCATCACGAGCCACCGCTTGCCAGGAGGCGGTTCGTAGGGGTCGGTGATGTAGTCGTGGAATGCCGCTGTCGCCGTGCCTGTTAGCTCGAAATCGTCACCGATGTCCGCTTCCAGGGCCTTCATCCGCTCAAGGAATTCCTGGCGCGGCCCCCGGGCACGCCTGTCGGCTTCGTCACGCCAGCGGGCCGCCCAGCCGAAGCTCTGTCCCGCGCCCGGCACAAGCTCACCGCCAACGACGAGTCCCTCGCCTACCAGATCTTCGAGGGCAGCCCGCGTCGCCGCCGCCGACAGACCACACTCGCGTGCTAACTCCTTCGCAGACAGGGGCGCATCGGCCTGCAGCAGCGTCGTGGTGAGAAGATGTCTGTCTTCGGCGTTTGGCATGGCGATCGGCTCAGTGTGTCACTGAGGAGTACCAAGGCTCTTCGGGCGCACCCGGTCAAGCGCCGGAACTACTGAGCCAGATAGGCCCTGATCTGCCGCCGAACATTCTGCTGGAACTCAGGCAGAGTCACCAATCCATTCCTTACCCTCGCGCACGACTACCTGAGCAGGAGCGTCTTGGCTGTCTGAACGAAATTGGGGCTCCGCAGCCGAAGCAGATAGACGCCGCTGGCCATATTCCTTCTGGCGGCATCGGTACCATCCCACCGCACCTGATGGTGGCCCGCAGCCTTTGGCCCCCGGACGAGGACTTTGATGCGCTGGCCGAGAAGGTCGTATACCGAGACCTCAACATCCATGTCGTCGGGGATGACGTAGGGGATCAGCGTATCGGCATTGAATGGATTCGGATAACTCGGCTTCAGTTCGAGCGATTCAGGCGTCTCGTGATGCACGCCTTCGACTGAAGTAGCCGCCGATGCGTCCGCTCGTCGGTCGTCCTGGTAGAGACCCATCGATGCCACGGGCAATGTCTCGAATCCTATCCTGGCAACAGCTTCCGGATCTCTGAATTCCAGGTTGAGGGGCCGACCATCCTCATCCTTGTGGAGGGTGACCCAGTCGGGCTCATCATCGAAAACGAGATTGTCCTCGATGGTCTGATAGTGTTTGGTCTCAGCGTTGATGTCATTCCATCGGCCACCGGCGCTGATGTTGCCGCGAAACACGTTGCGCTTGGGGATGTTGGGTTCGTCTTCGAGAATGCCGGGTAGATGGGGATACCGTTCGCTCCACAACTGGTTCTGATAGGGCATGTCGTGAAGACGGGTCCGTAGCGACCAATTCTCATCGTCCGTCTGTTCCTTCTGCCAACCCATGCCACGATTGTCCAGGTGTGCCGCCTTCCTGCTGGCGATGAAGACATTGTTCGTTACCACATTGTCGTCGCCCCCGCCGATGAAGACCGAGTAGGATGTGCGCTCGAACAGATTACCATGGATCGTCTGACCACAGAGTTGATCGTCCAGGTAGATCGTCATGCCGCCAAATCCGGTGGATCCGGCAATGTCATGCCAGTAGTTGTACCGCAGGATCGTGCCTCGCTGGGTCCAGTCGCGCCCCACGTAGTAGGCGCCAGCGTCACCACTTTCATAGATGACGTCGTGGACTTCGTTGTACTCCACCAGGTGATCGTTGCCCTTGGCAGACAGAGCCATGTGGGGCCCATCATGGATCAGGTTGTGGGCGATACGATTCCCCACACCTGAAATGGCGATGGCAGACTTGTAGGTGCGTGCCCGTCGCGAGAAGTGATGGACGTGATTGTTCTCGGCATTGTGGTGAGCTGGCACCAGTGTCGGCCGGTCTCCACCACTCATGGAGATGCCGCCTTCGCCGCAGTGGTAGATGTTGCAGCCGTAGACCTCATGCTCGATCCCGCCCTCGATGTCGATCCCTCGGTGGCCGGTGTTGCGGATCGTGCTGCCGACGATTCGTATGTCTTCACCGCCATCCACACTGATGGCCGTGGCGCGACACGCCTCGAAGGTGATGCCGCGGAAGGTGACGTGAGCCAGATTCTGCGCCCTCAGGAGGCCTTCCGCCATCGAGAGCACTGCCGTTCCCTGCGCAGTGGGTGGCCAGAAGTAGAGCAGTCCGGACTCGCGGTCGAGGTAGTATTCGCCCGGCGTGTCCAGCTCACTGAGCAGGTTGTATCCGTACCAACGCGTCTTGCTCGGAGCGATGGTGAAGCGCAGTTCGACATCCGGGGATCGCAGAAGGACTCGATTGGGTCCGTCAATCTCGACGATGGGCTCGAAGATCTCCGCCCAGTCGAATTGCCAGTAGGCGAGAATCCATGGATCGGACTCATCCTCCCACTGAGCTACGCGATCCGTATCGACGGTGACACGTCGCGTGCCATCGAGTCCGGTGGCGCCACGAAATCCCTCATTTGGCCAGCGAGCCAGGACCATGGGTTCATCGTTCCAGAATAACTCGGCCTCAGCTCGCAAACTGCCGATTGCGAATCCATGTGTGGTGAGTTGTCCGAAATCGTTGATCCCCTGGCTATCCAGATGGGCGACACGCACGTGAGGCAATGAGGCTGCTGGCAGACGCCGCCGGACATCCAGATCTGTGACTTCCTGCCAGCCAGTGACCTGTCGGCCCGCACTGAAGCGGACCTCCTGCCCGGGTATCCCACGGTAGGTGATGCGCGCGCTGGGGCTCCCCGAATCTGCAGCCCTGAATGTGACCGGTCGGGTGAATGGGTAGGTGCCGGCCGCGAACAAGACGGTCACCGGTTCACCGGGCTCCCTTATCTGTGAGACCCGCTGCCGCGCGCCTTCCAGGCTCGCCAGTGGCTGGTCCACCGTCCCCGGGTTGTCATCCATCCCATGAGGATGCACGTGCAGAATGATCTCGGATGACCCCAATGACGCAGTAGCTATGACCATAACGAGAGCTGTAAGGAGATCGACAACGACACTTCTCGTGTTGATGGGTCTCATTACTCTTGCTTGGATGGGAGACAGATTGGTTTGGGAAGTTCACAAGTAGCGCGGTAGGCTGTGCCGGTGGGCGAAGCAGCCCTGCCGGTGCAACTGATAGACCTGGAGCATCTTGTTGGCGACGTCCATGGGCTCTCGCTATACGAAAGCGTCGTCCGCATCGCCCTTCACGATCGTCACCTGGCCCTGCTCCTCCAGTTGGCGAACCTGTTGCACGATGCGCAGCTGTACCTCTTCGACCTCACTCAGACGCATGGGGGCGAGAAACTCCATCTCCTCAACGAACATTGATCGTACACGTTCCGACATGTTGGCGAGAAACCTGCTTTTCAACTCGTCATCCGCCGCCTTCAGGCCAACGATGAGATCTTTCTGTTCCACATTCTGCAGTATCAACTGCAATTCGCGGTCGGTGAGCTTGGCGATGTCGGCGAAGGTGAACATCAGATTGCGCACCGCCTCGGCGACCTCTGGGTCGTGTCCGTCCAACTGATCCAGCACATTCTTCTCGGTTGTCGAACCGATGAGATTGAGGATGTCAGCCACGACCTTGGGGCCACCCACATCCTGGTTACCGCCCAGGATGTCGCGCAGGCTGGCCTCCAACGATTCTTCGATCTCCTTGAGGACTGCCGGCGTGATGTTCTCCATCGTGGATATACGATAGGCTACATCCGCCTGCACCCGTTCGGGAAGCTGCGACAGAATGCCGGCGGCCTGCGCAGAATCCAGTTGCGACAGGATCAACGCAATGGTCTGCGGGTGTTCATGAGAGATGAAGGGGGCTACTTGCTCGGGAGCAACGTTCTTGAGCATGTAGAATCCGGAAGAGACGGTATTGGCAACGCGGTCGAGGATCTCCTGCGCCTTGCGTGGCCCCACGGCCCGCTCGAGGGCCCCCCGGGCGAAGTCCATGCCCCCTTGGGCAACCCATTCCCCGGCGAGCAGATTCTGTTCGAATTCCTCCAGGACCTTGTCCTGCACCTCGACGCTGACCGTCTTGAGGTTCGCCACGGCCTGAGTGATCTCTTCGATCTCGTAGTCGGAGAGAAACTTCATCGTATCCCCGGCCGTCTCCTGTCCGAGGGTGATGAAGAGAATGGCCATCTTCTGCATCGCTGACAGTTCTTCTTCCGCCTGATCATCGGGATCGACGCGCTTCTTGTCATACTCTGTCATGGCCAGTTCTCACAGTCTGGGTCACTCGTCGCCTGGAAACTTAGGTCTGCCTGCGCCCTGCTTGCGTTGCCTGGCAAGCGACCATCTCAGTCACTGATTGGTCCCAACCTCAAGCACAGCGATCGTTCCGCCATCACCGGCCAAACAGCCCGGCGTCAGATCCAGAAGATCGGATTGCTCACAGTGCCGGTAAGATAGTCCACTACGAGCCAGCCGCCGCTGATGAACATGCGGCCCACAATCAGCCCCAGGAAGAAATCTCGAGATCGTGTGAAGAGGTCGGCGCCACCGTATTTCAGGATGATGACCTTGATCAGCCAGGCGAAGAAGATGCTGAACCACATCCAGTCGACGACCCAGCTGGTCATGATGGGGAAGCCAATGGGATGCAGGGGCCACCAGAGGAAACGCTGACGGATCCAGGTCAGGCCCAGCATGGCGCCGGCACCGAGGCCGGTGAAACCGAGTCCCGGCCAGTATGTGGGATCCAGCTCGAGGCCATGGACGGCAGTGCGGGCGATGACGGCGGGCATACTCTTGAAGAACCAGCCACTGGTGTTGATGCCGCCATCGCGATAGGCCAGGGCCAGCACGGTGTAGAGTGACCCGGCCATGCCTAAGAAGATGGCGATCGCAATTGCCTGAGAGACGATGCGGCGGCTGTTCGTGTTCATGCCCTCGATCAGCTTCAGTCCATTGGCGACGACGCCCATGAGGAAGACGCGAATGTCGGCGGCAAAGATGTAACCGAGGGAGAAGGTGGTGACCGCCTTCACGCCGATGAGTTTTCCACCCAGGCCATAGATCATGAAGTCACTGGCATTCATGGGTGTGATGATGGCGGCCACGCCGGACTCGGCCACGACGCGGGACAGGCCGGTGAAGATCGTCATGAGCAGGGCGATGTAGAGGACACTGGCCCACAGTGGTGTGCCCAGATAGACGAACCAGCCCACCATGACGATGAGGCCGATGAGCAGCCCACCCACGGCGGCTCGGTAGGACATGATCTCATCGTCGTCGCTCAGTTTGGAGTCTCGGCCAAGGAAGCTGAGCCAGACTTCCCGCAGGTGTTCTCGACCGACCCACAAGCCGATGAGGACAAAGACGACCAGCGCTCCAAGTCCCTGGTAGTTGATCAACTCCGTGACCCGGACAGACCAGACGTCCTGTTGTTTGGTCACGCCATTGGCGATGAGGAGCGCCTTCTCAAGCTTCGACAGCAGGGCGAATCCCCAGATGCCCATGGCGATATCGGGTCCGATGAGATAACTGAAGCCGACGACGGCAAAACTCAGCGTCATGTTGAGTGACTGGCCGAAGCCGAGGGGGATCGTCCAGGCCGTGGGGATGATCGGGAAACCACCCAGGTACTTGTTGAGGCCTGTGAACAGGCCCACCAGGATCGGTAGTGCCGCGCCGGCCCACATGGCCTTGCTGCGGAAGAAGGGATTCACCGCCCGGTCGGGATCTTCACCACGGATCATGACCTGCGCCGCCTGCACCAGCGGATAGGAGAGTCGTTCGCGGTCCATCCACTGGCGTCGCAGGATGACGACGGTGCAGACCATGGCCAGATACAGGCCGATCAGGAAGATTCCCCACATGCCCATGGGCCGCAGCCACACCGACCACGGAATGGTGAAGTTCGCTGTGCCGAAACCTTCGAAGAAGGTCGTGTTGCTGGCCCCGTCGTTGACGACGATCTGCGGTGGCAGGTGGGGGATGAGCAACTCCTCCCACTTGTTCTCCGGATTGGCGTAATAGAAGAAGCCGCTGATGGCCGGCAGGATCGTCTCGCACAATCCCATCGTTGCCAGAGATGCGACGACGACGAGCATGATGTAGACGACGATCAGTTCAGAGCGATTCAGCGCCATGTTCCGCCCCGACAGGGCCAGCACGGCATTGGCGGTGAAGGCGACGACGAGGAAGCTGCCGAAGAGCACACCCGGTGAGTGCAGGACGAGTGTGCTGTAGGGATAGAAGTGGACGAGCCAGATCACGGCCATCGTGGCGGCACTGGCCATGCCGATCCACGGGCGCCGGGCCGTGACCTTGAACAGTGAGTTGAGCCCTCCCACCAGCACGAGGAAGAGGAAGATCGCCCCGGGCGTGCTGAAATCGAGGGTCATGTAGCTGCCCTTGATAACGATGTCTGCGTAGTTGGCACCCACGGCCAGGAAGAAGGACAGGAAGGAGCCCACGGCCAGGGCACGCCCGGTCAGCGGCTGGTGGTGTTCCTCTTCTTCTTTGGTGACAGAAACGCCGCGCATAGACAGGTAGCGGCGGAAATCGTCGGGAATGCCAATGCGCATGGGTCAGCTCGCCTCACACGGGTTCGGGCTGGTGCCGGCAAGATAGTAAATCCGGGCAAGTAGCTCAGGTCCACGTTTTGGGGTTCTTTTTCTTAAGGACCCATAAACCATTCCCGATTCCCTCCGGTCTAACGGGCAAGAAGAGACAAGGACCACTCGAGCTGAAGTTGAGTCTCGGTGGCCCTATCACCCTGACCGGATACGCAGATGTCGAAGGCGGCACCGATGAGCTTGCTCATCGCGGGGGATTGGGAAGATGCAGGACAGACCCCGAGCCTCCAGACGAGCAGCGCCTTGCCCGACTCGATCGAAGAAGAACGCCTGATCGTCGACGCCTGTCGGCAGGGGGACGTGCGTGCCTTCGAGCGAGTCTATCGCGAGCACCAGAATGCGCTGTTTGGCGTGGCGTTGCGGATGCTGGGAGGGCAGGAGGATGCTGAAGATGCCGTCCAGACGACGCTCATCCGGCTCTATCGCAGCATCCGCAACTATCGCTTCGAAGCACGATTGGGTTCCTATCTCATGCGCATCCTTATCAATGTCTGCTACGACATGCTGAAAACCCGCAAGAAGCACAGCCAAGTCGAGATCGAACCTGTAGAACCGGTTCGTCCCGCGGCTCCCGATCTTCGTCTGCAACTGGAGGAGGCGATCCTGACGCTTCCGGATCGGATGCGTGCCTGTTTCGTGCTGTTCGCCGTGGAGGGATACGCACAGAGAGAGATCGCTGAAATGCTCGATGTCAGAATCGGAACCGTGAAGGCGCAGATCTTCCAGGCCAAAGAGAGGTTGCGCGCGCTGCTGGCCGACCCTGATCAGGGGGAGAGGGCAAGATGAGTTGCAACTGGTACGAGCAACGCGAGACGGGTGAACTTGACGAAGAGGCATTCCAGCGTCATGTGAGTGAATGCGATCTCTGCCGTGAGAAGCTGCGGCAGGACGAGCAGTTGCTGGCACTGGCCGGCGGGCTCAAGCAGCCGACGCCGCCACCCTTCCTGTGGGAACAGATCGAGGTGTCACTCCACGCCGAGAAGCGCGGCTCTGGTCGTACGTGGATCTATCGCATTGCGGCGGTCCTGGTCGTGAGCCTTGGGATCGGTGGAGCCTACGTCCACTTCGATGCACCGACGCAGCGGTCGACGTCTTCGAGTCTGTATTCGCCGTCGGCGTTGGAGAAGGTGCGGGACCGGGAGCGTGAATACGTGGCCGCTATCGAAGAGTTGGCGCAGGCCGCCGGACCTCGTCTCGACGAAATGGATCTGGATCTGATGCTCCTCTACCGGGACAAGATCCAGACGATCGACACGCAGATCGCCCGTTGTCTTGACGCGCTGCACAACAACCCAGCCAACACACACATTCGCCGCTATCTCTTGCTGGCTTTGCAGGACAAGCGACAGACACTGCAGGAGATCGTGCAACTCGAGTTGTAGATGTTGCACGCAGAAGGAAAAACATGATGCGACGCTATCTGTTGTTCACGGCAATTCTCGTCCTCTCCTTCATCCCGACACGTGCGGCGGCTTCAGTTGATCTGGCCGTCTCGGGCTGGGGCCTCAGTCTGGGGAACTCGAACAGAATCAATGGGCTGCGCCTGAACTTCATCGATGATGGGTTGGAGGCGGTGACGGGGGTCAATGTGACCCTGTGGAAGGCCCAGAGAAATCCGAATGCCGTCATTCGTGGCGCTGCCGTGGGACTGGTCGGCCCCTACGCACGGCGGATCGATGGCCTGGCCATCGGCGGCATCTACACGATCACCGAACATGATCTGCGGGGCATCAGCTTCGGCGGACTCGGGGTCGATGTCGGCGGGGATCTTACCGGACTCGGTCTGGGACTGGGTGGTGTGATCGCCGTGCAGGATGTGCACGGGATCGTGGTGGGTGGCATCCGTTCCGGCGCCAGAGGCGATGTGAATGGGATGGCACTGAGTCTGGGCATTGCCGCAGCAGAGAGGAATTCGAGAGGACTGATGCTGGCTGGCGGTGGCGCCTGGGCCGTACATGATGCGCATGGTTTCGTGCTGGCTGCTGGCGGTGTCGGAGCAGGGCACAATGGACGCGGCTTCATCGTCGGTGGTGTCGGCGCGGCAGTCGGCCATAATGCCGCTGGTCTTGTCGCCGGTGGTCTGGGCGCAGGGGTCGGCCACAGCATGACGGGGCTCGTCGGAGGTGGTTTTGGTGCCGGTGTCGGTCACGACCTGAATCTGGGCGCAGTGCTGAGCCTCGGCGGCGCTGGGGTCGGTCACGATGGACTCGGTGTGGTGGTTGGCGGCGTCGGTGCAGGCGTGGGGCACGATCACACGGGCATCGTACTGGGTGGTCTGGGTGCGGGAGTGGGTCACAGTCTCAATGGTATCGTCCTGGGCGGTGTTGGCGCGTCAGCAGGTCACGAACTGAATGGCATCGTGGGAGGGATCATCGGCGCCGGTGCGGGCCACAGTGCCCGAGGACTTGTCTTCGGTGGCATCGGCTCCGGTGTGGGACATGACTTCACGGGCATCACGGTCGGCGGTCTCGGGACCGGCGTCGGCCACAGTCTCGACTTTGGTGCGGTCCTGAGTGCCGGCGGCGCTGGTGTCGGTCACGATGCGCGTGGTCTCGTCATCGGGGGCGTGGGTGCAGGGGTCGGCCACAGCCTTACCGGTGTCACGATCGGTGGATTCGGTACCGGCGTCGGCCACAATCTGACCGGCGTCACGATCGGTGGTTTCGGCACAGGCGTCGGCCAGAACCTCGATTTCGGGGCCGTGCTCAGTTTCGGTGGTGCGGGTGTCGGTCGCAGTGGTCGCGGTATCGTCGTCGGCGGCCTGGGATCAGGAGTCGGGAACGATTTTACAGGATTGCTGGCAGGGGGTCTTGGCACCGGTGTGGGAGACTCGATGCGAGGGATCGTCCTGAGTGCTGGTGGCGTAGGGGCAGGAAAGAGGATCTCCGGCATCGCCATTGGCGGCCTGGGCGTCGGGGTTGGTCAATCGGTGACCGGTATCGCACTGGGCGGCATTGGGATCGGGGCAGGCGATGAACTCAGAGGGATCATGGCAGGAGGACTCATGGTCTTCGCCCCGCAGGTGACGGGCATTTCCATCGGCGCCACGAATGGAGTCACCATCGGTGCCGGATTCTGGCCCGGAGATGGTGATCGATGGTTCGAGACGGTCAACGACCGGTTCACCGGCCTGGCTCTGGGGTTGATCAACCACAGTCGCGAATTGAAGGGTGTGCAAGTGGGTCTGCTGAACTATGCCGGGAACAATCCGGCGTGGGCGCGCCTGCTGCCCTTCATCAACGTTCACCTCTAAAGGGCATGAGCCATCTGATGCATACGAGATTCCCCAGAATCCAGGCCCTGCTCCTGCTGCTCGCCCTGATGGCGATTCGCACCGAGGCCGAGTCGGATCTGACCCTCCGGCGGTCCTTCACTCAGAATGCGTCCACCGCGCCGGGACAGTCTCTGCGTCTGGATGCATCCAGTGCAGGGATCACGGTCACCGGCACGTCAGAAGAGGAGATCGCGATCGAAGTGATCGTCGAGGTCAGTGGTGGCACCGAGGCCCTCGCTGAAGACTTCTACAGCAAGGTTTCGCTCTCTATGGACCCGAGTGACGAGGGCTTTCGTGCCCGACTCGATCTGCCGGAGGAAAAGGAAGAGGAGAAGCCGCCGTCAGCGGGTTTCCTGCGGCGCATGTTCTACGGTGAGACTGATCAGTCGGATCTGTCGATCTCCACGACGATGACGATTCAGTTGCCCTCGCAGTATTCGCTGGATCTGCGCAACAGCTTTGGTGACATCAGCGTAAGCGGCATGGATGGCGATCTGGCCATCGACAATAGTTCGGGGGACATCTCGATTGAATCCAGTTCCGGTTCTCTCGAACTGGGCAACGACTATTCCACCGTCCGAGTGATCGACTTCGAAGGCCCCGTCGGTGTGCAAGGCAACAGCTCCGATGTCACTCTCACCCGGGTTCGGGGCGCAGCGACGATCCGCACCAGTTACCGCCCCGTGCGGCTCACCGACCTGACAGGCACCGTCGAGGTGGAAGCGCTCAATGGTCCGGTCGTCGTTCGTGATGTCGAAGGAAACTGTGTGATAACCGGTTCCTATCAGCCCGTTGAGGTTGAGGGTGTGACGGGTGATCTGAGAGTGAGCAGTCAGAGCGGTGGCGTTCGACTCGTAGATGTCGGTGGCGCTGCAGAGGTCGAGTCGAGCTATCGAGCGATCCACGTGGAGCGCGTCAAGGGGGATGTGCGGGTCACCGGGAACAATAGTGATGTGACGGTGCGCGATACGGAAGCGGACGTGATGATCCGCACCTCCTATCGGCCTGTATCAGTGGAACAGGTCGTCGGGCGTGTGGATGTGGACAACACGTCGGGTGCGGTGGATCTGAGGTCGGTCGGCGCGGCACGGATCGTCAATTCCTATCGGGCGATCAAGGCCGAGGATGTGAAGGGGAGACTCAAGGTCATGGGGAGCTCCTCGGAGGTCACGATCCGCGGCGTTGGCGGCGACGCAGACATCGAGACGTCCTACCGGCCCATCATCGTTGAAGACGCCGGTGGCAACCTGCGGATCAATGGCGGCTCATCGAGTGTGATGGTTGAGTCGGTGCAAGGTGATCTGCACGTGACCAACTCCTTCAAGTTCGTCATTGTGAAGGGGGTTGCAGGTTCGGTGGAGATTCGTGGAAACAACAGTCCCGTCGAAGTCTCGCAGGTCAGTGGCTTTGTCGAAGGTCAGCGCATCGACCTGTCGACGACGGGGAAGCCGATCACCCTCAGCCTGCCCGCAGATGCCGATGTGCAGGGGATTCTGAAGACTCGACGCGGCAGCATTCGGTCGGACTTTTCCGTTGAGCCTGACGATGACGACGAACGCGAGGCACGCATCAAGCTGGGCAACGGTGCTGCGTGGGTCGAGCTGGAGACGGATCAGGACATCACCCTCCTGCGCGAGTAGGCTTCAGGCGAAGCCGTGAATCTGCACCCAGCGTCCAGGCCACAGTCCGTGGCGGTCGACGTGTGGCATTGCGCTAAGGTGATTGCAGAGTAAGATTGGCGCCGGAAGACGAAGGATCTCCATCCCACAGACCGAACTGTCACAGATCTACTTCAGGAGAACGACATGTCCGACGCGCCACTTCTCATCGTCAGCACCCTCACCGACAACGACGGCATCTTTGTCTTCCGGATCGCCGATGGCGACGGGCGTCTGGAGTTGCTGAAGCAGACGGGTGGTCTCAAGGATTCGTTCTACGTTGCCATCCACCCGAAGGGCAATCTCGTCTACAGCATTACCGATCCGGGTGGTGAGCAGCTCGTGTCGGCCCTGGCTCTTGATCGCAGCAGCGGCGCACTGAAATTGATCAATCAGCAACCGACGCAGGGGAGCTATCCCTGCTACGTGGAAGTCGATCCCACAGGACGGGCTGTCGTGGTGGCCAACTACAATGGTGGCAGCGTCACCTCTTATCCCATCGGCGCCGATGGCGCCCTGGGTGCGGCCGGCTCATTTCACCAGCACAAGGGTAGCAGCATCCTTGAGCGGCAGACCGAGCCCCACGCACACTGCTTCAAGATTGCCGCCGATGGCCGTTTCGCCTTCGCTTCCGACCTCGGCATGGACAAGGTGATGATCTATGCCCTGGACGCCGCCACGGGAACTATCACACCGGCAGAGCAGCCCTTCGTGCGCGTCACCCCGGGAGGTGGTCCGCGCCACTTCACCATCGCGCCGAACAATCGCCACGCCTACGTGATCAACGAGATCGGCAACACGGTCACGGCCTTCAACTTCGATGCCGAACGTGGCCTGCTGATCGAGCAGGGATCGGTGACGACCATCCCCGAGGACTTCGACGGCGTGACCCACACGGCAGATCTGTGCCTCACGCCGGATGGCCGCTTTCTCTATGGTTCGAATCGCGGCCACGACAGTGTGGCCATGTATCGAGTCGACGAGGGAACCGGTGCGTTGACGCCGATCGGGATCCAGTTGACGGGTGGATCGGCACCGCAGAATCTGACGATGAGCCCCGACGGCAAGTTGCTGTTCGTTGCCGCATCGAATGATGGCAAGATCGGCGCCTTCCGCATCGCAGCAGATGGGACACTGTCCCTGGCGAGCGAAACCGATGTACCGTCACCCTTCTGTTCGGTGATCGCCTGAAGCGCAGGCGGGTGCGGGTGGCCTCAGACGGCCCCGGGCGGGGACACGATGGTCAGGGCTGATGCCACCAGCTGTTCGGGATCGAGGTCGTCCTGCAATACTTTCGATGTGCCCAGCAGGCCCGCACCGAGAGTGAAGAGGATCTGCGACAGCTGTGCGGCAGAGATATCGTCCCGTAGTTCGCCAGCCTGCTGTGCGCTGGCGATCGTTTCCGTCAGCAGGTCGCTGGCGCGGGCATGGTGCTGCTTGAGCAGGGCCGAAACCTGATCGTCATGTGACCCGAGCTCACAAGAGGTGTTCATCGCCATGCAGCCGCGTTGTGACTCGCCACGGCACATGAGGATCACGCTCTGAAACCAGGCGTGCAGACGCTGTCCTGGTGTACCGCCCTCAGACAGTGCGATTTTCATCGCCGTGTAGGCGCCATCGAGATAACGACTCAGCGACTTCATGAACAGGTCGTGTTTGTCGTCGAAGGCCTTGTAGAGACTGCCCTTCTGAAGACCGGTGGCTTCCACGAGGTCCGTCATCGACGTCGCCTCGTAGCCCTGCGCCCAGAACGTGCTCATCGCTGCGTCCAGCGCCTGGTCCATGTCGAATTCGCGTGGTCTGGCCATGATGATCTTCAGAAGTAGTGGACGTATTCGATCTGCAGGTAGTCGTCACGCCGGAATGCATACAGCGGGTCACGGGCGTCGACACTGGTAAAGATACGAGCCTCAAGGCGAATCTCTCCAGTATCACGCCAGCGTCGATTGGCCTCCAGGGAGGTGAATTGGGTGCCCTGGTCGGTGTCCATCGCCGTGAAGGCAAGCACATCCGTGTCCTGCACGTCATTGAAGGTCAGGCGGCCACCGATGGCGATGTCCCGATCGGCTACGGGAGGGAAGGGAAGATCCCGGTTGTCGTATTGGGCCTCGGCAACCAGGCCGAAATCCACCGAGGTCGAGGCAAGCCCCACGAAGGTGTATTCCAGCCCGCCCACTGCGGCAGTTGAGCGTCCATCGTACCCATCCCGGTGGACCGCCTCGAGTTTGTAGAGGCCATCGCCTCGCACATACTGCAACTCCAGGCTCGTCTGGTGCAGCAGGTCGTAGATCGGCCGCAGCTTGGCGCCATGGGCACTGGCCTCCAGGTCGAATCGCGGTTCCCTCGAAGAGCCGTAGAAGTGGCCCACGCCCAGGTCGATGTCGCCGAGGATATGGCTCCAGCGCAGGGCCACGTCCGGATGCCACCGTTCCAGATCCGCTTCGTAGCGTGGCTGGTCCTTCACTGGGAGGGGCGGCCTGAATCGTCCCTCGACACCGGCAAAAGTGCGCGGGCGGAAACCCGCCATCAGATACAGATCGACGGTGCCCCAGTCACGCAGCAAGGTCAGCTGAATCATGGGCTGACCGAGCTTGTCTTCGGCATCTGGATTCTCGACCCAATCCGTCTGGTTGATGATGTCGACGAGATGGACGGACTCGGTGACACCCCAGAAGACCTTCCGCAGACCGACATAGAGGTCGGCACTGGCAAAGGATCGTCGCCAGTACAATTCCCGCAGGTCGACGTGGGTGCGGTCTTCGTCCGAACCATCGTATCGCAGAAAGGGAACGACGACGAATCGCTCGTCCCCCTCCGACCAGTCGTGGTACAATTCCGGCTCGAATGTGAGAGACAGGCCGCTCTGCTGCTGGGCACTGCCCAGTGCTTCGTTGCCGAACCAGCGCCCTTCGAGGCCCACTTTGCCAGACATGTCTGCCGCGATGGGCTGATCGAAGGGACACAGCAGCAGCGCCACCAAGCTGACTGGATGCAGTAACCGTCGCATCAGATCAGCCTAACGTGCCCGCGCCAGTGAATTGCGGTTGAAGTCGCCATCTTCGAATCCATTGGCAAAGACGAATTCCTCCCAGAGCAATTCGGTCTGCTTGCCGGTTTTCTGATTGACCATCAACCATCGGTTCGCCCTCCAGTATTTCTCCAGATACTGCTGGTAGTCACTCACATTGAGGGTCTTCAACAGAGATCCCCGTCGGTCGTAGAATTCCACCTTCCAGACACGGTACTGATCTGTGTCGATCCAGGCCACCTGACGCGAGTAGCCGGACTTCGCATCCACGGGATCTCGCTCGATCTTGAAATGCTCGCGTCCATCGAAATCCTCGTTGCCCAGGTAACGGTAGGTGTATTTCTCCACCTCCTGTGAGGAGATGTCCTCGTAGGCGAATTCCGATCCCATGAAGGGACCGGACTTGTTGTTCGAGGCGATCCGCTTGACGCGCTTGAGGGCAGGAAGATACAACCACTGGTCGTCGGAGCCGGCCTTGTGTGTGAAGGACAGAAAAGCCGTGCCCCGCACGTCGCCTGGATTGTCGAAGATGATCATCGACTTGTCCCCGTCATCGCTTTGCTCCAGCGTGCGGACTCGCATGCGGCGTTCAGAGGACTCGCCGTGCTTGTTGCGAAGGATCATGGTCATACTTGCCATGAAGTCACCGAAACCCGTGTCACGAAGATCCGCTTCGGTGGCGATCTCGAGTCCGCGGGCGATGGCCTCCGCTTCAGGCAGATCCTCGGCGCAGAGGTCTCGGGATCCGAACAGGACCAACAGCAGGACGGCCGCCAGACCCGAGCTGCGCAGGAGAGATGCCGAGGCGAATGCGGTAGGAATGCGGACACAGCTCATACGGTGGAAGATGGTGCGCAAGATTCTGTACAGGCTCATTGTGAGTCTCCGGGTGGATTCGGGTCTGTCAGCCAACGGGGGCCGTCTGGATGCTGGCGAGGTCGGGTGATTCCGCTGCCTTCTTGCCATCCAGCTTCATCAGGAGTGCGGGCAACAGCAGGAAATCGGCGATCAGGGCCATGCCGATGGCGATTGCTGTGAGCAGGGCCATGAGTGAATTCATCGCGAAGTCCGATGTGGCCAGCACGCTGAAGCCGGCGATGAGGATCAGGGATGTCACGACGATGGCCTGACCCACGGAAGAGAAGGCGTAGCGCACGGCATCGGGTGCGTCGAGACCCTCCTCGATACGGCCGCGCTTGTACTTGGTGAGGAAGTGGATCGTGTCGTCGACGACGATGCCCAGGGTCATGCCCGATACCATGGACACGGCCATGTTCAGTTCGCCGACGAAGAGGCCCCAGGCACCAAAGGCCAGGCCTGCGGGCAGCAGATTCGGCACGAGAGAGATGCCGCCGAGTTTCGACGATCGCAGGACGCCGACCAGGATCGCCGATATCAGCACCACTGCCAAGAAGGTGCCGATCAGCATGGAGCGGATGTTGCGATCGGAGATGTAGGCGAACATGATCCCCGGACCAATTCCGGTGGTCGCCATCTTCGGCGTATTGTCTCGCAACCAGTTTTCGCCACGCTGGGCGATCTCTCGCAGGCGCTTCGAATCGAGATTGTCGAGGGTGATCACAATCTGCGTGCTCGACTTGTCCACATTGAGCTGGTTGTTGAGATCCAGCCCGTAGGGCAGAGACAATTCGTACAGCAGCAGATACTGGGCGGCCAACTCGCGCTCAGCCGGCAACCGGTAGTAGTCCTCGTCGTCGCCGTGCAGATTCATGTTCAGCCGCTTGAAGATGTCGGTGATCGATTGGACATGCCGTACCTCGGGTTGTTCGCGCAGCCAGTCGACGAACAACCCCGTCTGCCGCAGGAAGTCCGGATCACTGACGCCGTTGCTGGACCCCGAATCCAGTGAGAACTGCAACTGGTAGGCGCCGGTCAGGCGCTCGGAGGTGACGATGACGTCGGAGCGGAAGTCGGTGCTCTCGTCGAAGTAGGCGACGAAGTCATCATTGAGTTCGTTGGAAGGGATGAAGGAGATCAACAGCAGGGCGAATGCGGTGAAGCCGATGAAGATCGGGCGGTTGCGCGCCACAACCCATTCTCCGAGACGATCCATGCCCTGGCCGAGCAGAGACTGTCCAGCGCGGGCCTTCACAGGGACGATGGCCACGAAGGCTGGCAGGAATCCGACGGAATAGAAAAAGGCGGCCACCATGCCGATGGCGGTAATGTTGCCCAGATCGCCGAAGGGAGGCGAGTCAGAGAAATTGAGGGACAGAAATCCGATCGCCGTGGTCACGCTGGTGAGAAAGACGGGAGACATGTTCAAGCGCACGCTCTCCACGAGCGCCTCGTGTCGACTCTTCCCGCGTCGCATGGCCGATAACATGGTGATCAGGATGTGGATGGCATCGGCCACGGCGAGGGTCATGATGATCGTGGGTGCTGCCGATGACGGTGGCGTCAACTCGATGCCGATCCAGCCCGCGATACCCATGGCCGTCATCAACGAGAGCAGGATGACGAAAATCGTACCGATCGTAGCCGTAATGGAGCGTACGAGCAGGAGGGTGACGGCGATGATGATCAGATACATGGCCGGCACCATCGTTTCCATGTCCTGCATGCTCATTTCGAAGAACGCATTGTTGAGCATGATCATGCCGGTCAGGTGGACGTCGACACCGTAGTTGGCCTCTAAATGGGCGGCCAGTTCACGAGCCGCGAAGACGGCCTGCGGGGTCTCATCCATCGCCACCTGTGGCATCTGGAATGTGACATTGACACCTGTCGTGTGCCCATCGTGGGACACGAGGAAATTGCGCAGGGCAGGTGCGGCCGTGGCAACCCGGGCCACCTCACCCAGTTGTGGTGTCGAGAAATCGGCACCACCCTCGATGAGATCGGCGACGATGAGATCGTCGTCGGTGGCTGTCGTATGCTGATAGTTCGTGATGGAATCGACGCGCAATACGAAGGGCAGTTGCCACGCTTCCAGCGTCAGGTATTCGACTGCATCCAGGATCTCCGGCGAGAAGACCTTGTCATCTCGCGGTGCGATGGTAAAGAGGATGTTGTCGATCTTCGTGTAGGTCCGCTGGAGTTGCTCGAAGGCCTGCAACTCGGGATTGTCCTCCGAGAAGAACACGCGGTAGTCGTTGTTGAAGGCCAGACGTGATCCACCTGAGCCGGCGACCAGTGCCAGAGCCAGAGATCCGAATAGCACGAGCCAACGCCAGCGCACAACCCAGTGGC
The DNA here is from genome assembly GCA_018673255.1 of Gemmatimonadota bacterium. The sequence continues at coordinate 68,142 of JABHDC010000126.1, forward strand.
CGAAGGCGCTGGCCGAATCAGAGTCCTTGGCATCACGGGGGGCATCGCCATCCCGGGTAGCTCTGGACATGTGGTCTGCTCCTTGGTTGCAGTATTGGGAACCGATTGGTCAATTATCTTGCGGGGAACGTATCTGTTCGGAACCGATTGGTCAACAATAGATTCCCGGAGCAGAATGTGACACGCATGCCACATTGACGGCGGAGATCGGATTCGTACACATTGGCCCGAAGTCTCTGCCCCCCCCATCCGGAGACCCGCGTGGCTGAGACTTGGTGTCTATCCGACCGCCCTCAACCTCTGGTGCTCTGACATGCAAGCCACGCCTTCCGGCTTCGATGCCCGCCGTATTCCCGCACTTCATCTGCTGCTGATTCTGGCTCTCGGTGGGCTGGCTCTGCTGGCTCAGGGTCTGGTGAGATTCGAATATCTCGTACCGGATCGCGCCATCATCGATGCGCTGCTGTTCTCCCAGTTGCTCGGTGTGCACGAAGTGGTGCTGAAGTATTTCGTGCTGTTGCCGGTGATTCCGACCGTCTTCGGTCTGGCCCTTCTGCCGACGATGATTGGTGTCCGGCAACTGGCCTTCCCGAAGTTGGCGGTGGGGGCACTGGCGCTGCATGCACTGGCGGCGGTGCTGCTTGTGCTTGCCTTCCTGCAGGCCAAGGTCGAGCCCGGTTGGGCCTATGCAGTCGGGAGTTCGACATCCATCACGAATGTGTCAGCGACCTTCCTGGTCTCCCTGGCCCTGATGTTCATGACGATGCAGCTCACGGCGCTGAATCTGATCGTCACCATCTATCGTGTTCGTCGCCCGACACTGCCACCTTTTGTCAGCAGTCTGTATTGGGCGGGGTGGCTCATGCTGATCGTGTTGCCCGTCGCCCTGTCTGCCATCGTCATGGCTCTGGCCGAGTCGACCCTGTCCATGGGGATGTTCGACGCAGCGCGGGGTGGTATGCCGACGTTGCTGCCGTGGGTTTTCGGACTCACGTCGACGCCCATGCAGGCCATCGTGCTGCTGCCGGTGCTGGGACTGGCCGCAACGATTCTGTCACCGGAAGAGACCCAGGCCGATGATCGATCGAGGCGGACCTACTGGTATATGGCGGCCTTTGCTCTGCTCAGCCTGCCGGCCTTCGATCTGCGCGCCATGCCTGGCGATCTGTCGTGGTTGACCACTCAACTGGGTGCCTTCTTCAAGGCGCTGATGCTCGTACCGCTGTTTCCACTGGCCCTGAATCTGGCCAGGACCCGCCTGGCGCCGTGGACGGTGGCACGACTCTATGCGCTGGCCGCGCTGGCACTGATCATCCTTTTTGCACCCCTGGATCTGTTCCTGAATCTGGGTGGGGCGACGGCGATCTTCGGGACCGGCTATCTCGCTGACGGTCACTTCCGCATGATGATTGCCGGCAGTTGCCTGCTGATCGTGCTGGGTGGGGGGCACCACTTCCTGCGTTCGCCCATGCTGGCCGGTGGGAATGTGGCCACCTTCGTGGGCATTGTCCTGCTCTTCAGTCTGATGGCCACGCACCTGCCCATGCTCATCATCGGACAGCACGCCATCCCATCCGGATATGCCGTGTATCCGGCAAGATTCCTGCCCCTGCAGGTACTGATCACATTTGGCGGGGTCGTGTTCGTGACGAGTCTGATCGCCGGTGTTCTGCAGTTGGCCCGGCGCGTGACGTATACGAGCTGAGTCAGGCGTCGCCCATCAGCTTGATCTGACGCATTTCCTGCGACCAGTCCTTCCACATGTCCGGGGCTGGAGGCTCGTTCTGCGTCATCTCCCAGTCGTCCTTGCGGAAATCGTAGAGCACGGCCTGCCGAATTCTCCGGGATGTGTTGTGCGACGCCATGTGCCCGATCCGGTGATGCCAGAGCACCACATCACCTGCCCGTCCGTGGCAATCGACTGAAGGCATGGCGCCGATCTGTGCCTTGTCCGGTGCATAGCGGTCGTTGGGTTCACGTTGATAGGCGGTCTGGAAGTCGTAGTAGAAACGACGATGACTGCCAGACCAGACGCGGAAGCCGCCGCCCCCTGGATCCACATCGTCGATATAGGCGACGGCGCCAAGGTGGAAGGGATGGGCATCCACGTGGCAGTGGTCGGGTGAGGTTGGGTGGTCGCCGTAGGGCAAGGTGCAATAGATGCCACGCACACCGCCGGGCCCTACCAGGCGGCCGGCGCCCAGCATCTGTTCGGCAGCGCCCCAGAGGGTCTGGTTCTTCGGGAGCAACTCAACCATCCACGGCTCATCGCCGATCCCACGATACTGCCAGCGGAATCCCTTCTGATAGTTCTCCCGGCTGTCGTCTTCGGCCTCTTTGGGGATGGGGCCGATCCAGCTGGCCGGGGCGTCCCGTCGCATGGCGGCCGGCGCCGCGTCCCAGAGACGGGCTCGTGCCCTGGCGAGCAATGCCGGGTCGAGGATCTGTCGCAGGATCAGGTAGCCATGGGTCTTGAAGAAGACCAGCTGGTCGAGACTCAGGGGCTGGTTCGTCATGTCGGGCCCATCTTCTCCATCAGACAATCGGCTTCATCAGACAATCGGTAGGCCTGCGGCGTCGCGCCTGTGCGGCACCCGATGGCGCCCATTGGCCAGATCAGCCGCCGTCCAGCCGAGGGCGCCGTGTCGGACGAGTCCGTACCGGATCAGTCCCTCATGGGCAACGGGGCGAGGTTCGTCGACGAAGTCGAGCCAGAGTCGCAGCAGCACGCGCTTGTGTTCTTCCTCGGCGACCTCGGTGTGACCTGCGCGACCGTGGAGAACGGTGAAATTGTTGGCAAACTGGATATCGCCGGTGTGGAAGGGAAACTCAAAACATGCCTCCGACGACACACTGCCCATGAAGTCGAAGATGTTCTTCTCGGCATCGGTCAGTGGTTGTCCCAGCCGCTCACAGGCTGGACCGATCCAGCCCCGATTGTAACGACAGGACACGACGCCATCGCGCTGGCTGAATACGGGCACGCGATAGCCGGTGGTCGGTGTCTCTGTCTCACCGTGCTCATTCTGTCGATCCCACTCGAAGCCTTCATACAACCGGGGAAGGGCCTCCGGGTGATGGCGCAGGATTTCATTGTACACGTGCAGGGCACTGGCCAGTCGGCTCGGTGGATCATCGGGGGCCTGCTGCATACACAGCAGCGACACGCAGTCGGTCAGATCGATGTGTAATCCCACTGGCCCCGGCCGGCCGACGCCCCGGCTGCCCATCTGCGGTCTGCGCTTGCCATCGGTTACATAGTGGATGAGACCGGCATCACAATTCTGCGTCATGCCGATCCCCACATGACTCATCAGCCCCCAATAGAGACGTTCGAGGTCGTAGTCGCTGTAGCCCTGTACCGGGAAGCCGTGTAACAGGGCAAAGCCGCGGCCGTGCTGAACTTCACGCCGGATCCCATCCATGAGGGATGAGAGGGCCGGCCGGCGAAAGGCGCTCAGGTCGAGGTCGATGAGAGACGTGTCACCGATCTGATCCAGGGCCTGCTCCAACTCATCGATGTGGGCATCGGTGCAGGTGAATTCCCAACTGCGGTCGGCCTCTACTTCACTTCCACGCCAGGCGCTGGCATCGGCGATCGGTTCGGTGCGGATATCGGTCAATGTGTCTCTCTCAGGTTCGCGTCGCGGTCAGCCGTCGATGAGATGCCGCAGGTAGGCACCCTGTCCTGAGACTTTCTCGTCGTCGTCTCCGGGGCCGAATTCTTCCAGCGAGATGTAGCCTGTGTAGTCGAGATCCTTCAGGTCCTGGATGATCTGTGGGATGTTGGCCACGCCCCGGCGCAGATCGGTGAAGACCCACGAGTAGTCCTGCCGATCCGTTGGCCCGTCCAGATCCTGTTTGTCGGCGACGGGTACACCATTGCCGATGTGACAGTGGGCCAGATACGGTCCGAGCAACTCCAGTCCCATGCGTGTGTCCTCGATTCCCACCCGAATCATGTTGGGCACATCAAAGATGGCGCCGATGTGATCCGGATCCAGGTCACGCAGCAGTTCGGCTGCACGCGAGCAACTCACGGCGACGGTGCCCACGTGGATTTCGTAGAGAATCTTGACGCCCGCCACCCGAGCACGATCCACAAGCTTCGCGTATCCGGCCCGTGCTGCGTCGAATTGTGGCATGTAGGGTTGTGTGCGATCGTGACGAGGGGCTCCGATGCGGATCATCGGTGGATGGTCGGCGTCGATGGCGTGGGCGGCTTTGAAGAGATGGTCGATCTCTGTATCGTCGCCGACACTGGCGCGTGGTGCAAAGGCGATGATCGGGATACCAGTGCGTTCGGCGACTGCCCGGAGTTCGGCGGCTCTGTCCATGATATTGGCCGGGCTCACGTCGGCCAGGTGGCGTCCCCAGAAGGAGGGTTCCACGTCCGGATCCTCGGGGTTGTCACGGACGCGAAGCTCGACGCCGTCGTAGCCATACGCAGACAGCTTCTCGAAGGTCTGTGGCAGATCCCAGTTCGGCAGCATGACCGATGTGATCGAGAGTTTCATCGAGTGTCTCCTGTGTGATGATGAACTTGCAGGCCATTATGGGGCAGCAGGTCCGGCTTCGGCAAGCGAGACGCGTCCCGCCACTACAGACCGAGCAGCCGACGTATCGAAGTCATGCGGTCTGCATGGGTCTTGCGAACGATGTCGACAGCGGCCGCGACCCTCTGGCGAGCAGCCAACGGATCGCGCTGGATCTCGATGAGAGACCGGCTCACGGCAGCAGGATCGTCTGCGTACAGATCGAAGAGCCAATCCTCGAGTCCGATGTCGCGATACACCCAGGCCTTACGGCCAGCCTGCGGTTGAGGGGCATGTACGCATGGTGTGCCGGCGCCTCCCATGCCCTGCAGGGTACCGTGGTGGTCGACGTTGAGATAACAACAGGCCCGAGAGATGACCGATTGTGCCTGGTCCGGTGTCCAGAATTCCTCGGCCGGTGACCAGATCGAGTCGTCGAGGATGACGTGCTGTTTCACCCGGTCTGGAAGTGGATCGTAGACCAGTTCGCGATTCAGTTGGATTGTGCGGGCCATCTCGGGGATCAGGAGTACGGGCAGGCCGGTGGTTTCTACCCAGTCGGTGATGACGCGCCCGAAGAAGGCCAGTTGCTTCTCACGGTCGTAGCCTTCATCGACACCACGTGGAGCATAGCGGGTGGTCACGGCCAGATAGTTTCCGTCCTCCAGGCCGAGGCGCCGCAGCCAGGGGACGACGTGCTCATCATCCTGCAGGTCGAAGGCCCAGGCTGCATCGGGCGCAAAGGCCATATCCGGCGCATCGACACCCATCTGACGCAAGTAGGCGAGGGAATCGGTTTCACGCGTGGTAAGGAAGGCGGCCTGCGACAGGATGTCTGCCAGCACGATGTCGGCTGGTGGAGCGATGTGGATGAAGCTCTGTCCGAAGAGGCCAAAGGGCACACCCTTCGACCGGGCATAGTAGAGTTTGGCGGCGGGGGCCATCGTCGCATTCCAGTCGAAGCCACGCCACCCTTCGGTGACCACGGGACCGCCGGGTATCAATTCGTGACCGTAGTTGAAGACGGGTCCCGAGTTGAAGACGAAGAGATCGGCCCAGTCAAAGGCCTCCTCAACTACCGGATCGATCGGGCCGTGGCTCCCACCAAGACGACCCTCGAAGCACTCTACTTGAGGGAAGCGCTTACCGATGTAACCTGACAGCCATTCTGGATAGGACTTCATCCAGAGACGCACCTGCGCCTCGGGGATGTACTGCTCAAGAAGTCGCAGGAACCCGGGCGTGTGGGCGACATCACCGAAGTTGTATCGATTCCAACCTGAGTGGAGGAGAATCCGCGGGGTGCTGGAGGTCATACGTCAGATCTCCCAACGTGATCCAGGTGATAGTGCAGGGGAGGTCACCCATTTGACATCCCCATGCAAGTGTGCTGATTGAGCGCGAGTCACACTCGATCAGGATGTTACATCATTTCATCGGCTACTGCGATGCGCCAGGGACCCATCATTCTGCTCGTCATCCTCCAGAGTCTCGGCGCCTGGGGGCTCGATATCTTTGTGGCCCCCGATGGCGACGATGACGCTGCCGGCACCATGTCTCACCCCTATATGAGTATCGGCTTTGCCATCGAGGCCGCCGGCCCGGGTGATCGCGTGCTGCTGCTGCCAGGTGTCTACCATCAAGCTGCCACAATGGTTCGACGATCGGGGGCGCCGGAGAATCCACTTGTCATTGAGAGTTGGTCAGAACACCCGGACCAGTTCGCCGTCATCGATGGCGGGGCCGAACCCGGATCCGGCCTGAGTCAGGAAGGACTGCGGCTGCAGGACGCGTCGTGGGTCACGATCCGCAATGTCGAATTCCGCAATTGCTGGACCGATGTCATCACCCTGGAACGATCATCGTACATCACCATCCAGGGTTGCCGGTTCACCGAGACGGGCCAGCATGCGGTCAGCACCCTCGACCTGGAGACGCACCACATCCTGATCGAGGACTGTGTCTGGAGTCAGGATCCCCGAATCTGGACGACCTGGGATTGGGAGGAACTGCACCACGGTGCCTTGAGCCACTACAATGGCGGTTTCTACGGCGGCCGCGCCGGTGCCGGCGACGCCATCATCCGCCACAATACGATCCGCTTCGCCTTCAATGGGCTGCGCTGGTGGTTGCGCGAAGAAGAGAAGGGCGCGCAACGCAACATCGAGATCTATGATAATCTGTTCGAATACTGCCTCGACAACTTCATCGAGCCGGAAGTCTTCACGGCCAATCTGCACGTCTACCACAACATTTTTGGTTCCTGCCCCAACGGGGTGTTCTCCATCGACAAGGTCGATGGCGGACCGATCTACATCTATGGCAATGTCGGTCGGTGGAGCCGGGATGGCTGCAGCAAGGAACGTCCCTGGACGATCTACAAATTCTCCAAATACGGTGATCCAGGATGGCTCGACGAGCCGCTCTATCTGTATCACAACAGCTGGGACTACATGACGGCCTTCGGTGCCAGCGGTGGTGAATATCTCAAGGCTGAAGATCACGTCTACCACATCAACAATGCCTACTCATTCCAGGGTGGTAAGGACTTTGGCCTGAATGGGTGGCAGGGACAGTCGTGTCGTTTCGATTCCGACCTGTCCTCCGTTGCGTGGCCTAAAGAGCTGCGGGACACAGGCTTCGAGCACGGTGGTGTCGTCGGTGATCCAGCCTTTCTCGATCCGCAGGGGCATGACTACCGGCTGTCGCCTGGCAGTCGCGGGATCGATGGTGGCACCATCCTGCCCGATTTCACCCAGTGGTATGCCGGCGACGCACCTGACATTGGTGCCTACGACGGCGATCAGCTGGTCTACGGCCCGCCCTTCGAGCATCAGATCGGCATCAACGACACGATCCCAGAGAAGCCGCGAATCGTGCGCTGTTTTGCTCGGGGCGAGCAGCTGGCCGTCTTCTTCTCAGCCGATATTGCGCCGGCAAGTCTGACCCCGGCGACGGTGCGTGTCATCATCCATGGCACGTCGACTCCTGTCGAGAGGGCCACATTCCCCGGCCCCGGGCGGGCGGCACTGCTCGACATGGGACGCCCGTTGGGAGGGGTTGAGGAGATCGAGTTGGAGTTCGAGGCCCTGCCTGTGGGGACCGATGGCCAGGCCGGCACGCTCTGGGGCGCCGATCTGCGACTCATTCACATCCCATCTGAGGCGCATCTGCTCGGCGAGATGGCCCGGGTATTTCGGTCTCGGGGGGCCTCCTTCTGAGGATCTGTGCGTACGTTCTAATGTTCTACACTATTGTGCGCCGCTTCTGAAGGACATCCCCGCGTGACCGATCGCTCCAGCCACCTCCGAAATATCGCCATCATCGCCCACGTCGATCACGGCAAGACGACACTGCTCGACGGCATGTTGAAGCAGACGAATGTCTTCCGCAAGAACGAGCAGGTGAAGGAACGTGTGCTCGACTCCAATGATCTGGAGCGTGAGCGTGGCATCACGATCACCGCCAAGAACACGGCCGTCGACTACAAGGACAAGACGATCAATCTCGTCGACACGCCGGGGCATGCGGACTTCGGCAGCGAGGTCGAACGTATCCTGAACATGGTGGATGGTGTGTTGCTGCTGGTGGACGCCGTGGATGGCCCCATGCCGCAGACGCGATTCGTTCTGCGTCATGCGCTGCAGCGAGGGCTGAAGGCGATTCTGGTGGTGAACAAGATCGACCGGCCGGCGGCTCGACCTGCCTGGGTCGTGGATCAGGCCCTGGATCTGTTCATCGAGCTGGGCGCTACGGATGATCAAGCGGACTTTCCCGTGCTGTATACACAGGCAATCACAGGGCGTGCAGGGATTGAGCCCGACGACCTGGCCGACGACCTGGGCCCGCTCTTCGAGGCGATCCTTGAGACTGTCCCCGCACCGGATGTCGATCCTGACGGCCCGCCACAGTTGCTGGTGACGACACTTCAATACAGCAGCTATGTCGGCAAAATCGCCGTCGGCAAGTTGTCGGGTGGGTCGCTGGCGCCGGGGCAGGTGGTGGCGCACATCAATGCCGCCGGAGAGATGGTTTCCTCACGCGTCGGCGAAGTCTTCACCTTCCACAATCTGAAACGCGAGGCCCAGCCCAAAGTCTTTGCGGGCAGCATCATCGCCGTCTCGGGTATCGATGCCGTCGGCATCGGTGATACCATCACGGATATCGACGATCCCCGGCCCCTGCCGCCGATCGAGATCGAGCAACCGACGGTTCGCATGACCTTTGCCGTCAACACGAGTCCCTTTGCCGGCCGCGAAGGCAGGTATGTCACGGGGCGCCAGATTCGTGAGCGTCTGTTGCTGGAGTTGGAGCAGAATGTCGCGCTGCGCGTCGAGGATGCCGCCGTGGCAGGCCAGTGGGTTGTGTCGGGACGAGGCGAACTGCATCTGGCTATCCTGATCGAGACAATGCGCCGGGAAGGCTACGAGTTCTCTGTCAGTCAGCCAGAGGTGATCTACCACGAGGGCCCCAATGGCCGCGAAGAGCCTTTCGAAGAGGTCTATGTAGAAGTCCCCACTGACCATCAGGGCACAGTGAGTGAGATGCTGGGCAAGCGTCGTGGCCGTCTCGCAGATGTGCGCCACACCGAGACGGGGCTGGTGCACAATACGTGGGTCGTGCCCACACGCGGCATGCTCGGATTCCGTCAGCCCTTCCTGACCGCGACCCGCGGTGAGGGTATCTACCACACGCTCTTCCATGAATACGCCCCGATGGCCGGAGCGATCGAGCGTACGGACTTGGGTTCGCTGGTCTCCGGTTTCACCGGAATATCCAGCGCCTACGCCCTGACGAATCTCAAGCAGCGCGGCGACTTCTTCCTGCCGCCGGGGACCGAGGTCTACGATGGTCAGGTCGTGGGAGAACACATCCGCGATGGTGATCTGGTCGTGAATCCGATCAAGCGCAAGCCGGGCACGGGCCACCGCGCGACGCAGACGAAGGAAGTCGAACAGTTGCTGCCGCATCGCAAGATGTCGTTGGATGATGCGATGGAGTATCTGTCAGGTGACGAGTTGCTCGAGGTCACCCCCGAGTCCCTTCGCATTCGCAAGAAGGAACTCGTACAGGTCACGCGCGAGCGCGCCGCCAAGAAGGCCAGCGCCGTCTGAGGCAAGCAGGCTCGTCGGTTGCCTCAGGTCAGACGAGCCACCTACCGGAAGACCGGATCCGAGTGCCCCCACGCATTGTTGCGGATCGTCACCCGTTCTTCGCAGCGGATGGCGCCCTTCTGCGTGCGATGGTGGAACCAGTTGTGTTCGACGAGGGTTTCGTCTTCCGATGCACCGCGGATGACAATCGCCCGCCGCCCTGCGGCGCGGAACGTATTGTGGTGAAAGTGCATCCAGCCACCGGCGATGTTCGTGCCGTCCTTTCGATCTCTACCCCCATGCATGTCGAAACAGTGGCTCAGCGTGCGCCCCAACTCAACGTTGTTGCGTGCTTCGTAACCTGAACCGGCGAGGCCGGATCCGGCGATCGAGTGGCGGTTCGAGTTGAACAGATTGCCCTCGATCAGGGACGTCGCCTTGCTGTGACTCACACCGTAGCCCAGTCCATTGTACTGGTTGTGATGGATGAAGCTGTGTTGCACGAGGTGGCCATCTCCATCGGCCAATTGCACCGCCGAGTGACTCCAACCCGCCAGTTCACAGTTGTCGACCCGTAGTCTCGGATGAGACGCCTGGATGCCGGTCGAGGTGGGGAACTTGTAGTAGTAGTCGTGGCCGCGACCCTCTGCGAAGGACCGTGTGTGGTGTTCCAGGCAGCGTCGTGGATTCGGGCCCTGGAGGCGCAACCCGGTGATTCGCGCATCCGGCCCTGTGACCCGGATCAGTGGCCGGGCGGCAAATGCATCACAGCGGATGAGCCCGCCAGGAGACCCGCCGACGCCGCGGTCGCTGGCCAGTGTGACGCCACCGGGCAACTCGAGGACGAGTTCTTCGACGAATACACGCTCCGTGCATTCGATCGTGGCATCACCGGCAATGAAGATCGTGTCGCCGGATCGCGCGCCACTCAAGGCTTCGAGCAGATCATCGAGATGAGTGACGGGGGGTCTGGTCGCCCGAGCGATATCGGTGTATCCTGCGCCCCCTCCCAGGGGCCGTCCACGCTGTGCGGCCGCACCGCAGGCCTTCTTGCCTGTGCCGATGCGTGGTGAACCATTCAGGGTCGGGCGAGCATTGAACATTGACGGTCCTTTTCGGATTCGAGCGTCGCTGAGCCTAGGGCGGGTTGAAGCTGGGGGGACGGTCATGCGCCCGGCAACCTGCGGCATGCCGCCCGAAGACAGGTAGGCGGCGTCAGCCGGACAATCGCGCCAGAGGCTCGCGTCGGACTTCGGTCGGCGAACTCCCCTGAATCGCGGCGATCTCTTCCTGGATCGCCTGCACGCCGGTGGCCGTGTCCTGGACCTCGATGGCCATCTCAATCTCGTGTGAGGCACCCGGGGCCAGTGACATCAGGCGCCCCTGCTCGCGCTCAAAGGTCTTGGAGTTCGGGTGATCGGTTCCGGGCTCGAGACCGGTGACGTAACCGTCACCCATGGAAGCCGTGTTCTTCCACTGGCTGAAGCAGGGCATCTGCTGCGTGTTGTATCGCACGATGACGCCGCGGCTGCCGTCCGCATTACGGAGCATGGCCAGTGTGGCTCCGGCATCGGTGGCCAGGGGTTCGTACCAATACACCTGCTCGATATAGCCGTCCGTCGGCGCCAGGTATTCGGCATACGTATCGATGCCTTCCACGGCGCGTGGATCGCGCGGGGCGATGAGTCGCGCGGGCGCCTCAAGGCGTGAACCGGCTTCCAGGAAGGGTGGACCGAAGTTGCAGTGGTAGAGCAACTCGAACTCGGCATCCGTCGCCTTCAGATTTGTCACGGTATCCACAATCGTGAAGGCATTGGCACCACCCGTCGTCGAGATCTCAGTGTGCAGGCGGAATCCTGGGTAGAACAGGGCTGCCTCGTCCACGATGCCGATGATCTTGATCGTGGGCTCATCGCCGGGCTCAACCCGGATCTCCACACGATGGGCAGGAAGATTGGCGATGCGTCCGTGGAGCGTCAGTTCCACCTCCGAAGGCACACCCATGTTGTTGGGGACGATGTCGACGGCGGGGCCGCCATTGTTGTCCAGACCACAACGCACGATGGCCTCGTCGAAGCCGGTGAGCCAGCCGAGTTTGCCGCGATCCTGGAGATCGACGAAGCCCGGGTGAACGGGCCCTGCAACGGGCGACTGCCATCCCACGTCGAGTCCTTTGTAGCTGCCACGCCAGATGCCCATGCCGCGCGTGGGCAGGATGGTGTACTGAAATGCGCCATTGTCGACTTCGATGACGTCGACGCCGTCGCACAATCCACCGCGCAGCACGCGCTTGCGGACGGAGGCACCCTCGACACCCAGTTCGGGGCTGGTCAGTTCGAGCTCTTCCATCCAGATGCCCTGGGCTGTATCGGTGAGAACCCAGGTCTTGATATCTGTCATTGTGTCGAATCCTGTTGGAGATGGAAATGTCGCAGTGTCCGTCTGACGTAGCTGCGAATGGGGCATGGACGCAAGGCCTCAGTCGGCCAAATCCTGATCGACCAGTGGGGCAGGCCAGCGTTTCCATTGCCAAAGCGTGATCGGCACGATGAAGGCAAGGAATACGACCCATCCCAGCAGCATGCCGCCGCCCAGGCCGAGGGCATCCTGGGTCAGGTGAGCGGTCACCATCAATGGCAGAATCGTGATCATCAGCAGGGGGATCGTGCGCGACATCGTCCACAGGCAGTGTCGCGCCTCATAGGAGCCGACGACGCTGACGAGGGGGAAGAGACTGGCAAAACCGCCAAGATTGCCCTTGATGACGACGAGGAGGGCGACGATGGCAAGGATGATGGGGAGCTTGACCCACACTGGCAATGAGGTCCGGTGGGCGCGCTCAGCCCGAGGCGAGGTGCCGAAGAAGAGGGCGAGACCAAAGAGATAGACGATGCCGGCGGCGATCCAGAAGGCCGTGTCCCCCGTGGGGGTGACGTGGAAGGCGGCAAGGCCGAGGCCGATGTAGACACACAGGGCGATGGCGATGGCCATGACGATGGGCACGCCGAAACGGTCGTGGAGCAGGCGAATCGTGTGGGAATAGGTGAAGAGGATGAGCAGAGCCAGCACATTCGTCGCGTTGACGTGCAGGCCGAGAGACAGGGTGACGATGGTGAAGGGTAAGGGGAGGGTCAGCATCACCGACTTGATGCGGGGAGGCGCGACATAGGCCAGCGCCGCCGTCTGCAGAGACACGACGACGACAAGGATCAGATCCCAGTGATTGATGGTGATCGTCAGTTGATCGGGCATCGCGCAAACATCGGTGCAGTCGTGGCGCGACGCCACGGCGCCCGATCACTGATCAGACCGTGTCCTCTCTTGTGCCGATGTAGGGTGGCTCGAGGAAGCGGCGCTGTTGATCGGTGAGATCGGTGTATTTCTCCAGGTCGTAGTAGTGACGAGACCAGGAGGAGTGACCGGGGCTGTACTTGTACAGGAAGGCACGACGCTCGTGGTCGGCTTCCCAGGGCACGGTGCCGTGGACGAGGGCTTCGGTGAAGATGATGACGTCACCGGCGCGCGCCGGCACCTGGCGCACATAGTGGGCGTCGCGTTCGTATCTGCGCACCTCTGCCGGGATGTTGCTGATGAAGTTGCTCTTGTGCGACCCCGGGATGCAGCCGAAACCGCCCTTGCCGGCAGGGGAGTCGGTGAGATTGTAGGTGAAGACGGTCAGTCCATTGCGGATCACGCCATTGTGGTGCCGATACCAGTGATCACCGGCTTTGGTCTGGGGACTCGCGCCGCCGTGCAGGCCGCCGGCTGAAGCACCTTTGCGCATGAGGATGCAGTAGTCGTGGTCCAGGCGAACCTGAGGGCCGAGCAACTCGACCAGGTAGTGCAGGAGCTTCGGATGGTCGATGAGGCGCTGAAAGGCCGGACTCCACTCAGAGACATTCGATGTCCGATACATCGAGTCATCCGTCCAGCCACCCGGTGGGTCGTCACAGGCGGAATTGAGCTCGGCCAGGTGGTCCGTATCGAGGACGTTCTCGACAACGAGGTAGCCCTCCAGGTCAAACTGGAATCGTTCTTCAGGGGTCATACGGGTCTCTCATGGCTGTAAGGAATAGGATTCCAGGCTGATCCTAGGCCACAAACGGGCCGAACTCAAAGGCCGGACAAGAAATTCTTCTCGAGAAGAGCCCGAATCTGAACTTCAGTGATCACGCCATGCGGCCGATGGAAATACAAGTGATGGTGATCTTGGCGCTCGCTTCTGTGAGAATCGCCCCAGATGCCATTGCTACCACTCAATACCGAGTGCCGTGAGGCGTAGGCCGTCCGGCACCAGCATTCGAACAAGGCAGGATGATGGCTCAGTACGATCGTGATGCCGACAATGGCGCCGAGGAAGACGACGAGTCTGATCTACCGACCATGCAGAAGGTGGCGATTCTCTTCGTCGCCCTCGGTCAGGAGGCAGCTGGTGAGGTGATGAAGTTCCTCTCCGATTATGAAATCGAAGAGATCACTCAGGCCGTCGCCAACCTCAAGACCGTCAGTGTCGAGATGCAGGACAAGGTGATGGAGGAGTTCGAAACTCACCTGATGGCCGGCGAGTGGGTGGCGCAGGGGGGTATGGACTTCGCCCGGGGGGCACTCGAACGGGCTGTCGGACCCCGCCGTGCGCAGGAAATCCTGGATCGTGTTGCCAGCACGGTCTCATCCGGCTTCTACATGCTGAAGAATGTGTCGCCGGAGCAGGTAGCACCATTCATCTCGCACGAGCATCCTCAGACCATCGGTCTGATTCTGTCGCAGCTGGATCCAGCGCAGGCATCCGGGATCATGTCCCAATTGCCCGAGCGTCAGCAGGCCGACGTCGCTTACCGCATTGCGACCATGGAGAACATCACGCCTGCCGTCCTGAAGGAGATCGAAGAAGCGCTGGAAGCCTCATTGCGCGACATCCTCGGTGGTAACCAGGACGTGGGTGGACCGAAGGTCGTCGCTGATATCCTCAACCTCACCGGTTCGAGCGTTGAGAAGAACGTCCTGGACCAGATGGATGGTCAGGATCCGGAAGTGGCCGAGGCGGTGCGCAATCTGATGTTCACCTTCGCCGACATCAACAAGCTCACGGACCGCGAGTTGCAGATTCTGCTGCGCGAGGTCGACCAGAAGGATCTCGTCATCGCCCTGAAGGCGGCTGAAGAAGAACTCAAGGACAAGATCCTGGGCAACATGTCCGAGCGTGTGCGCACTTTCATCTCCGAAGAGATGGAGTTCCTCGGTCCCATGCGTCTGAGCGAGGTGGAAGAGGTGCAGTTGCGCATTGTGCAGCAGGTGCGACAGCTCGAAGAGCAGGGCCAGGTCACGATCGTGCGCGGGGACGCCGACGACTCCTTCGTCTAGCTGGGTAAGACGGAGTCGTTTCGATGATTCGTTCGTGTAGAAAGCTTCTGGATACGAATCATTTCGACGACTCCGACCACATGCCAAGGGGGGCCGACTGCACAAGGTCTCTCCCTCAGGCTCGCCACCTCGCCCACACGCCTTGCACCAGCAGCCCCGCCCCCATGAACACGGCCAGCGTCGTATAACCCGCACCAAATGACGCCCCCTCATCATGCAGCGCCACCGCCACCAGCGGCGCCGCAAGGAAGCAGAGACCCACCACGGTCTCGTTCAGCGCCACCCGACGCACGGCCTTCGACGGATCCGACATGGAGTGATAGAGCATCAGCGAAAAGGCGCTGGCCGTATGCATGCCGAGCAGCACCGCCGCGGTCACGAAGACCAGCGATGTGTCAGCGACGCCGAACAACAGCAGTCCCCCCACACCGAACACACCCAGCAGCGGGATCCACAGTGGTCGCTGCTGCCAGTGGCCGGCGCGGATCAGCAGCAGTGCCCCAAGGGCCTGGGTCAGGGCGAAGGCAAACTCCACACCGCCCTTCAGCGCCACCGGGAATCCGGCCTGCGCCGCCTGCACAGCCCACCAGGTCGACACGGCATTCCAGCCGATCCATCCCAGTGCCACACCGAACCAGGCGGGGCCCATCAGGTCGGGGCCGGTCCCTGCCTTCTCTTGTAACGCCGGATTGGTTGAAGGCACCACGGGCACAGAACCGGCCGCCGCGCGCACAGGTTCGAAGAGGGCGACCAGCACCGCCAGGGCTAGGGTCAGACCGGCGGCGAGCAGGTAGATCTGCGACCACTCAAAGGCCAGCCGTGTCACCCCCGAGATCAGGGGCCCCAGGGCAAATCCCATGGACCACGAGAACGTGTAGTGCCCGGCCATCGTCGCCAGGGGACGACCGGTATCGGTGGCCACACCGAGCATGAAGGCCAGAAAGGCGTTGATGAACAGACTGACGGCCAGTGGCAGGATGCAGAACAGGGCCTGGATGGCGCGCACCTGCTGCACCTGGGACAGGGCCAGACACACACCGAAGATGATGACCAGGGCGATCATCATCTGCGCTCGGGCTCGCTCGGGCCTCACCACGTAGCTCATGCACAGACTGGCCGCGCAGTAGAAGATGCCGTAGCACAGCAGCACCGAACCCACTGTCGATTCCGGCAGACCGCGACCGGCCAGCGAATGGCGGCCGACAAACAGCGCCAGGAACAGCACGATGTCGAGGAAGAACGGGTAGCTGTAGATGACGGCGTTGCGTCTCATGCGTACGCCGTCATCCTGCGGTGCAGCAGGCCGCCGTCCCGTCGCGGTGTCTCACCGGCGGCGATGACAGTCAGCTGGCCACCTTGTGATCCTCGATGTAGTCCCAGTTGAACTCCATGCCCAGACCGGGGGCGCTGGCTAGGATGACATTGCCATCCTCATCCAGGGGGTCGGCGATCGCCTTGAGGTAGGGCTCCGGCTTGTCGTATTCGAGATCCGGCCGCAGCAGCCCGCGTTCGAAGTATTCACAGGTCGACTCGGGGGTGGCACCCAGGATGTGGCTGTTGGTCCAGTGCCCGCCGTGCATCTCGCATTTGATGCCATACGCCTGGCACAGCATGGCGTGTTTGTAGCTGCCGGTGATGCCACCATACCCCACGTCGATGCGGCTCATGTCGGCGGCGCCCTGCAACACCCACTCGGCACGGCTGAAGATGCCGCCGGGTGCATGCTCGGGAGAACACACGGCGATGTCCAGCTCCCGCGACAGTCTCCGGTAGGCCTCGACACGGGTCTCGATCATCGGATGTTCGAGCCAGTAGAAGTCGAGTTTCTCCAGTTCGTGCCCGACCCAGATCGCCTCCTCCAGCGTGTAGACACCGAAGGGGTCGAGCATCAGCACCATATCGGGTCCCACCGCTTCGCGCACGGCGCGGCACACCTCAACATCGGCCCGCGGGAATCCAGGCAACTGTGGCGCCGGCTCCCAGGTGTGAGGGTTGAAGTAGATGTAGGCGTGCACCTTGTACGCCTTGTAGCCAAGTTCCTTCATCGCCACCGCGTGGCGGGCGTAGTCTTCCGGTTTGCCCATGTTGGGCCAGGTGCTGGCATATGCCTTGATCCGGTCTCGGCAGCCCCCCAGACACTTGTGCACGGGCAGCTCAACCATGCGCCCATACAGATCCCACAGCAGGCAGTCCACGAAGCCGGCCAACCCCTCCGAGAAGCCGGAGTGCTGGTGCATCCACTGCCACAACTTCTCCCGATCGAGGGGATTTTCCCCGACCAGCAGGGGTTTAACCACGTGATCCATCGTGCCCTGATCACCTCCCAAATTGAACCCTTCGTGACCGTCGTCGGTTACAATGCGGGTGATGGAGGTCGTCGCCGGCCGTTCTTCACCCCAGTAGTAATACCCCCAGCGGGTGGGATGGTTGCGGGTGGTGCTGCGGAAACGGATGACCTCGATGTCGGTGATCTTCATGGGGCTCTTCCGGGGTGGAGGGAAGGGTTGAGACGAGCGCCGGGCGCGAGTATAAGAGCAAGGGCCCGCGCCTTCCACCATCCGTCGAAGAGATGCAGGTGCGTCAGTCCCACGGCAACTGGTACGAAGGCTGCCGACAGAAACGCTTCATGCCCAGGCGCACCTCGAGCACGGTGCCCGGCCCAAGCTCGAACTCCACGTATTGGCCGTCCACGGCCAACTCGGCCGTCTCGCCGGCATCGTCGGTGTAGCTTGCGGTCGTGAACCGATGCTCAGCATACGCCCCCGCCTGCACGATGACTCGCCGTGTCTGTATGGGGTGGGTGTTGGCCAGCGTCAGATCAATTCCATCTGTGCGGATGGCTCCCACCAGGGCGGCCACGTCGGGCGGTAGTCCGGGGCGCTTTGCGTCGGCGTCGAAGTGGCGGACAGCAACCTTCAACAGGCCCCCGTTGTATACCGGAAAGGGGCCGCCCATGGTCAGTTGGATCAGGGCCTCGGTGACGATCGTGCTGCGACCGATCAGGTAGGTCTGGAAGTAGGAATGCGTCACCGATTCGGTCCAGGGCTTCTCTTTCATGGCGTTAACTTGCCGCGTGACCTCGGCCACTTCCTCCCAGGCTTTGTCGCCATGGGGCCGATAGCCCCAACCCGTCTCGGATCCCTCCAGTTCATCGCGCAGCTTCTTCAACTGACTGAAGACCTGCCGGATGCTGTGCAGCAGGATCTGTGCGGGGTAGTCTGCAAACTCTCCCGCCAGATAGTTGAGCCAGGCATGATTCTGGCCGGCAAGACACTTACCGTGCGCCACATGGGGCAACACGTGGTCCCAGGTGTTGTTCGTTGGGTCGCGGATCTGGCGTGCCACTTCCATGTCGCGCGGATCGACACTGTCAGCGTACACATGCGCCATGAACACGGGATCCATCGTGCGAAACTCGAACCAGCCGTCCACCTGCTTCTTGCGATTGAAGTCTTCGTAGTCCGTGACGCGGTCCGGCCGCGTCAGCGGTTCGGCGCCGGCATACTCGATGACCGCGTCAGGGTCGGCATACTTCATCGGCATCAGCAGACGGCCGTCCTCATCCTTGATGGCACGATCCAGCAGCATCTCGATCTGCTCGCGAACCCATTGTAGCCTACCATCCTCTCCCGTCAGCAGGCGCTCGTTCTCACCGCCCACGACCATGGCGTCGGCGATGAAGTGGAAGCCATGCGGAAAAGTCCAGCCGTAGTGACCGCCGTACCACTTGCCGTCGATGGTCTCTCCCACTACACCGGTGGGGCCGGCATTGTCAGGCATGATGTTGCCATTGCCGGCGTAGCGTTCCCGCCAGCCGCCGACGTAGTCCAGCACCCACTGTTTGTATATGTCCTGCCCCGTGTGCAGGTAGGCGTTCGTCACCATCGACGTAGACAACATGTTGGTGACCGTGTCGCAGTGTTTCAGACGTGCCGAATACACCTCTCCATAACGCCTGGCTGTGTCGGGATCAGCCAGATCCATCATCGTCTCAACGCCAGGGACGTCGTAGAAAGCCAGACCGTAGCTGTCCATCCACGTGCCGTAGCCGTATGGCCGATCGAACTTGTGAAAGGCGGGGCCGTTGCTACCCATGGCAAAGGTCTTGAAGACCCGAGCTCTGGAATCGTAGCTGGGCTCCGGCAATGTCGGGTCCTCGTTGGTCAGGTAACCGGCGAAGCGGATGGAGCGCTCGCGGTTCTTTTCGTGTGTCGGGTTCGCCAGATTCAGTAGATAGAAATACAGCGCTGCTTCGCCGGCGTGCATCCAGTCGAAGTCGGGCAGGTATTCCTGCACCAACATGGTATCCCGACCGGGCGGGAAGGGTGATCCTTCGACCTTGAGGCGCGAGAACTGCGCGACCAGCACCTCGTACTGCCGTTGCGCGAGATCGAGAAAGCGATCCTCTCCTCCCAGCAGATAGAACAGTGGCCAACGATGGAAACCCTCGAAGGCGTTGTCGACGCCACCATAACCGTGGAAGCCTTCGATGTCGGGCCAGAAGATCTCACCATTGGGCAGCAGGTAGTGTTCGAGGATGATGTCCTCGGACTGGTTCATCAGGGCGATGAGGCTGCGCTGCAGCACGGCCCACTCCGGCATCGCTGATGACAGTCGATGAGCGGAGACCTTCGGAATCGAGCTGGCCATGATCACTTCTCCAGGGCAGCGAAGAAGGGCATCGGCCCATCCTGGGGGTCGATGCCGACGATCTCGTCGCCGCGCCAGGCAATCGTGTAGACACGGCCTGAGGGCATCTCCTCCTGGGTCACTCGTTTGGGCAGCTCGTACGTCAGGAGGATGTCGCTACCCGTCTTCTGGTCGCCGCCCGGGATCCAGGCGTAGTGGCCGAGTCGCCTGATCGGCGTCGCCTGGCCGTCCACGGTGAGCTTGAGGGACGACTCTGGCGTCCATCCGGGAATGCGCACCATGACGCTCTCCGGTTGGGCCAGCCTTACGGCCACCTCGCCCCGGTCGGCTCGAGTGGATGTGACGGTGATGTCCTCATCTTCGTAATCGAAGTGCAGGTTGACCTGAAGGCCGGTCGCCGACCGGGTGCAGATGTTGTTGTAGATGTCGCACATCGAGTGTGTCACCGCCGCTGCAACATCCGGCGTACACTTCTTGCCGCCGTGGGTTGGCAGATGGATGCCCCAGGTTCCCAGATCGCGCCCGGTGACCTCGATGCCGGGATGGGCGTCGGCCTGGGTCAGTTGCGCTGGCGCCAACCGGGAGCGCACGTAGCGTTCGACGTCATCCAGCAGATCGCCGCAGCCGGCGTCGAGGGCGAGCCACAGGGCGATCTGAGCGGAGTCGCCGGTGCTGGCCGGGTCGCTGACCGGATCGCCGAAGTCATTCGGGAATCGGGTCTTGCCGAGGTCGTGCGGCGTCCACCCTGATTCCTTGACGATCTTCAGTCGCACCCCATTGC
Source organism: Gemmatimonadota bacterium (assembly GCA_018673255.1). Next base: position 88,562 of record JABHDC010000126.1, read on the forward strand.
GATACGTCGCTTCGACCCGGTCGACGTACTCCTTCTGCCCCGTCAGAATGCCATACAGAAGGAGCCCCTTCAGGGTCCCATGATAGGAGTGGTTGTGGCCGCCGTGTTCCGGGTCGATGAATCCGGCCGGCACGCTGCCGTCCTCTGTGGTGGAGTATTCCAGATGATGTGTGGCAATCCGGCGCGACAGGTCCAGCACCCGGTCATCACCGGTTTCCTCATAGAGCCAGACCAGCGCCTCCAGACAGCGGCCGCTCGAACTCGTGGTGTCGAACCACTCACCCGCCTGTCCGACCATGGGTGTGTCGGGGCCGGGCAACTGGCCCCAGGTACCCATCTGCGACAGATCGAGACGACCATCGGCCAACACGACCCGATCGATGACGCTGACCAGATGCGCCGCTGACGCCGCTGCCCAGTTGCTGTGCCGTCGCCGAATCAACCCTCCCATGGCCAGCAAGGTCTCGCGGAAGTTGTGGGTGTTCAGCTTCGCCTTCGGGGCCATGTGGGGGACCTCCGGCCGGTTGTGCAGCAGGCGGTCCGGATTGTCGGTCAACCGTCGCAGGTTCTCAAGCGAGGCGGCTTCGAGTTCGGCCGGGATCGTGAAGCCGACACTCTCCTCCACGCGCAGGATGGCATCCCAGAATCGCCCCAGGTCATGAGCCACTTCGTAGCCACCCGTGGGCATGAAATCGTTTTCCGCATCCAGGAGGCCGAGCATGTTCCGGCCCGCGAGTGTCACTCGCTCTTTCAGTTTCATGACTGCCCCTTCATTTCGTTGCGCGTCACACGTTGCGCAGGCCCTCAGCCATCAATGCGAGGAACTTTTCGATACAGGCGTTGTTCGTCCTCACTCAACGTATCGTAGAAATCTGCACGCATGCCATTCTCGGCCAAGTGGCTACTCCGCTCTGTGCCCTCGCGATCGAAGCCCAGGACGGCCACGCCCCGTGGGATGTCGGTCGTATTCGGCGAGCCTCGATGGATACAGCGGGGGTCGCGTATCAGGACATCACCTGCCTTCATACACAGAGGCCGGAAATCAAGCTCGCACTTCTGCAGTCTCTCGATGGCGTCCGGGATATGGTGACTGCCATCGCTGACCTCGAAGGGGCCATTCTCTGCCGTGACATCGACGAAGGCCGTATTGGCAGCGATCAGATTGGGTGCCTGCAGTTTGCCGTCAGAGAAACTCACCGTTGTGTCGGCGTGCCAGTCCTGGTGAACAGATCCTTTTGCAGGAGTGTCCGAGGCGAACTGATTACAGTAGACATCCTCACCAAGGATGGCGCGGACAATTTCGAGCACAGCCGGATGGCCATGGAAGGCGGACTGATAGAGTGGTGGCTCGAAGGGCAGGACAATGTAGTGGCGCATGGGGCCCCGATTGGGATCCGTCTGAATGGTGCTCAGATTCGCCTGGTAAATGGGGTCGAAGGCGGCTGCCATCTCGGCCACGACATCCTTGTGAATCAGACCCTCGAGGATGGTGTATCCCACCCGATCGATCTTGTCTACATGTTCACGAAGTTGTGTTTCGCTCAATTCCATCAGAAAAGCCATTCGTTGATTGTGGTGTGTGTCTTGGAAAGGAGTCCCTGCTCAGCTGAGGCGTTGCGCAAGTTCCACAATCTGCTCTCGCCGCAGCTGCAACTCCTGTCTCAGGCGGCTGGCGGCCTCGCGATTTCCGACAAGATCCTGCGCGTCCGAGAGAACGGCCAGGATCTCGAGCCAGGCCGGGGCCTGTTCTCGTGCCGCCTCCAGGTGTGGGATTGCGGCTGCTGCATCGCCGGCTTCTATTCGCGAGTAGCCTCGCAGGAAACCTGCAGCTGTACGCGTTTCATCGTCGCCTTCAGCGACCTCGAGATAGGGAGATAACTCCTCAGCTGAACAGGTCGGCAGCATCCCCTTGGCGATCTCCAGACCAAGCTCAGGATGGCCACCCCATGCCGATTTGCAGGCATCGAAGTGTGTAGTCGCCATCTCGAGTTGACTGCCTGCGCAGTAGATGAGACCGACGGCCGCATGGGCACTGGCCCGGTGGTCGTCATCTTCGATCTGGGAAATCCCCGTGGCAAGTCCGTCGACCATTGCTGCGTCGATGGGCAGACCTCGAGCGCGAAACTCACTGATGGATCGGAGCAGATCGGGGGCATAGGCCGCGTTCAGTTCCGCGGCGCTCTCCTGATGGCGTCGCTGCGCTTCAGGCGCGGAGGCGACCCGCCCAGCCAGGAAATGAGTCGCAGGGCAGTCTGGGAAGGCGGCCAACTCCGACCCAAGCTCGGTGATTGCCGAAGTCTCTCCCGCGCGATGGTCGAGCAGGAAGAGGCGTGCATAGTGGCCAGCGAGGTTGTCGTTCCCGTCCCACAGCGCTGCCAGATGATCACCCAGGAATCGATACTGTAACGGCGTGTAGCCGGAGGATACGGATCGGGAAATCGTGAGCTCCTGCGGGGCGATCGACAACGCCTGCAGGGCCCCGATGAGAGCATTGGGCGAACACCAGGGCCGATCCTCGGGCAAGCCGATGAGGTAGTCGACATCGATATCCACGAGCAGATCTTCCGGAAGGTCGAGGTCGGCGAGCTGTTCGATGCTGCACATGGTGATCGGTAGACCCAGCAGGGTACCCTGAATGCAGCCGGCTTCGCCGCGATGGAAAGTGAGCAGCTGCTCGAAGTCGACGCCATTCATCTGCATGAGTGCTGCGAGGGCTCCCTCACTGTAGTTGGCTCCAACAAAGGGAGGCACGACCCAGATGAGACGGCTGATGATGCCCAGCCGATGGGCAGCAAAGAGAAAGTCCTCGATGCCGAAGCTGGTATCACCATCAGGCTGGCTGGGATGAAGCTTCATCCGCTTTGAGAAGTCAGCCCCCGAACGTGCCTCGCGTAGAGGTGCCAGGCGACGTTCATCGATCGGCCGGATGTCGAGGTGCGCATTAAAACAGAGGAGGGTCTGGTCACGCGAGCCCCGATCGAACCAGTGCGCGAGGACCGAACCGTGCTCTTCGAAGAGGATCGACGTCTCTCCGGCAATCTCGACATCAGCCATCTATTCACCTGTGTCTTGTGCATTGTGTGTCTATCGCAGACACAAGATAGACCTGAACCGGCGGATCGCCGTTCGCCGAAGGTGAAATCCCTCACGTGGTCTCCCAGACCGCATCCCTCTGCAGACACTGCAGTGCCTCCAATGCGTGGATTGTGTAGGATTCCACGTGAGTGCCATCGCGAGGATCAGCGCCGAAGTCAAAGGCGACCCATGGAGGCAACGAGTGATCGATCTCTGTTTACAGCCTCTCCTTCTGCATTGCGTTGTCACGGGACGACATGAAAGGGACGTATGAAAGCTGAAGTCAGAATGCATCAGGGTACGCCGACTCTGTATCTGGATGGGGAGCCCAGCTTCTACAGCTGCCTGTGGATGTCTTCAGATCCCACCGAGGACGGGTTTCCAGCTGAGGAATGCATCCGTGCCTTTGGCAAACAGGGCGTGCATCTGTACGCGATAGGTCCCAGGGTTTTCGGCGAGAGCCGCGAAGAGATGTCAGATTTCTCGCATGTGGAAGTCGGTATGCGACGGGTGATGATCGCCGATCCGGATGCCCATTTCCACCTCCGCCTGTATTTCGAGACACCAGTCTGGTGGAACGAAGAGAATCCAGATGAATGTGAAATCAGTTCTGAGGACGTGCGTCTGAATCAGTCCTATGCATCAACGGTATGGCAGGATGAGGTGAATGCCTACCTCCGAGCCCTGATCGGGTTCCTCGAGTCTGTCGGTCTGGCTGATCGGGTGATTGCCTACCAGCCAATGGCCGGCATCTGTGGCGAATGGATCAAGAACGTCACCTCCATGCAGGAGCGTTGTGGTGATTACAGTGCGCCCATGCGCCGCCGCTTTCAAGCCTGGGCCCGTGAGCGGTACAACGACGACACGATGGCATTGCAGGCTGCGTGGAACAATCCTGCCGTCACCTTCGACACGCTGTCTGTTCCATCAGCCGAAATGCAGCACACGACCACGGCTGGTCTGTTTCGTGATCCGGTACGCGAACAGCAGGTCATCGACTACTACAGGTGTCTGGCAGACGTATGTGCCGCTGCTGTCATCGATTTCTGTCATACCGTGAAGGTCGAGACCGGTGGACAGGCGCTGGCCGGCGCCTTCTTCGGCTATATCATGGATCTGGCCTGGAACGACTGTTTCTTCGGCTCAGAGACGGACCGAACCGACATCTCAACGATCCAACGAAGTGGCCACCTTGGTCTACGCACCGTCCTCGAGTCAGCGGATGTGGATTTCCTGGTCAGTCCTTACGGCTATGCCTTCCGGGGACTGGGAGGTGATGGACTGCCCATGCCGCCCAGCGAGTCACTCCGAATTCACGGCAAGCTGTATATCTATGAAGAGGATTCGCGGCTCCACAATCTGATGGACCCCGAGGGCCGTAATTACCGTCCCGAACACGGTCCGAGTATCCACAACCGCTGTTTCGCTCAATCCCTGACGCATGGCCTCGGCATCTGGTGGTTTGCCGACTGGCCCGCCGGAACCTATCAGGACCTGGGGAAGTCAGAGCCGGAGTTTCAGCCCCTGCTCGAACGATACCAACAGCTCGGCTCGTGGGCCCTGGGCCTCGATCGCACGCCGGCTGCAGAGGTGGCCGTCCTGATCGATGATGAGAGTTTCTTCTATGAGACCATTCGCAATACGATCAACCTGCCGTTGATCTTTCAGCAACGCGTATGGGGGCTGCCGCGCTTCGGTGCGCCTCACGATGTGTATCTGTTGCAGGATCTGATCGACGGCAAACTCCCTCCGTATAAGCTCTACATCTTCCTGAACCCGGTTCGCCTCGATCGGCGGCGTCGAGAAGCCCTGGCCGGGCAACTTCGACGTGATGGCCGTGTGGCGGTGTGGCTATATGCTGCCGGGTACATCGAGGACACGCCGTCCGTGGATCACATGACGGATCTCACGGGCTTCCACTTCGGCACGGGCAGGAATGCCTGGGGTCCGATGATGCATATCAGCAATTTCCAGCATGAGATCACCAGGGACATCCCACAGGACCTGATGTGGGGGACGAACAACTCGCTTCTCCCACTGTTCCATCTGGAAGATCCGGAGGCCACCGAGTTGGGGCAGGTGGTCTATTCCCTGGGAAGGTGCAAACCGGGGATGGCGGTGAAGGAACTTGAGACGTGGAAATCGATCTACATCGCGGCGCCGAATGTTCCCGCCCCGGTGCTGCGTGGCATTGCCCGATATGCGGGTGTCCATCTTTTCAGTGAGGCGGGAGATGTCCTCTATGCAACGCGCGACATGCTCAGTGTGCACACACTCTCCGGTGGCAGCCGCGTATTCAGGTTGCCGGAACGTGTCGAAGTGGTGCAGGACCTGTACGAGGACCGGATCGTTGCCGAGAACACTGACGTCTTCGAGGTGACGCTGTCGCCGGGTTCCACAGTGTTGTACTACACCGGGGCGACGAAGCAGATGCTGCGCCGCTGACAGTCAACGACGACTACACACGGCACGTGGCAGTCAGTCCTTCACACCGATGCTGATTTACGACTCATTCACATCAAGAGAGCCAGGCGGGGGCTGGCACTCTATCGTGGCGAAGCACCAGGGGGCGAGACCTATTGACCCGTCGATTGAGGGTTGTTCGTCGATCGGCTGACCGTAGAAGTCGATGCGATGGCCCAGGCTCCAGCCTTGGGGAAGTGCCACATGGGCACGGGTGGCGAGCGGCGAGTGATTGAGCAGGCGAAGATGGAGGCCGTCGGTTCGGGGGATCAGGGCCTGGGTGGACACACCCGCCCCGGTAACGACAGGAGAGAGGTGGTCCCCGGAATTCGGACAGTGTGTTAAGTTGGACTCCGCCCTCAATTGGAAGGATCTGGAGTCATGAGTACACGACGGAATTTCTCTGCTGAATTCAAGGCCAAAGTGGCCCTTGAAGCCCTGGTCGGCGAC
>JABHDC010000127.1 GCA_018673255.1 Gemmatimonadota bacterium
TCAGAGAGAACTCGACGAATTCGTCGAGGATCCTGACAACGACGACAGTGAACTGACCTGGTCGCTCCCAGGTGTGACCCAGAACTCGCTGGGCGTCGACGAGAAACGAACGCTGACCACCATCGCCAAGCAGGACTTTGTCGGATACGAGGAGATCGAACTGACGGTCTCCGATCCGGGCGACCAATCGGATCGATTGACATTGCGGATCTACGTTTCCGATGGCCGTCCCGTCGTGGGCGGTATCCCCGATCTCATCCTCGATCTGGGTGACAGTGATCAGTCGATCGATCTGGACAACTACTACTACGACGACAACAACACCGACCGGGACATGACTTGGTCGACTGTGGCCTCTTTCAATACGGACAATCTCAGTGTGTCCATCGATCCACTGACACACATTGCCACGATCTTCGTCGACCCGGGCGCGCCTTTCGGCTCTGAAACGGTCATCTTCCGGGTTGAGGACTTCAGCGGTATTTCGGCGCAGGATACGATGCTCGTCACGATCAGATCCGGTGGCGCTGGTTCAGGTGGGGCGTTCTCGTTGACGCCGCTGCCCGCCCTGGAGGCAGAGGTGGGACAACTCGTTCCCGTAATTGATCTGGTGGACTATCTGATCACGCCCATCTCCGTATCGGATAGTTCGATCACTTTCCGCGTGGATGAGACGGGCAATGTTGGCGTGGCGATCACCAGTTTCCGCCGCGATCCACAGGATGAGGATGGCTTTCGCTGGGACCTGAGTGTCTTCAGCACAGATGCCGGCACCGACACAATCCGCATCATTGCCACCGATTCGCTCGGGCGCTCGGAGGTGGCCACGACAACGGTCCGCTACTTTGGGGCCAGCGAGCGGCTCGACCTGCACTCATTGCCGGACATCTTCTTCATTGCCGGACGATCGTCTGAGCCCTTCCTGCTGAATGACTTCATCGTCGATCGGGAAACCCACCCGGATTCGGTGATGGAATGGTCCGTGCGAGATATCAGTACCAGTGGGGAGCCCATCGTCGTCAATCTCAAGGATGACAGTTCGATCCTGGCTTTCGCTACCGACATTGTCCAGCGTGAGTTCGTCATCGTTGCCCGGGATACGGCACTGAATGTGACCGGTCGCGACACGGTCCGCATTATCTCTCAGGACCCGGCCCTGGGCGAACAGGAACTACAGCCATTTCCCGATCTCGTCTTGCAGGCGGGGGGCATCGATTCAAGCATCGTCCTCAACGACTTTCTCCCCGAAGGTGTAACTCCCGCGAGCACGGCATGGTCGGTTTCGGGGCAGAGCCTCACGGCACCCGTGATCGATCGTGAGATACCGCACATTCTCAGAGTGACGGGCCTCGGAAACAGCCTGGGTGTTGATACGCTGTCTCTGCGTGTCGATCTGGGTGGAGGATTCGTGGCCACCGGCGACCTGGTCGTCAATGTGATAGAGCCGATCGACGAGTCGACCCTCGAAATGCAGGTTGTACCGAACCCGATCAATCCGCAGTATCTGAACTTCTTCGTCATCGCCCGGACCGAACTGGCATCGAGCCCGACTGTTGTGGTCACCTTCAATGGGGACAGCACCGTCGCTGTTCGCCAGATCGAGGAGGACCTGTCCAGCGGCGTGCTGATCTGGGGTGGATCGTATCGAGCGGAGCCCGACGCTGCGGGCACAGTCACCTTCCGCGCCACAGCCCTGACGGCCCTTGGGTCGAGTGTGACATCGGCAGCCTCGATAGCCGTGGGCGAACTCAGCTCAGGCAAGGTGCTCGCCCTCCGCCATGGCCCGGTGCAGATCACGGCGGCAGGTTCGGCATCACATTCGGCCACAACCGTCGTGTTGCAGAGTCGCTACCCGATACCTGAGACCGCTCGCCGGATCGTCGGGGTGACCGGTCCGGACGATTCCGAACTCATGCCCCTGCTCCTTTTCGATCTGTATCCGTCGAAACTGCAGCTTGCGACTCCCACACAATTGGTGGTAGAGGGTGTTGCCAGCGGCATGGGGTTGTATCGTGCCCTCGGAGATGACACCTGGGAATGGGCTGGACGTGTGAGCCAGGATGCCTCCGGTCAGATCGGTGGCCAGATCGAACGATTCGGGCAATATCAGATCGCCGCAGATTTCACAGCGCCGCGAATTCAGATCCTCGATTCCGAGCCCGGGCGCCTCACGGCCAGGATCACCGACCGTGGCGCCGGCGTGGATATCACGTCACTGGCAGCGCTGCTGGACGGTGAACGATTGCCCATGGCGATGGCCGGTGATCTGATCATATGGGAACTGAGCAGCGATCGTCTCGGCGAACTCACGCAACCCCTGGTCGAGATTCGTGTCAGCGATCGTGCCGCAAATGAGACATCCCTCGTGGAACGAATCGACGGCACGTACATCCTGCCGCGGCAGGCACAACTGGGAGAGAACTTCCCGAATCCATTCAATCCGGAGACGACGATTCCCTTCGTTGTACCGGCAGCGGGGGATCTGACAGGGGATTCCCGTGTGCAGCTGGTCATTTACAACACCGCCGGGCAGCAGGTACGCCTCTTGCTCGATGGGGGCATGCAACCAGGTCAGCACCAGATCCTTTGGGATGGACGCGATGCACTCGACCGGCCCGTAGGCAGTGGAATCTACTTTTACCGTCTGACGCTGGTGCCGGGTGGCACTCAGCAGACGCGTTCCATGATGCTGCTCAAGTGAGAGAGGCCATGACTCAGAATCGACCGATCCTCCCGATGATCACCCTCGCCTGCATGGCGCTCTTCTGCGCCTGTGGCGGTGGCACGGGCATCGGCCCGGGAGAGATCCAGAAGCGGGAAGACCGTCTCCGTGATCGTCTGCCCATCGATTGGAACAACTACAACGCCAACGATTTCACGGGTGCCATCGACTTCTTCACCAAGACCCTGGATCAGGCTGATGCGCTGGAGGGGGTCGAAGGGGCCAAGAACCAGGTCAAATCGGAGGCGCAATCCGGCATTGGCTGGTCTTTCTTCCGGTTGCAGGATCTGTCGGCGGCCGAGCAGGCCTTCGCCCAGGCCACGACACTGGATCGACTCAACTCTGACGCCTGGGCAGGTTGGGCGGGTGTTGCTCTGGCCCTGCGGGATTTCAGCGATGCGGCGCAGTTCTCGAATCAGGCCCTGGAGATCGATCCTGACTACAACTCGGCGACCCGCGTCGATGCGGCCGGACGATTTCTCGGTCACGACAACGTGGATGAGCGGCACCTGCGCCTGATGCTCGCCGAGGCGTATCTGCAGTCTGGCGCCTACAGTGCTGTCGAGCGGAAAGATCCGAACAATGCGTCGGCTCAGGTTCGTCTCGTTGATCAGGACTTCCGCTACAAGGATCCAGGACAACTGCTGCGGACCATCAGCGATCTTGCTCTCACGTTGCAGGACCCGACGACGAACTAGGAATCGTGCTGACTCTCGCAAGACATTTCACCGCCCAACTGGCGATTCTACTGGCCCTCACCCTGTGGCTGCCGACGAACACTCATGCCCAGGATCTGGCGCTCCTGCAAGTGCCCACAAATTCGGCGATCTCGATCCCTGCAGGACAGGGCCTGGATTTGATCGGCAGTGCCGAGCCCCTGGGCAAAGGGCGTTTCCGCCTTCGCGCACAGAATCGGTCGTCTACCGTCGTGATTCCTGATCTGGGAAATGGCAGTCTCTACACCGGTTATTATGGCCTGGGTTACGGCTTCAGCGACGCCATGGATGTGACTGTCGTCGTGCCATTTCTCATGGACGGGGCTGGGGGACTCAACAAGTACGGTTCGGGTGATCCTGTCCTCGGCTTCAAGTGGTCGCGGCCGGGGCGGATTCGGGCCGGTTCCCATACGGCGTTTCAGTTGCTGCTAGGTCTGCCACTGGGATACAAGGGCGAGCACGCCCTCGATGGGATTGGCGGAATCCGGCAATTCAGCAGCGGCGGGCTCGACATGGGTTTCAATGCCCTCTTCGATATTCACTTTCGCGGCGCTTCGGTCTATCTCAATGGCGGCTTCTTCAAGCCCGGCAGTGTCACGGTGAACACGCAGTTGGTCTACGGACTGGGCATCGAGGTGGGGCGATCCAATCGCTGGGTCAGCTTCAACTCGGAGTATCAGGCTCGGGTGGCCTTTGCCCAGCAGTCCAGAGCGGCAAATATCCTGAAATTCGGCGTACGTGTGCAGATACTGCGTGGTATCGAACTGGAGCTGAACCAGGAGATCGGTTTCCTCGACCATCCGATTCCCTCGCAGTTCACCTTCGGGCTGCGTACGCACGGATTCCTGAGTCCGCGCCGCCAGTTTGTCGCCAGATCCTCTGCCTATCGTCCACCCGCGCCACCGAAACGCGTGTACGAGCCGGAGGCCGTGCTTCGACTGGCGATCGTGGAATTCGGTGGTTTCGAAGAATACGAAGCCGGTGAGCGGATCGTCGAACGCCTGCGTCACCGACTCGAGCCACACGATAGTCTCGAGGTCGTGGATCTGACGCGGTATTCCGGCATTCCTCACCGGGGCGCTCTCAGGCCACAGCAATTGATCGATATTGCGCGCAAACTGGGCGTGGATGTCATCATCTCCGGCGCCGTCTCGAACTATGACGTCGAGCGTTTTTCCGGGCCCCGCCTGCCGTTTCTCTTCGAAGTCCCCGAGACGCAGGTCAAGGTGGGGCTCCGCTATCGGGTGATGTGGTTCTCTTCGCCGGCCAAGATCGAGATGGAAGCACTGTCTCAGGAGATTGAGGGGGAGGGCCACCTGCGCAAGCGGGTCCGCATTCTACCCGCGGATCGCCGGGATATCACCGTTGCACGGTCGGCCGCCGAGATCCGCAAGGTCCACGAAGAGGCTCTCGATAGCCTTGTGAGCAATCTTCTCGACAATATGGCCCAGCACTTCTCCTGGGTCCCACCCCAGTTCGCCTACGCGGACTACAGGTGAACCTCATGCTGCGCACCTGCATCCTGTTCTGTCTCTGTGTCATGCTGTCTGGGTGCGCCTTCTCCGTGGCCCCCACTGACAGCGAGGAATCGACACTGACGATTGTTCTGTCGGCCTATCCCACACAGCTCTCGGCGGAGGATTCGTCGACGGCCGAGGTGTGGGCGACGGTTCTTCAGGGTACGAATCCGGTCAAGGATGGGACCAATGTCCGTTTTGCCACCACGGCAGGTGTCATCACCGATGAAAGCCAGACACAGGATGGCCTGGCCGTCGCTCAGTTGACGAGTCCTGCAGATGGTCGGCCTCGCCGTGTTGCCGTCGTCGCTCAGGCGCTGACGGTGCGCGATACATTTGACGTGGATCTGATTCTGGAAGACGTGGGCTTCTAGGTCGATATGCAAGATCTCCACCTTGACATATCTTCAGACTTTCCAGTATATTGGCGCGTGATTCGTCCCCCCAATGGACACCGTTTCACTCCCTCCCTTCGGGTTGTGAATACCACAGTATGGGTAGCGTATTCCGCATAGTTACTGCACCCGGATTCTTTAGTCGTATCCCCTAATAACTGACCCTCCGTACCTCTTGGCTGGCGGCAACTGGCAAAGGGGGTTTGATGGAGCAGGAGTCGGGTGTCACGGCCCAGTTGTGTCTGCCATTGGCAGCAGCTGAGTCTGTGCCGACGCAGTCCGAATCCCATCGGCGTGCTGCCCGGTGTGCGCATTGTGGCGCCCCCGTGCACTTGCCGGTCTGGTTGAAGGAGACGGGTGTTTGTCTCCATTACTGCGGTGCAGATTGCCGCCAGGCATGGGCTCGGACAGAGGAATCGTTTGCCGTTCGTCTCGATGGGCGCCATGGGCGTCGCTGTCGAGGCGGGAACTGGCAAATCCAGGCCCGGGAGGCCCGCTATCGCGATGAGTGTCGCTGTCAGGAGTGCGGCATCACCGAGAAGGAACTGGGGCAACGTCTCCACGTTCACCATCGGATTCCGTACCGCCGCTTTCACAGCAATGTGGAAGCGAACAAACTCGAACACCTCATTTCAGTCTGCCCGGCCTGTCACCAGCGGCTTGAGGCACGATTGCGCACGGAGATGCCGCTGTTCGCAGCCGATCCGCGCTGACAGGGGGGCGTAGGCGATGAGCCATCTGCCCAACCTCGAGCTCAGTGTGTGTCTGCCTGCCTACAACGAAGAGGGTGCCATTGCGCCTGTCCTGACGGCTCTGCGTCAGCGGCTTGATCAGGAGTCTGATCTCCAAGAGCGATACGAGATCCTCGTCATAGATGACGGATCGACGGACAACACCGCCGACGAAGCTCGCCGGGTGGGTGGCGAGGTCCGCGTGGTGCA
>JABHDC010000128.1 GCA_018673255.1 Gemmatimonadota bacterium
CGGCGATCGAGATGGACGACACCCTCGATGGTCTGGGCCTGACCCAGGCTGCGATCCGGGATGTCGAGGTCGTCGTGGGGTATTCGATTGCATCAGCGTCCTTTCTGCAGGCGGGAGAGACGGGTGCCTGAGACAGAGACAGCACTGATTATGGACTGGCAGTTCACACCCTACACGCCCTTCCTGTTGATCACGGCGACGGCGACGCTGATTCTGACGATCATCGTCTACCGGCGCCGGGAGAAAACCGGATCCCTGGCAGCGACCGGGCTGTTTGCGGCGGTCTCCGCATGGAATCTGGCGTATGCGCTGGAGCTCTCGTGCAGCAATCTCGCGGCACAGACGCTGTGGGCGAATGTGCAGTATCTCTTCATTCCCAGCGTCCCGGTCCTGTGGTTGATCTTCACCATCCACTTCACGGCGCGAGATCGCTGGTTGCCGAGATGGCTCATGGCATTGCTCTTCATCGAGCCCGCCGTGGTCATCTTCCTGGCCTGGGGCAGCGATGTCTACCCCTATCTGCGTTCAGGCGCCAATCCACTCGACGTAGACGGCTCGATCCTGGTCCAGTGGCAGAAAGGGTGGTTCTTCTGGATCCACACGGCCTACGCCTATGTGCTGATGATGCTGGGCACGCTGATCCTTGTACCGGTCATCCTGCGATCCCCCTTTCTCTACCGGGCGCAGGCGTTCTTTGTCCTGCTGGGAACCCTGGCTCCCTGGATCGCCAATGCGATCTACCTGGGAGGACTCAGCCCCTTTCCGCACCTGGATCTGACCCCCTTCGCCTTCTCGCTGGTGAGCATCTCCGTCAGCTTCGGTCTGCTGCGCCTGCACTTCCTCGATGTGGTGCCCGTCGCCCGTGACATGGTGATCGAGGGGTTCTGGGAGGGGGTGATCGTCATGGGTGTCAATGGGCGGGTCGTGGATATCAACCGGGCTGGCGCCGAGATTCTGGGGCGTGATGCCGGTCTCGTCATCGGACAGGAATTCTCTGCTGTTCTACCGCAGGTAAAACTGGGCGAGACGGACACGGCCACAGAGATGACGGTCGGCGAGGGTGAACAGCGTCGTATCTATGAGATCCTGCAATCTGCTGTGCATGATCGCCGCGGCGAGAGGCGAGGCGATCTGGTCGTCCTGCATGATATGACCTCCCGCAAAGAGGCTGAAGAAGAACGCGTGCAGGTCCAGCGTCTGCGGGCAGCGCACGAACTGGCGGCGGGGATCAGTCACAATCTGAACAACATCCTCATCGGGATTCTGGCGCCGGCCCAGCGTCTGCGGGATGGTAGTTCGAGCGACACGCGACGTGACGCCGATATCGTAGTCGCTGCCGCCCAGCGGGCGCAGGACCTGGTGTCGCGGTTGCACCGAACCGGCTCGGGTGACCACTCTGTGCCGACGAAGGCGGTCGAGGCCAATGCCGTGTTGCTGGAGGCGGTTGAAACGGCCCGTTCGCGCTGGCAGGATGAGGTTATCCGTGGTGGAATCCGCATCGACCTGCAGACTGATTTCGTGCCGACGCGTCTGATCAAGGCTGACCCGACCAGCCTGCACGACATCATCGTGAATCTCATCTTCAACAGTGTCGATGCCATGCCCGACGGCGGCCGACTGTCACTGGCGACGCGCCAGTTGGACGACGGGTCTGTCCTCATTACGGTCAGCGACGACGGGACCGGCATGGACGAAACAGTGAAGCGGCGGATCTTCGAACCCTTCTTCACGACGAAGGTGAATGTGGGTTCGGGGCTCGGACTGGCGACGGCGTACCGATCGGTCAGGGACTGGGGGGGCGATATCTCTGTCGAGAGCCTGCCTGGAGCGGGAACGACATTCCGATTGAGGATCCCTGTGTGGGATGGCCCCTTGCCGGCCATGCCGGCTCTGGCTGGGCCAGAGGATGCGGAGCAAGGCCGGCGAATTCTCATTGCTGAAGATGAGGGGATCGTCTCGATGGTGCTCGATGAATGCGTCCGTCGCCTTGATTACATTCCGGATGTTGTGGATCGGGGGGATCTGGCCCTCGAGCGGCTACGCACCGGTCGGTATGGTGTGGCGATTCTCGATCTGGGGATTCCCGGGCTTTCCGGTGATCAGGTGGCCCAACAGGCAAAACAGGAGATGCAACTGACGACGGTGCTGATGACGGGGTGGTCCCTGGCTCCGGAAGATCCGCGTCTGGACTCCTTTGATCTGGCCATGCAGAAGCCATTTGATGCACGCGAGGCTGAAGCGACGATCATGCGCGCCATCGAGATGCAGCAGGAGAAGCACCCACAGCAGAGCGGAGATCAACCATGAGCGCGGACGCAGCAACTTCTGACAAGTGCTGGCAGGTATCGGCCAGATACCATCGCTGGCACGTCGATCCGGGTGTCGAATGGCTCGAAGCCAACACCGACTATGCTTACCTCGACTGGCAGCTCCCCATGTCGCAGGTCGCCCTCGTACTGCTGGATGTCTGGGATCGTCACTACCTGAAGGACACGCAGCAGCGTGCCGAACAGATCATTCAGGATCGACTGTTGCCGCTGGTGACTGCGTGCAGACAGGCGGGGGTGCGGATCATCCATGCGCCCTCACCTCCGCAGGCGAAGAAACACCCGAACTGGCTGCAACTGGATGGATGGGACAAGCCGAGTTGGCCCGGTGAAGAAGCCTGGCCACCGCAGGCGTTTCGACGACGTGAGGCAGAATTCGCTCGTTATGCCCTGCCGGAGGAACCGCGTGACGCGGAACGCGAGGCACATCGCGCCAGACTTGGTCTGCACCCGGATGTGCGCCCCGTCGAGAGTGAGCCCGTGATCGCCACCGGTGAGGAATTACATCTGTGGTGCAAGGGCGAAGGCGTGACGAGTCTCGTCTATGCAGGCTTCAACACCAATGCCTGCATTCTGCATCGGGACTACGGTACGCTCGACATGGCCCGACGTGGCTACGACATCCTCATGGTGAGGGATTGCACGACGGGTATGGAGTCATCACAGACGCACGACGAACTGTGGCAGACGAGGGGCGCCGTGATGATCCTGGAGATGTTCGGCAAGTACTCGGTCGACTCACAGGAACTGATCGCCGGTTTGCCGGGATAGGGCACTAGCGGAAAGTCGGGCAGTCCACCAGCAAGGGCTTGGAACCGGGAGGCAGAGGCACCTGGAAGGCATTCAGGGTCATGGCCACCATGGAGTAGTAGCCGACGAGTCCGGTCAGGTCCACCACACCCGCCTCACCGATGGCCTCCACGGCATGGGCGAAGGTGCGCTCCTGGACGAATCGATTGTACACGAGTTCGGCGGCGAAATCGTAGACGCTCTGCTCGTCCTCCTGCTCAAATTCCGGATATTGCGACAGGCGTACGGCTTCGACGATTTCTGGTGCCAGACCTGCTTCCAGGCCATGCGGCTCGTGCAGCGACCACTCCGTCTGGCAATCCCAGGCGCGGGAGGTCACGAGGATCGCCAATTCGCTGAAGCGCGGCTCCAGTCGTGATCGAAAGCGGACATACTCGCCGAATTTCTGGGCGAGGTCGGCCATCTCCGGACTGTGCAACCAGATCCGGAATGGGCCATGGGCATTGCCCCGGGTGGCGACGATGGAATCGTAGATGCGGCGCTGTTCGTCGTCGAGCGCCTCGGGTTCGAGTTGGCGAATGCGATTCTTGCTCATCAAAGACCTTGGCCCGCGGGCAGTGAGGTGGGGCAGCAAACGAGAGAATCAAAGGGAAGGACCGCAAGTTGATGCATGATCACGAAACAACCGTCGGATTCATTGGGCTGGGCTCGATGGGTTGCGGTATGGCAACCCGTCTGGTGGCAACAGGCGTGGACCTGCAGGTCTTCGATCTGCGACCGGAGGCGGTGCAGGCGCTGGTTGAGCTCGGTGCCACGGCGGCAGAGAATGTGGCAAGCCTCGGAAGATCCTGCAAACGGGTCATCCTGTCACTGCCGGATGCCCGCGTCGTGGAGCAGGTGTTGTTCGGTGCTGATGGGCTGATGAACTCACTGGCGCCAGGCAGCTGCGTGGTAGACTGCGGGACGACGCATCCTGAGGTGACACGGGACATGGCTCAACGATTGGCCCAGGCCCAGATCGCCCTGCTCGACGCACCGGTGACGGGAATGGAGTCGAGAGCGGCCGAGGGCACGCTGACCATCATGGCCGGTGGAGACAAGGAAGCGTATGAGGCCTGTCAGCCGCTGTTTGAGGCGATGGGGGAGCTCGTGATCCACATGGGATCCTCAGGCAACGGCCAGCTGATGAAGATGACGAACAATGTCCTCTACAATATCTCTGTGGCGGCCATGGCCGAGATGCTGCCCCTGGCCGTACGACTGGGACTGGATCCAGAGCAGGTACAGCGTGTCGTGTCCAGTGGATCCGGGCAGAGCTTTGGTTTCGACTATTTCTCTACGCGAGCCATGCAGGGGATCTTCGACCAGGGTTACCCCATGGCCAGTGCTTACAAGGACATGATTGCGCTGATGGAGTGCGCCAACCAGCAGCATGCACCCATGCCGGTTGCATCCGGGGCGATGCAGACCTACCGGGCCGCCTTGGCTGAAGGTTACGGACACGAGGCCAAGGGGGCGATGATCAAGGTCTGGGAGCGCGTGCTGGGTGTTGAAGTTCGAAGCAAGGAGACGCCGAAATGACCCACGTGCTACCGAGTATGCGATTGGATGGCCGGCGTGCCGTCGTCAGTGGCGCCGGATCCGGTATCGGTCGAGCCGTCGCCATCGCGCTGTCTGAAGCCGGGGCCGATGTCGTGGTGAGTGAAGTGCCGGATCGCATGGACACACTCGACGAAGTCTGCGAGGCCATTCAGAGCAACGGCCGCCGCGCCGTGCCGTTACCCCTGAAGCTGCCGGACATGGACAGCATCGAGGCCTTCGTCGAAGGAGCTGTGAGGGAACTGGGTGGGATCGACATCCTCGTCAACAATGCAGGGGTGAATATCCCTTGTGATGCGCTGGAGTTGAGCGAAAGTGACTGGGATGCTGTGCAGGGCGTGAATCTCAAGGGGCTCTTCTTCCTGTCGCAGCGTTGCGCGCGGCACATGAAAGAGCACGGCGGGCGCGTCGTGAACATGGCTTCCATCAATGGCGTCGTCGGCTACTACAAGCGGGCGGCCTATTGCTCAAGCAAGGCGGGTGTGGTCAATCTCACGCGTGTGTTGGCTCTGGAGTGGGCCCAGTACGATATCAATGTCAATGCCGTGGGGCCGACCTTCATCCTCACGCCGCTGACGCAGTCGACTTTCGACGACCCTGTCCTGCGGGAGGACCTGATCCAGCGTATCCCCAAGGGGCGTGTGGGCCTGCCGGAAGACGTGGTTGGGGCCGTGGTCTTTCTGGCCAGTCCAGCGGCGGCGATGATCACCGGTCATACGTTGATGGTCGATGGGGGGTGGACGGCGATCTGAGCCGCGGCGATACTGCCGCCGCGGCTCAGATCGCTTGGAGCAATCTCCGCACACAGCCGTGGAGATTGCTCAGGCTCTGGGCTCGTCACAAACAGTGAGAGGATGATATGGCGACGATCTATACGAGGTATGAGGATCTGCTGAGCGAGACGCTGCGGCGGGCGCAGGATGTGACGGTTCTGGGCAATACGGTAGATGGATCACCTGTTGTGGTGGCCCGGGGTGGGGGCGACAAGACGCCGGGGATCTTCATCACGGCGGGATCTCACTCGACCGAGCATGCCGGTGTTTCGGCTGCGGTTCAGTTGATCGATGAACTGGATACGGAACATCAGGTGTATGTGATCCCCACGCGTGACCCGGTCGGTCACGATGGATTTGCCCACGCCCTGAGTCTGGGGATCGGGGAATTGCCGTCTTTTGATGATTTCGGTCAACTCGAGGAGATCCTGCGTGGCTCGGGGGATGTCCTGTTTGAGGATGACGAGTTCCTGCTCGTGCTGATCGGTGAATATGGCTACGCCAGTGCGCGGCCGTCCGAAGAGCGGCGCAATCCGCAGGGATATGGCTATGGACGCATGAAACAGTTCCATCGCGATCAGCCGGAGATCCTGGCACCCTTGCTGGGCCGGCGTGTCTATCAACCGGCTGGTCAGATCGGTGTGGATGGTACGAACCTGTTCGATCGCGCCTATACGCTGATCGTCTCACTGGAGGGGGAGATCCTGCACATCAACCGTTTCCACGACACGGACTGGGCACCGGTCGAACCCCGGGTGACGCGGCAACTGCTGGATGAGGTGCGCCCCGGGATCAGCTTCGATCTGCACGAGTCGGCCGGGATGGACGATCGATTCTGGCTTTCAGCGCGCACCCAGCCCGACCCGGAGAGCCAGGAGTGGGAGGCGAAGGCGGCGACAGCCACCATCAACGCCATCGCCGCGTCGGGTGCGACCCTGGCATCTGAGAAGGATGCCCCTTCGAAGTGGTTCGATATGTCCGAGCAGGCCGTCTTCTGGCTCGACGCGACACGTCGTGGTGAAGGCTTCAATCTGATGGATTTCTGCTCGCGCACCTACGGTCTGGCCTTCGGCACGGAGATGGGCATGTTCGGGACCTTTGACGGACGCGTGGACATGGCCCTGACCACGGTGCGCACGGCGGTCTCCGTCTTTGAGCAGCGCTACCGCTGAGAAGACAGGGGCGTCAACACGACGTCGACACCGACGTGCAAGGTCTACCGCGCTTGCTCCGTGGGCGGCAATATCGTTTGTACACCGCAGACTTCATCACAAGCGGCGAGTCGACGCAGGGGAGGAATTCCAGATGGCCAGTATGACTTCCAGGACACGGGTTCAGCGCACCGTCAACTTCCAGGACACCGATCGTGTCCCGATCGATCTGGGTGCCATGAAGGCGTCGTCCATTGGCGTCAAAGCGTACAACCAACTCAAGAGCGCACTGGGGCTGAACAGCAGCAAGACCAGGATCTGGGATCCGAAACTCATGATCGCTTCCGTGGAGGAGGAGATCCTCCAACGCTTCCACGTCGATGTGGTCCCGCTGGATATCTCCTCCGTCATGCACGATGGTCGCCCGGACAGCGACTGGGTTCCCAAGACCCTGTATGAGGGCGCCGACGGACTCCTGCCGCCCGGCACCGCTGTGGGCGCCAATGCTGAGGGAGACTGGGTCCTGCTGGATCAGGATGGGAGTCCCACCTCTCTTCGCATGCCCCGCGAGGGATACTATTTCGACGATATCTCCTACAACAAGCCCGGCGCTGTCATCGATCCGTCCTCCTTCCGTCCCGTCACCGGATTCACCGATGCGCACCTGGGCGCTCTGCAGGCGAGGAGTTCTACCCTCTATGATCACACGGACTACGCCATGCTCGGGTGGGGTGGTGGAGTCTGTTTTCTCGGTCTGAGCATGATCACAGACAGACTGAGCCATGTGACGATGGGTCTCCCATCTGAGTGGATGATGATGCTCATGACGGAGAAGGAAACGTGCCACGATCTCATGAATCGGTCGGTGGAGGCGTCGATTCAGTGCCTGGAGCAACTCCACGAGGCAGTCGGTGACACCTGCTTCGCCTGGGGGATCGCGGCAGATGACTCAGGCACGCAACGGGGGGAGTTTATCCATCCGGATCTGTGGGCCGAAATGATCAAGCCACACTATGCGAAGCTGTGTGAGTGGATTCACGACCATACGGAATGGAAGACCTTCCTGCATTGCTGCGGTTCGATCTATCACCTGATTCCGCACATGATCGAGGCGGGAGTCGATATCCTCAATCCCGTCCAGACATCAGCGGCCAATATGGAGGCCGAACGGCTGAAGGCGGAATTCGACGGCAAGATCGTGTTCTGGGGCGGAGGGTGTGATACGCAGCACGTGCTGCCCACGGGCACGCCCGACGAGATCCGTGAGCACGTAAAAGAGCGGCTGGCCATCTTCGCGCCAGGTGGCGGCTATGTCTTCAATCAGGTTCACAATATCCAGCCAAACATCCCACCGGAGAATATCATCGCCATGCTGGACGCGGCGTACGAATACGGGCCGGTGGACTCCACGGATCGGCCAGCCACGTGATGCGATTCATCTATCTGTCGGACAGCCATTGGGGCGCAGGGGAGGCCGGATACCACCTGCAGCCGAAATACGACGAGTATCTGCCGGATCTGCTGCAGGCGCTGCGTGACTGGATCCAGGAGAAGGGGCCCATCGACTTCGTCCTGCATGGCGGAGACATGATCCACGCCACCAGCGACGAAGCCATCCTTGCCGCTGCCGATCACTTCGATCTGCCGATCCCGGTGCGACTGTGCCTGGGCAATCACGATCTTACGGCAGCGGGTGCTCTGGACTCCTGGCAGCGGTTGGCGCCCCAGTTCTTCGGGGGACGTGTCGACTTCGCGATCAAAGACCACGGCTGCCTGATCCACGTGATTCCCAACCAGTATGGCTCGACTCCATTCCTCTGGTCCGACACGCAGGATCCGCATTTCCTTCCGGAGCAGGTCACGGCCCTCGAGGACCGGCTCAGCTCAGCGCCGGATGCGACGCACCTGATCCTGACACACAGCCCGGTGTTCCCGATCGAACCGGCCCAGACCGGCATGGAAGAGCCCTTCCATCAGCCACCGACTACGTTCACCGATGTGGTCACAGGCCTGGCAGAGAAGTATGGTGCGACCTGTGTGCTGGGAGCGCACAGCCACGCCAACATGCACAAGAGCCTCAATGGTGTGGACTACATCACGGTCAGTTCCTTCGTCGAGGCTCCCTTTGAATTCAAGCTCTTCGAGATCGATGCGGATTCGCTGTCGATGGAGACACACAACCTGCGACAACGGATCGATCGGCCTGTCGATTACGACTGGGACAGCACTTTTGTTCAGGGCCGTGCCTGTGATCGATCCTTCCGCAAGGACCTGAAGTAATGACACGGTGTGCCCGGATCCAGGCAGACTCACCCTTTGAGGAGATGCAGTGATGACGAGCCCCATCGATCTGGGATCACGCCGTGAACTTTTCGTGGACTCCCTGCTCATCGACAGACTCAGGAAAGCCTCACTGCATCTGCACGAGCCCCAACCCCGCGAACTCGTGCTGCAGCATGACACGCCGTGGGAGGGACCCTTCAGTCTGTATCACACCATCATCCACGATGGCGACAAGTATCTGCTGTACTACCGTGGCTGGAAGATACCGGAGGAGCCCGCCGTCTACTGCGTGGCCGTCAGCGACGATGGCGTTCACTTCGAGCGACCACAGATCGCCAAACACGCCTGGCACGGCGACAAGCAGAACAACATCATCTTTGCCCAGGAACCATTCACTCACACCATGGCGCCATTCCTCGACACGCGCGAGGGTGTGTCCGGAGCGCAGAGATACAAGGCGCTGAGTCGATATCTGACGGACAAGGATCATGAGGGCAAGCGCGATGCCTTCCTGCACGGCCTGGTCAGTGCCGACGGGATCGACTGGGAATTGCTGGGTACCGAGCCGCTGATCACGGATGGGAAATTCGACTCGCAGAATGTCGGATTCTGGAGCGAGGCGGAGGATCAGTATGTCGCCTACTACCGGACCTTCAGTTCCCACGAAGGGATGCAGGAAGAGTATCGGGGGCCGACGACGACGGCTACGAGTCTGCGGCGGATCAAGCGAGCGACCAGCAAGGATTTCGTTCACTGGGAGCCCGGTGTCATCATGGACTATCGCCAGGATGGCAAGCAGGCGCCGGCTGAGGAATTCTACATCAACCAGACCAGGCCCTACTTCCGTGCGCCGCACATCTACGTGGCCCTGCCGGCCCGCTTCATGGATCAACGTAGCGCCGTTTCACCGGCTGCAGTTGAGCAGATGGATGTTCACCCGACGCAGCTGACCGCCTGCAGTGATGCGTGTTTCATGACGGCGCGCCCCGGCAACGCCTGGTACGATCGGACCTTCATGGAAGGCTTCATCAAGCCGCGCATCGGTGCCGACCACTGGACGGCACGATGCAACTATCCGGTGGATGGTGTCGTGCAGACCGGACCGGACGAGATGAGTTTGTATGTGTGCGAGCACTACGCTCAACCCGGGAACCAGGTCAGACGATACAGCCTGCGCCTGGACGGATTCAGCTCGGTTCGGGCGCCCCACTCTGGCGGCGAACTGATCACGAAACCGGTGGTGTTCACTGGGGTTGAGTTGGAGCTGAACTACGCCACCAGTGCCGCGGGAAGCCTGCGGGTGGAGATCCGTGATGAGAGTGGCAAGCCGATTCCTGGATATACACTGCGCGAGGCAGTCGATATTTTCGGCAACCGCATCGACGGCCGCGCAGCCTGGAAACATGGCACGGATGTCTCGGGGCTGGCCGGTCGGCCGGTCCGTCTGCGTTTCGTGATGGGCGATGCGGATCTCTACAGCATGCGCTTTGCAGCGGCGGTGTGATCAACAGACCAAAGATCACTGGAGCCATCTGTTCAGTCGAATGGCGAGGAAAGGAAGGCAGCGTGCACAATCCATACGCAGGCGTGAACTGGGATCAGGCCAGACTCATCCCATCGGCGTCCCACATGCACCTGGCCAACCAGAGCCATCTGGAGAATGCCTACCAGTTTGGGATCCGCCACTTCCCCATATCCAACTACTATCCATCGGCGCCATATGACGCCAAGACTCGACTGAGCGACTTCAGGTTACAGCAGTGGTGGCCGGCCACCCGTGATGGGCGCCGTATGGTTCCACCGATCAACTGGAATGACATCGTCGACTGGTCCGACGAACTGGATGAGCCATACAGGTCGCAGGTGCCCTTCGGGGAGACCGAGCCTGTCTACACGGCCATTCCGGATGATGCCATTCTGAGTCACAATGCAGAGCACCACGGTTTCAGCAATTCGCAGGCGCACATCTGTAGTCCCGGTTCATCCTTCGCTTCGGGCACCTTCGATGTGCACAACAAATTTCAGCTGAATCAGCACGGCTTCCCCGTGGGATATGGCGGGACCTGGCAGGCGGCATTCGAAGGAATGATCGAGGGCCTGGACTACGCCGATGGTGGCGGGATCACGATCAACCATCCCACATGGTTCTCGAGATTCAGCGACGAGCAGGTCCTGGAGATGCTCGATTTCGATGATCGCGTGTTGGGGATCGAGATCTACAACGACTACAGTGGGAAGAGGGACTGGTCTCAGAACCCTGACTATGAGGCACCCGATGAACCGGAGCAGGGCTTCTCGCTGAAGCTGTGGGATCGCATTCTGTCGACGGGCCGCAGATGCTGGGGGCACTGCGTACCGGATCACAGTGCCGGTGGAGGCAACTGGAAGGGGCGGTGTATGCTGGTCGTTGTGAATGAGACCGAACACGCGTGCCTGAAGGCCTACCGGGAAGGCAGCTTCTACGGGTGTCTCACGGGGGAGGGCCCATTTGTGAAGCATTTCGAGGCGTCCGAGACCTCAGTGTCCGTCACCTTGAGCAGCTCGGCACAGATCACTTTTGTGGCGGATGCGGTGGTGGCCAGGACGGTCACCGGAGACCACGCCATCTTTGACGTGCCACAGAGGAATGGTGCGGCAGGTGTCACCTACGTGCGTGTGGAAGTCCGGGACGACACCGGCGAGCGCCTCTTTCTGCAGCCCGTGCGCTACGGCACCGGGTAGGGGTTCGTTGAACACACCCGAGGCTCAGCGGGTCTTCACCTTCCGGGCGATCCTCACCGGCAGCGTGTTGTCCCTGGTCATTGCGTGTGGAGCACCGTACGCCAACATGGTGATCCGGGGCTCGTATATGGCGCTGGATTTCAGCACGCCCGGGGCGATCTTCCTGCTGTTCCTGCTCGTGGGCCCGCTGAACTTCATCGCCGGTTGTCTCCATCCGAGATTGCCGCTGCGCCGCGGCGAATTTCTGGTCGTCTTCGTCATGATGATCACGGCTTCGGCGATCCCCACCATGGGTCTGTCGGAGTATCTGCTGACCCAGACGACGGGGATGCAGTATTACGCCACGCCCGAGAATGACTGGGCGAATCTGATCGGGCCGCACGTGCCGGAGTGGCTGGTGCCGCAGAGCCAGCTGGCGATCAAGTGGTTCTACGAAGGCCTGCCGGCAGGCACGCCGCTGCCCTGGCGCGAGTGGGTGGCGCCCCTGTGTTACTGGTCCATTCTGGTGGCCAGTCTCTACCTGGTGATGATCTCTTCCATGGTGATCCTGAGACGCCAGTGGGTGGAAAAGGAGCGGCTCATCTTTCCGCTCGTGCAGGTGCCGCTGGCGATGGTGCAGGACACGGAGGATGGCAAGCGGGCCTTTCTGAGGAATCCCTTCATGTGGGCCGGCTTCGCCCTGCCGTTGATCGCAACCAGTCTTACTGCCCTGCACGCGTACTACAACTTCGTCCCCCTCGTGCAGCAGATGACGTCGATCCCTGTCTTCCGCAATGCCTTCGGGCTGATCATTCGCCTCAGTTTTCCCATGGTGGGTTTCTCCTTTCTCATCAATCTCGATATCGCCTTCAGCCTCTGGTTCTTCAGTCTGCTGAATACCTTCCTGCGAGGAGGACTGGCGCTTCTCGGTATCGCCAGCGACCAGAGATTGGGGATCTACGGTGCCGCTCCCATACCGATCCAGGCACATCAGGGGCAGGGGGCGCTGTTTGTCCTGGTGCTGTTCGGTCTGTGGCTTGCGCGTGGTCATCTGCGACAAGTGTGGCGCAAGGCCGTCTACGGCGACGAGAGTGTGGATGACTCGCGGGAGATCATGTCCTACCGGTCGGCCGTTCTGAGTCTGGCAGGGGGGTATGTGACGCTCGTGGTCTGGCTGACGCTGTCAGGATTGGATCTGTGGGCGGCAATCCTGATGTTGAGCCTGGCTTTCCTGATCTTTGTGGGCCTCACCCGCATCGTCGCCGAAAGTGGTGTCGCTGCTGCTGCCAGCCCCCTGATTGCTGCTGCGACGCTGGTGTCGGCGACGGGATCGCAGGTCCTGGGCCCCTCCGGGATGGTGGGGCTCGCCTACGCCCACGTATGGTCTGCTGACATTCGTACGTTCGTCATGGCCTCATGTGCTCACAGTCTGAAACTGAGCGAACACATGGGGCGCAATGTCCGCCCGCTGTTCTGGGTGCTCCTGCTTGCCATCCTGTTGAGCCTGGTCAGTTCCATCTGCACGATTCTCTATCTGGCCTACGAGTATGGCGGCATCAACCTGAACAGCTGGTTCTTCGACGGCGGCACGCGGGCGCCCTTTGAGTTCATCGCCCAGAAGCTCAATACGCCCACGGGCCCGAGTCTCGAAGGCTGGGTGAATACGGCGCTCGGTGCCGGTTTCATGACGCTGCTGATGGCCGCTCGTCATCGTCTGCTGTGGTGGCCACTTCACCCGGTAGGGTATCCGATCTCGATGGTGTGGCTCATGGACCAGCTGTGGTTCAGCATCTTCCTGGCCTGGCTGTTCAAACTGGTGATCATCAAGTACGGCGGGCCCCGGGGTTACGCTCGTGCCCGGCCCTTCTTTCTTGGCCTGATTGCAGGCCAGTACGTCACCGCCGCACTGTGGCTGGTGATCGATGGATTCACGGGGATGACGGACAATCTCGTCTTCTGGATCTGAGCCTGAGCAGACACACCTTGCGCCGGACGCCTGATCTCTCCTGATTCGCGAAATATCCCGTTGCAGGAGGCGTGTCATGTATACGTATCGTACCGCCCAGGGTGTCTGGCTCAACGACATGCGCAATCGCGCCCTGCCCGGGCGGCAGTGGCCGGATGTCACCCTCGATGATCGAGCTGAGGCGGACCTGATCGCCTCGATCCGCCTGCAGTCTGCTTCCGGCTTCGACAGCCTCACGGTCTTTGGCCTGCTCACGGCGCGAGACTGGATGCCGCAAGTCGAACGCACCGTCCCGGCTGGGCGCCGCCGTCGGGTGGGACGGATCCTGGATGCGGCCCATGCGGCGGGTATCAAGATCTACTACGGTCTGGGTGTCTATAGCTGGGGTTTCGATCGGATCATCGCCAGCGATACTGCAATACAGGGAACCAATCCACACGCCATGTGTGCTGCCCGCCCGGCGTCACAACGCTGGATGCGGCGTGTCGTCGACTATGTGCTTGAGGGGTACGACTTCGATGGTTTTCACCTGGAGGCTTCCGACCAGGGGCGCTGTGCCTGTCCGGATTGTGCACCGCTGAGCAACACCGTCTACTACAGTCGGGTCAACGCCGAGACGGCCCGATACATCCGCGCCTGTGGTCCGGACAAGGTGCTGATGGTGAACATGTGCGGCTATCTGCCTCAAGGGCAGCGGGTGCCGGATGAGGAGTGGAAGGATCTATACGACCTGGGCGCGCAACTCGACTTTCTCATCGATGCGGGCCATCGCAGCTTCCACGTGGAGCCGACGAAGCGGCGCGACTTCATCGCCGGCCTGTCCTGCGCCTATGGCACCTCCGGCGGCGTCTGGGTTTATCCGCCGCAGCGCTGGAATCGCAGTCGGTGGTTCCTGCCCTGTACGCGGCGCAGCGGGGCCCACCTGGCTGAACTCTACGCCGATGGTGGCCGCGCAGTGGAATACTACATGGGGCCGTCCCACAACCCCGGCGTCGAAGTGAACATCGCTTTCGGAGGGCGCAAACTCACCGCCGTGACCCGATCGAACGACGAGATTCTGGGCGAGGTGCTGACGACCCTCTACGACCCGCGCGACGATCACGCCGCCACCGAACTGGCAGCGATCTTCCACGAAGCAGAAGAGGCCTACTTCGCCCACGGTCAGCCGCAAGGGGAGATCCACCTCTGCCCGCTCATCGGGCGATCCGCGGGCGCTCCCATCTATCTGCGAGACCAGATGACGGCAGCGGGGCGACGCGCCTATGGCCGACGACTGGTCAAGCTTCTGCCAAGAGTGGAGCGACTCAGTGGCCGTGTGGGCGACAGATATCGGCTCGGACGTATCGGGCGATGTATCCAGGCCACGCTGGCCGATCTCGAGCGTTTGGTGACATCATGAAGATCACCGATGCACACGCTCACGTATTCAGTGACGACGAGGCGCGTTATCCGATTCTGGACAGCGCGCGCAAACGCCCAGCCCACATCGGAACGGTACCACACCTTCAGCAGCAGATGGCATCAGCCGGCGTGCAGCGAGTGGTCGCCATACACACCAGCATGACCTATGGCTTCGACAATCGCTTTCTGACCGATACGGCCCGAGCCCATGCGCCGTGGATGGCCGGCGTCTGCACCCTGCACCCTGAGGACCCGGAGAGTCCCGATCTACTCAGACGGCTCGTGGGTGAGGCGAATGTGCGGGGGATGCGCAGTGTCCCGGCGGGGCAACCGGAGCGGCATCTGGATTACTCCGTGGAAAAGCACCTCGACGACCCACGTGTCGATGCCCTGTGGCAGACCGCCGAGGACCTCGGCATCGTGATCAATGCCCTCATTCGTCTGCCGCTGGCGGATGAGTTGGAGGTCATGCTGGGGAGACACCCGAACCTGAGCGTGGTTCTCGACCACTGCATGTTTGCTCACGGGAGCGATGGCATCGAGGGGGAGACGCTTCAGAAGACCCTGCACCTGGCGAGATATCCCAATCTGCACGCCAAACTCACCTGGCTGGTCGCCGGATCAGATCAGGAATCTCCCTTCGCCGATACGCCCCCTTTACTCAGGGCAGTGATCGATGCGTATGGGCCGGACCGCTGTGTCTGGGGGAGTGACTTCCCGTGTGAGTTCTACACTCCGAAGACCACGTATGCTGGCCATCTGGAGCTCTTCCGTCAGGAGTTGGGTCTCAGTGTCGCAGAGCAGGAAGCGATCCTCAGCAGCACACCAGGACGGCTGTGGTTCGGTGAATAGGAACCTGTCCGGGTGAATCCCCGGACAGGTTCATAGCCGGGCTGGCGTTGTCTCAACTCTTCAGTCGCGGCAGTCGATGACGGGTGGTTCGGCCTCGTTGAGCTTCTGCACCAGGACCGGATCCAGATCCCAGCCCGTCGCTCCCAGGTTGTCCTCCAACTGGTCCATTGTGCGCGGGCCGATGATGATGGAGTCGATCTGCCGGTTCACCAGGGTCCAGTGGATGGCCACTTGAGAGGGTGACTTCCCACAACTCTGCGCTACGTCATTCACGATCCGCGCCACGTGCAGATTCTTGTCGGTCAGGCGCCGTTCTACGTCGTCCCCGGGGGTTGCGCCACGCGAGCCGAGTGGGGGTTCAGCGTCGGCTGCGTATTTCCCGGATAACACGCCACCATACAGCGGGCTGTGCGGGACGACACCGTACCCGGTCTCGGCACAGAAGGGGAGCAGTTCCGCCTCGATCTGACGGCACCCGACATTGTATCGTGGCTGGTCGGCCACGAAGGGACGCAGGCCCTGGTGATCGCAAGTGTTGAGAGCCTTGCACAGGACCCATGCGGGGTAGTGGGACGTCCCCGCATATAACACCTTGCCCTGCCGTACCAGGTCGTCCATGGCACGCAGTTCTTCTTCGAGAGATGTGCTTGAGTCAGGCCGGTGCAGGTAATAGAGATCGATGTGATCTGTGCGCAGGCGTTTGAGGCTTGCCTCTACCTGTGCCACGATGTGATATCGGGAGTTGCCCATGTCGTTGGGGCCGGGACCCATGCGGCCATGCACCTTGGTGGCCAGCACCACCCGGTCACGTTTGCCCTCCAGCGCTTTGCCGGTCACCTCTTCTGACCTGCCCCCGTTGTACACGTTGGCTGTGTCGATGAAGTTGACGCCCGCCTCCAACGCGAGGTCGATCATGCGGATCGAGTCGGCTTCGTCCGTGCGTCCTCCGAATGTCATGCATCCCAGACACAGTTCCGATACCTGAACACCCGTAGTGCCCAGCGTTCGATATTCCACAGTTGAATCCCTTCCCTATGAACCTGGTCTCAAGTCAGTCCCAGCAACTGAAGACTGTCTCTATGGATGATGGCCTCGATCTCCTCCTCCGGCACTCTGGGCAGGGCAGTCCCTTCCAGGATGTCATTCGTCGCGCGGAGTCCGGCCATGGTCTGAGCGGGTGTGAAGATGGGGTAGTCGGAGCCGAAGATGAGCTTGTCGAGGACGCCCCACTCGGTGGCCAGACGCATGCAGTTGTACGCTGACCACGGCCGCACATGGAGTGCGGAGATGTCCGCATACACATGCGGGCGTTTGCGGATGACGGCAATGCAGTCGACCTGCCACGGATGGGCCATGTGGGCGAGGACGATTCTGAGTTCGGGGAAGCGATAGGCGACTTCGTCCCACTGGATGACGTCGGCGTGAATCAGCCGGCAGTCGGGCGTGTAAGAGGTGCCTTCGTGCAGCAGGATGGGCAATCCGAGTTCCTGGGCCTTCGCATAGACCGCCTGCGGCTGTTCATCGAGGGGGGAGAAGTGCTGGTAGATGGGCCCCATCTTGATTCCCTTGAGCCCCAGGTCACCGACGCAGCGGTCGATTTCGTCGAGGGCGCTCGGGTGCCTGGGATCGACGGTGCAGAAACCGAGGGCCCGATCCGGACAGGTGCTGATGAACTGGTGGACCTGGTCGTTGGGATTGGCCCCTGAAGCATTGTAGCCGTCGGCCACACCTTCCGGTGTCCAACGGGTGGCAAAGGGGAAGACGACGAATCGGTCCACAACCGACATCGCCTGAAGATGGTCTGCAGGTGACGGTGTGGGCATCACCTCGGTTGGCGCCGGTGTATGGGTGTGGATATCGATGAGCATGGTGGATCACTTCCACGTCGCTTCGAAGACTCTGAGGAAGTTGCCCCCAAGGACCTTCTTGATGTCGTCGTCAGAATAACCACGAGCGATCAGGCCGCCGGTGACGGCAACAGAGTCCGTCACACGCAACAGACCCCGGATCGGTGTATCCTGGAAGGTGTAGTCCAGGTAGATCTCAGGATACACGACTGCGGACGCATTGTAGTCCGCCTCAACCCACGTAGGCGTGAAATCGAAGCCGATCCCCACGTGGTCGATGCCGGTCAGGCCAATGACGTGTTCCATGGCATCGAGGTATTCCACCAGTGTCGGACAATGCGTGCCACGGATGTCGAGGAACTGCGAGTATGACGGCAGGCCGATGAGCCCACCCCGGGCGGCGATGGCCTGGATGAGTTCGTCGCTCTTGTTGCGCACGTGATCGCACAGATCCAGCAGCCCCGCGTGAGTGAATGCAGGTGGTGCGTCGGACAGGTCGATGGCCTCGGCGCTGGTTCGAGGTCCACAGTGCGACAGGTCGATGAGGATGCCGACTTCGTTGAGTCGGGCCACCAGGTCGCGGCCGAAACCCGAGAGTCCCGGATCCTCTTCGCCGCAGCCACCACCGACAAGATTCCGATACTGATACGTGAGCTGAATGATGCGCACGCCGAGGGCGTGGAAGACATCGACGAGCTTGAGATCCATCTCCAGTGGCAAGGTGTCCTGGAAACCCATGATGATGGCCGTCTTGCCATCACGTTTGGCCTGATGGATGTCCTCGATGGTGCGGATCTGGGTGAAGAGGTCGCTGAACCGGTTGATGGAGGCATACCAGTCGCCTACGCGACGAACGGTCTGCTCAAACCCGAAATTCACCTCGGGAACGGTGACATTGGTCGCCGTGATCCCCGCTTCGACAAGGGTCTTGAGATAGCTGTCGTGCGTCGGCGCACGCATGTAACACAGCCCGTCGATGATGATGGACTCGTGGTGCAGTTTCAATGCCCGGCTCTGGTCTGACCCACTCAAACTCACGTAGTCCGATGCCATGGATGTCACCCCGGCCTCCCTTCGTGTCGTGCCTGTGGGTAACTACCACGATCGGGCGGCGTGATGCCACGGTAAACATGGTGAGTGTCGAGACTACCCGGCCCTACAGGTGCCGGCGAAACCAGGCGACCGCATCCGGTACATAGGTGACCGGCAGGAGATGGCCACTGGGATACCAGATCAGCTGTTTGGTCGAACTGGTGAGCAACTCGTGCACCTGCTCACCCCCGGCAACTGATGCCATCACATCTTCGCGCCCGATCTGCAGCAGAAAGGGCTGCGTGATTCCCATCGCGTAGTTGCGCGGCGCCACGGGGTCGTATTGCGGACGTTCGGTGGGCAGTGCGGCGGCGACGGCCACCCGCACGCGGGGCTCGACAGCAGCCAGGGGGACGACCTGCCAGGCGCCCATGCTGTAGCCAAAGGCGCCGATCCGTTCCACATCGATCTCGGGCCGCATCTGCAGATAGTCAAGACTGCGTCGATAGTCCCGTACTGTCTGTTCACAGATCTCTGCCAGCGTGAACAGATTGCGCTGCTTCGTGGTCCCTTCACCTGGCCAGATGTTGACGACCGCGTAGTCATTCTCAGCAATACGGTCGCCGTGGATCTGTGCGTCGAGGGCGAAGATGGCATACCCTGCATCGAGCAGGGCCCGTCGCAGATTTCCACCATACACGTCATTGTCGTCGTCGTACCAGGACTCCTTCGACCACGACCAGCCGTGCAGCAGCAGGACGCAGGGATGCACGGCGGCACCATCTTTCGGGATTTCCAGGTACCCTGGTACCCAGAACCCTCGCACGCCTCGGAAGATCACCTTGTCGCGTACGGTTTCATCGTCTTCTATCCGCTCGACGATGCGAGCCTGAAGCGGAATGCGCGCATCGTAGTCGAAGAAGGCCGTCACCGCCTGCAGCGTCTCGACCCCGGGCACCGCTGGTTCCTCGTGATCCGTGGCGACGGTGATTCCTGGGGCCAGGGTGATGGCGATCCACAGCCCAATGGTCAATCCTGCGGTTGGCTTCACAGACGCTCATCCTTTCCGGCTCTGACGATGGCAACGAGATGTCGCATTCAGGCCGTGCAGAGAGGGATTTCCCAGGTCTTGCCGTGTCGTGAAGAACGGACGGCGAGCCGATCGTCGTTGATGGTGACTTCAAGGCGATCGTCGCCGATGCGCCCCGTGTGGGTATCGCCCTCCCGAGCCCAAGCGATGGCTCGATCACCGGGTTGAACGCAGAAGAGGGAGAGGAACCGGCAATGGTCACTGTTCATCAGTGCTTCGAAGTAGGGGCAATCGCGTTCTGGGAGGATGCCGCCGAACTGATCCTTGTTCCATGGTTCGTGGTATTGATGATTTGCCACGCGATGCGTGGTTTCACTCCCGGTGAGATTGATGACACGAGCAGACAGGCTGACGGTGTCACGCTGCAGGGCGAATCCATCGTCGCCGACACAAACGGGTTCTGTCGCCGTGTTCCAGCGAAGGGAGATGGTTTCACTGGTCTCGAGTTGTGCCTCATCCAGCACAACGATGAAGCCGGGATGAATGTGCAGGACGGTGCGCAGATTCCTGGTTACCCCCGACCACGCCGCAGTCGTGTCGATGGTCCATTGACCTCCCCAGCTGTCATCGAAATCTGCAGAGAGAATGTGACCCTGTGCGTGCAGGGCGCGTTTGCCATGGAGTGCCGCACCGTCGGTGTATTTCGGGTGAAGCTCGTAGCATGACTCCATTTCCCGACCGCCGAAGACCAACACGTTGTGACCGAAGGCACTGCCTTCGAAATAGTCGAAGCGGTGATGGGTGAAGAATCCGGCTGGGTACGTGGTCTCCGGTGTACCCCAATCCACGATCAGCGATTCTCCCTCACCATCGATCACGACCTGGCCCGGATCGTTGTGTTCGTGGTTGTCTTCGCGACGGGCCTTGCTGCCGACAACACAAGCGGTCCTGTGCCAATCCCATGACGTGCGACTGGAGATGCAGGCACCGTGTTCGCGATAGGCGATGCCGAGGGGCAGGTGACCACCGAGCCCCTGGGACTCCAAATCACAATCCAGGTAGAAGAGCTGGAGTGGAGAGGCCAGGATTGAGCTATGCTCGTTGGCAAATCCCTGCAGATAGGGGTCCTGCAGGGCACTGGCGATGGCCGGGATCCAGTCGGCCTTCAGGGGAGCCCCGGCATGGCCATCACCGTAGGTGTAGAGACGTCCGGGAGGCACCGACATCTGCACATACCAGCTGGCAATGTCAGCGAAGGGTGCCTCGACCAGACGGTTCTCTCGTCCCTCAGACCAACCCAGACGCGCCGCGTAGTAGTCGACGATCAGATAGACCGCCCCCGCATAACCCACACCTTCGTTGAATTCACCCTGACTTCCGTAGTCCTCCAGATGCCGTTCCATCAGCGGATCGGCAAAGTCGATCAGGCTCTGTGCATCTGCGTGGAGGCCATCCAGTGCCATGCCACAGATGCCGAGACCACCCACGATGCAGGTCAGCCAGTTGTTGTTCACTTCGATCCACCAGGGCTCCTGTTCGATCGCCGCCTGGAATGGGCGAATCGCGCGCTTCTCCAGACCGCGTACCAGGGTTTCCAGCTGATCGGGACTGAGGTGAGGGCGCAACCAGTTCAGCATCAGGCTGACACTGTTGGCCAGCATGCCGGTGCGAAGGTGCACATCGTGTTTCTTCAGATCGACGCTCTTCTTGAAAGAGCCGTCCTCCTCGTCCGATTTCATGCGGGCCACGTGGTTCCACGCGGGATACTCCACATCATCGAAGAGCACTTGTGTCTGGCGGAGGGCGGCATCGATCCATCGATGATCCCCATCGATCAGGAACATCAGTGCATGACGGGTGATACGCAGTCCCACGCCCCGGCAGAGCGTATAGTCCATCCCCAATAGTTCAATGGAATACGGGTCTCTTCCCGGGAAGGAAGAGTTGACGAGGTAAGGTGGCAGATCGCGCTCGCTCAGAGCCGCTTCCTTGATCTCGTTCCAGATCGGCGCGCCAAGAGGCGAGGCGATGATCCTTCTGAGTTCGTCCAGACGCGAGGCACGAGTTGCCGCGTCTTGCGACAGGATGGTCGATGGTTCCATAGTGAGATCAACGTCCGTCATATGGCTGGGTGGTGTGATGCCGGGTTGGCATCTGCTGCTGATGTTGTGTCGCCAGGCGCCTGAGTGCAAATCCGAGATGGGTGCGACGGTGGCCTGGAGCCCAAGGATGGGTTTCGTTTCTGGAGGCAGCGACCATATCGGTCACCCACGAGAATCGGAAGAGTACATGACTGACCCAACCCCGCACATCGCTCTGCCGGAAGAGGTCGCCACGGATGAGGCCTCCTGCACCGTCATCGACGCTCAGGCCGGCAAGCTCACCGTCTTCAGGAAACCCGCCAGTCCCAACCCCTTCGTGAACTCGTCCCTCACGTCTCTGGGTGTTGATGCAGACGGCGTTGAGCGATTCTGGACATCCTGTGTGAACAGTCTGCTCGGTACGACGAGTTTTCTCGTTGACGAAAATGGTCGGTATCGAACCTATCCCTGGACGGTGGGTGAGGGGATCCGAGCCATCTACAGTGTGGCCAAACAAGACGACGACACGATCTGGGTGACTGGTGGTGCCGGCGAGGTCTTCGTACGACTCACCCTCTCATCTGGTGAGTATGAGACCTATGCCCGTGAGGGCGGCCGATTCATCACGGCGGGCATGGCCCTGGATCCTGACAGTGGAAAATTATTCGTCGGTGCCCAGACGGCGCTGATCTCCTTCGACACCATCGGTCGTCGTACCGTGAGGATCTACGGGGAAGAGGAGCGCCCACCCGATAGTCATCACTACGATCACTGGCGCATGTCAGATGGCAGTTACGGTTTCATTCTCGAAACACCGGGTCTGTCTTTCTTGCGCTGGGATCCCACCACTGAAGAGGTCAACTGGCAGCGACTTGCCGAGGACAAGACCCACCCCACGGTCGGTTGTGTTCGCCATCTGAAATATGTTGAGGACGGTCGGGTCTATATCCCCCACATGGGTTGGCTCGACGGTCTGACAGGAGAGTTTCAGCCCCACGATCATCCACCATCGGAAGAGGCGTCATGGTTCGGTGTGTGTGAGGATATCGCCTATGGCGTTCAGTGGGATCTGCCCTCGGCGGCCGTCAGGATCCTCACGTGGGGCACGACAAATGGCGAAACACGGGAGCTTCTGATCGGATCCAACGCCAATTCACTCAGTTGTGCGCTGACCAGCAGTGGCAAGATCCTGATCGTCGATCTCTATGGTTGTTTCCGCCGCTACGATGCGACAACGGGAGCCCTCGAGATCACGCGCCAGATCGGTCTGGAACAGGAGCATATCTGCAACGCCATCGTACCCGTCGATGACTACCGCGCCACGGGGACACCTTTCATATCCCAGAATTTCTGGGTCCACGATCAGGATGCCGGCAGTGGTTACTGTGCCGGGCGGGCGGGTGGCTCCTTTGGACAAGTCGATTACGGTATCAACGTGGGTGGGAAGGTGTACTTCGCCATCTACGGGGGCGGGCAACTGACCGAATACGATCCCACAGCGCCCACGGGGTATCCGATCAACCCACGCCTGGTGGCTGCCACCGCGCAGGGGCAGCATGGTGGGGGAATCACGACGAACGGCCAGGTGATCTGGGTCGCCTTCAAACCGAAATACGGCACCCTGGATGGGGCCATGATCCGCTACGACACGCGCACCGGTCTCGCATCCTATCGCAATGGCGCGGTCCAGGCACAGCACGTGCTCAACCCGATCTATGATGAATCAACAAAGACTCTCGTTGCAGGCACGTCGTGGCTCTCCGACTGCCAGACTGCTAAACCGGTCCACGACACTGCATTCGCAGTGGTCCTTGATATGGACACGATGCAGGTCAGGACTCGGGCCGCGGCACCAACCGGTATCGACACGGTGGTGAATCTCGGACCGCTCGGTCAGGGGCAGTGGCTCTTCGACTGCGACGGGGAGTTGTTCAGATTCTCTGTATCAGATGGGACCCTGGCCCCCTATGCAGGCCGATTGCCCGATGGCACGAGCCGCACGCTGTATGCCGGCCGGCCCGGGATGTTCGTGGTGCAGATCACCGATGAACTGCTGCAGTGGGATGTGGCGGCGGACGCCCTTGAACCGATCGCGACACTCGCCGATGGATTCGTCATTCGCTGGTGGGTCCATGGGGCAGATCTCACCTTCGAATGTGGGCGATATGCCGCTGTGTGGCGCGGGGTCCTCGATCAGGGCGCTGGGGCGCGATGAATGTCATGAAGAGTGGCGAGTCGGTTCGCCTCGGTTGATGGCGGCACTCACGGGCCGGCTCAGCTGGCCGCCGTTTCGCGTCGTTTCGCCATCCACCCGTCGATGGAGTATCTGCCGGCTCCGGTCAGGATCAGCGTCACGAAGGGGATGAGAAAGAGCAGGGCGAATTCCTTCTTCTGAAAGGGATCGTCCCAGTGCACGACAAAGGCGGCCACAAACATTGTGATCGCCAGTGGAATCGCCGCGCCGCGTGTTGCCAGGCCGACGACGATGAGCGCAGCACACACGACCTCTGCCAGGATCGCCAAAGCCAGGCTGGCCTCGGAGCCCACACCGATCGGGTCCGCCCAGATGGCGGCCTTCTCAGAAAAGCTCATCATCTTGCCCCAGCCATGTTGTGTCAGCATCAGCAGGCCGGCACCGACGCGCAACAACAACAAGCCCACATCCCGTGGGCCACCGTCGGGCATCGTCTTCCAGAGCCAGACGCGTTGGACGAAGCTCTGTGGGTCTTTCACCGATTCACTCATCCTGGTTCTCTCCTGTTTCCATGTTGGTAGGATTCTGGAGGGATCAGGCCCTCTCCGATGGGGGCCCAGTATGGTGAGTCTGGCGCAGGTCTGGCAAGCGATTCTTCTCCGACCGGTGTCATGCGCCGAGAGTGGCGAGGAGATCGACCTCGGGTTGATCTTTGCCGCGTATTCGAATTTCACGCACCGTTGCTTCATGGATGATCCCTGCAAGGGAGACTGTTCACAGGCGAACAGGCATACCCGCAGTGGGCGCAGAGTGAGAGATACAGAGTGAGCGGTCCCTACGTGCACGGTTACGACCCGCAGGAGAATGCGCGTCTGCAGGATCAAGCAGGAACGCTGGTTGAACTTCTGCATTCAGATACCTCGTATCCCGATGGCAGCGTGGTGCTCGAGGCGGGGTGCGGGGTCGGCGCGCAGACGGTCACGCTGGCCCGGAGGAGCCCGACTGCACGTTTCATCTGTGTCGACATCTCCCCGGATTCGATCGCGGCGGCTCAGGACAAGATCGATGCTGCAGGGCTCACGAATGTGGAACTAAGGCAGGCAGACATCTTTTCCTTGCCCTTCGAGCCGGCATCCTTCGACCACGTCTTCGTCTGTTTCGTCCTGGAGCATCTGTCGAGACCTGTTGAGGCACTGACGATTCTCAGCGGCCTGCTCAAGCCCGGTGGCACGATGACCGTCATCGAAGGGGATCACGGATCAACCTACTTCCATCCGGACAGCAGCCTGGCCCAAGCGGCGATCCGCTGTCAGGTCGAGTTGCAGCGCGCTGCCGGTGGAGATTCCCTCATCGGTCGGAAGCTCTATCCGATGATGGTTGAGGCGGGCTTCGGTGACGTGCATGTCTCGCCACGCATGGTGTATGCCGACTCGAGCAAACCGGGTCTGGTGGATGGCTTCACGAGGAAGACCTTCACCGCCATGATCGAGGGTGTTCGCGAGGCCGCGCTTGCAGCCGGAATGGCTGCCCCCGAG
The DNA here is from genome assembly GCA_018673255.1 of Gemmatimonadota bacterium. The sequence goes on from JABHDC010000128.1 coordinate 25,522, forward strand.
GCCTTCGATGCAGGTGTCCAGGATCTCTACAGGACTACTGAAGCGGATGGAGTCTTCTGCTACACCTTCTTCAAGGGCGTGGGCGTGAAGAGGTGAGGCGAAGTGCTGGCGGGGGGCTGTTGATGCATTGCGCCGGAGGTCACGGGACTGCGGGGTGCTATCCAGAGATCGTCGGCAGGGCACGGAGGTGATAGGGCCGAGCACGCAAGTGGAAAATACCCCCTGGATTCTTCTTCGCCGCTTCTTCTGTGCCATTGGGAGTGGACAATACGGCCCTATTCTACTAAGTCGCCGCTCCTCACGTGATGTAAGTAGAAATTGGGGTAGATATTCTATGTCGAATGGGAAAGCAAGATCACAGCGCCGTCATCTCTGACCCACTGCCCATCGAAGGCGCTCAGACGCCGAAGGCATTCGCGGGCCCGACCGACAAGACAGGACGACCCCAGAAACAGATCGGCTCCGAGCACGCATGGCACCCGGAGCCGATACACCAACTTAATCTCTACGCTTTGCGAAGCGACGGTCAGACGAACGAATCGTCGGCGTCCCCGCGCACGATGGTCACCTGGCCTTGCTCCTCCAACTGACGCACCTGCTGCACGATCCGTAGCTGCACTTCTTCGACCTCGCTCAGACGCATGGGTCCGAGGAACTCCATCTCTTCGGAGATGAAGGTGCGCACACGCTCGGACATATTGCCCAGGATCTTGTCCTTGAGTTCTTCCTCGGCTGCCTTCAGGGCGATGACGAGATCCTTCTGGTCAACCTCACGAAGCAGAATCTGCAACTCGCGGTCCGTGAGCTTGTTGATGTCGGCGAAGGTGAACATCAGATTGCGCACCGCTTCGGCCACTTCCGGATCCTGACCATCCATCTGATCCAGGACGTTCTTCTCGACGCTTGAACCGGTCAGGTTGAGGATATCAGCGACAACCTTCGGACCACCCACGTCCTGGTTCCCACCAAGGATGTCGCGCAGGCTGGCTTCCAGCGCTTCCTCGATCTCCTTCAGGACGGCGGGTGTGATGTTCTCCATGGTCGCAATGCGATAGGCGACGTCGGCCTGCTGGCGCTCGGGCAACTGGGACATAATCCCGGACGCCTGCGCTGGATCCAGCTGCGACAGGATCAGACCGATGGTTTGCGGATGCTCGTGCGAGATGAAGGGTGCCACCTGCTCGGGCGACACGTTCTTCAGCATGTAGAAGCCGGATGAGACCGTGCTGGCAACACGATCGAGGATCTCCTGCGCGCGCCGCGGGCCCACAGCCCGTTCGAGTGCACCACGGGCAAAATCCATACCGCCCTGTGATACCCATTCACCAGCCAGCAGGTGCTGTTCGAATTCCTCGAGAATCTTGTCCTGCATCTCGACGCTGACCGTCTTGAGGTTGGCTACGGCCTGGGTAATCTCTTCGATTTCGTAATCGGAGAGGAACTTCATCACTTCACCAGCTGCCTCCTGGCCGAGGGCGACGAAGAGAATCGCCACCTTCTGCATGGTCGGTAGTTCAGACTCGCCATCTTCCTCGGCGCCATCGTCGCCGTCACGATCGTATTGGGCCATGGTTCCGCTCCGGTTTTCAGGACGTCAGGGCCGTGAGCCTGCGTCCTGAGGTTGTCGATATTTCTGGTAATGAACATACCAGAATCGGGCACTTCTGCCGCAAGATCAGGTGAAGAATTCTTCGAGCATACGTGAAACCGGGGCCGGATGCTCTTCGTGTGGGGCCAGGGCACCGGGAATACGGTTGACGGTGACTTCCGGTCGCTTCAGGAGGATGGCCATCTCGCGCCAGGGCCGAGGTGGCGTCTCCAGGCCACACACGGCGAGAATGGGTACGAGCTGGCGTCCGATCAACTCCTCGTAGTCGGTTGCATTGGGCACCGGGTCGAGGGCGCCGGTGATGAAAGCGGTGGCGGCGTATCGTGCATTGGGCTGACGGCAGACGCGACCTTTTTCCTCAATCAATCGGGGCGTGACTTTGGTGGCATCGCCGAACAGGTGAGTCTGATAGAGCCGATTCAGCACGGGTGCCGCCACGGTGAGTCGATAGAGGGTCTCGCCGATACCAGGCAATCCCACGAAGCGCCGCAGGCCGGCCCAGAGCCAGCGGTGGGTGCCCAGGGTCGTGGACAGGGGACAGCGCCAGGTGGGGGCAATCATGGCGATGCGTGACCAGGTTGCCGGATGTTCAGCGGCCACCTGGAGGGCGTAGGTCGAGGCGTGCCCTGCGGCAGCGACCCGGATCGGTCCATCGAAGAGTTCGGCACACAAGTCGACGAGGAAGGCGCGGTAATGCGCTGGTTGCCAGGCAAAGCGTGGGTGGGGCCCGGCACCGAAGCCGGGCCAGTCGACGGTGAATGTCTCGAAGTCGTCCTGCAGTTGACGTGCCAGGGGCCACATCTGGGCCCGGGTCGAGGCGGGTCCGAGGGAGGGAAGCAGGAGGA
>JABHDC010000129.1 GCA_018673255.1 Gemmatimonadota bacterium
GACTGGGCTTGCGAGCCAATATCCATACACGCGTCTATGGTCTGCCATTGATCGCCAGCCACGTGGGCGCAGACACCGCCGCCGACCTGGTAGCCGTCGATCTGCTTGAAGCGCCGACGGACAAGGTCGTGATGGTCGTCGATGTGGGCACCAATACAGAGGTGGTCATCGCCGGCAATGGTCGCATGCTGGCCGCCTCCTCCCCCGCAGGACCCGCCTTCGAGGGTGGACTGGTGCGCTACGGCATGCCGGGATACGACGGCGCCATCGAGTCTGTCCACATCAGCGATGACGGGCAGTTCGACTGCGGCGTCATCGGTGGCATCGACCCGGTCGGCATCTGCGGATCCGGCCTCGTCGATCTGCTCGCCGAGATGCGACGCACGGGGATGATGTCGGAGCGCGGTGTGATCGGGGATGGCACGAAGAGAAACCAGTCCGTCATTCTCGACGAAGCGCACGGCATCAGCTTCTCCTCCGAAGACGCCAGCCACCTGGCCCAGGCAAAGGCGGCCAACTACTGCGGCCAGCACCTGTTGATGCGTCAGTTCGGCGTCACCGCCGAAGGGATCGATCGACTGTATCTTGCCGGTGGTTTTGCCAACTATATCGATGTAGATAATGCCATGGCCATCGGTTTCATCGCGCCCGTCGCGGCCGAACGTGTCAGCAAGATCGGCAACGCGGCACTCCAGGGCGCGCGCGAGGTGTTGCTGGATCGCCAGCGTCGCCAGCGTCTCGAAGAGGTCGTGAAGAGCATCGAACACATCGAACTTGAGACCGATCCCGCATTTTTCGATGATTTTGTCGATGGTTGTATGTATCAGCCCATGCCGGCCAGCTGACGCAAACCGGACCACCAACCTATCCCGCAAGGGGGCACCTTGTCCCGATTTTCCGACCGACTCACCGATCCCCGCCCCCTGCTCTTTGACGGGGGCTTCGGCACACAGCTGTTCGCCCGCGGCGTGGAATTGCCGAACTCGGCCCTGGCCAACCAATCACACGGTGATGCCGTGGTCGATGTGCATCGGGCGTATCTGGCTGCCGGGTCGGATTGTATTGAGACCAATACCTTCGTCGCTTCTTCCCTGCATCTGGAGATGGCCGAAGCCAGTGAGGCAGACTCGGCCCAGCTGGCCCGCCTGGCCAGCGAACACGCGCGGCGTGCAGCGGACGAGGTCGACCGTGAGGTCTACATCGCCGGTGCGCTGGGACCGTCACCGGGGGCGATTGAAGCGGATGCAGGGGATACCGAATTCGGCATTGCCGACGTCAAGGTGCGCGACGCCCACGAGCGCATCGCCACCGCCCTGGCTGAAAGCGGTGTCGACTTCTTTCTCGTGGAGACCATGTTCTCTGCCCGGGAGGCGGCGATCGCCGTCGACGTGGCCCGGCAGTTCGGGCTCCCCATCGGCCTCAGCCTGACATACAAATTCACCGAGAATCGCAAGACGGGACAGGTCGTCTATCGCACCGACTGGGGGCACGGTCCACCGGATGCCCTCGAGATCCTTGCCTCGGGCACCCATTCGGACGGTGTGGATCTGATGCCCTTCGTGCAGATGATCGGCCTCAACTGCGGCGCCGAATCGACTCGCGAAGACCACTCCGGGATGGCCTATGCCATCGAGGGGGGTCGGCAGACGCTGACAGCTCTGGCTGATCGAGGCTACAGTGATCTTCGCCTCATCGCCTATCCCAATGCCGGATTGCCCAAGATGGACCGCCAGACCCAGGAGACCTACTACCTCCAGGGCCCCGATGATATGGCCCGCGATCTGCCCAACCTGCTCGAGACGGGTGCCTGGATGGTCGGCGGCTGCTGTGGTACCTCTCCCGAACACATCGGCGCCTTCCGCACCGTCCTCGACGCGCAAGCCGACTGAGCGTCCATTGCCCCAGGTTCAGATCCTCTACTGGCGCCAGATACCAGCCCAGGTCCGTGTCTTTGGGGGTCGCCGCCCCTTGACCGAACCACTGCCTGAGCGATTTCAGCAAGAAATAGATCGTGTGGCCATGCGCGAAGGCCTCGCCGGCACCGATCAATATCTGGCCCACTGGGAATGGTCGGAAAAACAGGAGCACGAGGGTGATCCGGCGCAATTGCTGCGCGAGACCATCGACTCGCTGATCGCGTCGCACGATGCGGCCCCGTCCAGCGACGCCACCCCCGGGTCATGAGCCAGGTGAAATGAGCTCACCATCGACCTATGATGTCATCGTTGTCGGCGGCGGCCATGCCGGCACCGAGGCAGCCCTGGCTGCGGCCCGCATGGGGGCCTCCACCCTCCTGCTGACGATCAATCTGGATACCATCGGTCAGATGTCCTGCAACCCTGCCATCGGTGGCATCGGCAAGGGACACATGGTCAAAGAGATCGACGCCCTCGGTGGCCAGATGGCCGTCAATACCGATCTGGCCGGGATCCAGTTTCGTCGACTCAATATGCGTCGCGGTCCAGCCGTACGGGCCTCCAGGGCCCAGTGCGACAAGAAGATTTATCAGTTCGAATTGAAGTTTGCCTGCGAGGACCAACCGAATCTCGAGGTCCAACAGGGCCTGATGGAGGAATTGCTCGTCACCGATGGTCGGGTCCGTGGTGTGGGTGTCCGCGGTGGCATTCGCCATATGGGACAGACCGTCGTGCTCACCACCGGCACATTCCTGCGCGGCAAGATCCACATTGGAAATGTGAACTATGCTGCCGGTCGTGCGGGTGAGTCCTCGGCCATCGCCGCCGCCGAGGGGCTGGTGAGCCTCGGATTCGAGACGGGTCGCATGAAAACCGGCACCCCCCCTCGAGTCAATGGGCGCACGATCGACTTTGATGCCCTCGAGGCGCAGCCTGGAGACGAGCCCCCCCGCACCTTCTCCTACGCCATCGACACACCGCGCCTGGAGCAGATGCCCTGCTGGATCACCTACACCCACGCCGGGACCCATGACCTGATCCAGGCCAATCTCGAAAAATCCGCCCTCTACAGCGGGCAGATCGAAGGGGTGGGCCCACGTTATTGTCCATCGATCGAGGACAAGATCGTCCGCTTCGCCGACAAGGACCGGCACCAGATCTTCGTGGAACCCGAAGGCCTGCGGACCCACGAATACTACATCAATGGGCTCTCCATGAGCCTGCCGGAGCAGGTGCAGCTGCCGATCCTGCGGTCTCTGCCCGGTTTTGAGCGAGCGCAGATGATGCGGGCTGCTTACGCCGTGGAATACGACTACGCTCCCCCCACACAACTTCACCCATGGCTGGAGACGAAGAGGGTGGCCGGCCTGTTCTTCGCCGGTCAGATCAATGGCACGACGGGTTATGAAGAAGCCGGCGCCCAGGGCCTGATGGCCGGCATCAATGCCGTTCTCCATCGCCGGGGCGAGGCGCCCTTCGTCCTCGGCCGCGCCGACGCCTATATCGGTGTTCTCATTGATGATCTGGTCACCAAGGGCACAGATGAGCCCTATCGCATCTTCACGTCCCGCGCCGAGTATCGCCTGCTCCTGCGCGAAGACAACGCCGACCTTCGCCTCATGGGTTTTGGTCGAGACCACGGTCTGATCGGTGATGAAGCCTGGAATCGATTCGCCACCAAACAGCGGCACACGAGCCAGGAACTGGAGCGGCTCGAAGGCCAGCGACTGACACCGGGCACGGCGGTAGACGAGCTGCTGCAGGAACGCGGCACGTCGCCGCTGAAGGAGGCCGCCTCTCTGGTCGAGCTTCTGCGGCGACCCGAAATACGTTATGAAGACATCCTCCGCATCGCCCCGCCCACCTCGCCCCTGTCGGCAGATGAGGCCGAACACGTGGAGGCGACGGTCAAATACGCCGGCTACGTCGAGCGCCAGGCGGACGATGTGGCCCGCCTGCGTCGACTCGAATCGCACCAGATCCCAGCCGATTTCGACTTTGAGACGGAAGCACAGCCTCTCTCCACAGAGGCTCGGCAGAAACTGGCCGCCATCCAGCCAGCGACACTCGGCCAGGCGGCCCGTGTCAGTGGCGTCTCGCCGGCCGATATCTCCGCCCTGATGGTGCTGCTCCACGCCCGCGGGCAACGCAGGTCCCCCACTCCCGTTGAGTGAGCCCACGCCGGCTGCGGGCGCGCCACCCGCGGTGGCGAGTCGCCTGTCGACGATGTTCTTCCTGCAATTTGCAGTCTTTGGCTCGCAAACGATCCTCCTCGCCGGCCACATGCGCGAATTGGGCTTCTCAGGCACCCAGATCAGCTGGGTTTATGCCACGGGCGCCCTGGCAGCGCTCATCTCACCCGTGGTGGCCGGTTTCCTCGCCGACCACTTCCTGCCCACACAGCGTCTGGTAGGCATCTGCTATCTGCTGTGTGCTCCCCTGCTCTGGTGGGCATGGACCGAACGCTCCTTCGGCGGCCTGTGGGCGAGTCTGTTCCTGTTTCAACTGCTGCACGTGCCGACCATGGGACTCACCAATGTGGTCGCCCTCTGCCACTGGCCCGACGTACGCCGACTGGGCCATATCCGCGCCTGGGGCACGATCGGCTGGGTCGCCATCAGCTGGTGTCTGAGTCTATATCTGCGTTGGAGGGGAGGTGACGGGGGCGCTCATCTGGGAGATGGCCTGTGCATCTCGGCTGGTCTGGCCCTTGTCATGGGCGCCTATTGCCTGACCCTCCCCCATACACCGCCTGGTGGCGCCAATCGCCATCCATTGGCCCTGCTCGACGGTTTCCGCCTGGTTGCCGCATCAGGCCCATTCCAGGTCCTGTTCTGCGTTTCCTTCGTCGTCGCCGCAGCCCGACCCTTCTTCTACAATCTCGGATTCCTGTTCTTTTCAGACCCCCACGGTGTCAACCTGTCTCTCAGCTCGTCGGCAGCCGTCATGAGCCTCGGTCAGATCATCGAGATCGGTGCCATGCTGGGCTTGGCGACGACCTTGCGGGTCCTGGGAACACGGTGGACGATCTGCTTGGGCGCCCTGGCGCAGGGGGTGAGATTCGCCGTCTTCTCCATGGGAGGACCCGCATGGTTAGTAATTGCGGCACAATCACTTCACGGCATTGGCTTCACGTTTTTTTCAATCGGGAGCGTGCTCGCCGTGGAGGCCCTGGCTCCACGTGAGAAGCGGGGCTCAGCACAGGGGCTGCTCGTCTTCGTCAACGGGGGCCTTGGGGCGTTGGCAGGACACGGTCTGAGTGGCTGGGCTTACGATCGATTCGGTGCGACCACGTCTGCAGGATTCGCCCCGGACTGGGGCCTCATCTACCTGCTACCAGCGATCGGGGCCATCGGCGCGGGCCTCGCCTTCGCCCTGCTGTACCGAGATCCCCACAGACCGTGACGGAATGGGGTCAGATGCGATCTCAGGAATACATCCAATGCGCTTTCTTGTTGTCGCAGTTGCAGTTAGGTCACATATGATAATCCCGATCCTCAGGGGCGTAGATCCTGAACCTTGCGGATTCGTGAGTCATCTTCCATGACCCAGCGGCTGATCTGGCCATCCTCATGCAAATCCACGACCTCCTCCACCCAGGCCTCGTAGCCATACCCGGTGGCCTGCAGAATCGGCGGCCAGAGGAAATGCTCAAGAATCCGGTGATCTACACCAAGCGAGTCGAGGCTGCCTGAGTACACACCATGCTCGGCGTGGAATTCCAGCTGTCGATAGTAGATCTCCCGCAGCAGATGTTTGCCTTCTTCTTCTTTCGGCTTGGCGAAGGCTTCCGACGCCTCACCAGCGCGGGTACCGGAAAACTGCACGAATCCCCATTGCTCCGGGAAATGCATGTTGATCAGCCCCTGAGGCGACCACACCCAGTTGTCCTCACGGCGCCCCTCGACCTTGACATACCCCTCACCATCCTGGGCCGGGTCCACTTCCCACTCCACCCGTGAGAAATTGACACGCCAGACGTCGCCCGGCTTGGGTGGTACCGGTCGGCCGGCGCCCTGCTTGAGACCTTCCCAGGGAAAGGCCACCTCGAGCCCCCACCCTTCATCGATATCATCCGGCTCATTCATCGTGCCGTAAATCGTTGTGGCACTGCGAAGTCCAGGGATGTCCCAACCGTGATAGGGAGGTCCACCGTCACGATAGGGCTTCACCAGTAGCAGATCCCACTCTGTGGCCAGCGCATTGACCTCATATTCGAAGTAGTTGTGGGTATCACCATCTGGGTCAATGAAGACCTCGAAGTCGTTGTCGTAGAATATGATAGCGTCTCTATAATCAAGCGTCGCCCAGATGTGGGGCTCGTCGATCATGGCCGCCACATAGTAGTACTGGTCGTCCCAGAGCATCTTGGCACGTGTACGAAACCGCGGGGCGGGCTGCCGGTCTCCCTCGATGTCGACGAAGATCTCAGTCCATGCGGCCCCCTGCCACGAGGGCTCATCGAGACGTCCATCCATCTCAATCGGGCCCAGGGCCCGCTGCGCCACATAGTGCTTCGGTTCGATGGACAGCAGATACTCCTCGTCCAGTTCGTCTGCCACCGCCGGCAGCCCTGAACAGATGGCAAGCACACAGGACAAGATCGCGGCGCGGATGGCGAATCGAGGGATCATGGGCAGCATGGGAAGTCTCCAGGGAGATTCTTCAATGGGCTCTCTTCTCGTGACGACCGGGCCGAGACGGCAAAACTCCTCTTGCCCGGCCGACATCGATGGGTAAGATTATACGGCTCTGCGCGGCCATCGAACACCGTTTCCTTAAGCGAATCCCAGATCACGGAACTTGGGCACCAGGGCGTAAGGCCCGATCGAGGCCCGAGCTGAAACCTACTCGTCCTCCCTTTGACGAAAGCGACTTCTCGTTTTGCATCTGATCCTCATCGGTGCCCCTGGATCCGGTAAAGGCACCCAGGCCAAGCGCCTCGTGACACGCTACGGTATCGTCCACATTTCGACGGGCGATATGCTCCGAGAGGCCGTTTCGTCCGGTTCCGACCTCGGCGAGGTGATCAGCACCTACCTGCGGGCCGGACGGCTGGTTCCTGACAATCACGTGACGGCGCTGGTCGAGGAAAGGGTGGATCGAGGCGATCTGCCCGACGGATTCGTCATCGACGGCTACCCGCGTACATGTAATCAGATCGGGGCCTTTGATGATCTCGTAAAGAAACGCAATCGTCGTCTGGACGCCGTCGTCTGCATCGATGTTCCCGATGTATCCGTGATCAGCCGCATGGCCAACCGGCGTATCGATCCGGATACGGGACGGATCTACAATCTGAATCTGAAGGCCGACTGGCCTTCGCTGGACATCATGGAGCGCCTCGTTCAGCGGGACGACGATCGTCCCAGTGTGATTCAGAAGCGTCTCGACACGTATCGGGCCGAGACCCGGCCCGTCATCGAGACCTATGGGGAGCGGGGCGAATTGCTCGAAGTCGACGGCACCGGCTCCCCGGACGAGGTCTTCGATCGGGTCATTCTGGCCCTGTCCACGCTGAAAGCCCCCTCTTGAGCGACCCCGGCGACAAGGACGCAAGCGACAAGATCGCCCTGTATCGCAGCGGCATGAACAAATACGCCACGCAGGATTTCGAGGGCGCCCGACAGGATTTCGAGGCGGCCCTGCAGATTGACCCCGAATTTGGCGATATCCACCACTCCCTGGCCCACGTCTTCGACAAACTCGAGGACACTGAGCAGGCCCTGGTCAGCGCGCGTCGTGCCGTCGAGCTGAATCCGGAAGAGATCCTGGCCTACACGACCCTGTCCGTCATGTGTATGCGTAAAGGTCTGATCCAGGAGGCAGAAGATGCCAAGGCCCGTGCCGCCGACCTGCAACGTCAGGCCGATGGCAGCAGTTGAGCGCGCCTGAAGCAGCGGCCACCCACCCTGGGCCTGTCGGAGAGGATCCATCCCGGCAGTGCGCAGAACCCGCATTCTATATCGGCGATCTGCCCGTGGCTCCCGTGGCACCTCAGATGCCCGTCATGACACTGGCCCCCATGGCCGGCGTCGGCAATTGGGCCTTCCGGCTGATCTGTGCCAGCCTCGGGGCGCGGATCGTGGGCGTCGAATTCATCAACTGCCGTGTCGTCCACCACAAGGGGCATCGCGTCGAGCGTCTCCTGGATTTCTCCGATGCCCAGGTCTACGCCGATGGCGGACACAGCCTGCTGGCCGGTCAGATCTATGGCAACGACATCGGCCTGCTCGCCGCCGGCGCCCGTGAACTGGAACGCCGCGGCAGTCAGGTCATCGACATCAACTTCGGCTGCTCCGTCCCGCAGATCACCCGCAAGGGCAGTTGTGCTGCCTATCTGCTGGATCTGGATCGCTTCTACGACGCGGTTCACGCCACTGTGGAGGCGTGCACGGTTCCCGTCATCATCAAGACACGCATCGGCTGGGATGAGGACTCGATCAACATCGTCGAGGTCGTCGAGCGCGCCCAGGATGCCGGCGCCAAGGCAATCGCCGTGCATGCACGGACGGTCATGCAGAAATATGGTGGCGAAGCCCAGTGGGAGTGGATTCGGCGGGCCGTCGAGGCCTCCTCCGTGCCGATCATGGGAAATGGCGATGTGCGTCGCTACGAGGACGCCCTGGCCATGGTTGACCAGACCGGATGTGCCGCAGTGCAGATCGGTCGGGCGGCCATCGCCAATCCCTGGATCTTTTCCGGCCGCAATGGGGCGCCCCTGAGAGAACGACTGCGTCTGGCCGTCGAGCAGCTGCGGCTCATGGCCCAATTCAAGGGCGAGCGGGTCGGCGTCCCGGAGACCCGCAAACATCTGGTCCACTACTTCCGTGATCTGGAAAAGGGCTCACCGGAACGCACGCGCCTGCTGACCACAGCCAGCCTGGGCGATCTCATCGAATTCCTCGAGACCTGGCAGGCCAGATTGCCTCAAGGGGATGATGACGAAGATCTCAGTCTCGATGCGGACCAGGCCTCCAGTCTGGCCTGGAATGGCAAGAGTTGAAGAGGCGCCGCCGGCGCAAGCAGGGCGGGCGAAATCCCCACCTCCCTTTGTATGTTTGTGGCTGAACTCTTCAGCAAGGGCACAAGCCAGATGACCAGGTATCTCCAGATTTTCTTGATCGGCGCCGCATTTGCCGCCCTCACAGGTGGCTGTGGAGGTGGTGACGACACGATCGATATCCAGATCTTCCCTGCCATCTACGACACCGATCCACAGGCGCCCCCTCCCGAAGGCTGGCAGCGTCTCACCTTCGAAGGCAATCTGCGATCACGACCCGCCACCGTGTTGGTCGGCACCGTCCCCTTGCTCACAGGCTGGAATATCCTCGCCTTCCACGCCGCCGAAGAGACCGATGGAAGCCGGGCCATCAGCATTCGTCTCAACGCCTATGGCCAGAGCAAGATGAAACAGTACTGCGCTGAAGAGGGGCGACTCAAGCAACCGCTGGCCATGCGCGTTGATGATCGCTGGGCGGACGTGAGCCCCCTGCTGACCAATGTGACCGATCGCATGACCATGTATGGCCTGCAGCCGGAAGAGACCGACCGCCTCCAGCGATGGATCGAGATCCGTTAGGTCTGTAGAGCAGTTAGGAGATCTGTAGAGCAGTCAGGCTTGATCTGAGCCGGGGTGGGTCGCGTCCCCATCAGCACTGGCCGGTGGCCTGTCCAGATCGACGGCACCCCACCTCGCCAGCTCCTGCCCGATGAATGCCATCACCTGCTCGTGCTCATCCTGTCCGCGGCCTTCGACCGTGATCGGCGCACCGAAGGAGAATTTCACAGGCTTTGACGGGTCGATGGCGCCCACATCCTTCACCCAGCGTCCCACGGCCCAAGCCTGACTGGTCATCAGGGCCAGGGGCACGACGGGCACGCCCGCCCGCTGGGCCAGTTTGACGCCGATCGAGCTGAACTGGGATGGATCGAGATAAGGCGTGCGTGTCGTCTGCGGAAAGACGACGACAGACTTGCCCCTCTTCAGCCGTTCGCCCCCATCCTGCAGCACCGTCTTCAGATCGGCCCGGGGATTGGTTCGACTGACACCGATCGCATCGATCTTCTCGACGATGTGGTGGAAGATCGGCGTGCGAAACAGCGACTCCTTGAGAATGAAGGTCACGGGACGAACCGAGCCGATGATCGCCGGCAGCGCTACCGTCTCCAGGGCACTCATGTGATTGCCGATGATGACGGCCGGACCATCCAGATTCTGCAAATGCTCGAGACCGGCCACGTCGATGACCACGCCGGTCCGCTCCAGGGCCCGCACCGAATCAACGCTGCTCTCAACCCATTCGTCGAAACCGTAGGTCCCGCGGCGCGCCCGTGCGCTCGAACGCCAGATGGTGCGGAAGAAGGATCCATAGAAACTGAGGTTCGGAAAAGACCGCCATACCCGGCGCGAGCCGCCGGGTGGTGTCCGGTATGTACCACGCTCGTAGGTGAGCGTGGCCGGAAAACGGTCTGGCAAATTCTGACCGTCGCCAGCAGGCGGTTCGCACTCGGTCATGTGCCCAGCTCCGGGTCAATCGGTGTCGTCGTCAGCTCGACGGGCCCTGCGTCGCTGATCCAGATCATATTCTCTACACGGGCTCCGCCCAAATCGGGCACGTAGCAACCCGGCTCACATGAGAGCGCATCCCCCATCTGCAGGACCTCGTCACTGCCATCGGCCACGCGCGGCACATCGCCTCCCAGCCCCAGACCATGACTGAGGTGGTGGACGAAATACGGCGCCCAGCCTTTGGCCTCGTACAGATCGACGACGCCCTGATAGATATCTGAGGCACGCGCACCGTGCACCATGCGACGGCTGGCGCTGCGGTAGGCATCCTGAACCGTGGCCAGCAGATCCTGCTGCTGAGCAGATCCGGTTCCGACGATGGCGGCTCGAGTCATATCGCCAAGATAGCCATGGACCCAGATTCCCATGTCGATGAAGACCATGTCACCTTCTTCGATGATCCGCCGCGGATCCTCGGCACTGTCCAGATACCAGGTCCCCTGCCCCGAGGCAGGCGCCATGGCCACACTTTCGGCGCCAGCGGCCAGCATGGCTGCCGTGCCGACGGCGATCGCCTCGCCGCAGGTTGCCCCCGGGCGAATCTGTGCAAAGGCTGCCTGCATCCCCAGATCCGCGACACGGGCCGCCTCTCGCATGGCCGTCAGGTCGGCCTCGTCCTTGCGACGGCGCAGCAGCGTGGTGAGAAAGTCGTCCTCCACCAGTTCAACATCAGGCGCGACCGCGCGGATCGCGTCAGCCATCTTCGGTGGGAGTTGATCAAAGACCACACGCCGCGGCCCCATCGCCGCCAGCCGGACCGCCAGCTGATCCTCCGGCGGGGGATCACCCAACCGGTTGGGCACAACCTCGCAGTGGCTCAGCAGATCGCTGCAGGCATTGCTGATCCAGACTCCGGGAAACAGGACGGTCTGCGACGCCTCTCCGGCAGTGTGAGCAAACAGGATCGCCGCACAGTTGGGCCGGCTGATGACACTGCTGGGATCCTCATGCTGCTCACCTGCCAGTAGATACAGCTGGTTGGGACGTTGCGTGGCGACAAACAACTCGGCACCCCGAAAGGCCAGAGCAGCGGCCAGGCGCACCCGACGCGGCGGCAGATCTGCCATCACAGCACCACCAGGGATGCGACGCACCCGGACCGTGTGGTACGGGTCGTTTGCGTTGACGCGAGTTGGCAGGTCCCGTTGGTTTGCTCGAGCACAATCGACCTCCAGCGTGGAGCAACAGTGGTGACGGAAGCCGAAATCTACGAGTTCGACCTCAACGGATACATTCTGTACAGAAATCTCATCGGCCCCGAGGATCTGGGTCGCATGAACGACCTCATTGATACACACCTGAACGGTGAGAATCCGAGTCGTTTCGACTTCGTCGAACTCGACTCGATCTTCATGCGCCTCATGGCGCATCCGCGCACCTTGCAGACGATGCAGACTCTCATCGGTCCCTGGCTACGCCACGATCACGCCTACGGCATTCAGATGACCGCCGATCAGGACACGCGTGAGAATCTGCACGGTGGACTGCGTGCCGATCAAGGCGAGCATCAGTATCAATGGGCAAATGGAAAGATGTGGAATGGCCTCATCGTCATCATGTATGCCCTGGAGGATGTGAATCCCGGCGACGGGGGGTTCGTTGTCGTTCCCGGCTCGCACAAGGCTTCCTTCGACACCTACAAGCCGGAGGTGGACTCTCACCTGGTCGTCAATCCATCTCTGCGGGCCGGTGACATGCTCATTTTCACCGAAGCCCTCGTACATGGCACACGACGCTGGGCATCGACGCAGACCAGACGCTCCCTACTCTACAAGTATTCGCCGGGCTATTCGAGCTGGTCGAGTCCGTCGATCAATGACAAGTATCTCGATCTGGCCACCAATGACCTGCAGCGCGATCTGTTGCGCCCTCCTTTTGTGGGCAATCGTGCGCCCCTCGATTTTCCCGCCGTCACCGGCGACACCCTCTTCTGAAAGTTGATGAGCCCCTGCCATGATGGACGTTCATGACGGCGTGAAGGCGCCGAAAAAACTCGCCCACGGAATCTGGCCCGCCCTGTGCACCGCCTTCGACGACAAGGCAGAGCACGTCGATCCTGATCGCGTACGCGCCCTGGTCCGGGCCCTCATCGAAGCCGGTTCGAATGGTTTCTTCGTCTGTGGCGGTACCGGCGAGGGACGCGTGATGAGTGTCCCCGAACGTATGAGCATGGCTGAAATCGTCGCCGACGAGGTGGCCGGTGCGGTCCCCCTGATCCTGCAGGTGGGTGGCACGACCACCGAAGATGCCGTCGAACTGGCGCAACATGCGGCGCACGTACAGGGCATCGATGCGGTGGCTTCGGTTGCCCCCGCCGATCGCCCCAACGATCTGGCCGCTGCCGTCGAGCACTACGCGGCGATCGGTGGTGCAACGAAATTGCCCTTCTACATCTACTGGCTCATGGGTGAAGCCGACAACCGCGTCACGGCCGATGGATTTCTCGATGCGATGAAGGCTGTGCCCAACTTCACCGGCGTCAAATTCACCGACAACAACCTGTATCTGTTCGGGCAACTCATCGATCGGTCTCATGGCAGCATCAATGCCATCAGCGGCCCTGACGAGATGGCACTGCCGGCGATGGTGATGGGCGCCGAAGCCGCGATTGGCTCCACTTACAACATCATGCCGCGTCTGTATCTGCAGATGCGCGCCGCCTTCGAAGCGGGACGACTCGAGGAAGCGATCGACTGTCAGCGCCGGGCCAACCGCGTCATCCGGATCCTCATCGAGCACGGCGTCCTGGCTGGCGTCAAGGCCATGCTGGGCTGGCGAGGCACACCGGTCGGTCCCCCGCGACTGGTCGATCCACTCAGCGCTGCTGCAGAGAAGGCATTGCGCGCAGACATTGATGCCCTCGACTTCGAGGTCGCGTGACGGTGACCACGACGCCCGATGCCCCGGTTCATGTACTCTTCTGGTTCGATGTCGAAGATTACCTGACGCCGGAAAGCGACGATGCGCTTCTCGGCCTGCTCGAGTGCTTCGAGCGCCATGGTGTGCAGGCCACGTGGAAGGTGGTCGCCGAGAAGGCCCGTGTTCTGGAGGAGCGTGGCCGGTCCGACATTATCCGTGCCCTTCAACGACAGGACATCGGCTACCATACCGACAACCACTCCCAACACCCGGTGCTGGCCGAGTATCTGCGCGATGCCGGTTGGGATGACGGCGTGGAAGAAATCATTCGTCGTGAACGCCCCGGCTACGAGGACACGGTCCGCATCCTGGGTCCCTCCTCGACCTTTGGCCAGGCGGGTGGTTCATGGGCACCGCAACTCTACCCCTTCATGCGAGATGCCGGTATCGGGCTGTTCATGGACGAGGCGAGCCATGTCGGTCTGGATGGTGCTCCCTTCTGGTATTGCAATGTCCCCCACATCAATCGGTTGGAGGGCCGGGTCACCCGCACGGCCTTCGATCGCGGTGACGAGGGACTCACCGAAGGCATCGAGCATTTCGATGCGATCCATCGAGACGTCGCCGAAGACGGTGGCGGCCTGATCAGCATCTACTATCACCCCTGCGAGTTCGCCACGCTGGCCTTCTGGGACGGCGTCAACTTCGCGCGGGGCCAACAGCCTCCAAGAGCCGACTGGAAACCAGCCCCACTGCGCGGCGCCCAGGAGATGGCCGCCGGGCTCGAGGTCTTCGACCGCTATCTGGCCCATATCGTGGCTCAGCCCGGTATCGAGGTCGTAACGGGCCGACAGGTCCTCAATCTGTTGCCGGACCAGGCCGCCGATCGGCTCTTCACCTTCACCGAGCTGGCCGACCTCCTCACGTTCACTGACGGCGCCATCGAACACCGCTTTGTCGATGCCCAGACGACCCTGGCGCCCTCGGAGATCTTCAGCCTCGTCGTGGAGGCCTTGCTGCAGATCCTGATGACCGTCGCAGAGGATGGCGCCGATGTGCCCCTCGATCTGACCCAGATTCAGATGGCCGTTGAAGAAGACACCCCCCTGGGCCCGGTCCGTCGGCAGGAATCGGCGATCGAAGCCGGCACGGCCATCGACATGGATCTCTTTCTTGAAGGGGCCGTCGATGCACGGCAGTATCTGCAGCACCACGATCGGATGCCGGATGCGGTCTGGCTTGGATCGCAGCCGCTGTCTCCGGCAGATTTCCTCGCCACCGCTGCCGATCTGCTCAGGAAGCTGAACAGCGCCAGCCAGAGTCGCCCCGTGTCACTGCCGACGTCCATCCTCATCAGTCGCGGCCAGTTGGCCAGTGAGCGGCACATCCGCGAGGACGTCTGGGGTTGGGTCATCTTTCCCAAGGGATTCGATGCCCCTCATCTGCTCGAACTGGCTCGCCTGCAGACCTGGACCCTCAAGCCGGCCATCCTGCTGTCTTGAGCTTCCTGCGGCAATTCTGGCAACTCCTCGGGTCCCGGCGACGAACCCTGGGCTGGTCCGTGCTGTGCGGCCTGGCCTTTGCCGGCGCCAATCTGCTCCCCCCACTGCTGATCCGTGAACTCATCATCTGGATCACCGATGGGGGCGGCTCTCCCGCTGAACTGCTGGAGCTGACCTCAGCCCTGCTGGTCGTCTACCTGCTGCGCGGCGTCACGCGTTACGGCTACGGCCGATTCTCACACGCCGCCGCCTATCGGGTGATGGATGAGATGATGGTGCGTGTATATCGGCACGTGCAGTCTCTCCCCCATCGCTTCTTCGCCCGCCAGCGAACGGGCAACCTCATGTCGCGTTCCGTCAACGACATCGAGGCCGTGGAGGATTTCATCGCCCACGGCGTGCCCGAAACAATCCTGGCTCTCGTCATTCCCACGGCGATGATCGGTGTCCTGCTCAGCATGGATGCACAGCTGACCCTGATCACCCTGGCCCCAATCCCCATCGCTGGTTTCCTCATCTACCGCTTCGTGCGCCGCGTGCGGCAGATGTGGCGTGATGTCCGCTCCCGACTCTCGGATCTGGTCGCCGTGATTCAGGACCATTTCTCCGGGATCCGTGTGATCAAGTCCTTCGTACAGGAGACGGCTTCCGAACGCCGCGTCGCCGAACACTCAGCCGCATTCCGTGACGCATCGATCCAGGCAAACTCCGTATCGCTCATGCCCGCCGGTATTGTGGAGGCCGCCGGTGGCATCGGTATCGTGCTTGTCATCTGGTCCGGTGGCACTGCGGCGCTGGCCGAGCGCATCAGCGTGGGCGATCTATTCGTCTTCATCGTCTACATGGCCCACATCTACCAGCCCTTCCTCACCCTGGCCTCGATCAACGATGTGCTGCAGAAAGCCTCGGTGAGCACGGATCGTGTCTTCCAGTTGCTCGCCGTCGAATCCGACATCGTTGATGCCCCTGACGCCCGAGCGCCGCAGCAGCCGCAATACAGTGTCCATTTCGAAAATGTGACCTTCGGCTACGATCGGTCATCACCGGTCCTCTACGACATCGATTTCGAGATACCCGCCGGACACGTCGTGGCCCTCGTAGGGCCCACGGGTGCGGGCAAGACCACCATTTCTCACTTGCTGCCGCGTTACGACGATCCACAGGCCGGGCGGATCTTCCTGGGTGAACACGACGTGCGCAAACTCCCCCTGGCCTGGTTGCGGGAGCAGATCGCCACCGTGGACCAGGAGGTCTTCCTCTTCCACGGCAGCGTCGCCGACAACATCCGCTTCGGGCGTCCCGAGGCGACGGACGCCGAGGTGATCTCCGCCGCCGATGCAGCCAATGCGAGCGAATTCATCGACGATCTCGACGAGGGGTACGAGACCCTCATTGGCGAGCGCGGTGTGCGACTCTCAGGCGGCCAGAAGCAGCGTCTGGCCATCGCCCGGGCCCTGCTCAAGGATGCGCCGGTCCTGATTCTCGATGAAGCGACCTCCGCCGTCGACACACAGACGGAGTTGCTGATCCAGCAGGCGCTGGCTCGATTGATCTCCCAACGCACGACCCTCGTCATCGCCCACCGGCTATCGACCGTGCGCCATGCGGATTGCATCCTCGTGCTGGACGCGGGCAGGATCGTGGAGTCCGGTCGGCACGATGACCTGCTGGCCGCGGGGGGCATCTATCGACGCATGATCGACGCGCAGCAGTTGTTGGCCGACGTCTGGGTCGACAACGACGCCAACGCAGCTGGCTGAGCTCGCGCTGTCGATTGCGACTCAGGAATTGCTCGGCGCCGCCCACCGATGCGACTGCGGCCGGTCGATGGCCGCCTGCTGAATCGCTTCATCCCACAGCCGATTCCACGTAGCATACTCACTCAGTTCAGAGGCAGGATTGCTGCGCGAGCGTGCCACGAAGGACGGATGGAATGGCCGCCCTGACGGGGTCCCCGTTTGCTGATAGCGCAGATCCATACTCCAACGCACAGTGTCTGACAGATTCCGCAACGAGCGATGCGGGATCTCCTTGTTCTGCAACAGGACATCACCCTTGTTCATGGGCAACGTCACCGGTTCGATATCCGGCAGGGCCGCATCGACGATCGTCGTCCCGGTGCCGGGCCGAGACTCGTGCTGCCACAGACCGGTGCCGTGCGTCT
This sequence comes from Gemmatimonadota bacterium, assembly GCA_018673255.1. The sequence continues at coordinate 17,014 of JABHDC010000129.1, forward strand.
TGGGGATCACCTCGAGACATCCATTCTCGATCGTTGCCGGCGACAGGGGCAGCCAGACCGTCAGAATCTCAAAGGGGTCTGCTTCCTCCCACGTCACCCCTGCATCCTGGTGCCAGGGCACGATGTGCGCATCGCTGCCGGACGGGGACAGTCCATTGGGCAGCTTCGGCCGGATATGCTGAATCGGTGAGCAGGTGATCTCCGGTCCGACGATCGATTCCACGATGTCGAGCAGGCGTTTATTGCGCAGGAACTCAAAGGCGGCCGGTGCCCGCAACTGCATGATGTCGAGCTCGGGATAGATCTCATTGCACTCGGCGCAGATGAGCGCCAGGCGTCGATCAAAGGGTGCATCCTCGTGTAGCTGCGTGATCTTCCCTTCTTCCAGCAATTCACGGGCTCGGCGATCGATGTGTTGCTCATAGGCCGCGATGACCGGGCCCAGATCCTCGTCCTTCAGCCCCGCCTCGACGACGAGAAAGCCGTCCTCTTCGAACCTGTCCAGTTGTGCCTGATTCAGAGACATCGTGTCGTCCTATCTGTGTCGATCTGTGTCTATCTGTGTCTATCTATGTGGTGTGGCTATGTGTCTGGTTGCTCATCCGGCGACGAATCCTGCCACCGCCCTCGCCAACAGAAGAATCTGGCGCAAGGGGGCGAACGAAACACATCGCGGCCGCCTGAGGCAACCTCCACTCCCCTCGCTTGCGTGGAGCGGGTGACGAAACCAAGTTCCGGCCACAGGACCAGACGTGCGTTGACGTGTCTCACTACACAGGACCAGATCGTGACAAGCCTGCGTGTCGGTATCATCGGGTGCGGTTCCTTCGCCCAGTCCTTCATCCGCTTGTTCCAGCTGCACCCCTGGGTCGATGACGTGGTGCTATGCGATTTGGACCCCGAGAAACTGGCCGAGAATGCCGCCCGGTGGGAGGCGTCGGCGACGATTGCATCCCTCGACGAGGTCTGCGCCGATCCCTCCATCGATGCCGTAGCGTTGTTCACGCAAAATTGGATGCATGCGCCCCAGGCAATGCAGGCGCTGGCCGCGGGCAAACATGTGTACAGCGCCGTACCCACGGGGATCGAAGTGGACGAGATCCGCGATCTGGTGAAGGCCGTTGAGACCTCCGGCCTCGTGTACATGATCGGTGAGACGAGTTACTACTATCCGGCCGTCCTCTACTGTCGCCGGCGATTCCACGCTGGCGACTTCGGTCGGCCCGTCTACGGGGAGGCGGAATATATCCACGACTTCGACCACGGCCTCTACGACGTCTACCGCTCGCGCGGTGGCGACAACTGGCGAGACGTGGCCGGCGCGCCCCCCATGCACTATCCGACCCACTCGACCAGTGAAGTCCTGTCGGTGACCGGTGCCCACATGACGCACGTCTCCTGTCAGGGATTCGTTGATGAACACGAGGACGGCCTCTTTCGAGCCGGTGTCAATCGATGGGACAACACCTTCAGCAATCAGTCAGCCTTGTTCCGGCTCAGCGATGGCAGCAGTTGCCGGATCAACGAATTCCGCCGCGTCGGGCATCCCGGGGCGGTCCGTTTCAGTCTCTTCGGGACCGAGGGCAGTTTCGAGCAACATGTCGCCGGGTCCAGCTGGCTGAGTCGCGACCGGGAAGCGACCCAGTCCCTCGATGAGGCCCTGGCCTGCACGGGCGTACCGATTCCAGCCCACGAAGCCGATGGCATGGGCAAGGTCACCGCCAGTGATGGCACACACGAGGGCATGTCCAGCCAGCATCCGGTGCATCGTCTGCCCCTGTCCTACGCTGAGGTGAAGTCCGGCCATGCCGGTTCACACGCCTTCCTCATCGACGACTTTGTTCGAGCCGTCGCCCATGGTGATCTGCCGCCAAATCACGCCTGGGATGCAGCGCGCTACGCCATCCCCGGACTCATCGCGCACGAATCGTCCTGTCTTGAGGGCCAGTTGCTTCAGATTCCAGATCTCGGCGGCCCCGGTCGGTCGCCCGTCGTGTACGAGGAGCGGCCATGAGCCATCTGCACGGGGACACGGACAATCGCACGCGGTCTCTGCCGCAGGGCATGACACTGCGTGTCGGCCCAGGGGGCGACATTGAGGGCAGTGACGACCGCGTCCTGCAAGCTGGCATCGACTACCTGGCTCGCCTGGGTGGCCCCGGCACGCTGCAGATTCTGCCTGGCGATTACCAGATGGCCAACGCCCTGTTTCTGCACAGTGGCATCACGGTTCGCGGTGCCGGGATGGACACGGTGCTGCACAAACTGCCGAGCCACGTGACCCGGATTTCGCGGGAGACCGACTGGTACGAAAATCGAATCACCGTGGAAGAGCCGGATGGCTTCCACCCGGGAAGTGGGATCATGCTGCGATCCTACAACGATCAGGGGACGATTCGTGAGGTCGTGCGCGATACCGTGGTCGGCGTCGAAGGCAATGAGATCTACCTGAGCCGTCGGCCGGAGAAGAATTTCTGGTGCGTCGATGACGCCACCGCCGCCACCCTCTATCCCCTGCTCACCGCCGCAGAGGGCGTTGATGACGTCATCGTGGAGGATCTCGTCCTGGATGGGCATCGTGACGACAACGACGAGATCAATGGAAACTACGCCGGTGCCGTCTTCCTCCAGCAGTGCCATCGTTATCTGTTCCGGCGTGTAACTGCCCGTCACTACCACGGCGATGGATTCAGTTTCCAGATCTGCGATGACATCCATTTTGATGCGTGTCAGTCCCTTGGCAATGCCAATCTGGGATTCCATCCCGGGTCAGGCTCACAACGACCGATCTTCCGCGACTGCACGGCCAACGGCAACAGCCAGGGAATCTTCTTCTGCTGGGGTGTCACCGATGGCCGCGTCGAAGCAGGAGAATTCTGCGACAACACCGATTACGGCATCTCCATCGGTCATCGCGACACGGACAATTCAGTACGCGGCGCGACCCTGCACGGCAATCACAAGACGGGATTGCGCTTCCGGGAGCCGGCCCACGGATACCGGGGCGGTCACCGCAACGTGATCGAAGACTGCCAGTTCAGTGACAATGGTTTTGCCGAGGATGGTGTGGGCATCGATATCCGTGGCCTCACCCACGACACCACGATACGCAACTGCCGCTTCGAGGGATCCACTCAAGGACAGGGACCATCGCGTCAGAAGATCGGCATCCGCATCGGCGTCGAGGCCCGGTCCACCCATCTGGCTGGGAACCATTACCACGACCTGGCACAGGACGTCGTCGACCTCACTGGAGACTCAGCCACGTGAGTAACCTCTTCCTCGTCATCGACTTCGGGACGACGAGCACCAAGTCGGCTCTCGTAGATCTCGACAGTGGTGACTTCATCGCCCTGCAACGCCTGTCCCAGGGCGCCCCGACGCGTGCCGACTCGGCCGGTAGCAACAATCGGCACGAGCTGTCGTTGACCGAACTACTCGAACGTTTCTCAACGATCTGCCATGACGCCTGGCAGCATCACCACTTTGAAGGCATCGTCCTGTGCAGCGAGATGCATGGCTTTGCCGTCATCGACGAAGAGGGCAAGCCACAGACTGAGTATGTCTCCTGGCTCGATGCACGTTCCCTTGAGACGGTCGGCGACGGTCCCTCGACCCACGATCTGATTGTCGAACATCTGGGTGAAGACTTCCGCCGCCTGACCGGTATGCGACCCCGTCCCGGCTTCCCCCTGCTCAATCTGGCCCACACGGCTCGAACGGGAGGATTGCGATCAGACAACGGATGGGTACTGTCGCTGCCGGCCGTCCTGGCCTGTCTATCTCATGATGGCGTGGGAGATGAGACCATCGAGCACCCGACGATGCTGGCCGCCATGGCACTGGCCGATGTCGAAGCGGGTTCGACCGCTTCACCGGATCTACTGCGTGTAGTGGAAGAGACCAGTGGCTTCCGGGCTCGCCTCGGCAAGACCAGCCAGGAGGGTCAGGTCGCCGGTCACTGGCCCGGTCCCGATGGACTGATCCCAATCTATGCGGGTGTGGGCGATCATCAGTGCTCTGTCCTGGGAGCCGCCCCCACGCCGGGCACGGATGCCAATCTCAATCTCGGCACGGGTTCGCAGGTAGGGATTGTCGATGGCCCCGCCGATTCAGCCTTCGAACGGCGTCCCTATTTCGACGGGCGACACCTGACGGCCGTCACCCACATCCCGGCGGGACGGGCGCTGAACGAATACGTCGGATTCCTCGAGGCAATCGCCACCCGCGCCGGAGGCGAAACCGATTTTTGGAAGATCCTGGCAGAGGTGACCGGGGCTGGACTTCAGCCCGACAAGATTCAGCAAGGTTCACTCAGCGTCGATCTGGCCATTTTCGAGGGCGCCCGGGGCTGGACGTCAGGTGGTTCGATCGGTGGAATCGTGGAGGGCAGCCTGGGTGTGGAAAACTATCTGGCCGCTGTGATTCGGGCCTTCACGCAGCAGTATGTGGACGTGCTGGCCACCCTCGATCCCGACCATCGTCTGCAGCGCCTCGTGTTGTCCGGTGGGATCGCACGACGCCTGCCGCATCTGCGTCAGATGCTGGCCGCCTCGACGCCGTACGATGTGCTGCCTGCCGTAGAGCTCGATGAGTCCCTGCTGGGGCTGCGCGCGCTGGCACTGCACGCGGCGGGCCGTGCTGCCACAGTCGCTGACGCTGCCGCCCTCTTCGGGCGGCAGTGTCGTATACGATCAGCGCCCTGATTCCAGATCCGGGCAAGTCAAGAGTCGACCACACCCACTGCGACGCGTTGGCTGGCCATGGCCCGGCACCCGCAACTTGGGTGTTGCTCAGGCCTCCACGTATTTCTCGAACAGCAGGGCTCCAAGACCGATCCCGAGCGCGGCAAAGAGCGCCGAATAGATCAGATACAGGTGCGCATCGGACATGTGGGGGGCGCCACCATGGATCGCCATGTCCAGTTGCCAGCGACCGAAGACCTTCTGCAGGGCCATGACAATCGGGGACTTCAGCTGGGCATACAGGTAGCCGCCAGCGACAAAGACAGCCAGCGTCGACAGGCCCTTGAAGCGTTGTGCCATGACACGCACACCGGAGGCGGCACAGGCAATGCCCAGCAGCGGCAACAGAAACATGCCATAGGCGATACTCGCCATCGCCCACAGGGTACCGTCACCGATGTACGGCTCTGCCGCAGCACGATGCCCCCCAACGTCGCTGGCCACAATGACCCCTGTCATCCGATCGGCGATGATCTGCAGGAAGACCGTGCTGATGAGGCAGATGGCCAGCCCGAGGCTCAGCACAAGGGCGACCTTTGCCAGCAGCACGACCCAGCGAGGCACTGGCAGGGCCAGGATCTGATAGTGAGTGTGTCCCGTCCATTCCGTCGAAATCGAATGGATGAGCAGGAAGGGCAGGCCCAGGGCACTCACGTAGGGCAACACGATCAGCGCCAGCCGCGGTGAGGGTGAGGGACCGATCCCGGTCAATGCATAGATCGACAGGCCGAGTGTGCCCACCAGCAGGATGCCCACCACCATGCGCTGCGCCCGTAGTTCCTTGAGATAGAGTGCGACAAAGTGATTCACGAGAGCACCTCCTCAAACATCTGTGAAAGCGAACCACCCCGATCCGTGCGCAAGGTGTCCGCATTGCCTTGCAGGGCGATCTCGCCGTCGTGGAAAAAGACGACCTCATCGACGACTTCCTCAATCTCCGCCACCAGGTGCGTGGAGATGAGGATGGTCTGTTCCTTGTCGCGGAATTCCTGCACCATGGCCTTCAGGATTCGTGTTCTGGATGGTGGATCGATCCCGCCGAGAGGTTCGTCCAGCAGCACCAGATCGCTGGGCCAGGCAAAGGCGGCGACGAATTTCAGACGTGCTCGCTGCCCCTTCGACATCTCGCCGATTTGAGCCTGGCCATCCAGCCCCATGAATTGTGTCAGTTCCCGTGCCTTGGCGTGATCCCAGCGGCCGTAGAAACTGGCCAGAAAGTCCAGTTGTTCGTCCACGAGCATCCAGTCATAGAATGCGTCGATCTCCGGTACATAGGCCGTGACCCGGCGGGTCTCGACGCCGACCGGCATGCCATCGATGAGCACATCCCCTGCCGTGGGTCGTGTGATCCCAGCCAGGATCCGGAAGAGTGTGCTCTTGCCACTGCCATTTTCTCCGAGGATGCCGACGACGCGACCGGTCTCACATCGCAGGTCGACACCACGCAGAGCGTGGGTTCTTCGATATCGTTTCGACAATCCTGTGATCTCAACCGTCGACATCTTTGCTCACCTCCTCCTCGACTTGCTGCAGCAGGTTGCGGGTTACCGATGGATCCAGTCCCAGGTCCTTGAGTTGCTCGGCGAAGCGGGCACAGGCAGCCTGAGCCAGTGTCGTTCGTTCGGACTCAATCCGGGTCGCCTCATGAGTTACGAAGGAGCCTTCTCCTCTTCGCGTGTGCACGAAGCCCTCACGCTCCAGTTCCTGGTAGGCGCGGCCCATCGTATTCGGATTAACGCCCATCCGTGAGGCCATCTCACGCACGGAGGGCAACTGCTCCCCGGGCGCATACTTTCCTCGGACAGCACGTTTCTTGACCTCCTCCATGATCTGCAGGTAGATCGGTCGGGTCGGGTCGAAATTCACGATCATCCTCTCAGACGGCTGATATGGGCTGATCGTTCATCGATCAGATGCCCTATCATCCCAGTGTCCCAGTTATCTAATACACTCCACCGGACCTTGTCAACCTTGAATTCTGGACCTATCTCCTTGGCGGGGCACACCGGTATTTGCAGTGCCCTCGGCATCGACGACGTGTCCCGCCGTGAATAGCCCCTCACTACGCCAGGGAATCCAACACCGATGCACTCAAGTGAACTGCGAGGACACGATTTCCAGATTCGGATGTCGGGAGAGGAGATCGCCCACCACGATTTCTTCGCCGGCACGAGGACGACGGATCGACTCGGCATCGTGAGTCCTGGTGCGCTGGATGGGTTGGGCGCGACGGCCTTCATCCTGGCCAGCGTCACCGCCTTCTATGATGCCGTCCGGTCAGAAGCTGCTGGCACCAACACATCGTCCTTCAGGACCTACCCCGAGTTCTACTCATTCCAATTGCACCCGCCCTGTGCAGCCTATGGTATGCTCGACATCTGGCCCGACCACAAAGACGTGCCCGTGACCGGCGCGCATCCAACCCTGGCGCAATCGGTCATTGACCGATCGATCCACACCCTCCTGTTACCGGCCTGCGTCCCCTCCTCGCAGGAATCGGGCTCGAGCCGGGAACCAGACCCCAAGCCATACGATGAGGTCCACGTCGCCAGTCTGCAGCGCGCCATTCGGCACGCCTACCTGTACGACGCCACCGGCCAGATGGATGATGCGGATCTGCTGGTCAGTTGTCCCACGGAGCCCGTGGATTGTTGGGTGGCCCAGGTGGCAGCGACCATCCAGGGTGCTCCCAGCTTCCAATGGCCCGATCCGACGCGGACCCAGACCGTGACTCAGACCGTGACTCAGTCTCTGCGCCGCATCAGTCCAGCTGAGGCGATCGTGCGACTGGCCGCCTGCGAGCACGATGAGTGACGCCTTCGTGAGCCAGCCACTTCCACGGGTTGCCCGCAGCCGATGCGTGGGCGAGGCTCTTTCAACATGAATACCTATTCCAGCCTGGTCCGGCCGCTGTTGTTTCGTTGTGACCCTGAGGGGGCGCACGACATGATGCTCGGCGTTGCCCATCACGTCGGCGGATCACGACTGGGTCGACGACTCCTGCGTGGCATGTATGCCATCGATGAGCCTCGTCTGCAGATGAGAATCGGGGAACTCGAGTTCGCCCATCCCATCGGCCTGGCCGCCGGATTCGACAAGAATGGCCGTGTGGTGGAGGCCATGTCCGCCATCGGATTCAGTCATGTCGAGGTCGGCTCCGTCTCGGCGACCGCATCGGCTGGCAATGCACGCCCCCGTCTCTTCCGCCTGCCCGAAGACGAGGCCATCGTCGTCAACTACGGCGTCCCCAACGACGGAGCCCATGCCATCGCTTCACGCCTGGCGATGGCACGGATCGATGCTCCTCTGGGCGTGAATGTGGTCGAGACCAATACGGGGCAGCCCACCAAGGTCGATGGCGTGGTAGAGGAATATGTCGAAGCGATCCGCCCCTTCTGCGGTATCGCCGACTATTTCACACTGAATCTCAACTGCCCCAATACGACGGGTGGCATGAGCCCCTTCGATGATATGGAACGCCTCGCTGCGCTGCTGCAGGCCCTCATCGATCTGGATACGCTCCAGGTTCCGATTTTCCTAAAGATCACAGCTCATCGCGATGAGGAGCGGGCCGAAGCCCTGATGGCCTGTGCCGATCCGTACCCTCAGGTCGCCGGATTCATCTTCAATTTGCCAC
>JABHDC010000130.1 GCA_018673255.1 Gemmatimonadota bacterium
ACCCTGGAATTGGACCGCACCTTCGAAGAGCGTGATCTGATCTCGGCCAAGGTGGTCGAGGTGCTCGAGAAGTCAGGGGAGATGTGGGGAATTCGAGTGCATCGTTACGAGATCAAGAATCTGTCGCCACCGCCAACAGTGAAGAACGCGATGGAAAAGCAGGTCACGGCAGAACGAAATCGCCGCGCCATCGTCGCCGGGTCCGAGGGTGACAAACAGAGCCGGATCAACACCTCCGAGGGCAAGCGACAGGACCTGATCAATCGCTCGGAAGGTGAGATGCAGCGCATGATCAACGAGGCCCAGGGACAGGCCGAAGAAGTTCGCTCTATCGCTCACGCGACGGCTCAGTCGATCGGGAAGATCGCCGCTTCGATCAGTGTGCCGGGTGGTGAGTCGTCGGTGCGTCTGCAACTGGCGGAGAAGTACCTCCGACGACTGCGGGGGCTTGCGAACGCCAAGACGAGTGTTCTGTTGCCGATCGATCTGGCCAATCCCAAGCAACTACTCGACTCTATTGAGTTGATTGGCTTTGACGAAGAGAAATCAAGCAGGATGTGATGCATTTGGTCTGCAGATGGCGGACCGCCTGAACGCCGAGGCGCGCCGACGCAGCTTGGCTTTTATGGGATGCTCTCGGCGCGATCGGGGAGCCAGGGTAGGTCTCTACCGGTCTCGGCCCAGCGTGCCCTGGAAGACCATGCCCGTCGTTGTGCTCACGGAATAGGACGTGGGCTCCTGCGCGGCCTGCGGCGACAGGCGCCGCGTTTCCAGGGTCGGTCGGTCCGTAGGCAGTACCTGGTACCGCCCATCCTTGATGGTGTCAAAGCAGAGGATATCGGCATCCAGCTCATGGGCCGTACCCTCTGCGTCGCTGATCCGGCACGGCCCGCCCCAGGGATTTCGCAGGCGGCAAGGCTCTCCAAGCCGGGATTCGATCTCGACAAACGCCACCTCTCCCTGCTGGTGCGCGGACGTGACCAGGAAACCCCCTCGTGCCAGCAGGCGGAAGGATGACTCCCAGGCTTCCGGCCAGGCGGGAAAGACGCGGATGATCTCAGGCCCACCGGGTGAGGCCGCAACACTCTGCAGCAGTCCTTCCTGCAACGCGGTGCTGATGCATCCAAGGTGTTCAATGGAGTGCGCCTGATCGGCTCCCTCGAAGAGACTCCAGCCGTTGGGCAAGGGTGAAAAGGCGGCGTAGTAGCTGCCCAGAACCGCGGGGAGTAACTCACCCCGTCCAGCTCGGACCCACGCGATGGGCGTCCGGATGGCTGTATTGCATGAGTCGCCGTGCAGGATCGATTGCATGCGGGGGGCCAGATCCAGGGTCTTCTGCACGATGTCGTCGACTGCAGGATCGCGCGTCTCCAGGGTCCAGTCCTCAAAAGGAAAGACGGGATTCAGCCACACATCCTCCGGGTTGTGCTGGCCGTCGACGTCGCCCAGATGGCCTGCCGCCCAAACGTCGTTGGCGAGTACGCCGCCGGTGAGTGCCTGTGACTGCGGATCGCTCCCCATCGGATAGGGCGCCAGGTGGTCCAGCAGGTCCTGCCATTTGACGCGGAGCTCGTCATCGAGCCGGAGGATTTGTGCCACGCGTATCGCCAGTGGTGTGGTACCGCGAATCGCCGCCAGGTCCCAGATGCCATCTGAGGCTCCCCAGAAATCCTCATGGACGTTGGTCCCGTGAATGTGGAGTCGACCGTCGTCCTCCTTCACCGCCAGGTGTCGGTAGAACTCGACCGTCGCCTTGAGCAGGGGATACGCGTGGCTCGCCAGCCATTGGGTGTCCCCTGTGTATCGGTAACGCCACCAGGCCTGTACTGCCAGCTCGCACCCTGAGGAAACGACATGGCTGATCCAGGTGTATCGTCCTGCGGCCAACTCTTTCTCAGCTCCGGCAAGAACCCGCAGGCTGCAGTCATACTGTCCTAGAGCGCGGGCTCTGTTGGAGAACTGGAGAGAGCTCTTCCTGCCCAGATAGACGTCCTGGAATTCCTCGCCGATGTCGTTTGGCAGGATGACGGGCCCATCGAAGGGTGTGGTCTCGGCGTAGAAGGCGCCCTCGGCTCCCCAGCGTTGAGAGCCAGCCCTGAGGCAGTCTGGAAGCTGCTTCAGGTACATGTCGAAGTAGGGTTGGGTCAGATCGATGGCATAGGCAGCCAACAGCGGGAAATAGTGCATCTCCGTGGTCCACACCCAGAACTGCGCCCCCCATCGACGAATGTCACCATCGGTGATGAATAGGGAGCCGTTCCACTTGGGAGGTAACATCCCCCGGGACGTGGCTGCCATGGCGTACAGATGGAGCGTGCGGACACGCTCCATGAAATCAGCGTTGCCGTCGGTGCTGGTCAGGTGCACGAACGTGCGCGACCAAAAGCCCGACCACCAGCGTGAGTGCTCCTGGCGGCGGATATTGCAGGCCTGGCCAGAGGCCTGCTCCAACAGGTGGAGGGCTGCATCTGCCGCGTCTACCTGCCGGCACCAGGAGGCGGAACTGGTGACGAGGATCTCGGTCTCGCCCTGGCGCGCGGGAGAGACGAGCGTCCGCGCTCTTTCGGAGATTTCCTCAACCTGCACATCCGGTCCGAGGATGGTGGCGGCGACCCCGGAGGCACAGTGATGGTCGTGCTCGTCGAACTGTTGGACGAGGAGTACGTGGTCACTGGCGTCACGGAATTGGTACATGGCCTGGTGAGCACCCGTCTGCAGCACTGGAGGGCGCCACATCGACACGGTCACGCGCACCGGCTGCGGGTGTGCGCGTTGGTCATCCACTTCCAGGGACAGGATGTCGGCGGCGGCGGACAGGAAGCAGCGGATGCGGACATCCAGACCCACGATGGTGCATTCGGCGTCGTACAGTGACAGTCGCTGGAGAAAGACTTCACTCGCCTGGAATGGCTCGCCGCCCAGTTCGATGCTGACCTGGGCGCAACCGCCGCAGTAGTCCGTGTCCCCGCCCTGGCGGCCGTCGTGGTGCTTGTTGACCGCATACACATCGCAGCGATTGATCTGCAGACACACGGTGCCTGGTGTGGTCCAGACCATGGTCCCCATACGGCCATTGCCGAGGGGGTGCCCCTCCAGGGGCGTTGCCGCCGGGCTGTGGTAGATCAGATCGGCCCGTGAGACCAGCGCACGGTGGTCGACGTCAAGCATGGGTAACTCGCTGGTTCGGTTGGATGGAAAGGACGCTGGCAGGCGCCGTGAGCGAATAGCTTGGACAAGGCGCCATTATGGTGAGTCTGGTGTGCTCTGTGCAAGCGATCTTGCCGTGCCGGGTCTTGCATCCTGTCGATGGGCAGCCGTCTTCTGGCCACCACATGCCTGCATGCTACCTTGACTCATCGACGGTCGCAAGAATCGGTATTCACGAGGTATCGGGCCATGAGCCTGACCAAGATGGAGGATCCAATGATACCGGGTGTATGGACACAGTACTTCCGCAGCGCCAGTCCCGAGCAGATGGTCGAGCTGTTCGCGTCCAGGCAGTGGTTCCACCTGGAGCTGTCCAGCGAACACGGTGAAGAGCTACTGGGCCGTGGTGAGCCGGACAAGACGGGACAAGAATTTGCACACTATGCGCAGGAGCGCGGCGTTCACTTTCCCCAGGGTCACCTGTGGCTCACGGTGGACATCTGTGCCGAGAATCAGGCAGAGGTCATCGATGATCTGAAACGCTGGTTGGATCTGTTCGTCGCCACTGGGGTGAAGGCCGGGGTCCTGCACCCGGGGGGCAATCAGATGCGTCGGCAGCAACAGTCGCCTGCTGCTGTACTCGACAGCCAGACCCAGGCCCTGGGACAACTGTGCACCCATTTGCAGGGCACCGATTTCACGCTGTGTCTTGAGAATGTGCCGGGCACACCAGAAGTTGAGCAGTTGCTCTCGATCATCAGTGCCGTGGACAGCCAACGGTTGGGCATCTGCCTGGATACGGGCCACCTGAACATGGCAGGTGGCGATCAGGGCCACTTTCTGCGCCAGGCTGGCGATCGGCTCAAGGCGATGCATCTGGCGGACAATGAGGGCAAGACCGACCAGCACATGATGCCCTACGGCCGAGGTAGTGTTGACTGGTCGGCGGTCATGGGCGGCTTGAAGGATCTGGGCTACGAGGGCCTGCTGAATCTGGAAATCCCGGGGGAGTCAAAGGCGCCCGAGCCGGTGTTGCTGGCCAAGCTGGATTACTTGCAGGTCTTGATGCGCTATCTGGTGGAAGAAGCCTAACGGCTTTGGGCCGCCGGTGGTGACAGCCCGCAGGCTCTGGCTCAGATGTGAGCAGCCGATCAGAAGGGATCGAGCCTGAGGAAGTGCAGCACGCGGTCGTGCCAACCAGGACCGACTGGGCGTCACGTCTGCCAAGGAGATCGCACGCGATCGTGCCAACCAGGATCGACGCCCGCCACGTCTGCCAAGGCGATCGCACCGATCGTGCGCCCCCACAGTTTGACTTCAGCGACGGTGTTCAAGGGAATTCCGCCCAGCTGGTTCCATCATCCGGCCCTGTCTTGCGGCGGCCCGATGCTCGCTGTCGACTTGGACCCGGCGCGCGGTGATTCCGCCGAACACCCAGCGGCGTTCGATGAGGGGCGCTCACTCGGCGCCATGATCCTGCTCTCCCATGAGACGTGGATTTCTGGAACGTGGAATATCTGCCAAATTTCTATCTATACCACGAGCAGATGGTCCATTAGGCAGAATACGGTCTCATTTTCCACTTCGCGCGGCGCAGACGAGATGGGGAAGTAGAAACCTGTGGGTGTTTTCCACTTGCATGCGCGGCAACCTCATCTGCGTGGCGGCGCATAGGATCGACTGGGCGTCACTATGGTGAGTCTGGGGACTGGCAAGCGGACGATCGCCGAGACATAGGCACCCAGAGACCCGCGGATGCCGATCTCTTTCGTGCGCTGTCCAGCCGCAACGGGTCGGCTTCAAACCATTGCCAGGTCCATCCAGCCATGCGTGCCTGCATGAAGGGCGAATCAGGGGACAGCATGGCGTCGGCAGCCGACGCCTGCTCTGATCACTTCATGAGTGCCCCGAAATAAGAGGGCATCCTCGCCTCGAAGGTCATCTTTTCCTTCGAACAGGGATGTATCAAGCTCAGGGAAGCAGCGTGGAGTGCCAGTCGCTTGATGGACTTCTCCTCTTTCCTGCCATACTGCTTATCCCCAACAACGTGATGACGCGCATCTGCGAAGTGAACTCGGATCTGGTTTTTTCTACCCGTTTGCAGATCGATTTCAAGTAGAGAGTATCTGGTGGATTCGCTCAGGACTTTGTAGCCCGTCTTCGCCAGTTTCCCCTGGGCGGGGTCTTTGACAGAATAGACTCTATGAGCAGTATTCTCAGCCAGATAGGAGCTGATGAGGCCCTCTTCCTGATCAAGTTTCCCGTGAACAACAGCGAAGTACTTTTTCTGAAAGGTCGACCACTCAGCCTGAAGAAAGTGTTTGGCCTCTTCGTTCTTGGCGAACACGATAACGCCTGATGTATCCCTGTCCAGCCGGTGCACGATGAACAGCCGGCTTCTGGATTTGGGATCTCCTTTTCGTACGTAGTTGGTCAGCAGATAGTAGGCTGTGTTCTCCCGAACCCGGTCTGTGCTCACGGTCAGCAGACCACTCGCCTTATCGACAACCACGATATCGTGATCCTCGAAAAGGATCGGGACCCCCCTGGGTTGAAATCGTTTGGGAGGTTGCTTGAATGGTTTTCGATTGGGTGGCATTGAATAGTCGCCCATACAGATTGAGGGTCTTCCGGTCAGATAACATGCAGTAACCGAGGTCCCGGATCGAGGGCCATCATCTCCCGCCTGGACGAAGCCGATGCAGGGCATGCCGTAGAATTGCGTGTCGGGCGCGTCGGCGGCGTCGGGCACCAGTATGGTCTCGCCCTCAGTCCACTCTACGAAGTCGGTGCTCTCGGCCCGGCCGATGACGCGCTTTCCCACCGGGCCGCGAAAGTGCTGGTTGTTCTCCATGTGCACGGCGTAGCACTGGCGGATGGGGTCCCAGCCCATGAAGTGCATCGGCCCCCAGCGACCCTGCCGCGGCAAGTAGTCGACGACAGGCGCCGAAGTCGCGCGGCGTCAGGCAGGTCTCCGGCAGGATGTTGTTGCGCTTTGAGCCTTCGAATTCCACCAGGCCCAATTCAGGCTTCTCCCAGTGGACGCCGTCGTTGGAGGTGGCCAGGCACAGACGTTGGGCGGCGTATTCGTCAAAGCGCTCGTCGACGACGATGTCATCCCCCTCGCGGCGCACTTTGTACCAGTATGTCGTGTACCACATCTTGAAGAGCTGCTTCTGCGAGCCGATGTCGATCAGTGCCATTCTTCACTCTCTGGAGACAAGATTGATGAAACACCAACCAGGCCAATGCTGACACCCTACGTAGTCCCCTGAAGGACGACAAACCCACCACATCCTACACGGAGACCCACCCATGTCCACCGCCGTCACCGTCCGCGACCTCACCGACACCTGCCGTCCTCGGCCCGCTGGCGGCGGCATACCCCTGCCCGAGAGCGCCGCTCCCCAGGGCGCCACCTTCCGCCTCGTAGCCGCCGACGGCACCGACGTGCCGGTCCAGGCCGAAGTGCTCGCCAGCTGGCAGGATGGCAGCGCGCGCTGGGTCCTGCTGGACTTCATCGCCGATCCCGATCCCGGTGGCCTGTCCGTTTACCAGCTCCACTGGGACACGGCGGCGTCCCCCGGCGAGGCCAGCCCCACATCGACGGTCACACCCGCGAGCTCTGCGCCCGGCGCTCTCATCACTCTCGACGGCCGCCTCGCCGTGGATCTGCAGCTCACCCTCGGCGACGGCACGCTCTGCGCGGCCCGAGCCCTTGCCTCTCGGTGCCTCAGTGCTGGCCCCATCCGCATCACCACTGAGCTGCGCGGAGATTTCGAGCGACCGGACGGGGCGCGCGTCTTCAGTTTCCGTCTCTATGCCACCGTCTATCCTGGGCGACCTCACATCAAGCTGGAGCCGCTCATCCTGGTCGACTCCG
>JABHDC010000131.1 GCA_018673255.1 Gemmatimonadota bacterium
ACGCGTGGCCATAGTTGAGCACATAGGTCGCCCCGGAAGAGAAGGCGGGCCCATCACTGCCGGTGATAGGTGAACGGATCAGTCGATGCTGTCTGTCGTAGTTGTCGACCTCAGGATCGTCGCCCGTGTAGAAGCGGGCGAAACGCAGGGCACGATCGGCATTCTCGGGAATGGATGGGTCGGCGAGGGCGAAATTCTGCAGACCCACGTATCCCTCGCTCAGATGCAGCATGTCGTAGCTGCGCACGAACTCCCGATCGACGGAGCTCTGGTGCTGGTAGGTCCACTGGCGTGTGATACCATTCCACGACTCCAGACTCCAGTCGAGAAGGCGTTCGTCGCCACCCATGCAATAGGCCAGAGGCCAACTGGTGAAGGCCTCGTAGTCGTCGTCGAGTTTGCCGTGGCGTCGCAGGGTGCCGCCGCGATGCACGTATCTGGCGCGAAACTCCTGCGCAGCGTCGCCCATCTGATCAAGCAACTGTCGCTGCTTGATGGCCCAACTCGGTGCAGGTGCCTTGGTGGTGACTGCGATCGATCTCATCATGCCCGTCTCTGATTACGGCAGGAAAGGAAACAGCCGCGCCTTCGCATCCGCCGTGAGTGCAGCGCCGTATTCGCAGGTCTCAAAGGCCTCGGCGTAGCGCGTATTGTTGCCCTTCTGGACGCCATAGAGTGCAACGAGGCGGTCGCGATGTCGCTGGGCGATCTCGACCATCTGAGACAGTCGCCAGTTGGCCAGGTATTCACGCCGGCCGGCTTCATCATCAGGAACCTTGTCGAGTTCGTTTCGGTTGTAGGGCAACCACTCGTAGAACTGGGACGTGTGACAATGGAGCATGTCGATCTTGCGATCGATGACCGCATCGATGTCGACGGCAATATCAGGCTGAAATGGTATCGGCTTCTTGAAGTTGTCATAGAGATACATGATCACCGGCATCCTGAGCAGATGCGGTGTGAGTGGAACCATGTTCGGTACGGTGAGGATATAGGACGCGTCCTGCACGAGCATGCCCGTATAGCGGTGGTCCGGGTGGTAGTCCCAGGGTCGGTGCGTCAGGACGAGATCCGGTTGAATCTGACGGATCTGGCGGATCACTTCCTTGCGATTGGCGACATTCGGTTCCAGTTCGCCACAATGATTGTCGAGGATGGTGTACTCGATGCCATTGGCCGCAGCCACGGCGTCGGCTTCCTCACGTCGTCGTCGGGCCAATTCGACGCCCCCCATGTCGTGGTGCCCCGTGGCCCCATTGGTCATGGAGAGGAAGTAGACCTCGTGCCCCAGATCGCGATACATGGCGGTGAGGCCACCGGCCCTCACTTCGCAGTCATCGGGATGGGCGCCGACAACAAGCAGGCGCAACGGGGTATCAGACATACAGGAAGCTCCTTGTAGGTGCATGGGGCCTGGAATATCCGGCCGCTGCCAGTATAGCACCTTCGTCCACGCGTGCCAGGGGCCGGGCTGCTCACGCGCGCCCGGATGACCGCTTTGAGTCTGGCCCGGCTCGAAGGTCTCGAAGGTCTCGAAGGTCTGGCTGGCACCCGGCTCTCGTTGGCTGCGTCGACTGGGCAGATTAGGTTTCCGGAATCATCCGTGCAGGAATGAGCGCAGGATCACGCCACCCGGGACGCGGTGACCCGGCAGCCTGATGAGACTGGGGACACGATGGAATCGACGTCGACGAATCTTCTGTTCATCACCACCGACCAGCAGCGCTTCGACTCTCTGCCCTGTTACGGTCTTGAGTTTCTGCAGACGCCAAATCTTGACCGGCTCGCAGCGGAGGGCGTCGTCTTCGAACGGTGCTACACGCCGGCGCCGGTCTGCGTGCCCTGCCGGGCCGCCTGGATGAGTGGACAGTGGCCATCGACGACGGGTGTGCTGTCCAATGGCCAGTGGCTGGATCCGGCGACCCCCACGTGGCCGGCCTTGCTGGGCGCCGCTGGATTTCGGACAGCCGCCATCGGCAAGATGCACTTCATGCCGTGGGATCAATCCGGTGGCTTCCACGAACGGGTGATCGCCGAGGACAAGCGGCACGTCTACCTGCCGGATGATCACTACCAGTATCTGCGAGCCCACGGCATCGAGCGACCGCATCCGACGTCGAATCCCCACTACTTCGATTGGGTTGGCGCTTCGACCTTCCCGCACGAACGCAAGTTCCACGTCGACGGATACACCGGTGATCGAGCCGCGGACTGGCTGCAGCAGCACGGGGCAGATCCCTTCGCGATCTGGGTCAGCTTCGCCGGCCCCCACGATCCGCCCGAAGACATGGCCGACATGTACTATGACGCGCCGATCGGTCAGCCTGTGGGGGGACCGGAAGAACTGGAGAACAAACCGGAGGCACAGCGCAGCCGGGGAGCAGGCTCGCTGAACAACTCGATGTTCCGCATCGATCCGTCCACGGCCTCACCTGAGGACATCCGACGCTGGCGGGCGCACTACTATGCCAATATCAGCCTCATCGATGAGGGCATCGGCAAGATGCTGGCGGCCCTCGAGGCGCATGGATCGCTCGAGCGGACACTCATCATCTTCACTTCCGATCACGGTGACTCCCTCGGCGATCACGGCCTGCCCTTCAAAGGCTTCTTCTATGAGGGCATGTCGCATGTGCCGATGATCGCCCGGGGACCCTTCACGCCGGATGGGCAGCAGCGTGCTGTTGCTGGATCGCGCTGTGCCGGCCTCGTAAGTGGACTCGATGTGGTGCCCACCTTCTTCGACGTGTGTGGTGTTGATGTGCCCCGAACCGTGCAGGGCAGATCGCTTGCGCCGCTGTTGGCGGATCCATCGGCCAGCATACGGGACGTCGTCTTCTGCGAGGTCACGGGCAAGGCGATGGTCACCGATGGCCGGTGGAAGTACTGCCACTACGTCAGTGGCGAAGCAGAGCTCTACGATCTGAGTGTGCCACCGGATCAGATGGAGGTGGAGAATCTGGCCGGTCGGGGCGAGATGGCGCAGGTCGAAGGACGTCTGCGGGCGCGTCTGCTGGAGCACTGGCTGCACAATCAGCAGACCCAGCAGATGGCCACGTCTGTGCCCCAGCACCCATTCCGGGCGGCTCTGGAGGATGAATACAAGGCCCAGCGAGATTCGCCGAATCGTCCGGTCTGAGAAGGACGCGCGATTCGTCCTGGCGCAGGCTACCGTCTGTGAGATGGCGCCATCTTACCACGGGCGCCGAGTGGGTCAGGATGCGGTCGGCGAACGTTCGATCAGGCCGAAGGCATTGCCCTCTGGATCACGGCAGTAGGCGATGTAGCCCACACCGGGTACCGTCGTTCGAGTGTGCACGATCATGCCATCATTCTCGACGACGCGAACCAGTGCCGTGTCGAGGGATGGCACGTCCACGAGATTCACCGAGCCGACGGGTGAGGATCCGCGTGGGACGATCGCTCCATTGATACCGGGTACTTCTGCATCCTCCCCGGTGAGGACGAGTAGATAGTCGCCGTGTCCGTCCCAGGCGCGGATCTCCCAGCCGAACACATCATTGTAGAAGACGGCTGCCGCGGCTGGATCCTCGGCGGCGATCTCGAAGTGGGCGACCCGTCCCATGGCTCCTCTCCTCTTCAGTAGGTGGCAGCCTGATCATTCAGGCGCCAGTCGTAGGGCGTGATGACGACATCATAACCCCCCTCACGGGCCCGGTCTACTGCCGCCCGTCGCTCACCGCTGACATACAGCCGGGCGTAGTCGAGGAGGGTTGGATCCGTCATGTCCGGGTACGTGAGGTGGAGCCACCCGAGGAAGTCATCCGCATACCAGGAGAGAATGCTGGACAGGTGGACCGTGCGCGTCGCGTCATCGATGCGCAGGTTGCGCTCCTCGTTGAGGAATTCCGTTGCTTCGCGCTGCAGCTGCTGATCGAGGCGATCGGTTGTGAAGGCCTCTTGTGGCAGCTTCGGGCACCCGAGAGAGGCGCAGTTGATGGCAAAGTGGATACGTGGATCCGGGAAGCGTCCCCGAATGATCTCGTGTTCGAGATCGTACAGATTCATCGTCTCCCCACCGAAGATCAGTCGCTGGAAGTAGAAGAATCCACTCTGCGCCGACAGCAGGTTGATCAACGGTGGTGGTTTCACATCCGAGACGGACTGGATCGGGTAGTGGGTGATGACTGTCTTCAGAACGGCCGCATTGTAGGCGTTGATCCAGAAGGCCAGGCGACTGGCCTCATTTGGGAACAGGTGCGGGTCGGTGTCGGGCGTATGGGTGGCGATGAGGCTGTAGTAGCGATCCAGTGCGCCCGGATCGACCTGCAGCCCGGCGTAGTCCACGCGACCGCGGGTGTCGACGAACTGGCCGTGTACCTGGTTCATGAGGTCGTGGGTGTATTCGCCCGCCAGATCGGCTGGGCCACCAGATTCAGGCTCAGGGTCGTGGGCGGGCGGAATCGTGGAACAGGATGCCAGGGCACAGATCATGGCAGTGACGCCGGTGATACAGATGTGATGATTCACAGGATTCTCACGGTGGGGCATGAGCAGCGACGCTTGCCGCTGCGGCAACAGGACCGTATGATGCGCGTCGCCTCGCTGCCGGTTCGCGGTGCGGGAAGCATATCGCTCACGGGCAGGACCTTTCGCCCGCTGGAAGGAAACAGATCATGTCGAACATGGCCTCGCAGCCACGTCAACGGCTGCTATATCTACAGGCCCGTACACCGAGTGTGCTGTCCGAGATCATCGGTCTGACACAGATCGAGCCCGTACCGGGTTTCAGTGTCGAGATCAGTGCCGAAGAAGTGGAGTGGCCCTACAAGACAGTCCATGATGCCGTCGTCGATGGTTGGCAGATCGTGCAGTTCCCCCACTTACAGGCCCCCTTCGATGACCGAGACCTCGACGTGGTTGGCTATGAATTCATCCTGCAGAAGATAGAGGTGATCGACGTATGACAGACCAGGACGCGTTGCTGAATGACGCCGACATGGCGCAGTTCGTCGTCAATGGCTACCACGTTGTGGAGCCGGATCTGGCGGTGGGACTCAACGAATCGATTGCCACGAAGCTCGACGGACTCGAGTCGAATCCGGGTGATGCGATCACCGATGCGGTGCCGGAATTGTGGCAGGTCCTCGAGCATCCTCAAGTCAGGGGGGCGCTCACGAGTCTGCTCGGTCCAGACTACGAAGTGCAGGGCCATCGACACTGGCACTGTCGCCCATCCGGTTCAGGATCCATGTCCTGGCATCAGGACAGCACGAACAACCGCGATCTTCGTCTGAATCGATTCCTGGGGTTGTATTACCCGCGTGATGTTACCCCCGACATGGGTCCCACTGTGATCGTGCCCGGTACGCAGTATCGCAATGCGCCGACGGATCGAATGGCGACCTACACCAACATCCGAGGGCAGATTCCACTGAATGTGAAGGCGGGGACGATTGCCTTCACCCATTACGATCTGTGGCATGGGACGGCGGCGAATCGGTCTGATGTTTCACGCCATATGATCAAGTTCCTCTTCCGTCGGACGCAGGATAACACGGCACCCACGTGGAATCACCAGGTCGGTGCCGCAGACGGGCCGACAGATTGGAACAACAAGGATCGTGCCGTCGACGCCAAGAATATCCTCACCTTCGGCAATCCGATCGGCGTGTCGCAGTCCGATCACTACAAGGAGCGGGGGATCCGGCGTCAGGTCTGGGACTACCTGATGGGCAGTGGTCAGTTGAAGCCGATCGACGCCTGACATGGCAGGAAAGCTCAACGTCCCTGCTCGCTACTACCGTGTGTATACGGATGTAGATACGCCCTGCGATGAAGAGAATTTCGACTTCGTCGAGCGTTCGCTGCCCCTGTCGACAGAGCAGACAGCATTGGTACTGGTCGATGTGTGGGCGACGCACTACATCGACAGCTGGTTGCAGCGGGCGGCCGAGATCACCAGGCAGAAAATTGTGCCACTGATCGAGGCACTGCGAGCGGCCGGAGTGACCATCATCCATGCGCCGTCGCCCTTCGTCGTCGAGCGGCATCATCCCGACTGTATGCCGGCACCACGATCCCAGTCGCCAGATGCGCCAGACGCCGACTCGTCCACTGACTGGCCACCCGCCGCATTTCATGGACTGTATCGCGGCGGCGAGCATGCGGTATTCGGACGGGACCCTGAACCTCGCCTCGACGCGGCACTGGCTCGTTACGAGACGGAACTCAGGATCTCACCACTGGCACAACCAGAGGCCG
Source organism: Gemmatimonadota bacterium (assembly GCA_018673255.1). The sequence continues at coordinate 6,226 of JABHDC010000131.1, forward strand.
GCGATGTCGTGATTGCCACGGGTGAGCAACTCCACGAGGAATTGCGCTCACGGCAGATCCTGCATCTGCTCTACGCGGGATTCGCGACCAACTGGTGTGTTATCGGTCGTGACTACGGCATGATCGCCATGCATGGTCGGGGGTATAACAACATCCTCGTCCGTGATGCGACGACGGGTGTCGAATTCCACGACAGTGTGCAGAATCTGACGGCCACGAAGATGTCGATCCGAGAGATCGAGACCAAGTATGGCTGGTCGGCGACCAGTGAGGACCTGATTCAGGCGGCCCAGGCGATCACGATCTGACAGGTGATGGTGGCCAGGGTGTCAGGTGCAGGCCGTCTGCACACCCGGCAATCCTACCCTCTAGGCGGCGACGCGCCTAGGACGGCTCGACCCGTTCGTCGGAGGCGACCAGGCCATCCAGGATCCGCACCACGCGGTGAGCCCGTCGGGCGACGGCCTCCTCGTGGGTGACGATGATGACCGTGTTGCCATCGGCGTGGAGCTCATCGAAGAGCAGCATGATCTCCTCACCCGTGCGGCTGTCGAGGTTACCTGTCGGTTCGTCGGCCAGCAGCAGGGAGGGTGAATTGGAGAGGGCGCGGGCGATGGCGACACGCTGTCGTTGCCCGCCGGACAATTCGCTCGGGCGGTGATCCATGCGATCCGCCAGTCCCACGCGGGTCAGTGCCTCCTCGGCGCGTTCGCGTCGCACTCGTCGCCGGGCCCCCCCATACAGCAGGGGCAACTCCACATTGTGCAGCGCTGTCGAGCGGGGGAGCAGGTTGAAGGTCTGGAAGACGAAACCGATCTGTCGATTGCGCACATCCGCCAGATCATTGGCATTCATACCAGACACGTCGGTCTCTTCGAGGTGATAGGTGCCACTGGTCGGTGTGTCGAGGCAGCCGACGATGTTCATCAGCGTGGACTTGCCCGATCCGGATGGCCCCATGATGGCCACGTATTCGCCATTGTCGATCTCCAGATCCACACCGCTCAAGGCGTGGACCTTCTCCAGTCCACGCTCGTAGATCTTGCGCACAGCCTTCAAGTCGATGAGCATCCGATTTCCCGTCTCACTCGTGGCTAAGGGCTTCGACCGGATCCAGACGCGCAGCGCGCGCTGCCGGGTAGATACCGAAGAACAGGCCGACACCGGTAGAGATACCCAGCGCCAGAAACACGGAGGCAGCTGATACGACACTGGGGAAGGGGGTCTCGGCGAAGTGCTCGATGGCGGCTGAGATCCCCACACCTATGCCAATGCCGAAGCCCACCCCCAGGGCGCCACCGATCATGCTCAGCACGATGGCCTCCACAACGAACTGTGTCAGCAGGGTTGCCGGCCGGGCACCCAGTGCCTTGCGGATGCCGATCTCGCGTGTGCGTTCGGTGACGGAGACGAGCATGATATTCATGATACCGATGCCGCCGACGAGCAAGGAGATGCCGGCGACACCGCCGGTGACCAGCTTCATCACCATGATCGTCTGCTCCACCTGATCCAGAATGCTCTTCCCACTCTCGATCTGGTATTCCATCTCGGCCCCGTGACGCTTCTTCAGGGCCGCTTCGATCTGCGGCAGCACGATGGGCGCGTCGTCGGCGTGTTTCGTGTAGATGAGCAATCCACCAATGTTCTTGGTGCCCAGCAGACGCTGCTGGGCCGTCGTCACCGGCACCATGACGCGATTGCCCCAATCATCATTGAAGATCTTGCGTGGCGACATGACACCGACCACGAGATGGCGCTGGCCGCGGATCTTGATCTCCTCTCCCACAGGCGGACGCCGGCCGAAGACCTCCTCCACAATCCGCTGTCCAATGACAGCCACACTGCGGCGATTCTTCAGGTCGTCATCGAGCAGGAAACGCCCTTCCTCCAGCTTCCAGTCGTAAGCCGTCGCATAAGCAGGGGTCGTGCCCTCGACCTGGCCCTGGTAGGAAGCTTTCCCATACCGGATGTCCGCTCCGGCGCCCAGAATTGGCAGGACGGCCTCGACGCGATCCGAGACGTCACGCACCAGATCGATATCGGCCATCTTCAAGGGCTCGAAGCGTGGCGCGCGAACCCAGCGTCCGTCCTTCTGCACCCACTCCTGCGGTACGATGTAGGCGAAGTTGGCACCGCCAAGTTTTCCGAACTCTTCATACACCATCCGCCGCAGGCCTTCGCTGATAGAGACGATGCCGACGACAGAGCCGACACCAATCAGCATGCCCAGCAGCGTGAGCAGAGATCGCACCTTGTTCGCAAAGAGCTGAGTGAGGGCAATGCCGATACATTCGTAGAAAATCATTCGTGTCGCAGCGCCTCCACTGGATCGAGGCGCGAGGCGCGGACGGCCGGATAGACGCCGAAAAACATGCCCACGGCGGATGAGAAACCCAGGGCCATGAGCACGGACTCGACCGAGACGACGCTGACGAAGGGCGTATTCTCGTTGAAGTGGGCGATCAACTGTTCGATACCCACTCCGAAGCCAATGCCGATCCCCACACCGATCAGGCCACCGACCAGGCTGAGGATGACGGCCTCGGCGACGAATTGCATCAGGATGTGACGCGGCTTGGCGCCCAGGGCTTTGCGCACGCCGATCTCGCGCGTGCGTTCGGTGACAGAGACGAGCATGATGTTCATGATGCCGATGCCGCCCACCAGTAGCGAGATCCCGGCAATGCCACCGGCAACCTGCTTCATGACGGTGATGATCTTGCCCACTTGCTCCAGGATATTCTGGCTTGTCTCGACCCAGAACTCATCGCCGTGTTCGTGCCTGCGCCGCAAGACGCGGCGGACATCTTCGGCGATGCGTGTCACCTTTTCCAGATCCTCGATGAAGAGGGTGATGCCCATGAAGCGACGGTGACCGAGAAGACGCCGATGGGCAGTCGAATAGGGGATGAAGACACGATCGCCCTCATCGCGGCCGAAGCGCACCCGTTCTTCGAGGAGGCCGACGACGGTGTAGCGCGTTCCATTCAGCTTCAGGTCGCGGCCGAGCGGATCTTCGTCAGCGAACAGATCGCGTTTCACTTTCTGGCCGATGAGACAGACCTTACGTGAGAAGAAGATGTCTTCCGTCGTAAGGGATCGGCCCTCGGCGACGGGCCACGTATACCCCACGGTGATCGATTCCGACGTCCCCACATAGGTGGCGTTCATCGTCGATTTGCCCACCCGCAGCTCAGCCTGCCCCCAGACGCTGGGGACGGAGGAGTCGATGTATTCCCCCGATTCCTCCATGAAGGCCTCGTGGTCGCCTTCCGTCAGGTATTCGGCCCACGATCTGGACACCCAGCGACCGTCCTTGCGAACGTGTTCTTCGGGTGGGCGGATCAGCACCGTGCCGGCGCCACCGGAACGGGCAAATTCGCCCACAATCGTGCGGCGCAGCCCCTCACCGATGGAGATGATGCCGATGACGGATGCGACGCCGATGACGATGCCGAGCAGCGTCAGAAAGCTGCGCAGCTTGTTGGCGCGCAGCTGACTGAGGCCGACGAAGATGGTTTCAGGCAGAACCATGGGGCATTGGCGACGAAAGAGAGCGGAACCCGCTACTCTTCGTCCGCTTCTTTGTCCTTCTCTTCCAACTCTTTCAGTTCGTCGGCGATCTGCTGGGGATCATCAGCGACCAGATCTCCGTCATTCAGGCCGGCCAGGATCTCTACGCGGGTGTTGGTGCGCAGCCCGATTTCCAACTCGACTTCCGTGAACCGGATTAGTTCGACCGGCTTGGGTTCATCGTCGGCATCCTCGGCATCGGTATCCTTATCAGCGTTCTCATCGAGAGCGTCTTCTTCTACCTCTACCTCTTCCTCTTCGAGCTCTTCTTCATCCTCGGAGGCGCTTGTCGTATCCGGCTCGACACGGTAGGCGACGAAACGTCCTCGACGTCCCTTGCCCTCTTCTTCGTCATCGTCGTCATCGATGTCGTCGAAGACTTCCATCACCGCCTCAACCGGCAGATAGGTGACGCTGTCGCGACGGCTGAAGATGATATCGATATCGCAAGACATGCCCTGACGAAGACGCGGTTCCAGATCGATGATGTCGATTTCCGTATCGAAGGTGACGATGGGCGAGCCCTGTTTCTGCAGGCCCACCGGGGCGATCCAACGAACTCGTCCTGCATACGTCGTGTCCGGGTAGGCGTCGACGACGATCTCCACGTCCTGACCGGTGGCAAGCTTGCCAATGTCGATTTCGGCAATGTCGCCGCGAACGATCATCTGACTGGGATCGCCGATCTCGAACAGGAGTGTGCCGCCTGAATAGGCGTTCAGGCCCGAGGCGACGACTTCGCCGATCTCCACGCCGCGCCGGATGACGATACCGTCGATCGCGGCCAGAACCCGGACCTCATCCAGTTGCGATTGCTGCATCCGCTGATCCTGGCTGAGATTCGCCTTGGTCTCGAGGATTTCCAGTTCGAGTTTGGCCAATCGCAGGTCATTGTTTGCCTGAACGAGTCGCGCCTGGGCATTCTCGAACTCCGCCGCAGACAGCATCTTGCGGTCGAAAAGTGCTTGCTGGCGATCCATGTCACGCTCGAGCTCGGATACACGGAGTCGAGACCGCTCGACATTGGAGCGCTTCTGATACAGTTGCAGTGACTGATTCGGGTCTGGTTCGATGAGGGCCAGCAGCTGGCCTTCGACGACTGCGTCCCCCGCCTCGACAGGCAATTTGCGAACCTCTCCGGCAATCGTCGACTTGACCTCGACGGTTCGCACCAGCTCGATGGTGCCCGTATCGCCGAGCTTGTCGACGAGGGTGCCGCGCTTGACGGCAACAATGGCGAAGGTCTCGGCCGGATCTTCCTTCTTCAGCGCGACCCACGACAACCCGCCGATGGCGCCGGCAAGGATGACGAAAATGCCGAGCTTGAATTTCCAGCCGCGCTTGCGTCGCTGAGGAGGGGGAGACTGGCTCACGTCATCCTCCCTGATTCAGGCTCATGAGGCCGCCAAACATCGCCAGGTAGACGACCCAGAGGATCAGCATCGAGGTTAGGGCCTTGCTAAAGCTGCCTCGGGTCAGGACGGTCAGGCCGATGGCGCCGAGGACGACTTGCCAGAGGACGAAGATGTCGATCATGCCCACCATGCTGCCGAAGAATCCGGACAAGGCATCCTTGTCGAAGAACAGGGCAGGCCCCAGGAAGATGAGGATCGACTCTTTCTCCAGTCGGATCGGTGTGAGCACGATCGCCTGCAGGATAAGGATAAGGGAGGTGTAACCCTGGACCGCGAGCACCTGTCCGTATTTGATATCGCCGCCCAGAACAAGGCGACCGACCAGCAGCAGCAGTCCCGCTGTGATGAAGGTCAAGGCAAAAATCGTGATGGGCGTGACGACGAGCGTACTCGCCTCGGCGAATCCCGACATCTTCTTCATCACTTCACGCTGCCGTGCCAGGTCATCCTCACTCATGCTCGCTGCATTCGCCTTCATCCGCTGCTCGATGGCTTCCCGATTCATCTCCAGGGTCAGGGGCATCGTGATCTGAGCCGCCACAGTGACTACGATTGCGGTCAGCAAGGTAGGAATGACCCAGTCGTGCCAGCTGTGACCCCGGGCGACAGCTTCAAAGGTCTCACCCGGGGAATGGAACAGGCGCAGCATACGACCCACCACGCTGATCTCTTCGGTCGCCGAATCCAGGTTGTCTTCCATCTCTGCTATCTCCTCCATCGTCAGAAGGGGCTTTTCAGCGTTGCGCTTGTAGCCGAATGCGTCGGCTGCCCCGGTCATGGGTAAACGTAGGCAAATAAGGTGGACAGTTGCGCAAGGTGCACTGGATCAAACATCCCATGGACCGAAACTGATCGCCGGGTCAAGACTGGCATGACAGATCTGTGGCTGTGCTCAGATTGCTAGTTGATGGGCACGCGTGAAGCACCGACGCCTCACGACCCAGGTGACAAGTGTCGCCCCGATCGCCGTCGAGGCGACCAGCATGAGCATCACGACGATCTGGTAGCGGACGGCATCACCTGGTGCCGTGCCGGACAGGATCTGCCCCGTCATCATGCCTGGCAGCGAGACGAGGCCCACGGTCATCAGTGCGTTGATCGAAGGGATCATACCGGCGCGGACCGCTGCGCGTAGGATCGGCGCCGTCGCCTGTGATCCGGTGGCACCAAGGATGAGGGCCAGCTCGATCTGTGGGCGTTGCTGGCGCAGGTCGCGCAGCAGTCGTTCCAGAGACAAGGAGATCGCATTCATGGAGTTGCCGGCGATCATGCCGCCAATGGGGATGAAATACTGCGGCGACCACCAGGGATCGACCTGGATGATGAGTGCCGTCACGACGATGGTGACCACGAGATAGCTCGTAATCATCGAGATGAAGGTGGGCAGGAAGACGCCGACCTGGGTTTCGGCAACACGGCCTCGGACCGCATGGGCCGCCCAGAAGACCATGAAGACGAAGATGCCCATCACGAGATAGGCGCGGTCGAGGGCGAATACTGTGTCGAGGATGACGCCGACCGCCAGAAGTTGGGCGATGGCCCGCACTGCGCCCCAGAGCAGGTCGCGCTCCAGGCGCAGACCGAGAGCCAGTGAGGCGGCGCCGGCGATGAGGACGAAGAGGAGACACAGGGCCAGTTGCGCGGGGCCGATCACAATGGGGTCCATGCTTACACCTGTTCGAGGCACCCGTCGGCCAGCCGCAGATGCTGAACTGCAACACGCCGGGGTGTGAATCGCTGGTGCGTCACCAGAACGATGGCGACACCCTCATCGACACAGAGCGATTCGATGCGGTCGAGGACAATCTGACTGGAGGCCTCGTCGAGGGCTGAGGTGGGTTCGTCCGCCAGCAGAATCTGTGGTCCTGCGCGCAACACACGGGCCAGTGCCAGGCGTTGTCGCTGGCCGACGGACAAGGGCTCAGCGTCGCTGTCCAGGTCGGCTTCTGTCAGGCCCACGTCATCGAGGGATGTTCGCAGGGACGAGTCGTCGTCGCGCATCGGGTTGGCCACGAATCGGTCGCCGAATCGAAGGTTCACGCGCACCGTCTCCGGCAGGATCACCGGGGTCTGCTGCAGCAACTGGACGCGGCGGCGAAAGGGGGGCACGGGGAGGGTTCGGGCCGACGTGCCGTCGACGAGGAACTCACCGTCCGTTGGATCCACGAGGCGATTCAGCAGTCGCAGCAAGCTGCTCTTTCCGCTGCCGGAGGGACCTTCGATGACGATGAAATCCCCCGGGGCGCCGGACCGGCTGGTGATCGACAGATCGATCTTGTGCAGCAGGGGCAGCGCGCCATCGAATTCCAGGGATACGTCGTTCAGTCTCAGATGCAGGGCAGTCATGCTCTATATCCGTCCGAGCCAGTTCAGGGCCAACAACAGAGGGATCGGACTCAGGAGGGTGGTCAGGAGGCAGGCGCCACCGACGAAATCCGGGCGTGTGTCAAAGTGCGCTGCCAGCAATACACTGTTGATCGTCGATGGCATGCAACCCATCAGGACCAGCGTGGCCCACTCGTCCCCTTCGGCGCCCAGGGCGAAAGCCAGGCCCACACCCACAAAGCTACCGAGTGCGAGTTTGGCGATTGCCACGCCGCCGATCCGTCGACCCACGCCGGCCCAGTCAACGCGACTCAACTGCAGGCCCAGAACCACGAGAGCCAGGGTGGGACCCGTCATGCCGATCTGGTGGGTTACATCGAGCCATCGCATCGGGATCTGTATCCCCAGAGCCTGAACCAGAAGGGCCGCCAGGATGCCATAGATCAGTGGCAGTCGGAAGATGCTCAACGCCGCCTGAGCTGGTCGTAGATGGCCTCCGGCGGCCAGATAGACGCCCAGAGTGCCCGCCATCAGATTGGAGGCGACCATCAGCAGCATGCCACCGGACAGGATCTGCTCCCCCACGACGAAGAGAACGACCGGCACGCCGTAGCTGCCCACATTGGCTCCGGTAAAGACCAGACCCAGGGCATTGCGATCCGGTTTTGACCATCCAAAGACTCGTCCGGCGATGGCAGCCAGGGCCCACATGATGACGGCATATCCGACATACCAGCCGAAGTAACGTCCTGCTTCACCCCAGGTGACCGGATCGCGCACGAGGGAAGTGAACAGCAGCAAGGGCATGAAGACGTAGAGGACCACGCCCACGACCGCGGCGGGGTCAATACGGCGCCAGCGGCCGAGAAGAAAGCCGGCGGCGACCAGACCGAGCAGAGGGAGGATGACGGCAATCATGGTCAGTAGAGTAGGCTAGTGCCCTGTTAAGAAGTAATCCTTGTAATCGGCCGCCGATCCATCCTGGCTCACCGCGTGATGCGTCGCTACGCGCCGCCCTCGTCCCTGAGTGCGCTCCCTCGATGGGTCCCACTGACCCACATCGGTCGCGCGCCTTGTGAGCCAGGCGCCGGAGACCCTGCGGATCTCTTTCGCCCGAATTTCACAAGGCTGACTCCCTAACAGGGCACTGGTCAGCCTGTGGGCTCAATCCTTCCACTTCCAGGTCGCCTGAGAAGTTGGCCCATCTGGACGGGATCTGGCCGAGGCGATGGCCCACGTCTTGACGGACACCTACTCAGAGCAAAGATTGTCCGATGACTGGCGCATCCCGCGCCCCGGTCTCCGGTCCCCGGTGGTGGAGAGACGATGAGCATCCCGCGGTTCCTGCTGGCAACCATTCTGTCGGCGTTGGTCATGTTGGCGTTGTGGTGGTTGTGGCATATGTCCTTCATGGCCACGCTCTACGCCGAACACACCGCTCTGCCGCGGGATGTGCCCCTCACACGGATCACCGTGCTCGGATACTTCCTGCTGGCCCTGCTGATGGCCTATATCTATCCCAAGGGCTACACCGGGGCCGATCCGCTGGCAGAGGGATTGCGCTTCGGCGCGCTCATGGGCGTGCTCTCTACTCTTCCCCGATCTCTCATACTCTATGGAATCGAGGGGGGACACACGGGAACCCTCGTCATCGTCGATGCTTCGTGGCACATCATCGAGCAGGGAATCGGGGGACTCGTGATCGCACTCCTGTACGGGCGTTATTCCTGGCTACGGGATTGACCAGATTGGTTTACTTCATGTGAGATACCGGCGCGTGAGACGCATGACGCCGGGCCGCTTGACCGAAGGAGGATGTGTCGCATGGCCGACAAGAAGGTGTTGATGGTGTGGGGTGGCTGGGACGGCCACGAACCGAAGCAGACGACCGACGTCTTCGCCGACGTGCTGGATGGTGAGGGATATGAAGTCATCGTCTCTGATACGATGGACAGCTACAAAGACGCGGATCTGATGCAGAGCGTCGATCTGGTCGTGCCCTGTTGGACCATGGGGACGATCGACGGGGAGCAGAACAAGGGCCTGATGCAGGCCATCGAGGGCGGGGTGGGTCTGGGTGGCTGGCACGGCGGCATGTGTGATTCCTTCCGCAATGAGTGTGGCTATCAGATGATGACGGGCGGACAATTTGTCGGTCACCCCGACGGGATCAAGGACTACACCGTCAACATCACGAGCGACGATCCGATCGTGGCCGGGATCCAGGACTTCTCCATGCACTCCGAGCAATACTACATGCACACCGATCCCGGCAATGAAGTGCTGGCGACGACGACCTTCGACGCCCAGAGCGCACCGTGGGTGAATGGCACGGTCATGCCCATCGTGTGGAAGCGGATGTGGGGGAAGGGGAAAGTCTTCTATTCCTCTCTCGGTCATGTAGCGCCTGACTTCGACGTCCCTGAAGCCAAAGAGATTCAGCGTCGCGGCCTGTTGTGGGCGACACGCTAGAGGTGTGGGGCGACACGCTGAAGGTGTGGGGCGACACGCTGAGGTGACCATTGGCGAGCCGGTCTGAGGACATGCACATCGAACGGATTCTCATGACTGGCGCCGCCGGAGACATCGGCCAGGTACTGCGACCCGACCTGCGGTCGCAGTACCAGCTCCGACTCAGTGACACCCAGCCCATCGATTCGTGTCAGGATGGTGAGCAGAGCATCATCGCCGATGTGCGTGATCTGGCGGCGATGGAAGCGGCGGCAGCCGGAATGGATGCGGTCATCCACCTGGCCGGTTTCCGTGAGACGTCGGCTCAATGGGAGGATTGCTACGCCGTCAACATGGGCGGCACCTACAATGTGCTGGAGGCCGCCCGGCGTCAGGGTGTGAGGCGGGTAGTATTTGCCAGTTCAAATCACGTGACGGGGTGTTACGAGCGGGAGGGTGTCTACACGCGCCCCGATATGCCCGTTCGTCCGGACAGCCTCTACGGCGTGAGCAAGGCCTTCGGCGAGAATCTGGCCCGCTTCTATGCCGACGAATTTGGCCTGAGTGTGATCTGTCTCCGGATCGGCAGCATGCGGCCCGAACGAGCCATCCTCGAACGAACCGACGACCGGATCCTGTCTGCGTGGCTCAGTCCACGCGATACGGTGCAATTGGTCTCCCGAAGCTTGCAGACGCAGGTGGTATTTGGGATCTACTATGGAATCAGTGGCAACACGCGCGCCTGCTGGGACCTGAACAACGCCAGAACTGACCTTGGATATCAGCCTCAGGACGACGCCGAAATCATCGCCCGTGGCGCCGGCAGCGACAAAAACAGACAAAATTGAATTAATACGTGTTCGAATGAGAGGCGATGGTCGTTCGCAGCATTGCCCCGAGACTTCGCGGTGCGCTTCTTTCAGGCTGACGCGCCCCTCCACTCAACCACCCACAGATCGTCAGGTATATGACAACTGATCCCGCCGCATCGGCAGAGTATGGCCTGCTCGTGCTCCAGCAGGGCAAGCCCCAACAGGTGCTGGCGAAGTTCCTCAACCTGATGCTCAACTACCAATACGGTCTGTCGATCGTGGTGGCGCCTGATCTCAACAAAGCGTCCGAATTGCTCACGCAGCATGGAGAACGAATCCGCTGCGTATGTGTGATACAGGATGCAGAGATCTCGAGTGCCGTCGCCCTGAAGGCACTCAGCATGCAGGACAAGGCGCCGCTGTTCCTCATCCTGCCCACGAAGAAGCTGGGACTGCAGCGGATGGCGGCCAGTGGTCTGGAGCAGATCAATTTCTGCGCCTGGGAGCAGGCATTCTCCCATGGCGCCACCTCACTGCAGAGTTCAGTAGGCAGCGTTCTGGAGGCGGGCGGGATCGGCAACCTGCTCAAGGATGTCGACAATCTCCCCTACGACCAGATCCGCACCCAGGTCGAACGCCGCCTGCGCAACATCCACACGCTGCCGACGATGCCGGAGATCGTCATGCGCATCATGCGCATGGTAAATGATCCCAAGACGACACCGGACGAATTGGATCGGGTGCTGTGCACGGACCCTGCCATCGTCATGAAGTTGCTGCAGGTCATGCGCTCACCCGTGTTCACCGGCACCGGTGGCCGCACGACGAAGTGGACCCTGAAGGAGATCATCACCCGTCTGGGCGTGAAGAAGGTGGGCGCCATTGCTCAGCAGGTGAAGATGATCAATGGTCTGGTGAGACCGGAGGACAGCGATTTTGAGCTTCAGCGCTTCTGGGAGCACTCCGTCGCGACGGCGATCATCACCGACTTCCTGTGCACCCAGAAGAAGGTGCGCCTCTCGGGTGCATTGGAATTCAGCGATTATTGGATCGGCGCCCTGCTGCACGATATTGGCAAACTGGTTCTCGGATTCTTCTTCTGGGACTGGACGGCACGTATTCTCGGTCACAGTCGAGACAAGAGTGTCAGTTTCCGTCAGTCAGAGGTCGACATGGGTGATGTGGCCGGACATCAGCGACTCGGCCAATTGTTATTGATCAACGCCGACATGGGCGAAGAGGCGGTTGGGGTCGTGGGACATCATCACGATCTGGACGAGACAACGGATCTCGAATGTGTCGTTCACCTGGCTGACAATCTGGCCAAAGCAGTCGGCCTGGGTTTCCTGCCCGGCGAGGATCCCGAATTCGATGATCAGGTCATGGCCAAACTCGGTGTCAATGCTGATGCGCTGGAAGTGATCAAGGAAGAGCTGGAGCAGTCTACGGTCGAAGAGATCCGTACCGTCGTGGCTCAGTGCATGTAGGAGTCGATGCCAGCTGTCCCGCTCACAAAGAAGGGCCCCGACTGTCGAGATGACGGCCGGGGCCCTCTTGTTGTTCTGCGGTCCTGCGTGAGCGATCAGATGCGGCCCCGCTCGGCGAGGAAGGCCTTCTTGAAACGGTAGTCTCTGGACGTGTCCACATCGACGAGCCCGGAGCGGATCAGATGCCGATTGATCGGTGTCCTGTTGCGCAGGTAGAGATAGACGAGGGCGTCCTCATCCCGCGACGGACAGGCATCATCGAGACGCACGTACACCTTCTTGCCACCAGCCAGCTCCCTGAGGTGTTCCTCGGCCTGCCGCCGTCGCTGGGCTACTGAACGGATTCCCAGCAATCGCACCGCGTCACCATTCTCCAACTGCACGCGATCCGGTGCCAGCACCTGTTGCACCCGATGCAGGGATTCCTGGCGTTCACCACCACCCTCGCCGTCGATCTTTGACCCGTAGGTGGAGTCGCGTGGATCGGCCCGCTTATCCATGGGCACGGGGTCGATGAAACGGTAGGGCAATGTGTCAATCCGCTGATCCAGATCGATGCGGGACCGATCGTCGACGAAATCGACAGGCGCACCGCCCAGACGTTCACGGATCAGCGGCGCGAAGTCTTGGTTGATCTCGTAGCCGATCGAACGGCGGTCCAGACGCGCTGCCGCGACACTGGTCGTACCGGAACCGAGGAACGGATCCAGCACCGTCTCACCCGACATGGAGAACATCTTGATCAGTCGGCGGGGCAGTTCTTCCGGGAAGGCCGCCAGATGCCGATCCTGACGTTCGCCCGGGAAGTTCCAGTGACCGGAGAAGTAGCTGTTCCACTCCTCCGCCGTCATACGCGAGGCCTCTTTGCGTTCCGGATCGGGTGTCGGCGCCTTGCCGGCCTTGCGGAAGAGGAGGATGAACTCGTAGTCGAGTTTGACGATGCCGTTGCGCGGGAAGGGGTAGGAGCCCATGACGGCCCCGCCGCCAGAACTGTTGGTGGTGGTCACCTTCTGCCAGATAATGGCACCCATGTAGTCGAAACCGATGGTCTCGCAGAAGCGGATGATCTCTGTCCGAATGGGGATCACCTTGTAACGCCCGTAGTACGCGGCTCGGGCGAACTGGTCACCGATGTTGACACACAGGCGACAGCCCGGTGACAGCACACGGTGGCACTCGGCCCACACCAGATTCAGGTGGTTGACGTAGTCTTCGTAGGTATCACTGAAACCGACCTGCTCTTCGTGGCCGTAGTCCTTCAGTTGCCAATATGGCGGCGACGTGACCACGAGTTGCGCGGCTTCATCGTCGACCTGGTCCATGGAACGGGAATCGCCCAGGACGACGCGATGATAGGATGACATAGAATCCTTTGATGTCGGTGATCCATCGACACGTGCTGTATCGTGGACACCTTGCTTGGCCGGCGGGGAGCCGCCGTGACAACAGGGGAGGGGAGATCACAGGAGGGTGGCCGGGGAGCCACCGAGGCGCCTGGGGGGCGCCTTTGGTATCTGCTCAGTTTCTACACTTCATACTCACTCCACGTGCCGGTACAGCCCTGGCCGCGACGCACATGGAGCACGCCGGCGCCAGGATCGGCAATGTAGCCGGCGACCGACCATGAGCCGCGAGCGCCGTGACGGCAGATTCCGCCCGGATCACCCGAGTGGTCAGCCAGAATATGCTTCATGCGATCTACGGTGATCTCGCCCCAGGTATCCTGCACGAGTGTGCGGATGCGATCCAGGCGAGGTACGGAATCGGGCGTGTTGCCGTCCTCGTGGTGGGAGAAATCGCCACTCACATAATGGTTGGTGTGCAGGCGCTGGCATGCACGCACATCGTCAAAGACGGCAATGCCTTCGGGGCGGATCTCCACATCAGCGATCTGACCTTCACCATCACACAACACCATGTTTCCCGCCGAACAGGCCCGATGCTGCTGCAGCACCTGGATGCATTCATCGACGGTGCGCATCTCGAAGCAGCGCCGCTTCAGTGGGTAGTGTGTCAGACCGGGCCGGAAGGAGGCATTGCCGAGGGCGTTGGCGAAGTGAGCCACACCGTGCTGATTCATGCCCATGTAACCGAGCTGGCCGGCAAAGGTGAACATCACGACCCGGGGACGGCCATCATCTGGCGCCAAGCGGAGGACGATGCCCACATCGGCCATCTCGGGGCTCAGATCCTGATTCTGGCCCGCCAGTGTGGAACCGGTCCGGGTCGCCTCACCGGTGATCGCAAAGGCCGTACATCCATCATTGTCGCTTGCTTCGTTTGCTGCGGCACCTCGAACCTGGCAGATCATCGCCTCTTCGAAGCTGATGTCGGCTCCTTCAGCCAGGCCGCGCACTTCCTCCAGGTAAGCTGGACTGAGTGCTTCGATGCGCGGAACAAATGCCATCGCGCCGCCTGCCAGCATGCTACGATCCCGGCCCGTGCTCTTCTCGATCAGGCGCAGATAGCGCTCGATGAGATCACGGGCCTGACAACCGTGCTGGTGGCCGAGCTCGAAAGCCGAGCCTGCCGCTTCGACGACGGGAAATCGATTCAAGAAATCCTCTAGGTCCAGGCGCGCAACAGGAGCGCGGAATGTCACGCAATGCCTGTGGCGCTGGCTGACAAGGCTCACGGCAAGACGGCCGGATCACCTGTGCGATGGATGGAACCGGGGTACCTGGAGGATGGGCAGAGCGGCACCGTAAGGTGGGGGGAGTCGGGCGCCGCTCCTCAGATATAGACACGGGAGCCCGATTCTGGCAACTACTTCCGGGACAGCGGCCGATCGCTAACGGCCCAGAGCAGTCCGTTCAGCTGCAAATCGCGCCGCCTCAGCCGAACGTCCCTGGGCGTGAGTTGCGCGTTGCAGATCCGCGAGGCTGCCATCGATCAGGTGCCGGTCCTCAAGACGTCGAGCTTCGGTCAGTGCCTTGCGGTACATGTTTTCGGCGTACTCGAAATTGTGGCGTTCATAGGCACCGTCGCCCGCATCGTTGAAGGCATGCCAGTGGCGATCATCAAAGGCGAAGGCTCCCAGAACCACCAGGATCAGCAGCACGCCGGCACCGACGAGCAGGCGCGGATTGACGGCGCCTGATCCGGCTCGGCGAGGCCGGGCCTTACGGCCGGTGCGGCGTTTCTTGCGCGTCTTCGCCATCACTATCGATCAGGTGGTTGAATCGTGGCCGGGACAGCCGCGCATGGGCAGGCGCGGATACCGGGAGAACCGGTCATCGTCGGTGGCCCGTTGACACAGGTAGAAGCGAGAGCCCCGATCACTGTCCACGATCCGTGCCTGGTGACAGTGACCACATTCGCCGGCGATGGTCACCGGATCTGGCACGGAATCGGGGTTCATTCCTGCAATATAGTTAACATTGTTCGTATGAATGAGCACGATCAGCAGAATATAGACGCCCTCCACGTCCACCATGCCCGCTGGCTCGTCCCGGTTGTGCTCGGTATTGGCCTGGGGCTGGCCGGCATCGGCTACCTCAGCGGCGCCGGGGCCATCCGGCTCGGTGGGGCCGGACTGTTGGCCGGCGGTGTCACGGCGGTGACCGCGTGGATCTGGATGCGGAGACACGTTCAGACGCCATTACGGCGGGCGACCCGGACGTTGGCTCAACGAATCGACGAGGGGGGCGAACTCCGTCTTGATGTGACCAGTCGTGACGAGATCGGACAGCTGTCGGCGTCAGTGAATGAGTTGATGGCGACGGCATTTGTCGGCGAGGCAGAAGTTCAGGGCATTCTGTCGACGGCGGCTGAGGGGATCATGACCATCGACAGTCTCGGCCTGGTCGAGCGCGCCAACCCGGCGGCTCAGGTGATGTTTGGTCGCGTCGATGAAGAGATGCGCGGCATCCACATCGGTCTGCTCGTCCCTTCCTATGAGCAACTTCCCATCAGCACACTGAATTTCGATCTGGAGTTGAGTGTCGATGGTGACGTCACCCCCGTGGGTTACGAACTGACCGGGCAGCATGTGGACGGGACCGAGTTTCCCATGAGCATCACTGTCGGACAGCTCCCCTCGGCAGAGGAGATGCGGTACGTGCTGGTCGTGCGCGATATCAGCCAGCAGAAGGAAGCTCAGGACACGCTGCGTCAGGCGAAGGAGTCGGCCGAGGCCATGAGCCGGACGAAGAGCGAGTTTCTCGCCAATATGTCGCACGAGATCCGCACGCCGATGAATGGCATCATTGGCATGACTGATCTGGCCCTTGAAGACGCTGATGTACATGACGACACGCGTGAGTATCTCGAGGCGGTGCGTACATCGGCTGATGCTCTGCTCGAGATCATCAATGACATCCTCGATTTCTCCAAGATTGAGGCAGGCCGTCTCGAACTGGAGGCGATCGATTTCGATCTGAGGACAAGTCTCGATACAGCCCTCTTGCCGGTGCGGTTACGGGCACGGGAGAAGGGGCTCGAACTGACCAGTCACGTCGCCGATGATGTGCCGACACAGCTGAGTGGCGATCCCACGCGTCTGCGACAGATTGTCACGAATCTGGTGAGCAATGCCATCAAGTTCACCGACCACGGACACGTTCGCATTCAGGTCGAAGTTGAGTCGAGCACCGACACGCACGTCGTCCTGCACGGATCGGTGCAAGACACGGGACTTGGCATCCCTTCTGCGCAGCAGCCGCGGATCTTCGAGTCTTTCACGCAGGCCGATGGATCCACGACGCGGCGTTTTGGCGGGACGGGACTCGGACTCTCGATCTGTACTCAGATTGTGGATTTGATGGACGGTCGCATCTGGGTCGAGAGTGAGGAAGGCGTCGGCAGTACATTTCACTTTGTCGTCCAACTTGGGTGGAAGGAGGATGTTGTCGGTGACACAACCTCCGCCGCCCACGACCACCGTGGGCGCTTCGTTCTGCTGGTCAGCGATGACCGGTCTCAAGGGCGCGGCGTGGGAAGCGAGTTGCAGGCGCGTGGTTGGGAAGTAGAAGAAGCCGGTGGGCTGGAAGAGGCGCTGAGCGCCGTGGAGCGACATGCCTCATCTGGCACCCTCGGCCTGGCAGGGATCGTCCTGGACCTCGTCCTCAGCGACTGCCTGGCCGTGGCAGCCTCTGTCACACAACGCCTGGAGTCGCCGCCGCCGATGCTCGTGCTGGCCCGTGGCGGGCAACGAGGCGATGGCGTCGAATGTCGTCGGCATGGCGTCTCAGCCTACCTGAATGAGGCGGCCACCCGCGATGAATTGCACGATGCGCTCCTGCTGGCCTCTGGATCGGAGCCGCCGACCGATCTGATCACCCGCTACACCCTGCGGGAGCGCCGCCGCCAGTTGCGCATTCTGCTGGCAGAGGACAACCCCGTCAATCAGCGTCTCGGCCGCGAGTTGCTACAGCGCGTTGGCCATGACGTGGAAGTCGTGTCTGACGGAACAGAGGCGGTCGAGTTGGCGACGGCCGAGGATTTTGATCTGATCCTGATGGATGTGCAGATGCCGCAGATGGACGGCCTTGAAGCGACTGCGGCGATCCGGGCAGCTGAAGAGGCGGCAGAAGGAGATGGTCGACTGCCGATCGTGGCGATGACGGCCCATGCGCTCAGTGGTGACAGAGAGCGCTGCCTGGACGCCGGGATGGACGACTATCTGTCCAAACCTCTCAATCGGCAACAACTGTATGAGGTCATCGCTCGCTGGACGGGTACATCGGCACCACTCACAGCTGTTTCAGTCGATATCCCACCTCCGCCCTCGCCCGAGGAAGAGGGGCTCGAGGCGCCGATCTTCGATCGTGCCGGCGCCC
Source organism: Gemmatimonadota bacterium (assembly GCA_018673255.1). The sequence goes on from JABHDC010000131.1 coordinate 24,072, forward strand.
TGGACCGGATGGGGAACGACGCGGACCTGCTGGCCGAACTCGTAGAAGCTTTCCTCGGTGATGTGCCGAATCAGTTGGGCATGCTGCACGAGGCGACGGCCGCTGAAGATGTGGAACGCATGTGGCGCACGGCGCATGGCCTGAAAGGCGCAGCTGCCAATCTGGGTGCCGAACAGGTGCGAGCCACGGCACACAGAATCGAAGTGGCTGGCCGCGAAGGTGGTCTGCCAGCCGGCGCCGATCTGATCAAGCAGCTGGAGGAAGAACTCGGCCGGCTCGAATCGGTGATGAGGGGCTGACACCGCACAGACGACCTCAGGGCGCTACGCCTGCCTCAGCCAGCTTCCGTGTCGTGAAGGTTCGATCGTGGGTCTGGCGGATATAACGCTGCAGGGCCTCGTTGAGACTGTCGAGTTCTTCAATCTGCTTGCGCAACGGGATCACGCGCTTCACCGCCTGTTCCAGATTCTCATACATCTTCTTGTTCGACTCGTTGAGTTCCTGGTTGCCGGCCACCAGCTGGCGAATGCGGGTGGAGAGCACATCGAGTTGTTCTCGCTGTTTGACGATCGTGTCGTGCGAGTCCGCATTGCCAGCCGCTTCATCCCGTTCCTGTTGCTGCTGGTAGGTATCCAGCTCGGAGCGCAGAGACTCGAGCTGGTCATGCATCTCCTGCTCCTGATCCTGATAGACCTTTTTGCTCTCCTCGTAGCTGCCCTTGACGGACTCGATGCCCTGCAGTCCTTCGTCCAGCGTCTGCCGGCGCACGTCGAGATCCTCGGCCACATCGCGGGCGTAGCCGAGTAGTTCACCCGAGTCCATCTCATCCAGTTCGGCCGATGGCTTGAGCTCGAGGTCGCCCGAGGTGAGTGCCTTCAGCTTCCCGACTTCGGCCAGCAGCTGGTCGCGGGCCTGTCCCAGTTCCGCCTCAAAGGCGTGAAGCTGCTTGCGCAGGTCGAGGATCGTCCCATCGCGGGCGGCCAATTCGCCCTGTAGCGACTGGACCTGATCTGCCAGGTGTGCATCACCGCGACTTCCCGCTCCGGCTCCCTCACCTTCCTCACCCTCGCCACCACCGCCGCCTGCACGGCGTTCGACACGCGCCAGATCCGCTTCAAGTTTGCTGATCTGTTCCCGGAGGGTCTCGATGGAGTGGTCACGAGCCCGCAGGTCATTGCGAAGCTGCTGTACGTCACCGACTTCGGGCTCCTCATCCGTCACAGGCGTGTCGGACTCGAGTTCCTCTTCGAGACGAGCGACTTCCTCGCGCAGGCCGGCGATCGTCGAATCCCGGGCGGCCAGCAGATTCCGCAGTTGCTTCGGGTCGTCCTCATCGTCGTCCCCAACGCTGGTGCCGTCCTGGCGCCCACTGGCAGACTTGTTCTGGAGTCGTTCGAGCTCTTCGCGAAGCGTCTGCAGGCTGTGGTCGCGGGCCTGTAACTGGCTCTGCAGTTCATCGATCTGCGCCTTGAGTTCGGCCTCATCGCCACCACTCAGGCTCGTAGACCGGGTTTCCTCGATGTCGGATCTGAGGCTCTCGATCTCGTGTTCGCGTGATTTGAGTGTGCTGCGCAACTCGCGCAGCTGGTCACTCTCCTCATCCACATCGAGGGCAGGGTCCTCCTCGAGCTGCGTTTCGAGCCGTTCGACCCGGGCCTGGAGCCGGACGATCGTGTCGTCCTTCTCCTGCATGTCCTGCTCGGTTGCGGCCAGCGCCTCTCTCAGGGTCTGATCGGGATCTCCTACATCGGCCAACTGCCCCTCAAGTGCGTCGATCTTGTCGCGCAGGGCAGCCGAGGAGGCCTCACGCGCGCGCAACTCCATGCGCAGATTCGCCACGTCCCGCTCGTGATCTGGATCGATCTCGGATGTGGGCAGGTCGAGGGACTGACCCTGCAACTGTTCGACGTGTGTCTGGAGTTCTCGGATCTGGTCCAGCGCCTGGCGCCCGCCACGGCGGAATCGCTTCAGTTCATCCAGCGCTGCCTCATGATGCGCCTGCAATTCCTGGAAGGACTCGCTCTCTTCGAGATCCTCGCGGTCCAACAGCAGCCGCCCCGAATCCAGGTCGATGCGTCGGATCATCTCTTCGGCCAGGTCCGGGTGCTGCTGCAAGAGGTCCAGGACGTCTTCGTTGACCGCCTGGGTCAGGTCCTCGTCACTGACGGCCGCGTGGCCGTTGCCATTGTGCGGGGCGGGCACCTCGCCAGATTCGGCCACGTCGTCGAGCAGACGACGCAGGGCGGGGAATCCGGTCTCCTGCAGCTTTTCCCACTTCTCGGTTCCAAATCCACACGCCTCGAGCAGTTCGCCGACCGATTCGAGATCCAGATGCAGGAAGGCATCCAGTTCGGCCCGGATGTGGCTCTCCCAGCCCGCCGAATACTTCGTCGGCAATTCGGGCATGTTGCCCAGAGAGCTCTCTCGGAACTTGAGGTAGTACTGGCCAAAGACATCGCGTACGAGCCCGTGCCAACGGTCTTTGCGATCGACCGCCTTATCGAGCTGACTTCGAGTGGCCAGGCCTACAAGGCCGAGGGCGGAGTTGATTACCGGCATCGAATCTGCGACAAAGGGGAAAGGGGAAAATATTTCCTTAGAACAGAGCCAGGGGGCTCGTCTTCCCTATATCGGCGGTCTTGGGCGATCATGTAGTTTCTGCAGGCCCAAATGCAGACGTTACACCGAAGGGCGACTAACCGCCCACGGTCTTCCAGAGTCCGTCACTACCGCGCTCGACCAGGCGTTTGGCGCCCCGGCGCAGAACCGGCTCGAGATCACCCGTGTCCGGGTTGCGTTGCGCCAGGCAATACTGCTGATCGTCATCGGGGTCGAGCATCATCTTGCGTGGCACGCGGCGCATCTGGCCAGCGACCCGCATTTCCACACGCCCGATCATTGCGCCCTTCTTGACCTCCTCCTCGCTGAGATCCGCGTCATCCGAGGGGCCGCCCGGACCTGAACTGGCCGCGTTCTGCGCCGTCAGTTCATCGGCCTTGGCCTGTCGTTCGGTGAGCACCTGTTCCTCGATGCTGTCGAGCATCTGGGCGCCACGCTCCTCGATCTCTGATTTCTCGTCACCGGACAGATCGCGGAACATGCGACGCAGTCGTCGGGCGAGGAAGTTCTCAGCCTGACGACGTGCTTCACCCATGTCGTCGGAATCCTGGTAGAATTGCTCCAGGGAATCCTGCACGCGCAACATGCGGATTTCCTTGCGCCATTGGGTCGGCTTGATCAGCTGGTTGAGGACGGCGATCAGGCAACGCATGTCCGCGGCAGGCCGCACTCGAGTCAGCGGGTCGTCGGAATGCAACCTGTCGGACATCTCGTCCGCCTTGAGTTTGCGCAGGTCGTCGACGAATTCTTCCTCGATCGTCAGATTGCCGATCTGCTCGTTGCCCCGCTTGACGATGTAGCTGTACGGTGGCAGGCAGACGGAGATCATACGGACCTACTGGTCCTTGCGATCCATGATCTCGATGACCTGATGCAGCATCTCACGATCTTCGAGCAGTTCCTGGGCGGCCAGACCGCGCTGCCTGGCGCCCTGGCCCGGATCCAGGATGCCCTTGTGATGGATGAGGAACCGTAATCCCTCGTCCAGTGAGGTCGAGATCCGCTGCATCGACTCGAAGGCTTGCAGGAAGCGGACCGCGTGATCGACGGCGCCCTTCAGCTTGCGTTCGATTTTTGTACGCACATCCTCCGTCATCAGAGAATTGCGCAGATGGCTGGCTTCTTCGTCGTCGATCTCACCCTTCTGAACGCGTTCGTCGATCTCGTGGAGTTGACGAACGGTCTCGCCCTCATCGGTGGTGAGGTAGCCCTGCTGCACGTACTGATCGACGCGCTCGGCGGCGCGAGCCAATTCCCTCTGCTCGAGTTGGTCGTGTGTCTGATCCTGTTCGGCCTGTCGCGCCTGCACGTCGGCGCTGGAAATTGTGCCATCCTGCAGCGCGTCCCGAGTCTCATCGGCGACGCCTTCGACCTCCTCCACAGAGCCGGGCCCAGACTCAGGTCCAGACTCAGGTCCAGACTCTGATTCAGACTCCGGTTCAGGCTCGAATACCTCAAGTGTCGGCGTGGCCACCAGGGGCTCATCGAGTTCGTGCTTCTCTGTACGCGCCTTGCGGCCGGTGATGACATCCGCCGCATTCTGCACACACTCGAGGTCATCGATGGCAGTTGTGCTCACCTTGACGTCTCTGAGCAGGCCCTGCACGAGGTCCCGTGACTTGAAGCGGGCGATGGAACCTGGCCCGATATCCTCGATGCGCTGCAGGTCCCATTCCAGCTTGAAGCAATTGGCTTCGAAGACGCGGCGTACACAATTCTGAACACCGACGGCGACATAACGCTCGGGATGGTCCTGATTGAAGCTTCTGATCGTCTTTCTGAAGACGTCACTCATTGCCGGCAGGACTGAATCACCGGTGATGGCCTCGTATTCGACCTCGAGGACCGTCATGAAATCGGCCGTTGTGATCAACGCGTCGCCGCGCTGCAGGCGACCGGCTATACGGCTCCACAACTGTCGATGCAGTTCGGCACTGACGAGTTCAGAATCTTGATGAGGAATGGTGGGTGAGGTGGCTTCCACTTGGCGATTCATCGAGAGGGTAGCAGGAACGTTCTATAAATATACCACGAAACAGGCAACAATCGAGAGATGTTTGGCGATCGGCCTGAGGCGACGAACACCCGATCTGACCATATAATGGTGTTGATTGAACTGTGCGCAACCGTGGAAGAGGTCTCTGAGGGGTCTGGCAGAAAGAGGATATGGACGAAACTGCTGTTGTTCTGACCGACGTGTCGAAGTCATTCCGGTCCAAGTGCGCCGTATCTCGGTTGTCGCTGCGGGTCCCGCGGGCCAGCATCTACGGATTCCTCGGTCCCAATGGTGCCGGCAAGACGACGACGATGCGCATGATTCTCGGCATCTTCGCACCCGATGAAGGGCAACTGGACGTGCTCGGTGTGCCGGATCCTGCCCTGGTGCGTGACCGCCTCGGGTATCTGCCGGAAGAACGGGGCCTGTATCCCAAAATGAAGGTTCTGGACCAGGTAGCCTATTTCGGCACCCTGAAGGGCATGTCACGAATCGTGGCGCGCGAACGGGCCCGCCAACTGCTGGTTGACTATGGTCTCGGCGACAATCTGGATCAGACCTGTCAGTCCCTGTCCAAAGGCATGGCCCAGAAGGCCCAGATCCTGGCCACGCTGTTGCACGATCCAGACCTGGTCATCCTCGATGAGCCCTTCTCCGGCCTGGATCCGGTCAATCGGGATCTCATGCGGGATGTCATCCTGCGTCTTCGGGAAGATGGCCGCAGCGTCATTTTCTCTACTCACATCATGGAGCAGGCGGAGCAGATCTGCGATCACGTTGTCCTCATCGATGGCGGCCGGAAGCTCGTCGATGGCCCGATCGATCAGGTGCGCAGCCGCGGCGGCGGGGCCATCGCCCTCGACTACGAGGGTGACCTGTCCTGCCTCCAGCAGATGAAGGGCGTGCTGCACGTGAATGATGGGGGTCGTCAGGCCGAGGTTGTGCTGGCCGATGGGGTCGATCCGCAAGAGGTCCTCAAGCATCTGGTCGGGGCCCAGGTCCGCCTGCACACGTTTGATCTGCGGCCGCCCTCGCTACACGAGATCTTCGTTCGAACCGTGGGGCGCACGGTGGAAGAAGCCTCAATGGATGCAGCGGCGGTGGCTTCGTGAAGAAGATGGCCCTGGTCGCACGCGAGGAATTTCGTCAGACCGTCGGCACGAAGGCATTCTGGATCGGCCTGGCGGCATTTCCCATCATCATCGCCCTCGGCATCGCCGTGCCCCTGTTGCTGGAGAGTGCCAAGGAGGCGCGGCGTTTCGCCGTCGTGGATCACTCCGGCTTTCTCCTGCGACAGGTCGAGCAGTCGGTCTATGGCGAAGACCTGCGGAAAATCGCTGAGCGGGGACGTGAACTGCGCCACGATGACGCGGAGGGTTACAATGCCCTTCCCCCCGACGTACGGCGCTTCGTCGCCGCCTGGATGGGGTTGGAAGATGCGGCCCGGGAGGAGTTGGTCGAGGCCCTTTCTTCGAACGCCTTTGGCCTTGCGGGGGATGTCGCAGAGGAATCCATCGAGATCCGTGAATTCGTTGAGGCCGGGGGTGCGGCGCTCCATCACTGGTGGGCGACAGCCGACCCGCACCAGGTCGACGAGCGTCACGACATCGAGCTGACACGACGGCACTATGTCCGCGAGCCGGTGGGTATCGTCGCCGATACCCTCGCCGCGCTCAACGAACGGGTCAACTCGGGCCACCTCTTCGCCTACATCGTGATTGGTCCCGATCCGGTGGCCAGCGATGAGGACTGCCGCTACGTCTCCAACAATCTCACCGATCGGGGACTCAGGCAGTGGTTCAGCCACCGGGCCGATGGTGTGATACGCGAACAACGGATGCAACAGGAGGGAATCGCCGCCAAGACGGCGGATTGGATTCAGGCGTCGTTGACGTTCGAGGCGCGCAAGATCGATGACAGCGGCGATGTGGAAGAGGTGGAGGCGCGTCACATGTTCCGGCAGTTCGTCCCTCTCGTTTTCACCTACCTGTTGTGGATCGCCGTCTTCACCAGCTCACAGATGCTGATCACCAGCACCATCGAAGAGAAATCCGCTCGGATCATGGAGATCCTTGTTTCCTCTGTGTCACCGGAAGAATTGATGGGAGGCAAGATCGCCGGCGTCGCCGGGGCAGGACTGATCGTCGTCAGTTCGTGGGCCGGCCTCTTCCTGGCGGCCATCCTCATCATCCCTCGTCTGATTGGGGCGGATGTGGAGGGACTGGGTGGTGTTGCCGCCGATCCCGTCTTCCTGGCCACATTCGTCGTCTATTTCCTGCTGGGATACCTGCTCTACGCATCGATGCTGGTCGGACTCGGATCGCTGTGTGGGACGCTCAAGGAAGCGCAGAATGTCATGTGGCCGGCCATGATCCCCCTGTTCACGGCGATCTTCTCCATGAAGCATATCGTCGAGGATCCGAATGGCCTGCTGGCGCGGGTCCTGTCCTTCGTGCCGCCCTTTACGCCCTTCATCATGATGAATCGTGCGGCCGGACCGCCCGCCTGGTGGGAGATCCTGCTCACGTGCCTGTTACTGATCGGCTCGATCTGGTTGACGATCAAGGGGGCATCGCGGCTGTTCCGCGTGGGGGTGCTGGGGGTCGGGGCCAGACCCGGGCTGGGCGACATCGTGCGGATTCTCCTTACTCCGCCCATGCCGCCTGCTGATCCAGACTACAAACCCAGATCCAGCTGACTCGATTGGGTGCTGCGGGTAACGGGCAGGATGCAGTCGGGAACATCCACGCTGACCCGGTTGACGAGATCGGCCACAGGGTGAAGACGAAGATCACCCAGGCGGTAGGGATGCAGCAGAGGCAACAAGTGTCCCGGATCCTGCAGGTGCCGGTCGAGCCAACTATCGGTTGTGGCCACCGTCAGGATCGCCGGCATGCGATGATGGATGTCATCGAGGACGTCATTGGACTCGGTCGTCACAATCGAGCAGGTCCGCAGTGTGGCCCCATCGGGGGTTTCCCACTGCTCGTATAACCCGGCAAAGGCCATCGGTTTGCCGCTGACACGGTGGATGTGCATCGGCACACGGCCCTGGCCATGTGAGAGGCGTTTCCATTCGAAGTAGCCGCTGGCCGGTATGACACAACGACCGTGCGTCAGAGCGCGCTTGAAGGCAGGTTTGCTGGCCAGGGTTTCACTGCGGGCGTTGATCATCCGAGCCCCAACCGACGGGTCGCGTGCCCAGGATGGTACCAGACCCCATTGCAGGTGCTGGAGCGTCCGGCTTTCCTGCTGAATGACGCAGGCGACCGGCTGCGTGGGCGCGATGTTATAACGGGGCTTCAGATCCAGGAGCGTCTGCTCCACGGCGAAGGCCGCGGCGACATCTTCTGTCGCATGGTGCAAAGTGAAGCGGCCACACACGTTTCGGACTCCTGGCGGGTTCGGGACGCATTTCTACGATAGGTGTCGTTGAGGTCTCTCACCAGCGCCGCCTTGACGCCATCGGTGTGGTGGGCACTACATGAGGGGAAGAGGAGAATACACTGACATGGCTGTCGACCTGCACGCACAACCTCATCGCCGATACAATCCACTCAATGGCGAGTGGGTACAGGTGTCACCGCACCGGATGCTGCGTCCGTGGCAGGGGCAACTCGATCCACCTGTCACCGAGACTCGTCCGGCACACGATCCGGACTGCTATCTGTGTCCGGGAAACGAACGGGCAGGCGGACAGCACAATCCCGACTACGACGAAATCTTCGTCTTCGACAACGACTTCGCCGCTCTCCTCGATGAGGGTCCGGTGGTTCCTCAGGCCACCGTATCACCCCTGCTGAGATCCTCTTCCGTACGCGGCACCTGTCGCGTCATCTGCTTTTCGCCGCGTCACGACCTGACCCTCGCCCAGATGGGGGCCAGAGAGATCGGTGTCGTCATCGATACGTGGGCCGAACAAGTCACCGAACTGCGTCGCACCTATCGCTGGGTGCAGGTCTTCGAGAACAAGGGGGCCATGATGGGGTGTTCGAATCCCCATCCTCACGGCCAGGTCTGGGCCCTGGATGCGCTGCCGAACGAGGCGGCACGCGAGCACGAGACACAGGCGAATTACTACGCTGAGAATGGCCGAACCCTGCTGAGTGATTATGTCGCCGTCGAGAGCGAACAGGGTGATCGGGTTGTAGAGGCGGACGACCACTGGCTTGCCGTGGTCCCGTACTGGGCGGTGTGGCCCTTCGAGGTCCTGCTGGCACCTCGCCGCCCGGTGGCTCACCTCGACGCGCTCACTGGGACGGAGCGGACATCACTGTCCCGAGTCATGGGGCGTCTGCTGCGGCGTTACGACGCGCTATTCTCCACGTCCTTCCCGTATTCGATGGGATGGCATGGCGCCCCGGCGGGACCCGGTGATGAACACTGGCATCTGCATGCCCACTTCTATCCACCCCTCTTGCGCTCGGCATCTGTTCGCAAGTTCATGGTCGGGTATGAACTGCTGGCAGAGGCGCAGCGTGATCTGACGGCTGAACAGGCGGCCACGCGATTGCGGGATCTCGAGATCAGCGAGGAGACAACAGGTGAGTGACGTGGCATTGCAGGAACGGGTGACGCAGGCCTTTGAGGCCAGCTTCGGGTGCGCGCCCTCGGCGGTGGTTCGGGCCCCGGGACGGGTGAATCTGATCGGCGAGCACACCGACTATAACGATGGATTCGTCATGCCCATTGCGATCGATCGTGCCGTATGGATTGCGATCGGCCCAGTGATCGATGACCGCGTGCGCGTGCGTTCGCTGGATTTCGAGTCGACGGAGGAATTCGCCCTGTCGTCGGTGACCGAGTTGCCTGACACACCCGGTACGACCTGGATCGACTACGTGCAGGGCACGGTCTGGGCCCTGCAGTCGGATGGATTGGCCCTGTCCGGATGGCAGGGCGTGATGGCAGGCGACGTGCCGGTGGGGGCAGGTCTGTCATCATCGGCTGCAGTCGAATTGGCCGTGGCACGAGCCTGTGCGACCATGTCCGACCTGGAATGGGATGCGGCGCAGATGGCACTGCGCGGCCAGCGGGCCGAGAATCGCTGGGTCGGCGTCAATTGCGGCATCATGGATCAGATGATCAGCGCCGCCGGTGCCGCCGGCCAGGCCCTGCTGCTGGACTGTCGCTCCCTTGCGGGAGATCTCGTGCCACTGCCGGAATCGACATCCATCATCGTCCTCGATACGGGTACTCGCCGGGGCCTGGTGGACTCGGCCTACAACGAACGTCGAGCGCAATGCGAGGCGGCAGCGGCTCATTTCGGCATCCGGGCTCTGCGCGATGTCGACCTGTCTGCCTTCGAAGCGCGTGCTCACGAACTGGACGAGGTGACCGGCCGCCGGGCGCGACACGTGATATCGGAGAATGAGCGCACGACGGCGGCTGCTGCGGCGATGCGCGCCGGAGACAGGGCAGCGCTTGGCCAGTTGATGGATGCCAGCCATGTCAGCTTGCGCGACGACTTCGAAGTGTCCAGTGAGTCGCTGGATCTGATTGTCGAGTGTGCCCGCCCGGTGGATGGCTGCCTGGGGGCACGGATGACAGGCGCCG
>JABHDC010000132.1 GCA_018673255.1 Gemmatimonadota bacterium
CCCGGCAGAGGCCAGGATCAAGGCCAGCCTCTACGCTCATCCTGGGCAGGGACTGCTGATCATCGCCGGCAACTTCAACCCGGAACAGATGACGGCAACGATCGAACTCGACCTGGCCGCCTTCGGATTGGAAGACAAGACCTGCACAGCCGTGAATGCGCTGACCGATCAGCCGATACCGATCGGTCCTGACGGCACGCTCACCCCCACGATCGCGGCCAAGAGTTTCGTCCTCATGCGTGTGGAGTGATCTCAGGTCATCGTGACGATGACGGAGCCTGCCCGTCACCATACGTGGCCACCAGCTGCAGACGTGGCCCGGTCTCCACGCGGATCATCTCGACGCTGTGACCGTAGCGCTGTGCTGTGCCAGCGACATCACCTCCCTCGACTTCAAGCGCCACAAGCTGCTTGCCCTGCCATTGTCGTGGCATGACGAAACAGAAAGGACCCAAGCCCCCGGTGAAGGCAGCGTGTAATTGGTCTCCCTCCCAGCGGATTGATTCACAGTGCCAGGTCTCCCGAGTCTCGAGGAAGCCGAGCCACTGATCGAAGGACCACACGGGCAACTGACGCTCAACTGCCTGCCTGACCAGGGCCAGACCCTGATCGCGGGAGAAGCGAACCCAGTTGGACGGATGGATGCAGGTGGCGTGAGGCACGTGGAATCTCTGAACCACATCATCGAGCACTCTCGCCAGCACGACCTCCCACAGATCCGGTGCCATCGCGTAGGAATACGGGACGTATCCCGGACCGAAGTAGACGTCGTCCATCGTATGCGTGTGTTGCTGGCGCACACTGAGCAATTCACCATCAGGGTGGCCGAATCGCAGGGGCATGGCCGCGCCGAACGCAGCATAGGGTGCATAACCCCGATCACGCAGGAACGTGCTGCAGAAGTAGTTGCCCTCCATGCCCACGCCGATGTCGGCCATAGCCCTGACCGGCTCCAGATAACCTGCCCAGGCGATACAGTGGTTGCGCAGAGATCGGGCCGGGATGCCGAACATCTCTTCGAATTGCTGGATCTGACGCACCATCTCCTCCACCCGGGCCGCCACGGGCGCCCCATCGTGCGAGCGGATATTGGGATGGGGGCCCACGTCGTGATGCTGACGGTAGGCGGATACATCGCTTGGTGTCGAATGGGTGTTGTCGGGGATCACGTAGAGATTCATCCGACCACCCGCCTCAGTCATCTCCGCAAATTGCTGCTGATTCCATTCAACGTCGGCACCATCTTCATCACCGGAGTAGACGACGATACCAGGCGCCCCATCCGGCAGATGCCAGAGGTGCGGCAGCGGACACGGAAACAGGTCGGTCACCCATTCGGCCAGAAGACGTCCCAGCAAATCGGCATAGGGAATCGAGTCGGGTTCCTGGGGGCCCACCTCACAAGCCAGATGTGCTGGGCGCGCCGGTCCATCCGGCCGGCCACCCGATTCGGTGTGATTTGGGTCTCCCTGACGGAGCATCAGCACGGCGAGGGGCAGATCGAAAGCGAGAGCCATGATCGTGCCGGCCCCGACGTTGCGCTGCACGACACCTGGCGCCTCACCGCCGGCATCCTGACCCGCCGGATAGAGAACCGCCCACGATACTGCGTCAGTCGGGGGCGGCGGCTTGGCCTCCGATTCCAGAGTGACCGTCACAGGTTCGTTGTCGGGCAGTGACCACGTTTGAGACGGGCCCACGACGACCAGACTCTCCCCTGCCAGACCGGCCATCGGTGTGCTTGTCAGCCGCAACCGTTGCGGCCCCTCGCGATCGCCCTCGATGCAGATTCCCGCTTCTCCGGCAAGCTCAAGTCCCGGCAGACAACTGATGACCGCTCCGCCTCGGCGGGCATAGTCGAGGATTGCCCCAACGACGGCACGCTCCACATCAGCGCCCGCCGGCAGCACCAGAACAGGGATCTGCGCCGGATCGAGCCCCTGCAACTGCCCCGGGGTCAGTCGACTCACATTCAACACACCCCACATACTGAGGATCTCGCCCGAGTACTCGGACAGACCCGGTACACCACCCAACAGGCCAACGCGCATGGTCTATATCTCCGTCTATCTCTCGTCCGTCGCCGGCTGCTGATCCGTCGGCAACTGACCAGCCGGGCGTGCTGCATTGGGCCGGAAGTCCGGCACGCTCAGTGTCCGCCTCGCCTCGATGGCCTCTGCCGCCAGGATCGCCGGCGCCGCTGTGTCCATGGCCCCGTAGACATCAAAAGCCACCGGCGCACGCCCCAGAACGGCGTCGCGGAAGGCAGCGTGTACGTAGTAGTCAGCATCACCGTGGCCACTGGCTCGCGCTTCCGGTGGGGCGTCGGTACGCTCGAAGC
>JABHDC010000133.1 GCA_018673255.1 Gemmatimonadota bacterium
CACAGCTGAGGTCGGTCTCGGTACCGACGTCGTCAGTCGATACGTCTGGCGTGGCACCGACTTTGGCAACGCCGCGTCCGTGCAACCGTGGATCTCCTACAGCACCGATGTCCTGGAAGTGGGTGCCTGGTCGTCCTGGGCGATCAACGATGGCTCGGCCAATGAGAACGACCTGTATGTCTCTTTCAACGCCGGGCCTGTTGGCATCACCGTCACCGACTACTTCTTCCCTGCCGCGGCACCGGCCGATTTCTTCGATTATTCTGACGATGCGGGTGTGCACATCCTCGAAGTATCGGCCGGACTCGACGTGGGCGGACTCAGTGTGATGGGTGCCTTCAACATCCTGGGTGATGCCGACGACTCCTTCTGGGTCGAGGCCTCGCTGCCCCTGGCCGCGCTTTCCTCAGAGGATGTCGAGGTTGGCCTGACAGTTGGTGCAGGCAATGGCGTCTATACCACGGATACCGACCCGATGATCGCCCAGGTCTCTCTCGATGTATCCAAGGATGACTGGTTCGGCAGCTACATCCTGAATCCGGACGCGGAGATCACCTTTCTCGTGATCGGCAAGAGCTTCTAGACCATTCCCTTGCCGCGCGGGTGCCTGCTCGCAGCCGCGCCGTCCATGACACGATGGGCCGCGATCGCCTCCGTGGTGATCGCGGCCCTGCCTGTGTACCGCCCAGCAGGTGGCTGACCACGATGCATTCGAGTATCCATACCGTTGCTCGAGCCCACAGCGCCCCGCATATTCACTCTTTCCCCCTGCGAAGAGAGAGAGAAGCGCGTGTCGAAGACGATCCTGATCGGTACCCGTGGCAGCCAGCTGGCGACAACCCAGTCGGGCATGATGCGAGATCAACTGGCCGCGCATTGGGGCGACGCCATCGATGTGCGCCTCGAGATCATCTCGACCAAGGGTGATGTGAACCAGCAATCACTGAGTCAGATTGGCGGCCAGGGCGTCTTCACGCGCGAGATCGAGCGCGCCCTCCTGGACGCTCGTGTGCAACTGGCCGTGCACAGCCTCAAGGATCTTCCCACCGAAATGGACCCGCGACTGCAGTTGTCAGCGATTCCCGTTCGAGAAGACACACGCGATGTGCTGGTCACCGCCAATGGCGGCGGCCTGGAAGACTTGCCGGACGGTGCCCGTGTCGGCACAGGCAGCACGCGACGTCAGGCACAGTTGCTGGCACTGAGACCCGACCTGCAGTTCGCCGACCTGCGAGGCAATGTCGACACCCGGCTGAGCAAGGTCACCGAGGGCGACCTTGATGCCGTCGTGTTGGCCGCAGCGGGTCTGCATCGTCTCGGCCACGGCGACAAAATCAGCGCCTATCTCGATTCGCTGTTGATGCTGCCCGCTCCAGGTCAGGGCGCCCTCGGATTACAGACACTGATCACCGACACCGACGCCCACCATCATGTGCAGGCCCTCGACGATGCCGCCACCCACGCCGGCGTGACAGCGGAGCGGGCCTTCCTCGCCAGTCTCGGTGGCGGGTGCCGCGCACCCATCGCCGCCTGGGGGCGTATGAATGGAGACCAGCTACAGCTGGATGGCACGGTCCTGAGTGCCGACGGGTCTCAAGTCTGCCGTGCCGTTGTGTCGGGAGCCCCCGAGGAAGCCGACGATCTGGGCCGACGCCTCGGCGAACAGCTCAAGGCCGAAGGTGCTGCTGCCCTGCTGGCCGACTTCGTCTAAGCCCACCATGCTGGATCATCTGCCCCACGCTGTTCCCGGCTGTGTCTACATCATCGGCGCCGGTCCGGGCGATCCGGGATTGCTCACCTGCAAGGGCGCGAGATTCCTGAGCGAAGCAGATGTCGTCTTCTACGATGACCTGCTCGATCCGCAGCTGCTCGATCTGGCGCCGGCAGCCTGCGAGCGGGTGTACGCAGGCCACAGGGGCGGTCGTCCTCCTGATACCACTCGACGCCAGGACGAACTCAATCAGCAACTCGTCGAGGCCGCGCAGACCGGCCGGCGCGTCGTCCGTCTCAAGGGAGGTGATCCCTATGTCTTCGGGCGCGGCGGCGAGGAAGCGAAGGCCCTGCGTGAGGCGGGTGTGATCTTCGAGGTCGTTCCCGGCGTGTCGGCGGCCCTTGCCGTACCATCCTACGCCGGCATCCCGCTGACCCACCGAGGCGTGGCCCAGACCGTCACTCTTGTTACGGGCCACGAAGACCCGGCATCCGCCGCCGTCGACTGGTCATCGCTGGCTGCTGCCGGTGGCACCCTCGTCATCTTCATGGGCAGCCGACGTGCCGGGGCGATTGCCCGGGCCCTGATCGAGGCGGGACGCCTCCCTTCGACACCAGCTGCCGCCATCCAGTGGGGCACCCGACCACAACAACGCACGGTCACCGCCGAACTCTCCACCCTCGAAGAGAGAATGACGGCGGCAAATCTGCAATCACCTGTGCTTCTCGTGATCGGTGAGGTCGTCGAACAGCGTCAGGCCCTGGAGTGGTTTGAGTCACGTCCCCTGTTCGGCCGCCGGATCCTCATCACCCGCAGTCGCGACCAGTCACTCGCCTTGAGGCACGGCCTGGAGACGCAGGGCGGCGAGGTCTTTGAGCTACCCCTGCTCGAACTCACACCACCCGAAGATCCCGGCCCATTGGACCAGGCCCTCAATCAACTCGAACACTATGCATGGATCGTGTTCAGCAGTCCCAATGCCGTCCGTTTCTTCTTCGACCGACTGCAACACGACGGCCGCGACAGCCGCGCCCTGGGGCCGTGCAAGATCGCCGCGATCGGTACAACGACGGCCACCTGCCTGGCGCAACAGGGCCTGACCGCTGATCTCACACCGGAGAATCAGACGGCTGCAGGCTTGAGTGACGCCTTCGCGACGGTCGATGTGGAGGGCGCCAGGATCCTGGTACCTTCTTCGGCCATCGGTCGCACCGCAGTGGATGACGCGCTTACAGCGCAGGGCGCCATGGTCACACGCGTCACAGCCTATGAGAATCGACCGCCCGAACCACACAGCGTCGAGATCCCCCCTGCCCTCACCGAAGGCCACATGGACTGCATCGTCTTTGCCAGTCCTTCAGCCATCGATCATTTCCTCTCCCTTCTGGGACGGGATCAGGCACTGACTCACCTGCGCAACGCCGCAATCGCTGTCATGGGGCCCACCACGGC
>JABHDC010000134.1 GCA_018673255.1 Gemmatimonadota bacterium
GACAGCTCCAATGATCGAGGAGATCCAACGTCATAGCGAGGCCCTGGCGCCGCGATTCGACGGCTACCGTCGTCGTGCGCTCGTCATCGGGCTGATCGGCATCGCCGCCAGCGTGTTCGGCTATCTCACCGATCATCAGCAATTTTTCCAGTCCTACCTGCTCGGCTTCACCTACTGGGTGTGCATGCCGCTGGGATGCCTGGGGATCCTGATGCTCCACCACCTCGCCGGTGGCCGCTGGGGTTTTGCCATTCGCCGCATTCTGGAAGCCGGTGCCTGCACCATACCGGTGATGTTCATCCTGGGGTTGCCGGTGCTGGCCGGGATGCACGACCTGTTCGAGTGGACACACACCGAGGTCGTGGCTGAGGATGAGGTCCTGAGTCACAAGATGCCGTATCTCAACAGCACGTTCTTCATCGTCCGGTATGTCGCCTACTTCGTCATCTGGACTGTGATGGCGACCTTGCTGACCCGCTGGTCGACGACGCAGGACCAGATCAAGGAAACGTGGCCCACACGTCGCATGCAGCGTCTCTCCGGACCGGGGATGGTGTTGCTGGCTCTGTTGGGAACATTCGCCGGAACCGACTGGCTCATGTCACTGGAACCACACTGGTTCTCGACCATCTTCTGCGCCATCTACATGATCGGCATGGCCTTGATGGCCTGGGCGTTGGCGGTCCTGGTCGGCGTGCCGCTCTCCAAGCACGAGCCGCTGAACAACCTGTTGACGAATGAGCGCCTCCGTGATCTGGGCACGATGATGCTCGGATTTGTCATGCTCTGGGCCTATACCTCCTTCTCGCAATTGCTGATCATCTGGTCCGGCAACCTGCCTGAGGAGATCACCTGGTATTACACCCGTTTGTCCGGTGGTTGGCTCTATCTCGGATACGGCCTGATCGGCTTTCACTTTGCCGTGCCCTTCCTGCTGCTGATCTCCAGTCGCATCAAGGCACGCACTCAGGTGCTGGTAGCAGTCGCCATTGGACTGCTGTTCATGCGCCTCGTCGATCTGTATTGGATCACCGCACCCGCCTTTAAGAGCCACGAGGGCGGCATGCTGCAGACTGTGGCGCTACAACCACACTGGCTCGATATCGCTATTCCGATCGGTCTCGGCGGGTTGTGGGTCTTCTTCTTCTTCGGTCAGCTGAAGAAGCGCCCCCTGGTACCGAGCAACGACCCACGATTCGACTATGACGCGCTCGTCGCCGAGGCGCAGGAGAGTGGACACCATGGCTGAGCATCACTCGGTTGAGGTGAATCCCGCCTCTCTCAAGGCGGGGCACGAGACGACGGATGCCAGTGCGGGTCCCCTGCTCAAGATTGGCATTGCTATGGCGGTGCTCGTCATCATGTCCTTCGTCGGAATCGTCGTATTGCAGAAGGTGCTGGCATACTACCAGCCCCTGCTTCATGAGGATCCTCATCCTCTCAGAGCCACTCGCATCGAAGAGATGACAGAGCCACGCCTCGAAATTGATGCCCCCCGCCTGAGACTGGCGCTCCGGGCAGAAGAAGACGCACTCCTCACTGTGTACACCTGGGTGGATCAGGCGCAGGGCAAGGCAAAGATCCCCGTCGAACGGGCGATGGATCTTCTGGCCAAGCGTGGATTACCCATCAAGACCGGTATTGGAGCAGCCTCTCAGTAGTCGCCACCACTGAATCGCGAATTGATATGTCGACACGCCGCTCATACTCCCTGCTTCTGACCTTGCTGTCGCTGGCCTGTGCCCAGCTGTCATCAGGGCAGCCTCTCGGTCGACCACTCACAGCGGGTCAGCCGCTCAACGATACCCTCGTGAATGGGATCGAGATCGCGCAGAACCTCGATGGGCAGGTGCCCCTGGATCTGACCTTCCGGGATGACTCTGGCAATGAGGTGCGTCTCGATCAGTTGGTGAGAGACCGCCCCGTCGTCCTTTCCCTCGTCTACTACGAATGCCCTATGCTCTGCACGCAGGTTCTCAATGGCCTGTTGCGGACACTGCGCGTCGTCGACTTCGACATCGGCAATGAGTTCGACGTGATCACCGTGAGTATTGATCCGGGTGAAACTGCAGAGCTGGCCCAGGGTAAGAAGCGGGAATATGTCGGCGGTTACGATAGAGATGGCGCCGGCGCCGGATGGCATTTTTTGACAGGGACTCAGGCCTCGATTGATTCGCTGGCTGATGCGGTGGGTTTCCGCTACCAGTATGACGCCGTCTCGGACAACTACATCCACGCCTCCGGCATCATGGTGTTAACCCCGGAGGGACGGATCGCCCAGTATTTCTACGGTATCGAGTATTCACCCAAAGATATGCGCTTGGCCCTGGTCGAGGCCTCGCAGCACCAGATCGGCAATCCAGTCGACCAGTTGATCTTGCTCTGCTATCAGTACGATCCGACGACGGGAAAGTATGGTCTCGTCATTATCAATACTCTGCGCATCGCAGGAGGCGTGACCGTGGCCATTCTGGCAGCCCTCGTGATCGGCATGATTCGCCGAGAGCGCCGTCAACGGACCATCGCCCACGCCCATCCATCACCATCGGCCCCCTATCGGAACTCTGAACAAGGGGCCCAAGGACCGACCCAATAACGATGTCCAAGGACTTCTCCTTACATCCAGAGCTCGCCTCGACGTTCGCCCTCCAGGTGGACTTGCTCTATTTCCTGCTCCTGGCGTTGAGCACGTTCTTCACCGTAGGGATCGTCGTCGTCATCACGATCTTCGTCATCAAGTATCGACGACGCTCGCCAGATGAACGTCCGAAACCGATTCATGGCTCACTGCCACTCGAACTGGCGTGGACCATCATCCCGCTGTTCATATGCATCGGGGTCTTCACGCTGGGCGCCGACGTCTACTTCCGCATGTACCGTGCACCTGCGGATGCGTTGGACGTGTATGTCGTAGGCAAACAGTGGATGTGGAAGATTCAACATCCCGAGGGCAAGCGCGAGATCAATGAGTTGCACGTCCCGGTCAATACTCCGGTTCGTCTGACCATGACATCCGAAGACGTCATTCACGCCTTTTCCATCCCCGCCTTTCGTACGAAGCGCGATGTGGTTCCCGGCCGCTACAACACGATGTGGTTCGAGGCCAACAAGGTCGGCGAATACCATCTCTTCTGCGCCGAGTACTGCGGCACTCAGCACTCGACGATGATCGGCAAGGTGGTGGTGATGGAGGAGCAGGATTATCAGAATTGGCTGGGTGGCGGAGCCGCTGGCGAGAGTATGGCCGAGGCAGGCATGCGCCAGTTTGAGGCCCTCGGTTGCGCCACATGCCACAAGATGCAGTCCGGCGGCCGCGGCCCGACGCTGACAGGTGTCTATGGAGAGCCGGTGAAATTGGCCTCCGGCGAAACCGTTACCGCCGACGAAGCATATATCCGGGAATCGATCCTGCAGCCGACGGCCCAGGTCGTCAATGGCTACCAGCCGATTATGCCGACCTTCCAGGGGCAGATCTCAGAAGAGACACTGCTCCAGTTGATCACCTACATCAAGTCCTTGAGCGAGAAGAGCGAGTAACGCTCGCACGTCACAGCAAGGTTCACAGACCGAATGACCACAACAGCAACGCCCGCCGGTCCTGCAGCAACCGACCACGGCGAGGTGAACTATCTCAACCACGAGTACGGGATCAAGTCGTGGCTGCTTACGCTCGACCACAAGCGGATCGGCATCCTCTATCTGATCACGACGACGATCTTCTTTGCCATCGGCGGCATGTTCGCTGGCATGATCCGGCTCGAGTTGATGACGCCCGAGGGCGATCTGTTCCAGGCCGACACGTACAACAAGCTGTTCACGATGCACGGCGTGGCGATGATCTTCTTCTTTCTGATCCCCTCTGTGCCTGCCGTGCTCGGGAACTTCGTGCTGCCGATCATGATCGGCGCCAAGGACGTCGCCTTCCCCAAGCTCAATCTGCTCAGTTGGTACTGCTACATCACGGGTGGCACACTGGCCACTCTCGCCATCGTCCTGGGTGGCGTTGATACGGGCTGGACATTCTACACTCCCTACAGCAGCACCTATTCCAGTGGATTTGTGGCGCTGGCGCTCACAGGAGTCTTCATCAACGGCTTCTCATCGATTCTCACGGGGGTCAACTTCCTGACCACCGTGCACAAGATGCGTGCACCGGGGATGACGTGGTTCCGGCTGCCCCTGTTCATCTGGGCCCAGTATGCCACAAGTATGATCATGATCCTCGGCACGCCGGTGGTAGCGATCACGCTGCTGCTGGTGGCGTTGGAGAATCTGCTCGGCATCGGCATCTTCAACCCGGACCTGGGTGGCGATCCCATTCTGTTCCAGCACCTCTTCTGGTTCTATTCGCATCCGGCCGTCTATATCATGATCGTACCAGGCTTTGGTGTGATCAGTGAAGTGATCGCCTGCTTCTCGCGTAAGGCGATCTTCGGCTACAGCTTCGTCGCTTTCTCCTCGTTGGCGATTGCCATACTCGGCTTCCTGGTTTGGGGGCATCACATGTACACGACGGGTCAGTCGATGTACGCGAGCATGGTGTTTTCCTTCATTACTTTCTTCATCGCCATCCCGACAGCGGTGAAGATCTTCAACTGGACTGCGACGATGTATCGGGGGTCCATCTCCCTCGAATCGCCGATGGTGTATGCGCTCGGCTTTATCGGCTTGTTCCTCATCGGTGGTCTGACGGGGACCTTCCTGTCGACCCTGGCCACCGACGTCCATCTCCACGACACCTACTTTGTCGTCAGCCACTTCCATTACGTGATGGTCGGCGGTATGGTGATGGCCTACTTGTCAGGTTTGCATTTCTGGTGGCCGAAGATGACGGGTCGCCTGTACAACGAGTCGCTGGGAATCACCAGCGCGATCCTCATCTTCCTGGGGTTCAACCTGACCTTCTTCCCGCAGTTCATCCTTGGCTACCTCGGGATGCCCCGCCGATACCATGTCTATCCGGAGGAGTTCCAGATCCTCCACGTTGCCTCCACATTCGGCGCCACGGTACTGGGCCTCGGTTACATGGTCCTCTTCGTCTGCCTGGTCTGGTCCTTGTTCAAGGGCGCCAAGGCAGGCCCCAATCCGTGGACGGCAAAGGGACTGGAGTGGGAGATCCAATCCCCGCCCTCGCCCCACAATTTCCATGAGACGCCGATCGTCACCAGCGAACCCTACGCATACGAAGAAGAGGATGTGCTGCTGGCCGACAAAGAAGGCTCTTCCCACTGAGCTTTATGCCGAGATCACGAAAACACACCATCACAACATGATATCGAACCAAATGATAAAACGAACGATACGGTGGCAGGAGGTCGGCCATGGCCAATAACGACAGCCACAATCCGGCCCTCGCCCACCATTTCGATGACCTGCAGCAGCAACACGAGTCCGCGACGATGGGCATGTGGGCCTTCCTGGCCCAGGAAATCATGTTCTTCGGCGGTTTGTTTGCGGGTTACACGGTCTATCGATACAAGTATTTCAGCGCCTTCGTGGAGGGTAGCAATCTGCTGCCCATCGCCTGGGGTGGCCTGAATACGGCGATTCTGATTGCCAGTTCATTCACGGTGGCCATGGCAGTCAGGTCCGCACAGCAGGGCCAGCATCGTCGTGTGTTCAACTGGTTCATCGCGACGATGGTACTCGGTATCGGCTTCCTGGGTGTGAAGTCGATCGAGTATGCACACAAGTATCATGATCATCTGATTCCCGGCCTCAATTTCAGCTGGGAAGGTCCGATGGCCGGGCCGATGAAGATCTTCTTCTCCTTCTACTTTGTCATGACGGGCATGCACGCGCTGCATATGATCATCGGTGTCGGCCTGATGCTCTGGCTCATGCCGAAGATCCGTGCCGGCAAGTTCGGGCCCGACTACTACAGCCCGATTGAGAATTTCGGCCTCTATTGGCACTTCGTGGATATCGTTTGGATCTTCCTTTTCCCACTGCTCTACCTCGTCGGACGTCACCTATGAGCGAAGTCACTTCCGGGGGCGATCAGGCCCAAGCAAACGATCATAGCCATGGTGGACACCATATCGTCCCCATGCGGGTCTACATTTCCGTCATCGCCTGCCTTTTCATCTTCACGGCGATCACAGTAGCAGCCGCCTTTCTTGAACTGGGCCCGCTGAATACACCCGTGGCGCTGGCCATCGCTATTTTCAAGGCGAGCCTCGTCGTGCTCTTCTTCATGCACGTACGCTACAATACGCCACTCATGTGGGTGTTCGCAGGTGCTGGATTCTTCTGGCTACTCATTCTTTTCTCCCTGACCATGCAGGACTACATGTCACGCGGTTGGGATGATCAGGGCGTTCCCTTCCTGACACAGTAGGAGCCCTGTCAGTCGAGTCATGTACCGGGTGATCCGGCGAGACATCGGTCAGAGCAGATCTGGCCTGAAACAGCAACGCCCCGTCTCAAGCACGTTGAGACGGGGCGTTTCTTCTTCTTGAGGCAGTATCTGTAGGATCCTGCGACCACCTCAGGTGCGGTAGATTATCTGCTGGTGTTATCTATCCATCCGACAACAGTGTGGGACCATCAAGAAGTATTGTGTTGCGCACCAGAACGAGAATCGCGCTGTGCGGGACGACCATGTACTTCTCGTGGTCGAACTGGATCTCCACTGCATCCTTCTTGGTAAAAATCGCGTGGTCACCCTTTGACGCCTGAAGTGGGATGTAGCGCATCTGCTCCCCACCTTCAGCCCAGGGTACGTCCTCGTCGTCCGTCTTCGGAGGCAGAGGGATTCCAGGTCCAACCTCCTCCACGCGTCCACTCTGGACATCCTCCTTTTCCAGGGCCGTCGGCGGCAGATAGAGTCCCACCTCCGTCCGTTGTTCGTTCTCGTCGAGACGCAGCAGCACACGGTCTCCGACGACGATCAACTCCTTGTCACCTCTGAGCATGGCTCTCTCTGATCACGTTGATGGTCTTGAACTGCAAGAAAGGTAATCTGTCAGTCGTGGCGGGTCACACCTGAAGTTCGGGTGCCGCACCGACGACGGTTGGCCGTTCCTGTCCGGTAGAGGCCGCTGCCGCGGCGGCAGCGCCTACAATACCAGCCTCATTGCGCAGCTGAGCAGGTTCGATCTCCAGATCTACTTCCAGCAAGGGCAGGAACTTGTCGTGTTTCTTACTGACCCCACCGCCGATGATGATCAACTCCGGAGACAGATAGAAGGCGAGACGATCCAGGTATCTATCCAGGCGACGTGCCCACTTCTTCCAGGACAACTCCTCCCGCTCGCGGGCGCTGTCAGCGGCTCGACTCTCGGCGAGTTTGCCATCGATCTCGATGTGACCGAACTCGGTATTGGGCACCAGGTGACCGTCGGTGAACAGGGCCGTGCCGATGCCCGTCCCCAGCGTCAAGACCAGCACCACGCCCGAGCGACCTCGTCCCGCCCCGAAACGCATCTCCGCCATGCCCGCCACATCGGCGTCATTGAGAACAGTGAACGTCGTACCTGATGCGTCCTCGAACATGGACCGCACATTCCGGCCGATCCACGACGGATCGATGTTGGCTGCCGAATGCGCCTCGCCATGTTTGATGATCGCCGGGAAACCGGCCCCAACGGGTCCTTGCCAGTTGAAGTGTTCGACCACCTTGGCCACGGTCTGCGTCATCGCCTCTGGCGTGGCCGGTTGTGGCGTCCGAAGCCGGAAGCGCTCGGTGAGCAGGGCGCCCGTCGTCGTGTCCACCGGGGCGCCCTTGATTCCCGTGCCCCCAATATCGATTCCCAATGCCTCCATCAGATCGCTGCTCCTTCCTCAGGTATTGTACGATCAGGCAGCATTCAGGCACTCCTCGTACGCCCCAAAGCATTCACCCTCTGTCTCTTCGGGATCGACAAGCTTCAGCCACAAGGCTGAATCTTTCCGATCTCCACTCAGTTGCCGGCGGCTGCCCAGATTCCTCGGGTCCTCACCGTGCCAGACGACCTCGCCATCCTGCAGATAGATGTACTGGCTTCGATACCGGTCGATGAACTCACGGGACTTGTCCTGATAGATCAGTGCCTGCTCGCAGGTCGTGCGCCGCCAACTGGCGACCATCTCGGCTGAGTCTGTCTCTTCAGAATCGAAGTCGGCCAGCGGGCCCTCCACCTCAGACTCAAAGTCGATCTCATTGTCGATATCGACGCTGCCGTATCCGTGACGTGCGGCGATCAGGAGATGGTTGCGATCGCGTCTAAATGGTGGTGTTGGCCAATCGCAGGTCGGATCGTGCCCCATGAGCCGCATACCACAGGCATCGGTGGCCACGGGATGATCACCTGCCAGCAGCGCATCGCAAACCCTTCCATCCCCTCCCCATTCACGCCATTTCTGTCCCGTCAGTGCATCGACGATGTTCAGACAGGGATCGGTAATCATTCCCAGATCCGGCAACACGTAGGGCAGGCGGATGAAGTGATGAAAATACGAACGTGTACGTCCGCCTGGTGGAATCATCGGTGGTAGGCCGAACAGATTCTTGAGGGTCATCGTGATGCCCATAAAGGCGTGGTTCTTCATCTTTGCCACAGACACGACCTCATCCGCTTCGGCGAAGACTTCATTGAGGACGTAGCGGTCGAACATGCAGCCCCCATTGGGGCCTGGCACGTCAAAGGTTCGGAAGGGCGGCAGGCACGAGTCGACGTAGCGTACGTCGAATTCCTCGAGGAGATGACGATAGTTGAAGTCATCGGGTGTCACATTGCCATTGCCATACGGATAGGTGTCAGTCGCTATCAACTCAGCATCGATCCGCTCGCGCAGCAGACGCAGCGTAGCACGACAGAACGCGTCATCCACAAGCTCGCGCCGCCGTCCGGCAAAGTAGAAGAGAAGCTCACGGGGTTTGATCATGTTGAACTTCAGCACCACACGTCGGGCCTTCTCCAGCCGTTCCCAGGAACGTGTCAGAGGCGCCGTCGTGCGCCGCAGCGTATCAAGGATCTCATCCTCAGAAGCTTGATGATGGCAATGGGAGGCGCGAACAGTATAGTCTCGTGAAGCGTCCATATCTCTTGTCGTCGTGGAGTGGGTCAGGGCAGCAGAGCGCCCTGAATCGCAGTCAGCAGGCGCCCGAGAGGAGCACCCGGTCGAGTCGTCAGCAGCACACACGCGAGCCCCGTTTCCGGATCTGCGCCCACCAGCGTGCCTGTGGCGCCACCATGGGAGAAGGCCGAACTCGACGCCAGGTCGCCCCAACCGCCGATACGCCATCCCAAACCCCAGCGTCGGTGACGACGATCTTCAGGATTGAGCCCGATCACGCTCTGCGTCTGATCCAGGATCATGGCATTGCAGACGCTTGGACCCAGAGTAAAAACTGCCGTGTCATCCCGAGGGGTCAGGAACAGCTGCAGCCAACCCAGCAGATCATCTGCACTGGCATGCATCCCGCCCCAGGGCGCGCCCAGATGCCGCCAGTAGTCGCTATTCCAGTGCCAGTCTGTCTGATCTTCAATCCCATCGTCCAATTCTACTGCGACGACTCGATCATCCAGGCATGCATCATAACCAAGGACACTGCTGCTCATGTGACACGGGTCGAAGATCTCCGTCTTCAGCATATCCGGGAGGGACACCCCCGATAGACGGCTGGCGATCTCACCAGCCAGCAGCGTTCCCTTGCTCTGGTAGCTTACACGATCTCCCGGTGGAAATAGCAGCGGGGCGTGGCAGGTGCCTTCAACAAATGCAGACAGCGGCGCGTGGTCGGCCCGCAACTGCTCATTGGTCTCAAGCATATCAGGCAAACCGGAAGTATGAGTCAGCAGGTGTATGAGCCGGATATTCTCGCGCCCGTCACCGCGATTTTCGCGGTCGTCATCACCGAACTCAGGAATGTGATCGACCACGCGATCCGACAGACTGGCTCTGCCGCGTGAGATCTCCAGCATCAACATGGCCGCAGTGAATGGCTTGGTTACTGATGCGACGAGAAAGACATCCTCTGGCGCCATGGGCCGCTGCTGCCCACGCCAGTTGCGCTGCCCGAAGGCGCGCGGCTCGAGGAAGATCCCGTCACGAGCAATGGCCACGACAGCGCCACCAACGGAATCATCGCAGACCCATGCATCAATCAGATCATAGGCTACTGCGAGTCGCGTTTCGTCGATCCGAGCCTGCCCTGCAGTACCCCTCACCCCTGCCCGTCTCCTGCTGACACTTCGGTTGAGAGCAGCATGCCCGTGGCCAGTTCGAGTTGCACGAGTGCCCATGCTCTGTCACGACGCGCCCTGGCGGATTCGGTTTCCGCCTCCACGAGGACAAGCTGGGCATCAAGAACCTCCAATTGTCGCCCTCGTCCCGTGCGGTACCGGGTCTGGGCATCCTCCAGACCCTTCTCGGCCTGGCCCACCGATCCCTGTCGCGCCACGAGACGACCATCCGCCTCGCGCAGGTCCAGCCAGGCCTGGCGCACCTCACGCTCGATGACCCGGTCGGTCCTCTCTTGCTCCAGTTCCAACTGGTACTGCTGCTGCCTCGCCTGGGCAACCTGAGCATGAGAACGTCGTCCGTCGAAGATGGGAACACTGAGCACGAGACCTGTAGACCAGCTACGTCGCCATTCGTCGCCATCACTGGCATCACCCAGCGCGTCGTTCTGGAACTGCATCTGCCCATTGGCAACGAAATCCAGATTCGGGCGACCGCCGGCCTGCGCAATGTGCAGTGCACCCTTCTGGGCGGCCAACAGAGACAAGAATTGCTGACGCTCCGGACGATATTCCAGTGCAGTGAGGATGAGCCCGGGCAGGTCATCCAAGGGCAGAATCGTCGATGCGCGGTAGGTGGCATCCACTACGATCTGCTGTGCTAGAGAAATCCCCAGCAGATCCTTGAGTGCCATCTCGGCGAAAGAAAACTGACTCGCGCGGGCCACTGAATCTGCACCCGCAGTTGATACCTGAACGCGGGCACGGGTCAGATCGAATTCCGTCGCCTGGCCGACACGGTGCAGGGCGGCTACCTGCTGCAGATTCGAACGTGCCCTGGACAGGGCCACACGATTCACTTCAAGGATCTCTGCGGCCAGCAGGTGGTCATAGATGGCCGCCTCTACCAATGCGGCAATCTGCTGTCCCGTGCGCTCCTCTGCATACCCGATGGAGGCAGCCTCGAATTCGGCCTGTCGTCGACCTCCGCGAACACGTCCTCCCGTATACAAAGGCTGCCGCAGGGTCAGATTTCCGGTGATGTTGTTGTCACTGCCGATCTTCACGTTCTGATCAGCGAAGACGAAACTGGGCAGTAGCCAGTTGCGAGAATAGTTGACACTCGCGCTCACTGACGGCAAACCACTGGAGCGTACCTCTCGGACATGCTGTCGTGCCCCCTCGTGCAGGCTTCCAGCAATCAGCACGGACTCATTGTGTGCCATGGCCTGCGAGATCGCCGCGGCCGTGGTGAGGCGAATGGTCTCTTGTGAACGCACGTCAGCACTGCTGACGAGGATCAGTAGTGCGGCCATCGTGAGGGCATATCTCATATCAGCTCAGGTTCCATATCAGCTCAGGTTCCATATCGGCTCAAGTTCCATTCAGCTCATATCCAGGGGCAGGATTGTCGTGTCATCGGTTTCTGCTTCGTCGAGTTGGTCAGCCGTCAAGCCCTCGACATCCATCAGGTCTGCGCTCCTCAAGTTGGTCCCCATCAGCTCTGCCCCTTGCATCTTGGCGCCGGTGAGTCGGGCTCCCGAGAGATCAGCTTCGATGAGATTGGCTCCCTTGAGATCGGCGGACTGCAGCTGGGCATGCTGAAGATTCGCACTCGACATCTCACACATGAACAGATTTGCGCCCCGCAGGTTGGCCCGTTCCAGATTGGCATTCTCCAGATTTGCCTCACGCAGGTCCGCGTCTCGCAGATCGGCCTTCTCCAGATCGGCCTCTTCCAGATCGGCATCCTCCAGTCGTGCACCCACCATGCTGCAGCCCTGCAACTTGGCCCGCTTGAGAATAGCCTTCTGCAACAAGGCTTCGAGGAAGTCGGCTCCGCGCAGATCGGCGAGGAAGAAGTCGGCATTCTGCAATTCAGACTTCTGCAGGTTCGAATCCCGAAAGTCTGCCCCACGCAACTGAGCGCCCTGCAGATAGGACTCGCGTAAATTCGTACGAGGTAATTCTGCTCGTACGCCCTCTTGGGATTTACTGGCGATCCATTCGCGGTGGTCGATCAGAATCTTCTCCAGATCGTCCGTGCTCACCTCCTTCAGCGCCTTCACCCCACTGCTCTTGTGCTCCGGGGGTGCCTCACGTGCCCCCGACTCCCCGCCTGCGCCCGGGCTTGGGTTTGGGCCGGAGGGCGGCGTCGGCACTGACGGGGCTGCCTTCTCGCGCGCAGCGTCAGTCCTGACGACTTTCCTGCGCACGACCTTCTTCTTCTTGACCACCTTCTTCTTCGGCTTGGCTTCCTCGTCGTCCTTCTTGCGGCTCTTGCCCAGCCCCAGAAGCCTGCGGCCTACACTACGCCCCTGCTTCCCCTCGTCTGCCATGTCGATCTCAACGCTTCCTGTTGGGCTGGTTCTTCGGCGACTTGGCCGACATCATCGAGCGCACGGAACCAGCCACACGGTCGGGCCGTTCCTGCGTTTTGGTCTGTACAACCGTTCGCGCGCTGTCGGCAAGGGGGTCCCGGATCTCAACGAATTCGCCATCCTGCAGATCCTCCGTAGAGGCGAACATCTGCTGGCGACCTGCTCGATCAATCTGCGTGTAGAGAAGCCGCGCGCCCACACTGAGGACAGCACCGATGCCAGCACCAGCAAACAGTCCTGCATCAACGGATCCAGTCATCGCCCACAGTTGCCCCCCTGCAAGGGCAGCACACAACACGACACCAGCCGCTAACAGGAAGATAAGTCCCCCGGCACCCGCCTTCATCACACGTGCCTTGAGTAATCCTGCATAGCCTGAAATCCTGCATGGTAGGGTTAGAAGCGGATCCGGTTGCCCGCATCCATGGAAAATAACACAATTAGGCGCTCC
This sequence comes from Gemmatimonadota bacterium, assembly GCA_018673255.1. Next base: position 12,999 of record JABHDC010000134.1, read on the forward strand.
CTCATACACCCACACGTCACTTGTTTGGAGATCACCGGTGAAGATCCGTGAAATGCACGTCACTCCCATCGCCATCACCGATCCGCCACTGCGTAATGCTGCAGGGCTTCATGCTCCCTACGCGCTGCGGATCATCGTGGAATTGGTAAGCGCTGATGGGATCAGCGGCATCAGCGAGATCCCGGGCAGTCAGGAGACCCTTCTGGCGCTGGAAGAGGCCGCCAACGTCATCATCGACAGCGATCCACATGAGACGACGAGGCTGTGGATGGCCCTGGTGGCGCGCTATGGTATGGACAGCCAGGATCGACGCGGCACGCAACCATGGGATCAACGAAAGCTCGTGCACATGTTCTCCGCCCTCGAGGTCGCTTGCCTGGATCTGATCGGCAAGGCCACCGAGCGCCCCGTCGTGGATCTGCTTGGGGGACGGGCTCGAGATCGTGTCCCCTTCTCCGCCTATCTCTTTCTGAAGCACGAAGGCGCCGGTGGTGAACTCGAATTCGGGACCGACCCCCAAGCGACCGGTTGGGCCGCTGCACGTCAGGCCGAAGCACTGACACCGGATGGGGTTGTGGCCCAGGCACGGGCGATGTGTGAGGCCTTTGGTTTCCAGTCGGTGAAGTTGAAGGGCGGCGCTCTGGAGCCTGAGATTGAGGTCAACTGCATCCGAGCCCTGCGAGACGCCTTTGGCCCGGATGTCCCTCTGCGACTGGACCCGAATGCGGTCTGGTCGGTAGAGACAGCCATCCATTGGGGCAAGCAGCTGGAAGGTCTGCTGGAATACTTCGAGGACCCGGCGCGCGAACAGGAAGGCATGGCCGCCGTGGCGAAGCAGGTCGACATCCCGCTGGCGACAAACATGTGCACGACCTCCTTCTCTGATCTTCCTGGCTGCGTCGCCCTGGAGTCGGAGCAGATTATACTTGCGGACCACCACTACTGGGGCGGCCTGCGAGCGTCGGTCGAATTGGGTCGATTCTGTCAGAGTTTCGGCCGAGGCCTGTCGATGCACTCCAACAGTCACGTGGGCATCTCACTGGCCGCGATGACGCACCTGGCCGCCGCCGTACCCAACCTCACCTACGCCGTGGATACACACTATCCCTGGCAGTCGGAAGATGTCATCGTCGGCGGCCGATTCCAATTCGAGGAGGGCGCACTCAAGATTCCCAATGCGCCCGGTCTGGGTGTCGAACTGGACAGAGAGGCACTGCAGAGACTCCACGAGAGATACCTGGCCTGCGGACTGACACATCGTGACGACGAGATCGAGATGCAGAAGATCGAGCCCGGATGGTCCTTCGAAGCGACACGGTGGTAGCCATCATGTCAGAGACAACCAGCACTGATTTCGAGATCGTAGAGGCAGGCAATGTCGAGGCAGCGACGCGGGTTTTCAGGCGTGATGGCTTCGTCCTGTTGGCCAATGCCCTGACTGACCGGCAATTGCAGCTGGCCCAACAGGGCGCGGATCGCATTGTTGAAGAGCAGACCGCAGCGATTGCCCTCGACAAGGCCAATCGTGGTTTCGCCCGATACAGCTTCGGCCAGCAGATCCAGCATCCTGAGTGGGCACAGTTGGTCGATCTACCTCCCGTGAGCGACATCGTCACAACCATCTGGGGTAGTGACGACGTCACCTGCTCAGGTGGTGGGGGCGACTACAGTCTTCCGGGCGCGAAGATCCAACATCTGCATTCAGATATTGCCGACTGTCTGAACGATCCGGAGGGCAGGACGGTGCTCGCCGACCTGCCGACGCCCTTCATCGTCGTCAATTTTCCCATGGTTGACTTCCGACGGGAGAATGGCGCCACAAGATTCATTCCCTGCACCCAACGGCACCGCCAACGTCCACCTGGCCTGGACAAAGAGCCGGAGTGGATGCGCCAGCAGATCGTACGTGCACCAGCTGGTTCGGCACTGATCCGCGACGTGAGAACCTGGCACGGCGGTACGGCAAATACCTCGAACGAAACGAGGGTCATGACGAGTGTCGGCTACTATGCGCCCTGGTTTCGCCGACCCGGATCTGCTGAAGCGGTCATGCCCTATGACGTCTACGAATCGCTGACCGAACGCGGTCAGCGCTGGTGCCGATCGCTGGCTCTGGGCGCTCAGGCCGGAGATGCCCACTGATGCTCAACAGCCTTCTGCAGATCGTGATCGGCGCCGGTGCCACCGTCGGGTATCTGTCGCTGTGGAATCGGATTCTGAAGTCGACGGCCGCGGCGCGTGCTGAGGGAGATGAAGGGCTCGAGCGTCGCTTTCGTCAGCGACGCCGTCTGGCGCAGCTGGTGTTGTTCCTGATGCTCACGCCTTACGTGCTGATCGTCTTCCGGCTGATGGACTGGGTTTCGGCCGTGCTCGTTCCGACTGGCGGCTGAAGAGCCATATCGAGAGCCCCTCGGCTTTCGATCGGTGCCACCTTGGGATCACCAAGGCGGCCCGTGGTCACCCCGCCAACCACAAATGGAAATTCCCTGTCGCAACTTAGTGTGCGACAGGGAGTTATAATGGTGAGCCCGTCGGGACTTGAACCCGAGACCCATTGATTAAAAGTCAATTGCTCTACCAACTGAGCTACGGGCCCACCTGAAAGTCTTGTTCTATCTCAATGCACTGCGGTCAGATTGACATATGGCGTGTGCTGTCACTGGTGCCAGACGTCAGACAATGGCCGGAATCGAGTGCATTCAGGAGATAGAATCTCAGGCCAGGACCAAACAGAGGCAAGGCGGATCTTTCAATCGCGCCGATCTGTGTCAGGCAGCCTTGCCCCGCAGCGCGTGACGGACGGCGCGGCTCACGACGCCGGACGCCTCGTTGTCGAGTTCCACGGCGATAACGTCGATCTTGTTGGTGAAGAAATTATACGCCCACAGAGACGGCATGGCGACAAAGAGACCGATAACAGTCGTCACAAGGGCCTCAGAGATACCACCCGACACAGTTGCCAGCCCACCGGAACCGGTTTCTGCGATTCCACGGAAGGCGGCGATGAGTCCGGTCACCGTGCCAAACAAGCCCAGGAATGGTGCCACGCCTGAGATCGTCGCCATGCCGCTGAGTCGGGTCCTCAGACTCAGAATAGCCATGTCCAGTTCCCTGCTGACCGCTTCATCAACACCTTCGACGACGACGGCTTCGGGCTGTCCATCGGTGGTCAGTGACGTGTATTCCCTCAGCCCGGCCTCGATCACTGACCCCAGAGAGCAGTCCCCTTCCTCCGCAGCGCTCCGGGCGACGGCGGCGATCTGGTCCGCATCGTTGCTACCCTCGATCTGCTGGGCGAAGGCGCTGGAACGTTGCTGGTTCCGGCGCAGTACCAGGATGCGGTCTACCATCACCACGTAAGAATAAATGGACAACGCGGCGAGGATGAGAACAACCATCTTGCCGGTAATCGCCATCGATCCCCAGAGTTCGCTGACCATCTCCATCGGTCGATTCCCCTTCGTTACTATCCGGTTGTGGCGTCCGGCATTCGTGGACGCGTTCTTTTCTGATCCAGAAATCCCGCCATAGGCCGGGATCCGTGAACTCTCGCTGACGGCCACCAGTCTGCCAGAGCAGATCCCGGGACCCATACTGAGCATACCTTAGCGGATGCCGATGGCCTCTACGCCGTTCTTGCGTATGACATCGAGCAGGTGCATGACATCGCGGTACGCGATATCGCCCGCTCCTGTGAACATGATCTTACGCTCACCTGCCATTCCCGGGGGCAATAACTCGTCCAGCTCTCCCGGCAATTCCTGTTCGGTCACTTCCTTGCCATTGAGCAGAATCTGTCCCTCCGCCGTCAGGACAACAATTGGATCCTGCCGCACGGCTCCGGCGGATACGCCAGAGCCCTCTTGAGGCAGCGTCGTCGCCATCGTCTCGATGATGATCGGTGTGATTACGAGAAATCCGAGCAACAACGAGAGCGACACATCTCCCAAGGGGGTGATATTGATCGCCGAATCTGCGCGGCTGCTCTTATGGCGTCGTCGTCGAGCCAAGCTCTCCTCCTTACTCCACCCGGGAGCCAACGAGATCGACGGAGGGCGCTCCGATGACCTTGCAGGCGTCCATCAAGGACAGGATATCTCGATACGGGAGGTTCTCCGCGCCCTTCAAGACGATTGGCCGGCCCTCCTGACCACGATAGGCCAGAGCCAGTTCACTCTCGACCGACATCCTGTCCACCGACTTCAAATTGACATAAATCGTGCCGTCGCCCTGGATCGCGAGGACAACACTCTGATCCTGCTCGGACAACGCTGTGATTGCCTCAGCCTGGGGCGTCACAACCTCGACCCCCTCGCGAATCATGGGTGTAACAATCATGAAGATGATCAACAGCACCAGAGCTACGTTAACGATCGGCGTGATATCAGGAAGCGGGGAGCCCTTGAAGCCCCCTTCGGCGGTTCGCCTCTCGTGGCGATTGGCACCCACGCGCGAACCCGTCAGTGTAACCTGTGGCCGGACGACCGCCATCACCAGGCGGTGCGCCTGGTTGTCGATGTCGACGGACATGGTCTCAACCCGATTCATGAAGTAATTGTATGCCCACAGGGCCGGCATGGCGACAAAGAGCCCAACCACCGTCGTCACGAGCGCCTCTGATACACCACTGGAAACCGCAGCCAGGCCGCCGCCCCCGGATTCAGAGATCCCTCTGAAGGCAGCGATCAGACCCGTGACGGTTCCGAAGAGACCCAGGAACGGCGCCACGCCCGACACCGTGGCAAGATTCGAGAGTCGAATCCGAAGATTGATGACGGCAGCGTCGATTTGCCGTGTGGTGGCTTCTTCCACAGCCTCGACAATTCGATCGCCATCATCCTCTTCGTCACGAATGATGTCGTATGCATCGAGAGACCGGCCAACGATGTGGGCCAAAGAGGCGAAGTCTGAGTATTCCGGGGCCATCGCTCGATCGCGCAACACACGAGGATCGGTGATGCCCTCTGCTTCGTCAGCGAAATCACGTGTTCGCCTCTTCGCCCAGCGCAGAGCCACGAAGCGTTCTACGACAACCGATAAGGAGTAGATGGACAGCAGGCTGAGGATGGCGATCACCGCCTTCCCCGTTACAGCCATACTTGCCCACATCTCGCCAATCATCTCGCCACCCTCACTTGATTCCAGCCATCAGCTGCTGTGTCACTCCACCCTCCTGCGTGAGGGCGAAGACGACCGTATTCACCGTGAACTGGAGATGGCGAGTACCATCAACCGTGATGGAGGCATTTTCGGTTCCCTCACGCGCTGATCCAGTCGACACCTGCTTCTGGGTGAACAGCACGGCCAGGCGATCACCGATCACCAATCCCATATCACCGAGCGTACGCTGTGTGGTAGCTGCGGCTGTAGCGAAAACGGCCACGTTGTCCCGCACAGCCATGTCAAAGTCAAAATAGGAATGGTAGAGCGGGTGACTCGGCTTCAGATAGATGAAGCGCCAGTCCTGGCCCTCGTATAGTCCCTGTGTTGCCAGCGCATCGCGCAGGCGGTCGAACTTGGACCCCTTCAGCTTTTCGTTGGGCCCCGATGTGGTGAGAGCGAACCCACCATTGACCAGATAGCTGCCGAGACTCTCGATTTCTCGTTCACTCGATGAGTGGACCTCGCCAAACCAGGCCGGCAACAGGAGCCACGGCACCTGATTGATGCGAGGGTCATCCAGCGGGATCGGCCCAAGGTAGTCGGCCTCGATTCCCGTGTATTCATCGAGTGCTTTGATCAGAAAGTCCAGATTCTCATACGACGTGATCTGCGATATCAGCTGCGCCGCGTTGCCGGATTCATGGCCACCGCTGCCGGCGACCGTTCGATTCTGCGTGAAGGCCTGAGCCAGATGGATGTAGCCGCTGATCTTGCGGCGATCGTCAGGATCCTGCACAACCATCGCCTGATACTGGCCGGTGTCCATATCCTTGATGGCGAGCATGTCGAGGGTCATGTCGATCTGCGAGGTCGACTCCTTGGCGCCACGAACCTCTACATCGCTCAGTGTCGGCAGTGCCAGTGCAAACTGTGCCCCACCGCCAGCCGAACCTCGTCCGCCAACGCCCATACGAGCGCTTCTGCGCAGCGATGGCGGCGCGATCTTCGATGCATCGAGCTGGTTGAGAAGGTTGTCGGTGCGCATGGCCACCATGGCCTGCACCTGCTGTACCCGTGTCCGGGCCACTTTCGTCCGTTGCCGAAGCATACTTCCGGCCAGGACCGGGGTTTTGCGGAACTCCAGCACCCGGGCCGTGGTCCGTGGTGGTTTGATGAACACGCTGGGTGGTGGAGGCGGCTCAAAGGTGATCCGCTGCACCGCATCACGTACGCGTTCACCCAAACTCATATACGAACCGACCACCAATAGATGGACCGTGACCGACGCAGCGACGCCGATTAACCACCACTTTGGTTGCCGCATGAGGATGCCGGATGTGGTACCGACACCTGTGCCGCTGCTGCTCATGGCCGATTCATGCCTGGAGAAGGATGAAAATCAGTGGTGGGAGGGACTGCCTCGGACACGAGTGCCCGACGGCAGCCCCTCACCATCACCACGTCATACGAAACTGTCGGGCGCCGCAATCATCACGGTACCCAGAAAAACATTTACCGATACAACGACTTCACAGCACCCCACGTCGATGCTTCGACGGCGGTGGCGTTGTTCTGATTCGTCGTCGAAGCGTCGGACAGGACGAACCGCGGCCACTTGGCGTTGGTACCCAGATCGTTCTGGTCACCGCCGAAGTAGGTCTGGCCGTAGGCGTCATCGCCGTCCGGATCAGGAATGATGAAACGGCCGCGGAACGCGAACCCATCACCCACGTTGCTGCGCAGATCGGGATCGAACAGGAAGATCAGGTCCCAGGACGGATTGGTCTCGAACTGATAACCCGTCGCATTCGGACCACCGACCAACTCGGCACCGAGGAAATAGCTGGGATCGTCGCCGTAAAGGATCTGCGTGCCTTCGCCATCGACATAGTGAGAGATGTCCAGAGAAGCGTTGGACTCGTCGATGTTACACGGGCAGGCGCGGAAGTCAACGATGTTCGTGCTGTTGTTCGGGCCCGCACCATCACTCAAGTCCATCGTGATCCAGAACGTGTCACGCTGCCAGAAGGCATTGTCACCGTTGTCCGGATGCTGCACGATGTCGTAGTGGTTGTCACGGTTGTCACCGGCGATGTAGAGGTTGTCGGCGTCCCAGGCGAAGTAGTAGTGCGTCGTCAGGTCAGCGTCCGTCCCGTTCTCGGCGGGATCTTCACCATCGGCGAGATACAGATTGTTGTCCAAATCGATGGCGTAGACACGGATACGGCGAGACTCGAGATCGGTCTCCTTCGAGTAGCCATACGTGTCGCCCCACTGGAACACTTCAGTCGGCGACCAAGACAGGTGATAACCATTTGCCTTGATGTTGCTGAGATCGCCGTCGATGGTCTCGGAAAAGCTGGGAATTGTACCATCGCCCGAATACCAGAAATTGCCATTGCCCATCATCTGGGCGCTGGCAGCCGTGCACAGGGCAACTGCCCCGACCACGGCAAAGAGAATAGCTCGCTTCATTCGAAGCAACCTCCTAAAAATGGTGGTAGAGTAAGGGATGACTGTCTTTGCACAATGGCCATCCGCTGGTGAAGTCCTGGGTGTTTCTGGAACCACATCATCAGTCTCTGTCGTGCCTCCCCTCGATATTGTACTCCACATGCGGCCTGGGCATTACTCAGTTCTGCACCAGAGCCCCTTCGACGATACGGCTGTCGACGGCAAAAGGAAACTCGAGATCTGTCTGCGTCTTGGGTACGTCGTAGATACCAAATTCGAGCACGAGGCGATCGATGTGCAGCACCACCTCGCGTGTGCCCAAGGGCAACGGGTCAAAGGCCAGTTTCCCAGAGTAGGACTTGCCTTTGAAGACAAAACTGCCGGGCTGAAAGATCGAGCCACGCAGTACCGCCATGCGCTCAAGATACATCTTCTGCGCATTTCCGCTCTGCACGCCGCGTGAGAGCCAGTAGGTCTCGAAGTTGCGCGGATCACCGGTTGCATCAGCACGCGTCAGCGCATAGGGGTGCATAATGATGCCCTTATCGGTGACCAGATAGGCCCGGCGCGGCTCAGCCAGCACCTTGTCGAAGGTCGGATTGTTCAACGTGACCTGGAAAACCGTGAAGCGCTGCGGCACATAGCCCTGGTCGTAGTCCACCTTGCGAAAGACGAAGGGATTCTCTTCGCCGGGGATCTGGGCATCCAGTTGATCCGACGTCATGTGTTGGACGCGTAGTGTCAGTCCCTCGTGAACGTAGGAGACACTGGCATCGATGGGGTCGACCTGGTACGCGCCGGCATCGCTCGCCGGTTTCAGATCGACCTTGTGCATGGCGAGAATCGGTGTCAGGCTCAGACAACCGGCGGCCACAATCATGGCGCAGGCGCCGGCAATTGCCAGAAACCCCGCTCGGACTAGTTGAGACAATGGGGACTCGCGTCTTATCACTTTACAGATTCTCCAGCCGCAATCGCGCGAATTTTGAGATATCACTCTTATCAGGATCGTCCGTCGCCACCGAAAGGACGCGTTCGTAGGTCCGTCGTGCCTCAGCACTGTCCCCAAGGTGCTCGAGGGCTACCCCCTTGTTGGCCAAGGCGGCCAGGGCCGAGTAGCTCTGGGGATAGTCCGCATAGATCTCTTCAAAACCCTGGGCAGCAGTGGCATAGTCACCACGCTGAAAATGCTCAAATGCACCTTCGTAGGCCAGATTCGCCAGATCCTCAACGACATCCGACAGCAGGACCTGAGCCTTGCCGGCTTCGTCGGTGCCCGGATAGAGGCTGAGGACCTTTCGGTATGCGACACGGGCCTCGTCAAATTGCTTCTTACTATAGTAGAAGTCACCGATCGAGAATTGCGCATACCGGGCAAAACCGCTGCTGGGGTACTCGGCCACCAACCGGCCCATGGCAGCAAGGCTTTCCTGCTCCCGATCGAGATCCATGTAGGTCCAGCTCGCCGAATACAGTGCCTTCTGCGCCGCCTCCGTCATCGCATGCGAGTCCACGACTTGCAGAAACAACGTCAATGCATCTTCAAATTCACTGGCATTGTACAGATTCTCGCCCGCTCGATAGAGCGACTCAGCTACCAGACTGTGTTCAGGAAAGCTTGACGCAACACCGGTAAATGCCTCGGCTGCCGCAGGGTATTCACCCAGAATCTCATGGGCATACCCCTTCTGGTATCGTGCCTGCGGTGCATCCGGGTGCGTGGGATAGGCCGAGGCAAACTGCCCGAACGCTTTGGCTGCCTTCTTGTATTCCTCATTGAAGAACAATGCCCGGGCGCTGACCAGCATCAGTGTCGGTCGATTGGCCGATACCGGGAACCGACGCAGAGCAGCCTGAGCCGATCGATAGGCATCCGCATAGCGCTCTTCCTCAAGCAACACCGAGACAAGGACGAAATAGGACCGATCACGGATCGCAAACTCAGCGCTGTCGTCCTCTTCGAAGTCACTGCTGATCAGATCTCGTGCTGTTGCTTTGGTCTTCTCGAGACGACCCAGATCGTAGTAGAGCTCCATCAGCATCAACTGGAACTCGGCCCGCTCCAGCGCTGAGGGAGCCGCGGCAATTAACTCCTCATAGGCACTGACCGCATCCTCGGAACGTCCCAATCGGGTCAGTGCAACACCCCGCGTGCGGAATGCGATCAGACGCATGTCGGCCGTGCCACCCGCCTCAAGTACCGATTCCAGATCGCCAATGGCCATCTCGAAGGACTGCTCTCCGGCGAGACTGTCACCGGCGGCATCATGAGCAGAGCCGGACTGGTAGTGGGCGATTCCCCGGAAGAAGCGAGAGAAGCTGGCCAAATCCGGGTTGTCGGTCATTTCCACGACGCGCGAGAAATTCTCGATCTCTGCGATCAGATCACCACGTTCGCGCGCGACCCGTCCCAGGACATAGTGCAACTCGGCGACACTGGCGTCGTCACCCGCAGCAGCCGCCCGATCCAGGGCCAACCCCATCTGCAACCGTTGGTCAATCTCGTCGAGCCGGCCCGCAGCCAGCAACATATCAGCCGCTTCCGCCTGCACCTTCGGCCAGGCTGAGAAGCTCTCATCCACCTGCGCCAGCGACGCTACCGCGTCGTCAACACGACCCAGTGACTTATACACGAGGCCCAGGTCTTTCCATGTGGGCCCGATCAGATCGGATGTCGGGTACTCGGAGATGAGTCGGCGATACAGGTCAATCGCCTGCTGGGAATTCCCCTGCTGGAAGGTTGTCCGGGCCCACCACGTCAACGCGTGGGGTGCCACTGCCGACTGCGCATCCTCGGACAATGCACCTGCAAAAGACACAGCCGCAGAATCGGGACGTTCAGCTGCAATGTGGACGTGACCCAGTCCATATCTCGCTTCTGCCCGTCGATTGCTGAATGGGTAGTCGGCCAGGATGGCGGCGTAGCCGGTGCGGGCAGATTCCATCGCCTGTGTGCCGTCGTCTTCGGTCCTGGCCAACTCGCGGTGGGCCTCGGACTCGGAGAACAGGACTTCATCAAGTCCGACGCCGATTGCCTGAGCCTGTGAACCATAGGCACGACGATAGACCTGGTATTCGGCGATGGCGTCACGGTACCGACCCTCACGAAACAGGACACCGGCGATGCGTAACTGGGCTCGACCGCGGAAGTACGTGTCATCGACCTGCTCGATGGCCTGACGCAGGATGCGAACACCCGGATCGACGCCCTGCTGCTCCAGAACCATGGTCGCCATATTGTCGTATGACTTCTGTACGATCAAGGTCTCCTGGGGATAGTTCGTCGGCACCTTCGAATAGGCGTCAATCGCTTCACTGACTCGACCTTCGCTGGCGTAGGAATCCGCGATGCGGATCTGCGCCTTGGCGACCAGCTCCCGCGTCGTCTCCTTCACCAATCCCCGGAGCCGCTGCGCCTTCATCTGAAGCAGTTCTCTGTTGGAGAGCTCTGTGAAGTCGTACTGCTCGACGAGGTGACCATATTCGGCCCGAGCCTCGTCATTCTTCCCCAGGAGGATGTAACTCTCCCCCATCTGGAACATGGACCGATCTCTCTTCAGGGCATCATCGCTGACCGCCAGCAGATCCTCGAAGGATGAGATCGCCTCGTTGTAGCGAGCCATGTGGTAGAATGCCCAGCCACGATCGTACAGTGCCGCATCTTCGTATTCGGATCCGGGGAAGCGGCTCAGCAACTCAGCTGTCTCGGTGACGACTCCCTCGTAGTCCTCGGTCTGGTAACTGGCCCGCACCATCTGGTACTGCGACATGACACGCACACGGCCAGGTGCGCGGGCCTCGTCATTGACGAGACTGCGGTAATACCTGCGTGCATCGTCGAAAGCCGTCAGAGACTCCTGTCGACGCATCTGTCCCTGCTTACCGTCGCCTTCATCTTCCAGGCTGCGCGCCCGATCCAGCAGCGAGCGTCCCACATTGCGATAGCTGTTCCCAAGTTGATACGTGGCCGCCACGCGCAGTGGCAGAACGAGGGCATCGATGGCGACCTCGATCTCGTCCACGTCCAGCAGAGCATAGTTCGGCGTACTCTCGATCTCTGAGAAGATCTCTACGGAGTTCTCGTGATCGTTGGCGGCATAGTACTTCTGCCCCAGCGCAAAACGGTCCTGGAGCAACTCTTCGGTTGGCACCGGTCGAGAGACGACGATGCCCGTAGCGATCGTAGCGAGGACGAGAAGAAGATGGAGCATGGCGTTACGCTCTGGGCCTCGTCAAAGGGGATCCGGGCAGACCGTGCTGAAGATCATCGAGATTGGGCAGACGGTCGGTGTCTTTGAGTCTACCCATTTGTCTCAGCATCTCAAACATCAAAAACCGAAGTACATTTCGAGAAAGAACGTCCGATTGCTGGCCTCGGTGCCGGGTGCCTCGACATGTTCGATCTGATACCCCAGTTCAGTCACGGCCTTCCATCCCAAGTAGTTGCCGTGCATCCGCACCATGAAGACGTTGGTCCAGCGATCAAAGTCGCGACCACCATCATCGTAGTCGGTGTGCGCAATGGGCAGCAACCAAGGAATCCCTTCCTGGCCAGCGACCAGTGAGGTCTTCTCCGTCAGCTTCATCGACTCTTCGAAGAGCGGTCCCCAAGTCATCCAGTGCCGACGTGTGGCCGCGGAATATCCTGCGTCGTGCCAGAAGAGGTGACGCAGCCTGGCGTAGAGCTGGATATTCCCACGCACCTTGTGCTCGTACTGGAGTCGCGTAGACAACGTGAGGCGACTCATCGTCTCATCCTGCTGAGACGTGCTATCGGCGAACTCATCCTCATGTTGCATGTTCAGCAACCACTTATAGTTCGTGAACACGCTCAGACCCGGCACTGGCGTCGCATCCGTCTCGAACTGGAGCGTACTCACCGTGCTGTTGCGCATCAGCATGGGATCCGGATCCGGATCCTTGAGACTGATCAGGTTGTAGCTCGTAGGATCCTGGATCACATTCGAATTGTCACGTGCATTGGCCGTCGTGCGCCAGACGAACACCGGGTCCGGGATCGAGTCTTCCACCATCTTCACATCGCCGCGCAGGATCATATGACCCTTGTCTTGTGGCCGATATCCCAACTGATAGCGCAAGTAGCGAACGTCGCTGTCTCCCCCGCCGGCAACACTCTCTGCGCCGTAGGATCCCAGTGTCAGCACCTCGACGAATGGCAGCGGGTCTTTCCAAGTGAGGAAAGCGTGATTCCCGCGTGTACCACGATCGTAAGGATAGTCGGGTCGATCGTCATTCTCGGTCAGATCAGGCACGGAGTTGTTGTTGAAGTCCAGATCGTAGATGAAGGCTGGCGGATCTGCCCAGAAGAAAAGGAAGGCCTCATCCCAATCCGGAATCCCATTGGCATTCTGATCGGTATCGGGAACATTGTCCTGATTTTGATCAAGTCCTGGATAGACACCGGCATCATTGGCTCCAGACAGCGCCGTGTCGTTGGGCATCTCATCCGGCCACTGATCGCCATCATCGTTGTCATCGAACAGGTTGAATTCCTGCGTGATGGCTGTATTGGGCGGCGAAGCTGGCACGCTGGTATGGAAGATCGCACCGCCGCGGCGTGAATCATAGTTGCCGCTGTAGTCGGCATCGATTCGGAACAATTCAAGGCCGAGGTGAGGACCAAATCGGCCGAGCATGTTCAGCGCACGAGAGGCCGTCACGTAGTAGGCCAGTGCATCTTTGTCGGTGCGTCGCCCCTCGCGGACCGGAAACTTGAAGTGCTGCGTATTCAGCGAGACCTCGCCATCGACTTCGAAGCCACCGTAATCGAGGTGGGCGTCGACACTGGCCAGCACCTGTGCCGTGGGGAAGCCGTACTCGAAGCGGACCTGCCTTGGTTCCAGCGACCGAGGAATCCCATCGGAACGCATGACCGTGTAGGCCGGGGTCTGCTCCCCGAATTTGAAATCCGTCGGATAACGCAGGTCACCACCATCGAACTCGAATCCGGAGCGCTCAAAGGAAGCTTTGCGCGGCTCGGCAGGCCACTGATGGGAGACGGTTGCCTCTCGCTCCCTGCCGGCGATGATGCGGGTGAAGCTGTGCTTGTATTCCTGCCGGACCTGCAGGCGATAGTCACCCCCCACGGCAGCGACGAATTCTGCCGATGTGGGCTGAAAGGTCTCGGGATCCGGGAATTCGAAAAAGAACTCGATCTGTTCGTCGGGGCCATCCGCCTCCCAGTGATCACCCACGCGTCGGCCAACGGCCAGGCCGGGATCGAGTGTGGACTCATAACGCACGTCGCCCACAGCCAGATCCGGGTCACTGGTCAGGATGACACGATTCCCGTCCGCATCCAGACCCTTGACGAGGATACCCACATCCCAGGCAGCAGCCGGCGTATTGATGATCTCAGGCGAATCATCGACAATGCGTACGACCACAACTTCTGGTGCCTGCATATCGTTGGAGATGTCACCTCGCAGAATACTGCCCCGCCTCGAGGTCGCATCCAGCATATGCTGGTTGATGAAGGTCGTACCCAGACGCAGAGCGGATCCTACCTGTGTGCCCCAGTGGCCACCCCACAGGATCACCGGCGCCTGGTCGTCACGTCCTACCTCAAACTGCGAGAATCGATGGCGATCGCCGGCACCCTTGGTGTACAGAAACGTCGACTTGTTCTTCGAGCCACTCACATCGAAGCGCACGCCCGTGTAGCGATTCATGTTCAGTGTGAGAGGCGTGAATTGCGCCTTCACCGGTGCCGTGGAGACATCGCTGGAACTGAGCAGGACCATCAGGGCATAACTACGCCCTCGATACGAGTCCTGCATCACCTGATAGTTAAAGTCCGCGCCGACCTGAAAAACGTTGCCCGTCTCGAAACGCAAACCCTCAAACTTGCTCAACCCCGGGCGTTGCTCATCGGCGGAGAGCATGACTCTACCCTCCATGACATACTGACCCAGGCGATCATACCGAGGCACTTCCCAACCAAAAATCGGGAATGCACGATACGGGAATTCTGCGTGATTGAGATACGTGGTCTGCGGACCTTCGTGGAGGAAGTCTCGCTGCTCCCACGTCTTGATCGTCGCTTGTGCATGGGCAGGCGTCCAACCGGCCAGCGAGCCCAGCATCAGGGCCAGCAACACCAGCAGGATGGGTGCACGCGTCGATCGTCTCAGCAGTCTATGACCCAGCCGCTTACATGTCATGCCGACCATCATCATTGCACTCCGAAGATGACGTCGACGAAAAAGGCAGTCATGTCCGTGTCCTTGCGACCGGCGGCCTTTGCGTCTTTATGCAGATAGCGATTGTCGCGGCGTAGACCCACGTGGGCAACAAGATTGTAGCCTCCGTGTTCGCCGGACATGGACAATTGAAGAATCGACACATTCTGCGTGTAGCTGTTGATCTCGAATTCGCGATCTGAATACCGTGCCCGCAGGAATGGCAGGAACAGGCCGTGCTGACCAAACTCAATTCTCGTCTTGCGGGTGAGCGAATAACTGAGCAGCAGCTCGGGTGTGAACAACGACCACGAGGCCTCATGTCCGCCAAGACGATGGTCCAGGACCGTGGGGGTCTCGGGATCATTGTCGTCATCGATGCGCCCGAAGGTCGAGTCCACCGGAGAATAGGATCCTTCGTCCCATCGGGCCAACAGGTGCTTGGCGCGCGCCGTCAGAATGAGTTGCGGCTGCAGTTCACGCTGATAGGACACCTTGTTGACCATCGAGAAATTCTGGTCCGTTCCGGCCTTCTGGATCATTTCAGCATCTTCGCCTTCACCGTCGACGTCACCGCGTCGATTGACAACATACTTGAAGGTGTTGGAGACGCTCAGACCACGCGCCGGCAGCCAACCCGTCTCGATCCATGCCGTATTCACCACTGACTTACGCATAGGCAGGAAGTCGCGCGGCGGCGTCCTGCTTGGTTCGTTGTAGAGAGAGTTTATCTCAATGTCCTCAGAAAGGACCAGTCGATAGACATCATCGGGAATATCGTCTTCCACGCGTTTGAGCACATTGCGCGCCTTCGTCCACCAACTCGGTGCTTCGGTGGCAACCCCGAGAATCGAATACTGCACGCGGCTCTGGTGTCCCCCGCTAATCTCGTCGGCGCCGAAAGCACCGAGTCGAGCTTCACTCAGCCACCAGGGACGACGATTCACATCATAGAAGAAGTGCCAGCCTCGCTGATCCCGTCGATAGGGATAGTCAGGGTGGTCGTCATTCTCACGATAGTCAGGGATCAGATTGTTGTTGAAGTCGATGCCGAAATCGAAATCTGGTGGCATCGAATCGTATCCCAGGAATGGCTCCAGGTAGTCATCAACGGTGTTGCGATTGCGATCAAAATCGACGACAAGATCGCCATCCATGTCGAATCCGGGAAATACGCCACCCTCCGGCTTGCGGGCCAGATAGGCTGGTCGCTGGAAAGTACCGCGGGGCATGTACAATGCATCGCCGGAGCCGGGCATGTCATCGGGCCAGTTATCGTGATCATCGTTGTCGTCGAAGGCCTTGTATTCTTGTGTCCGCGCAGTTACGCCTCGCGACTCACCCGCCTGTACATCACCTGCTGTATCGGTGAACAGGACAAGACCTCCACGCCGGCTGTCGTAGGATCCGCCGTAATTGGGCTCAATGCGGAAGACTTCTGCCCCGACATTGCCGTAGCGTCCAAAACGCGCCTGCGCGGTAAGATAACCGGCCGTTCCCGACTCTGTAGAGCGACGCCCCTTGGCCGTTGGAAACTTGTATTCCTGCGGATTGTGGACGATCTCACCGTCGAGTGTAAGCCCCTCGACCTCATACTTGAGGCTGGCACCATAGAAGCTCTGAGCCGTCGGAATTCCATAGTTGATACGAACGCGCTTGGGCGCACCATCCAGACCTTGACGACCATCGGAACGGGCGACGGTGAAGAACGCCTCATCCTGTCGCAGGTAGTCCTCGAAGAACGTTCCAGCATACCCATCCTGTGGAGGATCTGAAGGCCACGAGCGTTCCACTGTATTCGTCGACCCCGGAACATCGAAGTCGTGAAGTTGCCGCACTTCAATCAGATAGTCACCGTCGGCGAGCACTTCGATATCGGCATCGATGGCGGCCAGATCAGCATCGATCGTGAAGACGATATCAATGAATTCATCCTCGGCCGCTTCCCAGTGCGAGCCGACCTGCCGACCTGAAATGCCCTGCAAACGCACCATTCCCGGATCGAAGAAGACATCGGTCCCGGCCTGCTCTGAATCGCTGGTGTAGCGACGCTGCGTCGAATCCACTACGGCGACCAGCAGAATGGACGCGTCGTAGACGGCTGCGCCGCCTCCATCACGAGGAGAGTCGTCGCGAACTCGCACGGTAATCTGTTTCGGCGGCTTCAACTCCATGTAGGGCACGTCGCCCCGCCACAAGGAGGCACGATCTGACTTGATATTCGACTGCAATTGCCGATAGAAGGTTGCGCCCACGTCGGCATTGCCGAAGTGACCGATCCAGTTGGCGCCACCCACCAGCACGGGCGACATCTCGCGCACATCGCGCTCATTGCCTCGAAGATTCGACCACAAGGTGGTTTCCAGCGTGCCACCGCGCGAGAACAGAATCGTCAGATCGTGACGGCGCGAGGCGTAATCGATGCGCAGGCCACCATACTGCATCTGGTTGACGACCAGCGGCGTGAAGGAGGACGCCAGATTGCGCCCCACGGCGATGCTCATCGCCTCCTCACCGTAGGTCTGACGAGCGACGGCCAGGAACTGGAAGAAGCTATTCTGGATCAGCGCGCCACTGTGAGCGTTGAGATTTCCCAAGGGGATCCCTGCATCCACCTTGGCCTGCGTGTAGCTGTCACGCATTTCCGACCACTGCAGGCCGTAACTGCCATAGCTGACGAATTGCCCCAGCCGATCGTAGACGGCTCGACGTCCCTGGTTGGCAGCGCCGTAGCGGATATAGCGGTCGACGGAATATGGCGGATAGGGATAGACATCGTAGCCGAGATAGTCAGGGCGCAGACCCGTGTAGTTGCCGGGCGCCATCGTTTCCTCTTCCGGCGTGGCAATCCCGGCCTGCGCCGTGGCCTCACCACACCAGACGAAAGCGCCGAGCAGGATGCCCGCGATGAGGATACTGAGTCGACTCATCACGTCAGTTCCCCACGATCACTTCGACGAACAGGCCGAAGGCGTCGAAATCACGCTCTCTACCCAAGCCCTTCCAGTCCTTCTGATGCAGCTCAATCCCTGTGCTGATGCTCAGATAGGATCCCTCAAAGTCATCGTCGCGTCCCTGAAGCATGAAGACGGTTTTCCGTTCGTCATAGCTGACGTCTTCGTTCTCATTGTCCGTGAACTTCATTGGCAGCCCGGGCAACCCCGACATGCCCCACTGGAGATCAATGCCATCCATGACGGCGTAGGACGTCTTGAACATAGGGGCGAAGAAACGGGTGGAAGCCTCGCGCCAGAGACCTCCCCTGCGTCCTTCCTTGAGGGCGTATTTGGCGCCCCCCCAGAATTCGAAATTCCCCCAAGAGCGACTGTATTCGGCACGTGACACCCAGGACCACTCGGTAAAAGAATCCGAATCCTGCACGAGCACTCCCGCCTCCTCAATCTCGCTCTGCTGATTGAGATAGTAGAGGACCTGCGTCGAGGCGCGCATCATTGGCATCGGTGAATATCTCAGCTCCAGCGATCCCGAATTCACCAGACTCTCGCGCATGATGAGAGGATCAGGTGGTGGCGGATTGAGGATCGTGTAGACGTTAGCCAGTCTCGCCGTATCTCCCGTCACCCACTCATATACGTCATCACGCACGTCATCCTCGACGAGTTTGATGTCGTCGAGAAGCTCCACTTCAAGCCCGTCCAGTGGACGCCAACTCGCCTCGGCACGGGCGTACAGCGAACTGGCCTCGCCCGATCCGGCGATCTCTTCAAGGTGGTAGTATCCCACGGATGTCCGATGGAGCCCCGGCAGCAGATCGCGGGCCGTCACGAATCCGTGATGGCCCCGTTGATCCTTGCGGATCGGGTAATCGGCGTGATCATCGTTCTCGCGAAAATCAGGCTGCCCATTGTTGTTGAAGTCCATCCCGTATACGAAGTCCATGGGATCCGAATCGAACAACAGGAAGGGTTCGGTCCAGTCGGGTACGCCATTGCGGTCTTTGTCGTTGTCCGGCGAGAGGTCGCCATCTACGTCGAGACCGGGGTAAACCCCACCCGTGGAGCCCCCTGAGTAGTTGCCACTGGGAACGAAAAACTGGAAACGGCCCTGATCGTTGAAGCTGTCGTCGGCGTAGGCATCGTTGTCGTCGTTGTCCTCCATCAGAGGGAATTCCTGCGTGAAGGGCTCATCCCCCGACGCACTACCCTTATCTGTGAAGAACACGGTTCCACCACGACGAGAATCGTACCCGCCGCTGTACTGTGGATCCATGCGGAACAACTCGCCACCGAGGTCCAGGTCAAGCCCACCCAGCGACAACGGTCGACGCACATTCAGCAGGTAAGCCCAACTGCCGTCGGTGACTCGCTTCCCGCGCGTCTTGAGCGAGTCGCTGCTGAAAGGGAAGTGAGATTCGTCGGAGCTGTAGACGATCTCGCCTTCAGCGATCCACTCATTCGACAACAGGCGAAAATCGGTACCGAGCAGGGTCTTCCCGCTCGGGATACCGTAGTCGAAACTCACCACCCGGAGATTGCCCATGCCGGGGCGCCCCTCTGCCCGCGCCACGGTGAAGTGGGGTTCGGCTTCCTGAGGCTTGAAGTCGAAGGGATACTGTTGATTTCCCGTCTGGGTATGCCCCGGGCCATTGACAAATGCCGTTGGCCAGAAGCGCTCTTCCAGATCGCCATCAGGATTCAGGAAGTCATGCGTCTGTCGGGTGGAGATGCGATAGTCGCCAGTAACATCAGCCCTGAACGTGGCACTGATGAGATTGCCCTCTGATGGAAGGTTGAAGACGAATTCTGCCACATCATCATTCGTCAGCTGGTAGACCCCTGCCACCGGTAGGCCGACACCGAGGGGTGCGCCGGGCTCAAGAGAGGGATCGTATGTGCGATTTCCTCCCGCATTCTCATCGGATGTCAAACGCCGTCGCGAACCGTCTTCATCGAGGACGACAATATCGATATCCACATCGCGTACGCCGGCCAGCGTGGCCGGTTCGTCGCTCTGAACCCAGATGGACACCTGTTTCGGACTGCGAATCTGATACGGCTGAGATCCGCTGACGAAACTGCCCTGGCTCGACTCCACATCGGTCTGATGCTGGTTGAAGAAGGTCAGCCCCAGCGTGAGCATGTTGTTGGGCCTGTGTGTGTAGTGCCCGCCGTAAGCGAGAACCGGACTCAGATCTCGTCGCGCGTCAAAGGCCGAGAATCGCTGCGGCGAACCGCGAGTCAGCAGTGCCGTGAAGCTCTGATTGTCCGTGCCACCGTCAACGCGCATTCCCTGCCAGCGCGGACTGCGGACAGTCAGCGGTGACAGACTCGTGCGGATCGCATCACCGACCGTGACCGAGAGATCCCACCCACGGTACTGGTCATTGGCGATCATGAGATTGTTGAAGAAGTTGAAGAAGTAATTCTCGCGCTGCACTGAACTCGACTGGAGCCCGACAGAGTCCGAGCGCGTCTCTCTCCAACTCAACAGCGGGTAACCGCGGAACAGATGCGTCCCCAATCGATCATAGAGCTCAGTAGAGCGGACGCTGTTCGTCAGGGGCTGATAGGAGGTCTTGCCAAAGTTCGAATATCCTGGCCACACGCCTCGATTGAGGAACGATCGCAGCGGCGAGGCAGCAGGCGTCGTCGTCAGCTTGAGTCCTGTCGTGGCAGACTGGGCGTTGAGCTGCTGGTCGCCCCCCCACCATGAGGTCAGCGCAACAATGCAGAGGAATCGCAACACCGTCCGCGGCGCCCATAGGGTGCGCGTCTGCATGCGATTTCGCGAGAAGTGCTGCACGAGTTTATCTGTGGACCAGGCTGTCACAAGCCTTACCAGCAAAGACGCTCAACCTTGAAGTCGTTCAGAAGCACAATATGTTGGAAACACATTTCGGACCTGAATGGTGCCCAACGATAACGAAACCCGCATGACCCAACAAGGGCATCACAATCCTTTGTGAAGAAGGGGTCAGATTCCATTGGCCGCAAGTTTTTTCAGTAGCGAATCGTCGATAGATATGACATCACCGAACCCTGCTCGCAGTCGCTGGATCAGGGCCTCCATACGGAAGCTCACCGTGCTGGCCCGCGCCGAGACCTCCACTTCATCAAAGCTGTGCAGGCGTCCCTGTGTAATCTGAAGGACCTCAAAGACAGAGAAGCCGCCATTTACTTTCAGGGGGCGATGGAGCCCCACTCCCTGTTCCAGGCTGACATCGTAGATCCTGGCACTGCGTGGATCGCCTGGTCGCACGTCCTCCCAGAGTCCCCCGGTCATGGCCAGATCGGTCCGTACCGTGTACCGACGAGCCAACGCTTCCATATCTGCGCCTGACAGGATCAACTCATACAGCGAGTCCGCTCTGGCCAACTCATCCACGAGGATCTCACGAATCCTCACATTCTCGTGGGCACGGAAACTCTCACGGTGCGACTCGAAGAAGGCTCGAACCTCTTCGCGATCGGGACCCGGCGAAGCCTGGGCCTCGAACACATATTGAGAAATTAACTGCAATTTCTTGTCCAGCAGCCTGTTACGAACATCGGATGAACCCGAGAACCCGCGCGCATCCGCTTCCAGAGCAGCGAGTTCGTCGAAGACCAGCCCTTCGGCCAGGATACGCATCCGCGCCGTGTCCTCGGAGACCGGATCCGGAACCTGGACGCGGCCGAGGAAGCCGGACAGAGTTAGCTGGCCTCCCTTCCACGAGAACAAGCGACGGTGCCCGGACAGCGTATCGCTGAGTGAGGCGACAGCGACTGCCGTGGAAGGGTCATAGACGACTTCGTATGTGCTACGCAACCAGGCAACAAAAGCTTCGTCTGCGACCTGTCGTTGCCGGCGCCCGAACTCATGGATCAGGCCGCCTCGCTGATCTTCAAGGAGCAACGTACGTCGGCTCGTGGCTGCCACGACGTGCCACCCCATTGAGGTGTGTACCGGCTCAGGACCATGGTCTCCCGGCTGCAGACTCCAGATCACATCTGCGATCGCCGGAGGATACTGGCTGCGGCGCAGATACCCCATACCACCGCCAAATCTGCTGCTCGCCTCGTGCAGAGAGCGCTCACGTGCCAGATCAGCGAATTCCTCGCCGCCATCGAGACGTTTGATGAGAGTTTCGGCCTCTTGCCCGGTCCGCACGAGGATATGGGCGCCGAGCACCTGCTCACCACTGCCCCATTCCTGGTAGAGGTCGACAAGGGCCTGCTCGGATGGCTCTGGCAGATTGGCGTGAATCTCGAACTCGTAGATCGCCTCTTTGAGCAGCACAGCTCGCAGGGAGTCGAGTACGGCGACGATCGCCGAATCCTGATCGATGCCCTGGCGCTCGGCATCCAGGGCCAGGACACGGGCTGCGATCAGCGCATCGACAGTACCTCTGAGTTCCTCATAGCTTCGCTGGGTTGTTACCGCATCTTTACCAAAAATCGCCACAACGGCCCGGTCCAAATCGGCGATCGACACCGAATACGAGCCAACCTGTGCAACGAGTGTATCGGGTGTCATCGGCGTGGCCGCCTCGTCGCCGTTCTTGCAGGAGATGAAACAGATCAGCAAGACGAGGATGCAGGAACGCAGGCGCAAAGAAGACCTCGGGATGTTGAAGGTTGGATTCCACCGGCCGTGTATCGGTCCAGCCAGAACATAAAACATATGCTCGCACGACATATGCAGGCGACTTCAGATCCAAAGTGGCTCAGGGAGCGTCGGCCCCCGACAACAGGCCAGCCCCCTCTTCGATGGTGACCATGCCATCGACTGGAAGGTTCTGTAACTCGTCGACGACGCCGGATGGCCAGCGCACGACCAGGCGATCCACCCTCTGGTGCATTCCCAGGCCGAAGCTGAGCCGTGGTTGGTGCTGCGACAGATAACTCCCTCCGGTCATCATCTGGTCCGACAGGGTCAGATCCCCTGTTTCGAGCCGGACTCTGGCACCGACGCCATCACGATTGCTTATCGTGCCTTTCAGCCGGACCGCCAGCCAGTGATGGGCATTGCCACCGTCGTTGCGCAGCAGGGTTGCCGCCTCATTCAGATTCAGCACCAGGATGTCGGAATCCCCGTCGTTGTCGTAGTCCCCGAAGGCCACGCCTCGACTCGGTCGAGCATCCGACATGTCATCCCCGACAGACACACTCACATCATCGAAACGCCATCGGCCATCAGCACGCGGACCGAGGTTCCGGAAGAGTTGATTGGGCATGGCGTATTTTGACGAACTGTCGAATTCCTCCGCATTGTCCAGGACGTGCCCATTGGCCACAAAAAGATCCCGGTAGCCGTCATTGTCATAGTCCAGGAAGCCGACACCCCATGAGACGTATTCAAGGCTGGGAATGGCCAGCCCTTCACGATGGGCGACATCGGTGAACATCCCCTGCCCCTCATTCCGGAACAGCGCATTCGTCTCGCCCTGATAGACTGTCAGGGCCAGATCCAGCTGCCCGTCATTGTCGTAGTCGCCAAAGCTGGCGCCCATCCCGGATTGCGTTTCGCCATCCCGGTCATATCCGGTCCCCGAGAGGAGGCCCATCTCCACAAACGTGCCATCTGCATTGTTCTGATAGAGAAAATTCCTGGTCTCGTCATTCGCGACAAAGACATCCACATCGCCGTCGTCATCGTAGTCGGCGATGGCGATCCCCATCCCCTTCCCGCCTGGATTGTAGACCCCCGCCTGCCGGGTCACATCACGGAAGCGATCGACATCGTTCTGGTACAGGACATCCGAAACACCGCGGAAATTGTCAGGATGAGGGTAACCCGCCGTCGGCGCCACGTCCCCGCCCCGGGCGACATAAGCCCGCAGCTTGCGATCGGCATCAGCCAGGTGGTAGTCCAGATAGTTGGCCACATACAGATCGAGATCACCATCGTTGTCATAGTCGAAGAAAGCGGCCCCTACACCCCACGCAGAGTCAGCCACAGCCATCTTCTCCCCCACCGACTCGAACCGGGTACGGGACTGATTTTTCAGCAGCGCATTGGGCCCGAAGTTGGAAACGTACAGGTCGACATCGCCGTCGCCATCGTAGTCACCGGCAGTGATGCCCATGCCGTACCCCTCATCGCCAGCACCGGTTGTGGCTGTGACGTCTGCGAATGTTCCGTCTCCCAGATTGCGATACAGCCGATTGGTCGCACGGGGTTTCTCCGGATCTCCCACATACTGGCCGTTCACGCCATAGGCGTCGAGCAAACCATCCTCGTCATAGTCGAGGAAAGCGACGCCGCCGCACATGGTCTCGATGTAATATCGCTTGGGGTTCAGCGGATCACCCCCGTGCGTGTGTTGGAAATCGAGTCCTGAGGTCAACGTCACATCAACAAAGGTGACTGGGCCACCCGCTTCGGCTTGCGCGTCGCTCCCCCTGGTGCCGACGAGGGACATGACCGCTACCCAGCACACCCCGATCCTTTTCACGGATGCCAGCTTCATGTCACTGACCTTGAGATTTCAGTACACGCTCCATGCGCGCAACCGCCTGCCGCATGCGGCGGTCGTCCGGATCATGGCGCAGTGCGCGACGATAGGAGGCGAGGGCAAAGTCTGCTTCTCCGCGCTGTCGATAGAGATTCCCCAGATTGAAATGCAGTGCCGCCTTCTCTGGCGCCATGGACAGGGCATGCTGGCATACCTTGAGGGCCGCATCGAGCTCACTCACATTCATGTAGGTGATACACAGGTTGTTCCAGGCGCCCAGGTCCTGGGGCCACTTTCTCACCATCTCCTCGAACACACCCGACGCTTCCCCGGTCCGCTCCTGCTGCACATACGTCATGCCGAGGCCACGCCAGGCATCCAGGAAGTTCGGATTGGCCTGCACAGACAGTTCCATCTCCCTGGCCGCCGCTGGTAGCCAGCCCTGCTGCAAGTAGATCTGTCCCAGGGCGTAGTGCGCCCGGTCCATGCCCGAATCTGAACTGAGGGCCTGCTTGTGGTATCTGACCTGCCGCCACAACGCGGGGTGTTCAGTGGCGGCATTGCGCCAGAATTCGAAGTGCCCCAACGCCTCCTGCGCACAGGCCTCATCCCCCTGGCGCTGACACAGCAGACCCAGCCGGTAGTGGGCATCGGTGAATGTGGGATCGATCCGAGTCGCCTGCTGCAAATGGGCTCGCGCCTCCTGGACTTGTCCCAACCCCTGTTCAGCGCGGGCCATCTCGAAGTGGCCAGCCGCCGATTCCTGCTTCGCATTCAGCGCCACCCTGAGATGCTCGGCCGCCTCCTCGTGACGCCCGAGATCGTTGAGTACCGCGCCGAGTTGTTGCCGGGCGCCCAGGTGATTTGCCTCGATCGACAGCAGTTGCTCAAGCGTCGTCTCTGCCTTGTCGTAAGCACCCGCCTGGGCGTATGCCCTGCCAAGATTCGCCAGAGCCGTCACGTAGCCTGCGTCGAGAGACACGACCGTCTCAAGTGCGGCAATCGCCGCCCCGATGTTGCTGGTCCGGGCATACACGGCGGCCAGGTTGTTGTGACCCCTCACATTCTGCGGATCGAGTTTGATCGCCTCTTTGAGGGCAACCTCGGCCTGTGCGAGTCTGCCTGTGGAAGCATAGGCAGTACCCAGCTGCCGGTAGTTCTCTGCACTCGGCTCAGCTGCAGCGATGAGCTCCTCGAGCATTAGGGCCATTTCAGCGTATCGCCGCTGCGAGCCATACAGGTCCGACAGCAGCTGCAACGTCTCCAGCGCGTGCGGATCTGACTTCAAGGCCTCTTCAGCAGCGGAGATGGCTTGAGAGGCCTTCCCCTGAGACTGCAACGTCAGCGCGCGCGCGTGAAGTTCGCTGGCGCTGGCACCGATCGGGGGCGCGCTATCCCCATCGCTGAAGGGGCGCAGGGCAGCCCGAGCAGGGGCAGGATCAGGTTCTTGAGAGCCGCAACCTGCCACACACGCAGTCAGGCATGCCATCAGCAGCGCCCAGACTCGGCTATCCGGCACGACGACAATCAATCGAAGGCCGTCCGCAACCACTTGAGTCGGCGTTGCTCGTGCAAGGCCCCACCCCCCTCGTGCCCGTTATACCGGTAGATCTCAATGGATTTGTCGACCGCCGCGGGCAGGTGATTGTAGGAGGCATACACGGTAGATGGTGGACAGATATCATCCCAGAGACCCACCGAATAGTAGGCCTTCCTCACCCGTGTCATGGTCACCATGTTCATGTTGTCGAAATACGACAGTGTATCGAAGGCCTGGTCGATGTGTTCAGGATAGGCCTTCATGAAATCGGTAATCTCCTCGTACGGTCCCACGGCGATATCGATGGACCGCTCGAAGTGTGACAGCCAGGGTACGTCGGGTGCCATGACCGCCACCCGGTCCGACAGGGACGCACAGGCGATGGTCAGGGCCCCGCCCTGAGATCCCCCGCTGGCGGCAATCCGATGCGCATCGACTTCTGGACGACCACATGCCGCCTCAACGGCGCGCACCGTATCCAGGTAGAAGGCACGAAAGTAGTACTCCTGCCGCTCCAGAATGCCGTGGGTGATGAATCCCCGCCTCGCCCCGTGGCTGGTACTGAGGTTCATCCCCGTGTCGCCTCCCTGACCACGTGAATCCATCACGAAGACATTGAAGCCATTGAGCACGTGGTGCGCGTGCGTATGGGCCAACGATCTGCCACCGGAGTAGCCGATGAACTTCACCACGGTCGGTAGTGGTTCGGTCACGTCGAGAGGTGTGATGAACCAACCCTTGACCCGAACGCCATCGACGCCATCAAATCCCACATCATAGACGCAGGCACCTGGAAGATCACCCGTCGGTTCAAATGACGGATTCAGGGCAATACGCCCACTTTCTTCCAGATTGTCGTGCCAGAATTGATGAAAGTCATCTGCTGCCGTCAGGGCGGGCCTGTACCCGACGAGTCTGTCGAGTCCCCAGTCAATCGATCCCATAGCTCACTGGCTCCAGCGATCACGCACGGGCTCCTGCCGTGCGCGCTCAAATAGATCAGACCATTCCTTGGATCCGTCGTCGGGTGTGATCTCCAGACGTACGCCCTCGGAGTAGGCGGGCCCGTGTCCGGCACCGTAATAGCCATAGCCCTGTCGCGTGAAGGCCATGTGCACACAACTGCCATCCTGGTAGACGACCGAATTCAGCAGACGCGGCTCGGGATGGTCATAAAGCTCTCCCTTCTCCTGGAAGGGCTTGAGCTCTTCATCCGGCACACGAAATCGCTCGACGGCTTCCTCGTCGACTTCGACACCCAGTCCCGGACCCTCCGGCACCTGGTGGTAACCGCCCACCACATCGATCGGCGTCTTGATCAACTGATGGCTGTAGAGATTGGTGCAGGTAATCGTCGGCCAGGTAGCGTGGGTCAGGACCGCACCCAGATGGGCAGCCCAGGTTGCCATCAGACCGTTGCCGACCAGTTGCAGCCAGAATGGCATCTGGGCTTCGGCACTCAGCGTGCCCTGTTTCATGACTGCCGACTTGCCCGCACAGATCACGAATCCATCGCACACCTCTTCACGAACACAAGTGATATAGTTCGGCGAGCCGAAGTGCATGGCCACGGGGCGAC
>JABHDC010000135.1 GCA_018673255.1 Gemmatimonadota bacterium
CGGCCACGTCAGTGAACGAATGCACATCAATCACACGTCCGCCCGCATCTAGAAACTCCAGAGTCACTTGCCCCGTTCCCGGCGGCGGTTGAATTCGAGCCATCCAGATCGCCGCCGGCAGCGATGTCCAACTGCGCGTATCGGCCGCCTCCGTGCCGGCCCCGAAGAGGCCGACGAGAAATCCGAGGATGTCACTCTCTTCTTCGGCCGCCTCGGTGACGAGCGTTTTTGTAATCACTCGTGCCGCCGTGCGTGCCAGAATACCGTCCATTTTCTCATCCAGCGTGCGTCGGGCGATGGCATCAATATCCTCCACAAGCCAGCCTTCGGTCACGGCCCCGCCGGACCGAAGACGCACACCGTGTACACGACTCGGTTCACTGCGCCAGGCAGGCAGGGCCATGCGTAGCCAGTATTTCACCCGTCCCTGGTGGATGGGATGGTGATAACGGTGCACGGCGCGACGTGAAACAACGCGCACATCGCGTGAGTGATCCCTGGCGGTGATGGGAATGCTGATACTCTCATCGATCTTGCGACCCACGATGCCTGTTTCGGCAAAGACGGTGATGACACCTGGGCCGGGCGCCGGCAGATCGGGGCCGGTGGGCAACGCCCACTGCTGTTTGGCCTCTTCCCATTCGGCAAAGAACCCGAGCCGTCGGGTCGTGCGCCGGAGATCTGTCGCGGCCGAGACCGGGGGCGCCTGACCAAATGCTTCCGCATAGGCGGCGTATCCTTTGGCCGCATCCCGGTAGGAGATGTAGGCGTCGTTCACCTCCCCCGTGGCTTCGTAGAACAGACCGGTCATGTACTGGAGAAAGGCATCATTCAGGTAGCTGAGTTGGACATCGGAAGCCTGGGCATGGTCGGCGAGCCGCAGATTTGCCTTGCGGCACTCTACGAGAGCCGATTCGAGCTGACCCAGGTGGGCGTAGTTGAGAGCCCGGAAGTAGTGGATGAGGACCCGTTCATGTTCCTCGCCGCCGTAGGGACGTACCGCATCGTTGGTCAGCAGGGATGCGACCTCACGACTGACGGAGCGCACGTGTCGATCGATCAGACCTTCGGCCTGCTCAAATTGCCGATTCGACGCCTCCCACTGGCCACCGTAGTGGAGGATGAGGCCCTTCTCAAATCGATACAGGAGCAGATTGGTGTCGCCGGAGGGTTTCTCCAACTTCTCCAGGGCGGCGGCCCAGTCACGACGCTCCATACGGCGCAGGGTGCCACCCATATACCGAGCATACCCGGCCGCGCAACCACTGATCGTGACCAGCAGCAGCAGCCAGAGTATCCATGCGGCACATTTCCCACGTCGCCGTCGCCGGCTTAGCGCCAAGGCGCCCCTCCCTCCAGGTTCCTGAACGAGCGGAGCCATCACCCTCATGGGCGCAATCGAGCGACGAACACGTCAGCCGGTGTCGGTCGCTGCGCAGGCAATGGCAGTCTCTCGTGCTGTGAGTAGTAGCTCATCCAGACTGTGCCATCCGTACCTGACACCAGGCCGCAGTAGGAGCAGTCGTGTCCACTGGGCACGGTCAACAGGTGACGAGCCTCGGTGCCATCCAACTCCCATACGCTGGTATGATGCCCGTTGGGGTCCCCCTGTTCCCGGTACGAGGTGAAACTGCCCGCCGGCAGATCTTCCTCCTGCGCTCGACCTGCCACCAGCCACCGCCCTTCGTGCTCGAGAACGACCGGGGCGTGGATCATCACCCCGAGATCGTGCCACGTCCAATCGCCGGCTACATCCTGACAGGTACCGATCCATGAATGGTTGGCAGGCTCGAGGGTGCGTGCCACACATGCCAATCGACCGGGCTCGGGTGCGAAGAGCACCGGTTCGCCGGGGCCACCGCCGGCTCGCATGGGCCCAATCAACCGCCAGTCGAACAGATCATCACTGCGCAGCAGATGCACGGTGCGCATGTCACGATCGTCCCGCCGAGCGAAGTGGTAGGCGGGGCACCAGAATACACCGTCGGCATCACGGAAGATGCGCCACATCCAGTAATTGACACCGTACAGCTGCCGCGGCGTCGACCAGCACGTGCCATCCCGTGTGGTGCTCACGTGTGTGATCAGATCGTGTTCGGCATTGGCCAGGCTGTGCGCGGATCGCCAACGGGGATACCAGGATCCGAAGGTGACGGCGAGTCGGTCGTCACCATCCACGACGAATTTCGGGTCGCGGTCATCGGCTCCAGTGTCGAAGCGGGCGACCTGGTTCCACGCGGACAGATCGTCACTGCGGCAGACGATAACATCGCCCGGTGGCTCGATCGCGTGGCTCTGGGCCGCGCGATAACACAGATACGTGTGCCCACGCCACCGAGTCAGATCAGTGAAGGCGTTGTGGTAGCCATCGGCCACGACCCGGTGCAATTCGACCAGTTCGCTCAAGGGGAGATCTCCACGGTGATGTTGTCGCCAGGCGGGTACCGCGATCAGAAACCCGGGGGTGTCGCTTGCCGGGAAGATAGACCCCCGCCTACCATAACGACCACCTGACATGCCAACGAAAGTCCACACACTCATGTCCACAGACAAACCGGTCAGCACCGCCGTCGTCGGTTACGGATTCGCGGGGCGCTGTTTCCACTCCTATCTCGTCTCCCTGGCGCCGGGCCTGCAGCTGCAGGGCGTCGTCTCGAGCCGCCAGGAAGCTCGCCGGGATATCACCCGGCGTCTTGGGGTGCGAGCCTACGAGCGCTTCGAGGACGTGCTGGCAGATGACGAAATCGAACTCGTCGTGCTGGCCACGCCCAATGATCTGCACGCGCCCCAGGCGATTGCCGCGCTGGGCGCCGGCAAACACGTGGTAACAGATAAGCCGATGTCTCTGGATGGATCAGAGGCAGATGCCATGATCGAGGCAGCCGAACGCGCCGATCGGCACCTGAGCGTCTTCCAGAATCGGCGCTGGGATTCCGACTACCTGACGCTGCGTCGGTGTCTGGACGAGGGTACCCTGGGTCGTCTCGTCTATGCGCAGCTGGCTTGGGGGCAATTCGGCGCCCCGGGGTCCTGGCGAGGTGAGGCCGAGCGGGGTGGTGGGAAATTCGTCGATCTGGGTGCGCACATGATCGATCAGGCGCTGCAACTGGTCGATGCGCCGCTGCAACGAGTCTACGCCCGTTTTGGCGACGGTGGTCTGTCCAATGATGTGGAAGACCACGCCCACTGCATCCTCACCTTTGGCGATGACACGGACATTCACATCGTCACCTCGTCGCTGGCCCGTCTGCAGATGCCCCGATGGTATGTGCTGGGCACCGATGGCGCCTTCGTGAAGGAAGGTGTCGATCCGCAGGAGCGTTGTATGATTGCCGGTGACATCGATGCGGCGCGGGAGGAGGAATCTCTCTGGCCGCGGATTGCGCGTACCGTGGCCGGACAACCGACGCAGATGACCATGCAACCTGTGCCCGGACGGTGGCGCTCGTACTACGAGAATGTGGCCGATGCCATTCGGGGCCGCGCGACGTTGGCCGTGACTGCTGGCAGCGTGCGGCAAGTGATGGCAGTCCTGGATGCGGCCCGGGTCTCGGTGGCCGAGGGACGTGCCATCGACGTGGGCGGTAGCTGAGAATGGCACGGCGACAGGTTAGCGGCGAAGAGGAGACCAGCTTCGATGTGCGCAGCCACGACCGGGACGTGCCGCTGGAGCAATACCAGCAATGGCCGAAATTCCCACTATGGCTCGTACTCGACAATCTGCGTAGCGCCTTCAACGTGGGGGGCTTCTACCGACTGGCCGATATTGCGCGTCTTTCGGGACTGGTCACCTGCGGTTATACGGCCCATCCACCCCACCCCCGCCTCGACAAGACGGCCCTGGGTACACTCGACTACGTCGAGGATGAACATACGGCCACGACCCTCGATGCCGTCAGAGGGCTGCAATCGGGCGGGATGCAGGTGTGGGGGGTGGAGACCACATCCGCCAGTCGCTCCTATACGGAGGTGACCTACCCTCGCCCGTTGGCACTGGTATTCGGCAACGAGGCACTCGGCGTCGACCGACAGGTCATGGACGCCTGCGACGGTTTGATCGAGATCCCCGTGTTCGGGTACAAGAACTCGCTCAATGTCGCCAGCGCTGCCGCCGTGGTCGTTTTCGAAATCCTGCGTCAGTGGGACTATGAGCCTGGCGGGCGGCTGGCACGTGATGGAGACGAATCGGAACTGCCCCGCTCATAGGCTTTGCGCCGGTAACGATCGGCCAGCTTGTGACTCTTGCCCTGCGCGGGCAGTTCGAGCACCCGGTCGTATCGCTCCATGGCTTCAGCCCGTCGGCCGGCCAGATCCAGTGCCATTCCGGCATAGAGATTGGCCAGCGGCGTGTAACCACGGGCGGCCTGCAACTCCATGTCTGATCCCAAGTCATGAGACAGTCGATCGGCCTCGATCATAGCGGCAGTGGCTTCTTCATATTGACGCAGCCTGAAGGCATTCTTCCCGACGTAGTAGAAGGCCTCGATCAATCCCCGCCTGTGGTAACCCGCCTCTTCTCGGCGGCTGCGATCGATCACCTCTTCGTACAGCTGGATCCCCTCGTTCCAGCGACCGATGGTGACCAGCGTGCGGGCGCGGTAACGATGGAAGAGCGCATTGGACGGATACTGCTGGTGCAATGCTTCCAGGTGGGGCAAGGCCGCCAGATGATCCTCTTCGAAGACCCGATGGATCTGTGCGAGGAAATAGCGGGCTTCGGTGCGGGCATAGCGCCCTTCGCGGGCCACCTGGACCAATTGCTGGAGTCCGAGGAACCGATCACCCTTGTGCAGGAAGAGCATGACGGGTCGCACGATCGGGTGACGCTGGGGAATCACTTCGGCGAAGTAGTTGTAGATGCCCTGGCCGAAGAGGATGTCCTTGTTTGTCGGTTCCATCTGCCGGCTCTTATCCAGCAGGGGCAGGCACTTGAGGCCATCTCGCGCCGCACCCACGTACTGGCCCCGATCACCGCGCAGACGTCCGCGGAAGCCGGTGGCGCCCCCTTTGAAGAGAATGGCATCAAAGTCATGCGGGTTCTCTTCGAGACGGCGGTCACACACATCGATGCAGACCTGCAGCAGGCGATAGAATTCCTGATCGTGGCTGGTATCCTCCAGATCGCTCAGGACGCGCCACCATCCGACCATGGCGCGGAAGAAATAACCGAGAGGGTTGTCCGGGTCGGCTTCGATGATTTGTTCGAAGTAGGATTCGGCCTCATCCAGGTGCAATTGGTAGATGAGATCGATCCCCGCCTGAATGCGGGCATCCGCATCACCACGCAGGGTCAGGGCGGGCAGCTCCGATCCGGTCGCTGAGGCGCCAGTGCAGGTTGCCAGACTCAGCAGAAGCCAGCAGCTGACAAATGTCCGAAGTTGAGGGGTGAACATGAAAATGAAGATACCGCGACAGCACCAAGAGCGCTGAACGCGATACCGGGAGATATACATTGGGCAGCTACGATCACGATCTCATCATCCTCGGCGGCGGCTCCGGTGGCTACGCGGCGGCACGCACGGCCCGCGAAGACGGCGCGGATGTCGCCATCGTCGACCCTGGCCCTCTCGGCGGATTATGTATTCTGCGGGGCTGCATGCCGAGCAAGGCACTGCTGGCCTCATCCGGCATTATGTCGCATCTGCGGCGCGCCGAGGAATTCGGCATCGAGCCAGTCAATGCCCAGGCCAATCTGGAAGCGATCATGGCCCGGAAGGACCGATTGATCGCCGAGTTCACTGAGTATCGCGTGGGGCAGTTGCGCACCTTCCCCCTCTACGACGGCTACGGCCGCTTCGTATCCGCCGACGAAATCGACGTCGACGGCCAACGCCTGCGTGCAAAGAATTTCATCATCGCCACCGGTTCTGTGATCCGTCACATGCCGATTCCGGGACTGGAAGAGGTCGGCTATATGACGAGTGATGAAGCGCTGGAACTGCGCACCCGACCGGACTCGATGATCGTACTCGGTGGGGGCTCAGTCGCCTGCGAACTGGCGCAATTCTACTGTCGTGTCGGCGTGGATGTGACCCTCATCCAGCGATCGCACCACATCCTGTCTAGTGTGGACGAGGATCTGACTCGGCCCGTGGAGACCCACATGCGCGAAGAGGGCATGAAGGTGTTCACCGGCACCAAGTTACACCGATTCTGGCGAGATGGTGAACGACGTTGTGTCAGCTTCGCCCATGAAGGACAGGATCATGAGATCGGTGCCGACGTCATTCTGCAGGCGTTGGGTCGGCGACCGAATATCGATCGCCTCGACCTGGAAGCGGCTGGTGTGCAAGTCGAGAGCCAGCGGGTTCTCGTGGACAAGCAGATGCGCACATCCCAACCCCACATCTTCGCCGTGGGCGACGTGAATGGATTCGACGAGATCGTACACGTCGCAATCCTGCAGGGCGAGGCCGCCGCCTTCAACGCCATGCATCCGGATGAGCCGTCACGGGAGGTGGACGATCGCCTGAAACTGGTGGTCACCTTCACCGATCCGGCGGTGGCGACGGTGGGAATGTGTGAGCAGACCTGCCAGGCTGAGGAGATCGACTATCTGGTCGCCTGCTACCCCTTCGATGACCACGGCAAGTCTCTGTGCATGGGAGAGATCCACGGTCAGGTGAAACTGCTGTGCGAACCGAAGACGGGCGAGTTGCTCGGTGCAAGTATCTGTGGACCGGAGGCGGGAGAGCTCATTCACGAACTGGCGGCGGTCATGCACTTCCACGGCACCGTCCACGACCTGCTGCAGATCCCCCACTACCACCCCACGCTGGCCGAGATCATCACCTATCCGGCGGAGGAGCTGGTGGAGCAGCTCCAGAGCTGAGCAGAAACAGCTCCCCATTGCGGTTCGGCCTGGTTCCGACGACCAGCCAGGAACCCGGATACAGAAACACCCCGGATCCCATCTGCGGACCCGGGGCGTCGCTGTATTGCTGATGCGGTCTACTTCACGCTTCGGCGAAGTCATGCCGCTCGAATCACATTCCGACTGCAGTCATCCCTTGGACGTTTTGCACCATGTGCCCAGCTGTAACTGGCCAGTCCCTGATCGGATGTTCGGCGCAGCCAGGCCGTTCGAGTCACCTCCCGACTGCGGCACCCCTTGGATGTTTTGCGAAGCAAACCTCCCAGATGATTAGGCGTTGTTCAGCTTAATCATAGTATTCCTGGCCCAGATGCGTGATCAGATCCGCCCCCATGAGGAAGCGCAGGGTGTTCTTCAACTTCATCAACTGGATGAAGATGTCGTGCTCCGGATACAGGCCTTCAGCGTGCTGCGGACTCTTGAAGTAGAAGGAGAGCCATTCCTGGATGCCCTTCCAGCCGGAACGCTGCGCCAGATCGGCGAAGAGCACCAGGTCCAGGACCAGGGGTGCGGCCAGAATCGAATCGCGGCAGAGGAAGTCGACCTTGATCTGCATCGGATATCCGAGCCACCCGAAGATATCGATGTTGTCCCAGCCCTCTTTTTCATCACCGCGGGGCGGATAGTAGTTGATCCGCACCTTGTGGTAGATATCGCCGTAGAGGTCGGGATTCAGATCCGGCTGCAGAATGTGCTCGATGACGCCGAGCTTGCTCTCTTCCTTGGTCTTGAAGGATTCGGGATCGTCCAGGATCTCGCCATCGCGGTTGCCGAGGATGTTGGTTGAAAACCAGCCACGCAATCCGAGGGCCCGCGCCTTGAAACCCGGCGCCAGGATCGTCTTCATCAACGTCTGACCCGTCTTGTAGTCCTTGCCGCAAACAGGGACCGTGTTCTTGTCGGCCAGTTCCAGCATGCAGGGTAGATCGACTGTCAGATTCGGCGCGCCATTCATATACGGCACCCCTTCCATCAGCGCCGCATAGGCATAGATCATGCTCGGTGCGATGCCTTCGTCATTGTCTTTGAGTCCCTGCTCAAAGGTCGCGATCGTGTCGTGGACAGCGGTGGGCGTGAGAAAGATCTCGGTTGAACCGCACCAGATCATCACCAGCCGATCGCAACCATTGTCGGCCTTGAAACTACGGATGTCTTCACGCGCCATTTCGGCCAGTTCCCACTTGGTCGCCGCCTGCTTCACGTGGGAGCCCTCAAGGCGTTTCACGTAATTCTTGTCGAAGACGGCCTTCATGGGCTTGATCTTCGACAACGGCTCCTTGAGCGCGTCCAAGGTCTTCTGCTCCAGGACGCCCGCGTGGGTCGCGGCGGCATAGACATCGTCCTCGAAAACATCCCAGCCGCCAAAAACGAGATCCTCCAGGCCGGCGAGGGGCACGAAATCTTTGATCATCGGTGAGTTGTTGTCGGTGCGCTTGCCGAGACGGATTGTTCCCATCTGCGTGAGCGAACCGATCGGCTTGCCGAGGCCGGCCTTGATCGCCTCGACACCGGCGATGAACGTCGTGGCCACAGCGCCCATACCGGGCATGAGTACACCGAGTTTCCCGGTTGCAGGCTGGATCGTAT
Organism: Gemmatimonadota bacterium; assembly: GCA_018673255.1. The sequence goes on from JABHDC010000135.1 coordinate 8,462, forward strand.
CAGGCTTGTTCATGGCAGTACCAGTCTGTGATTGAGTGGTCGACCTCGCGCAACCGTAGACGGCGCACTGCAGTCGGTGTTGCGACTGGGAACATACAGGCGTCTGTGCATAGGACAAATCAATCTTTACTATTTGTCACATTGATTTTCCCTATACATAGAGCACTGTGATGAATCTCCACCACCTGCGGTATTTCCTGGCCGTCTCCCGTGCCGGCGGTTTCACCCAGGCCGCACGCGAATTGCACGTCACCCAGCCGACTGTATCCACCGGCGTGGCCGAACTGGAACGGGCCCTGGGCGTGCGTCTGTTTCATCGGGAAGGACGCAAGGTCGAGTTGACCCTCGAGGGCCGCACGCTGAGCACCTATGCCCTGCGCATCGAGGATCTTGTGGATGAAGCACAGGATCGAGTCTCCGCCGGGGGACCCCTCGCCGGTGACAGCTTCGACTTTGGCGCCATCGATGCCGCCGTCATCTACCTGCTGCCCGACACACTGGGCCGTTACACCGATGAACATCCCGAGATCGAGTTGTCGATCCAGGTGGCTCCCTCACGCTATCTGGCAGACGACCTGCTGGCGAACCGGTCGGAATTTGCCGTGCTCTCGTTGCCCTTCGAGCATCCACGCCTGGCTACACTGCCTGTCATGCGCGACGAGATGCCACTGGTGGTGGGCGCCCATCATCGGTTTGCCAAACGCCGTTGGGTGCGCCTGGAGGAAGTGGCACAGGAGACCCTCATCCTCTTCCACCCGGACTCGGTTTCTCGGAAGATTGTTGACGAACACTTTGCCGAAGCGGGACTATCGCCCCGCGTGGTGATGGAGATGCGGTCGCCGGAGGCCATGCGGAAGCTCGTGGAAGCCGGTGTCGGCGTGTCGTTCCTGCCCAGTATTGCCGTGGCCGAGCCGATCGCCGCCGGCGCAGTAAGAGCAGTAGATGTTCGGGATGTCACCTTCGAACGCGAGATCGGCCTGGCCTGGCGCGAGGGGCGGTACTTTGCCCCGGCCGTGCGGGCTCTGGTCGAGGACTTCCTCGAACCCTTCGACCTGGCCGAAACGTGGCGTCAACGAATCGGGCCAGGGCCCTCGGCCAGCTGAATCACGGGACCCATGGGCCACGCATCCGGCGTGGGGGAGACCGGATGTCGGCGGAACAATTCGTCAGCATCCGTCACGATGGCAGGTACGTCCACCCCCAGCCAATGGTGATGGGACACGGCGCGCAGATGTTCCCGGGCTTTGCGCCAGAGGCCGTCTCGACCCCGCTTGTTGCCCAGATCCCACTTGAGCAGGGCCGCACTCAACTGAATCAATCCCTGCAGCAGGTGTGCCGTATCCTGTCCGGGTGTGGCCAGGCGCCATGCCGCCTCCCATTGCTCGTGCGCTTCCCAGCAATAGGCCTGGTTGTACAGATCCACACCCAACCGCCAGGTCTCGTGGCTGGGCCAGTTGTGGCAGGTCAAGGACGCACAGATCGGTTCAGCGACACCGGCGCGGTGCCCGTCGGGTGACGTACGGGGATGGGGCGTCACACCTGGCGTGTGGCGATAGGCCGGCAGGACACTACCGGGCAGACGGCACTCAGGCGCATTCAGAAAAGGCAGCAAGTCAGAGGGTGGCCGGCTCAGGTTGCGAGGCCAACTCGGCAAGCCGCTGACGTACGCGAGCTACATCCTTCTCCTGCGACAGTTCCTGGCGCAAGGCCGCTGCGCCCGGCATCCCACGGAAGTAGCCGGCGAAGCTGCGACGCACGGACAGCAGACCGTATCGCTCGCCGTGGTGTTCGAGGGCAAGATCCAGGTGGCGCTCACACAGGGCAACCCGCTCAGCCAGCGTCGGTTCCGGCAGATGCTCACCCGTAGCCAGGAAGTGCTGGACCTCGCGGAAGACCCACGGGTGCCTGATCGCGGCACGACCGATCATCACCCCGTCGCACGCCGTGTCACGGAAAGCCGCCGACGCGGTGAGCGCATCGGTAATGTCGCCATTCAGGATGACGGGAATCGACACGGCCGCCTTGATCCTGTCGATCCAGCTGTAGTCAGGTACCCCCTTGTGCCCCTGCGCGCGGGTGCGGCAGTGCACGGTCAGCGCGCTGACCCCTTCGCCCTCCAGCATGCGAGCCACATCGACGATCTGAATGCTTGCCGTATCCCAGCCGAGTCGGGTCTTCACCGTCACCGGCAGGTCGGTGGCGCTGCGCACGCGACGCACCACCTGCTGCATCTGCGGAAGGTCACGCAGCAGACCGGCGCCGGCGCCGCGCAGTGCCACATTGGAGACCCAGCAACCGCAGTTGATGTCGATGAGGTCCGGACCACGATCCGCCGCGATCCGTGTCGCCTCTTCCATCGACATCTCCGAGGCGCCGTAGATCTGCATGCCCAGCGGACGTTCGGATTCATGAAAATCGAGTTTGTGGTAGCTGCGACGCGGACCTTCAGGATCCTCGCGCAGCAACCCCTCGGCATTGACGAATTCCGTGTACACCATGTCCGCACCCAATTCACGGCAGATGCGCCGGAAGGGCAGATCGGACACGTCCTCCATGGGCGCCAGCAGAATGCCCGGGCGAACCTGGATGGAGCCGATGGTCAGTGGTTGGTTGAGCGCCAAGAATCGATCCGGAAGAGCCTTGTGGCCTGTTGCAGGGGTGGATCGAACCTACGCAGCCGACCCATCCTGGGCGACTATATCTGTGATCCCGGGAGCTTGACCCCCTTCAGGATCCTCACCTCGCGACGCCTGATCGTGGGGCGCAACACGTCGACGAGCTTCAGCCACTCGGGGCTGGAGTAATAAGCTTCAATGGCTTTGTCACGTGCCTTGGCATTGGCGAAGGAACGCAGCCAGACAAACTCGTCCTCTCGATCACTCTCCCAGGCGGCCACGAAGGTGATGCCGTACTTGGCCATGAATCGTTGCGCCTTGCGGAATTCCTTGAGGAAGACCGCCTTCTTGCCCGGGTGTAAGCGGTAGATGCGTAACTCGTGAATCATCAATCGTCTCTCTTTGTGGTATGCAGGCCCATTTCCGTGAAAATCACGTCAACGGGTTGGTCGTGGGTGTCGGTGGGGACCTTATCCAGGAGCCAGGCGTCATACACAAACCCCGCACGCAGTGTGGATTTGGGCAGTTCTGCCAACAGGCGATCGTAGTATCCGCCGCCGAGACCGACACGGCCACCATCACGGTCAAAGGCGGCCCCCGGCACCAGAATCAGATCAAGATCACTCAGGTCCTCGACCCAGTGGGGTGTCATCGGTTCCCACAACCTCATTCTGCCACGCTGCAGATCGGCCGGATCGCTCAGGTGGCTGTGACACAACTGACCCTCGGCATCCACCACGGGGATCGTGACACGCCATCCCGCCGCCAGCGCGGTCTCGATCAGCGGTCTTGTGGGGATTTCACCGGGCAGTGCATCGACGTAGGTGTGGATTGTGCGGATCCGGTCCCAGATCGGCCAGTTTCTCACGTGCTGATGAAGGGACAGCCCCGCAGTCCTGACCTCGTCGCCCGTCATGCGCCGACGATGTCTCAGCGCCTGATGGCGCAGCCTCTGTTTGTCTAGATCGCAGTCTGTCATGGGCTGGAGGCTACCCTGTGAGGCCGGGGTCTGTCAAGCGTCTCGATCCATCGTGGATACGGTGAATGAGGCGGACAGGCCGAATCCTCGTAACTCGTTGTGTTTCTTGACGCACCGGCAGGCACCGGGTATTTTCGACTGCTCTGCCTCACAGAGTTGATCCGGACAAAATGACGACAATTCCCGAGCCCATTTCCGCCTCATCCGATACCGACTCGGCCCTGCAGCTCAGACTGAAGGCAGCCGGTCCTTTGCCACGCCATATTGCCATCATCATGGATGGTGATCGGCGCTGGGCAGACAAGAAGGGTCTGAAGCGGACAGAGGGGCATCGGCACGGACGCGAAACGGCGCGTGAGATCGTCAGAACTTGCGGTGAGCTCCAGATCGACGTGCTCACGCTGTACACATTCTCCACCGAGAACTGGACGCGGCCTCGCCTCGAGGTTGAGGCCTTGATGCAATACGTCGAGCACTCGTTGCGCAATGAGACACCCGAACTCAACGACAACAACGTGCGACTCAATGCCATCGGTCGTACGCAGGATCTGCCCGGTCGAGTGCAGCGGGCGTTGCGTGATGCCCTGGCCGCGACAGCCGACAATGACGGCCTCTTGCTGAACCTGGCCCTCAACTACGGTGGCCGCACCGAGTTGGTGGATGCCTGCCGCCAATTGGCCCAGCAGGTGCAGGAAGGCAATCTGAGCGTTGAGGATATTGACGAAGAGCGTCTGAGCAATGCTCTCTACACAGGGGGCCTGCCCGATCCGGATCTGCTGATTCGCCCCAGTGGCGAGCAGCGCCTCAGCAATTTCCTGCCGTGGCAGACCGTATACAGTGAGATCTATTTCACATCGGTTCTATGGCCTGACTTCGGCCGCAATGATCTGTACGAGGCGATTGGCGCCTACCAGCAGCGCCAGCGTCGCTTCGGCGAGTAGACGACCCGATATGGGCGAACTCAGCCGGCGGATCCTCTCAGCACTGGTCTTCGTACCCGTCGTTCTCGGCCTGGCCTATACCGGTGGCTGGGCCTTGTTCGCCCTGGTCACCATCGTCGTGGGCCGCGGCAGCTGGGAATTGCTGCGGATGGCCGAAGATGCCGGTCATCGTCCCGCGCGCCACGTGGGTGTCCTGCTGGCACTGGGCAGTTGCTTCTACCTGCAGTTGTTTGGAGCCGATGCGCTGCTGCCGATGGCACAGATGGCCGCCGTCATGGTGGCGTTGATGGCCACCCTGCTGGGCGGCGTCCGCGGGTACACCACGAATGCTCTGCTGACGCTGGCTGGCATGATCTACATCGCGTTGCTGGGATCAGCGCCGTTGCTGCTGGCCCGCACGGTGGGGCCCGAGGCGCCCTGGCTGATGGTGGCACTTTTTGGCTGCATCTGGCTGACCGATACCTTCGCCTACGGCGGGGGACGCATGTGGGGCACGCGCAAACTGGTGCCATCGATCAGTCCCGCCAAAACGGTGACTGGTTTCGTATGCGGCCTGGTCGGAGGACTCGTGCCCCTGGTCCTGATCAGCTGCCTGCCCTCGTGGTCGATCGCCGAACTGGCCGGATTGTTGTTGCTGGTTGGCGCCGGCTCACAGGCAGGTGATCTGGTTGAATCGGCCATCAAGCGCGATCTCGGCGTCAAGGACGCACCGGCACTGATCCCCGGTCACGGCGGCATGCTGGACCGTTTCGACTCGTATTTTTTTGCATTTCCTCTGGCCTACATCTACACCGTCGCCCTGAAGGGCTAATACAACACCCATGCTCGACTTCCTGTCTACGCTCGTCTCCTTCATCATCGCTCTTGGCATTCTGGTCTTCGTGCACGAACTGGGCCACTTCCTGGTGGCCAAGCGAGCCGGGATCCGCGTCGAGCGATTCTCGCTGGGTTATCCGCCAAAGATGATCGGCTTCACCTATGGCGAGACGGAATACTGTATCTCATGGGTGCCCTTCGGTGGTTACGTGAAGGTGGCAGGCATGGCCGATGTCGGCTCCGAGGACTCGACCGGGGCACCGTGGGAATTCCCCTCTAAGTCGGTGGGCACACGGATCGGCGTCATCGCCGCTGGTCCACTGATGAACTTCCTTTTTGCCTTCTGCGCTTTTGTCCTGCTCTACAATGCCTATGGCATCGACACGATCGATTCGACGAGTGTGAATCCGGAAGCGGGTTCCATCGCCGAACAACGCGGGCTGCAGAACGGCGATCAGATCCGCAGCGTCAATGGCACCCTCGTGAGCAATGCCTTCGAATTGTCACAAGCGCTGGATCTGTCCGAGGGTTCGGGTGTGACCCTCGAAATCGAACGCCATCGCGAACTGGTCAGCATCGATCTACCTGCAGCCGACGACGAGGGTGACTACGGCCTGCGTCTGTTGTTGCCCACGACAGTGGGAAATGTCATCGATGGGATGCCGGCTGCCGAACTGGGCCTGGAGCCCGGTGATCTCATCACGGTCGTAGCCGGCAACGACGTGTCGACGTGGACACAGATGCGCGAAGCGATCAGCGTCCATCCAGACGAAGCGATCACCATCATCTGGCAGCGTGATGGCCAGGACCTGGAAGGGTCGATCACACCCAGGGGAATTGGCGAGGGCGAAGATCGTTTTGGTCAGATCGGCATTTCGCCTCACTCGTCCACGACCCAGGTCGGATTTGTCGATGCGACGAGCATGGCCCTGACAAATGTTGTGGCCTCGTCAGGACTCATTCTCGAGTTCCTCGGTCGCATCTACCAGCCGGAAAACTACAACCAGGTCGGTGGCCCGATCAGCATCGCCATGATGGCCGGCGATACGGCCGAGCGTGGCACCCGTGACTACATCAACTTCCTGGCCCAACTGAGCGTGAATCTGGCCATCTTGAATCTGCTGCCGATTCCCGTGCTCGATGGTGGCCATCTGCTCTTCCTGACGATGGAGGCCGTGCGAGGCCGGCCGCCTTCGGTGCGGCTGCGTGAGATCTCGCAACAGGTGGGGCTCGTCGTCCTCCTCTTCATCATGGTCCTGGTCACCTTCAACGATCTGAATCGTCACGTCGTGGATCACGTCGTGGAGTTGTTCCAGTAGCAACAATGTGACGCGGGATCGCCTCCCTACCGACCGACTGCGGCAAGTCGCCACATCACTGGGTTTCGACCTGTTTGGTGTCACGCCGGCCGATCCACTGGCCGCCGCCGACTACTATGCCCGTTGGATCGCTCTCGGCTACGCCGGACGCATGGGCTATCTCGAACGGGCCATGGACCGACGGCGTGAGCCCCAACGCCTGGTCGAAGA
>JABHDC010000136.1 GCA_018673255.1 Gemmatimonadota bacterium
GCTATTGCACGATTTGCGTACCAACGCCTTCGTCGGTGAAAAATTCCAGCAGCATCGAATGTGGGATGCGGCCATCGATGATATGGGTCTTGTGGACGCCAGCACGAACGGCGTGAACACCGGCGCGCGTCTTGGGTATCATACCGCCGTCGACGACGCCGCTCTCGATCAGTTCCTCTACGTCGCGTACGTGCAGTGTCGACAACAGGCTCTCTTCTTCGCCGGGGCGCGCCATGATGCCGGTCACGTCGGTAAGAAAAACGAGCTTTTCCGCATGCAGCGCGGCGGCGATTTCACCCGCCGCCGTGTCGGCATTCACATTGTATGCTTCGCCGCCTGGGCCTCGCCCGATCGGGGCCACAACGGGTATGGATTCAGCCTGAAGCAAATCGATCAGAGGTTGAGACTCGACATTCTCAACATCGCCCACGTAGCCGATGTCAACAGGTCCATCCGGCGTTTCGGCCATGTGTTTGCTGACCTGGAGGATTCCCGCATCTCGGCCTGACACACCGACGGGCCGCCCACCCAGTTCACGCACAGCCTCGACGATTCCGGCATTTACCTCACCGAAGAGCGTCTCTTCCACGACTTGCATCGTCTCGTGATCGGTGATCCGCAGGCCATTGACCCGCTGCGTCTCGATCTTGCGTGCCTTGAGCTGCCGATCGATGGCCGGCCCACCACCATGGACGATCACCGGATTGATGCCGACCGACTCCATGAATACGAGATCCTTGAGCACCGTATCATGCCCCTCACCCTTCATCGTGCTGCCACCATACTTGACCACAACCGTCTTGCCACGGAACGATTGGATGTAGGGTAGCGCCTCGACGAGGATTGAGGCCTTGTCGATGTATTGCTGGAGTGCATTCACAGGGCCGCACTCCGTTCACGAATCCGGCTCTCGAGCCGACCTGCCAGTGTGGAATCTCTCGCCACGGCGAAGATCGTATTCTCCCCTGCCAACGTACCCATCACTTCCTCCCAATCCATCCTGTCTATCGCCTCACAAACCGCCTGGGCATGACCGGACATGGTCTTGATCACAACCATGTTCTCCGCCCGGTCGACACCTGTGACATAGTCGCGCAACTCTCGTTCCAGAATCTGCCGCTCGCGCTGGGTCGTGTCCGTATCAGACGGCAACATGTAGCGGAATCCGCCGCCGGCACACGGGGCGCGCACAACACCCAGTTCGCGCAGATCCTTGGACAGAGTCGACTGGCTGACCTGGATCTGCCGTTGTGAAAGCGATCTGGCCATGCTCTCGTGCGTCGAGATCTGCTCAGCAACGATCAACTCTCGAATCGTCGCGTGACGCCGACTTCTGGCATTCATCGTCCCGGCCCTCGCCCCGCTCTCACGGCCCCCATTGGGCCCAGGCGGAATAGAATAACTATTCTGTATTACCGAATAAAAAGTCAATATAGACAGGGAATGAAACACGGTCAACGATGGATTTCAGCCGGCAGCCGGAAAGGGGACGAGGACTCAGGTGCCAACCGGAGCCAGGGGGCTCAGTCATCGGAAAGGGCACTGGCCCCGACGGCTGACGCCTCTCGCGGCGACAACAATTCACTCAAGCGCTGCTTCAATTCGTGCTCGTCGAGTCCCCGCAGGAAACCGCCACCGACGGTGATCGAGATGGTCTGCGTCTCTTCGGAAACGACGATCGTGACCGCATCCGTCTCCTGAGACAACCCCAGTGCGGCTCGATGGCGAGTACCGAGCCGCTGGTCCTCGACCTCTTCGGCAAGGGGGAGGGTGCAGCGGGCGGCGACGAGGGTTTCTCCCTGGATGACGACTGCCTGGTCGTGTAGAGGTGACCGGGGTGTGAAGATCGTCGTCAGGAGATCCGCCGAGACTTTGGCGTCCAATGGCACGCCGGATTCGATGATGCTCTCCAGACCCGCTTCGCGGGTGAGAACGATGAGCGCGCCATATCCTCTACTGGCCAGTTGCGTTGCCCCCTGGACCACCTGGTCGATGACGAGATTGGCCTCGGTCTTGTAGAACCAGCCCAGCAGCGGACTCTGACCCAGTGCGACCAGCATACGTCGCAATTCGGGCTGAAAGAGAATGACGAGCAGAATAAGGAGGATCGACTGCACCTGCTCCAGGAGGTACGCCAGCGCTTCCATCTCCTGCCAACGCGCCGCCAGGGCAACCATCACCAGGAGAAAGAGACCGACCAGCATCTGCGCCGCCCGATAGCCGCGAATCAGATTCATCAGCCGATAGATGATGAAGGCGACCACGAGGATATCGATGACGGAGACGGGCGTCACCGGGATGAAGCCAAAGAGACGAAAGATCACAAGGTCTTCGAGCATCTCGTCGTCCTCAGTTCGCAGTGCAGGCAGCGTGGGTTTCGGCCGTGACACGCAGGGCGTCGACGGTCTCTGCGACATCGTGGACCCGCAGAATGCGCGCGCCACTCACAGATGCCATCACAGCGGCTGCCACACTGGCGGCCAGCGCGTCTTCGGGGGCGCGACCGACCTGCTTCCACAGAAACGACTTACGCGAGGCGCCGATCAGAACCGGACAACCCTCTACGGCGAATCTGCCAGCATGGCCGAGTAATCGATAGTTGTCTTGTGCCGACTTGCCGAAACCGATCCCCGGATCCGTGGCGACATCCACAACGCCTGCCTCGCGAGCGCGCTGCACCCGTGCAGTCAGATAGGCGCAGATCTCGCCCAGCAGATCCTCGTAGTGCGTGTCTGACTGCATGGTAGCCGCATTCCCGCGTCTGTGCATGAGGATCACGGGGATCGTGCCATGGCCCACAACCCCCAGCATCTGTGATCCGCCCTCATCGAGGGCGCTGATATCATTGAGGATATCCGCGCCGGCGTCCAGAGCAGCGCGGGCCACCTCACTCTTGGTGGTATCCACAGAGATCGGAATGTCGCTCTGCTGGCGGATTGCCTTCACGACCGGAACGACGCGGTCCACTTCCTCGGACGACGACAGCTTGTCTGCACGGCCATACATCGGTGGTCGCGAGGATTCACCCCCGACATCGACAATGTCCGCCCCCTCTTCGACCATCCGCAGGGCGTGGTCGGCGGCGATCTTCGGGTCGGTGAATCGTCCGCCGTCATAGAATGAATCCGGTGTGGTATTCAGGATCCCCATCACCTGCACGCGGGCGCCAAGGTCGAGCCGCTGTCCGCGCGGCAGTGTCCAGATCACCCCTGTGCCGATGTCTGCGGCGGCGTCGGTTCAGCCTCAGCGCCAGGTTCGGGGTCGGGTTGGGATTCAGACGGGGATTCGGACGGAACCGCTGATTGGGACGCTGATTCGAACTCTGACTTGAGCTCAGGCTGTGCCGTGACGACCACGGGCTCTCTGGTCAGCTGCCGCCCCTGCAGGATCTCATCGATCTCCGCGTCGTCGAGAACCTCATAGTCCAGCAGAGCGGCCGACAGGGCCTCGAGTTTCTCGCGATTCTCGCCCAGCATCCGGGAGGCGCGACTCTCGGCATCCACGATGAGTTCGCGAATCTCGGCATCGATGACCTGCGCCGTCTGTTCACTGTAGTTGCGGGGGCGACTGAGGTCCTTACCGAGGAAGACCTGTCCATCCTCCCCCCCAAGAGACAGGGGTCCGAGGGTCTTGTTCATGCCCCAGTCACAGACCATGGAGCGAGCCAGCGACGCCACCTGCTTGTAGTCTGCCTGGGCGCCCGTCGACCGCTCGCCGAAGACGATCGACTCGGCCACGCACCCCCCCAACGCGGTATCCAGGTGTGCCTTCAGCTTGGACTCGGTCACGGAGTGACGCTCTTCGGCCAGGAAGGAGACCATGCCCATCGCCTGCCCTCGAGGCACGATGACGGCCTTGTTGATCGGGGGCGCCCCGGGTGTCAGCTTGGCGATCAAGGCGTGACCCGCTTCGTGAACGGCAGCCAGGTGCCTGTCCTCTTCCGTCATGATCACACTGCGACGCTCAGCGCCGAGCATCACCTTATCCTTGGCGTCTTCCAGATCCGCCATGACCACGTGTTCACGATCCCGCATGGAGGCCAGCAAGGCGGCCTCATTGACGAGATTCTCCAGATCTGCCCCGGACAGTCCCGGTGTGCCCCGAGCGACCCGTTTCAGATCAACATCATCGGCGGTGGGCACATGGCGCGAATGGACCTCAAGGATGCCGAGTCGACCGCGAACATCGGGCAGGCTGACCACGACACGCCGATCGAAACGCCCCGGACGCAGCAGGGCCGGGTCGAGCACATCGGGACGATTCGTCGCGGCGATCAGAATCACGCCATCATTCGATTCGAACCCATCCATCTCAACAAGCAGCTGATTCAGCGTCTGCTCGCGCTCATCGTGTCCCCCACCGATGCCGGCCCCCCGATGGCGACCCACGGCATCGATCTCATCGATGAAGATGATGCACGGCGCGCTGGTCTTGCCCTGTTCGAACAGATCACGCACCCGCGATGCACCAACGCCGACAAACATCTCGACGAAATCGGATCCACTGATGGAGAAGAACGGGACCCCGGCTTCGCCAGCAACGGCCCGGGCCAGATGCGTCTTGCCGGTACCAGGTGGGCCGACCAGCAATACGCCCTTCGGCGTACGACCGCCAAGGCGCTGGAACTTCCGGGGATCCTTGAGGAATTCGATAATCTCCGACAATTCCTGTTTGGCCTCGTCGGCCCCGGCCACATCACCGAATGTGGTCTTGCGCTTGTCCTGTGTCAGCAGGCGGGCGCGACTCTTACCAAAGGAGAACAAGCCCTTGGGACCGCCCTGCATCTGCCGCAGCATGAAGACCCAGAAGCCGATAACCAGCAACCATGGCAGAAACGAAATCACGAACGAATACCACTGAAAAGGCTTCTTCTTGAAGGAGAAGTCGATCTGCGCTTCTTCCCACTCCCGCTTCGTATCTGCATCGATGGGTCCGAGGTTGACGACGAAATGAGATCCATCCGACAGCACGCCCTGGAACTCCTCGTTGCCCACGATGGTGGCAGTGGCAATCTGCCCGCTCGACAGATACTCCCTGTATTCGACATAGGTCACCTCACGACGATCAGGCGGCACGCTGCCGAAAAACTTGGCCGCCACAATCATGGCAAGGATGAGGAAGATCCAGAAGGCGCGAGTGCGTGTCGGCCAGCCCCAGGGCTTACGCCCACCATCATCATTCGGCGGTCGTCTGGAGGAAGAATCGTGTTCGTCCATTAGGTCTCGTCAGCGCGGGGTTGGGTCGTTTGCTCGATGGTCCGCAGATACAGAAGTCGTTGGCTGGCAGCGTCCACCCGGTGGCCTTCGCTGCGTGCCAGGCCGGCCACCCAGAGGATCTCGTCGTCCGCGGCGCGGCTCAGCACGATGGCATCTTCCCGGAGAATCCGCGGCCAGCCCGCGTCGATAAAGCAGTCGCTCAGCTTCTTGGTCCTACCGCCCATTCCCAGCGGCTTCATACGATCCCCCTGCCGAGGCTGCCGCAGCACGAGCTGGCCCAGCGTCGGTCCCGCGTCGATCACCGCCTGATCCAGACCAAGCCCGGGTCGCAGGCGACCAAACTCATCCGGTGTGCACCATCGTGTCTCCACGCTCGCTGCACGCCCGGGGATTTGGGTTCGTCCCGGACAGACCAGCGGCACGATCACCGATTCGGATGGCGATCGACGAAGGATCATTCGCCCGGCGGCAATTTGCACTCGCAAATCTCCACCCAGACTCTGCATCGCTCCCGGGCCATTGCGCAGCATCACCAGCAGTTGGTGAATGCTCTGCGAACGATCGGCAAGGGACGACGCAAGTCCCTGTAGAATCTCACGTAAGACGCGCCGTTGGATGGCAATATGATAACTGGAGATCAGATCGTACTCAAGGCAGACCTTCGTGTTGTCGTGCTCGCAGACGGCGGCCTCATAGGCCACCTGTGTCGCCCGCTGAAGATAGTCGTCATCGTCTGCCAGCAGGCGGGCGGCGCGGCCGATGGCGTGCTCAACCTGCGGGTTGTGCTCGGCTTGTAGATGGGGAAGTAGTTGGTGACGGACCCGATTTCGGGGAATCCGGATGTCGTGATTGCTCTCATCCTCCCGCCACTGGAGCCCCTTGCCGCTCGCATACTGACGCAACTCGGCCCGGCGAGTTTCCAGCAGTGGCCGGAGCCAACCATCGCGATGGGCCCTCATGCCCGCCAGGCCGGTGCCACTGGTACCACGCAGCAGTCGCAGCAGGACGGTCTCGGCCTGGTCGTCGGCATGATGCGCCAGAGCGATCCATCGATATCCGGTGCGATCGGCAACCTGCGTGAGGAATTCCCGCCGACAGGTGCGGGCTGCCATCTCGATCGATTCGCCGTCCTGGATGGCCCGCGCGCGAACATCCGTCCGGCCGATCGTGCAGGGCAGCCGATGCCGGTGGGCCAGTTGGCGAACGAAAGTGGCATCCTGAGCAGCGGCCGGGCGCAGTTGGTGATTCAGATGCGCCACGTGCAGTGGCTGCAGCGTGGGCAGTTCGAGCAGCAGATTCAGCAGAACGCACGAATCCAACCCGCCCGAAACACCCACGAGCAGCCCGTCTCCCGACTGACACCCGGCCGCGGCCAATCCCCGGGCGACTTGCCGCATGAGTTCGGCTTCGAGATCCGGGTTCAGAAGCATTGGAACACCGATTGCTTGGTAACAAGTGATGGCATGGGGCCACAGGGGTAGTGGTCTGTGCAATCGTAACCAAGATGGATGAGATCAGCATCCACCAGGAGACAATTGATGTCAGGACAGAATCTCAATGGGATCCGTGTGCAGATGGCTCGCATGCTGGAGATCTACTCCCTTCTACGGGCCCAGCTGACGACCAATCAGATGGGTCTGTCCGCCGCCGAGCGGCAGCGACTGCAATCGGGCGTCGACACGATCGCCACCAACATGCGGGATCTGCTCGCCCTTCTGACCCTGCAGAAGGAAGATCCTTCCGCTGCAGGGAAGCATACGACCGCTTATGAAGGGCTCGGTGAACTCGACGGGCATGAAACTGAGGAACTCGAGGAGATCCTCGATGCCGTCCTCAAATGGCACGCGGAATTGAGCACCGAAGAATAAGAGAAATGGCCGGACCCACCGGTGCGTGTGGGCCCGACCATTTCGCTTGATCGCCTGGACTTTCTTCAGTTCGACACGTCGATCTGTAGTGGATCTGTCCAGTCACTCTCGCGAGACTCGAGATCGACAGCCCGGACCCGGTAGTAGTACGTCTGCCCACGCGTGACCGTGTTGTCTGTTCGTGACCTCTGCAACGAGTTGGGCAGGATACTGGTGTAGTCGGCGTCGCTGCTGCTGTTGGCCACCTGTGTCCGCTGCACTTCATAGCGAATGATGGCGCCTGTGGACCCCTCCCAGGAGATCGTGACCACCGGCGGACTGGAAGCACTCGATGGCGTCGTCGACACGAGCCGGACATTCGCTGGCACGCCGACTCCGCCCGTCACAGCGGCGATGACCGACGAACGTGGCCCCACATTCCCCGCCTCGTCCAGCGCCTCGATCTCATAGTAATAGGTCGTCTTGGCCACCAGTCCGCTGTCCTGGAACGAGGCCATCGTCGACGTTCCGACCTCCGCAAAGGAGCCGGTCGCCGTATCGGACCGGTAGATGGTATATGAGGCGACGCCGGTCAACTCATCACCACTGGAATCCGTGGTGGGTGCCGTCCAGGTCAGAGTGAGTTTTTCCGGATCATCGGTGAGCGCCTGACCTTCCACGAAGGTCGGCGCCGAAGGAGGCCGTGTGTCGGACTGCACGGTGGCGCCGGAAAACTCGGAAAGATCACTTTCACCATTACCGCTGACGACGGATACCCTGTAGAAGAAGATCTGACCACCGACGAGGCCCGAATCGATGAAACTCGTCTGACCTGTCGTGAAGGCCGTGCCCTCGATCCCGGTCAGTCGGGAGTAAGACCCATCCGACGTGGTCGAACGATAGACATTGTATCCGGCCAGGTCGTCGGCCTCGGCAGCACTCCAGGCGACGGTGATCCTCGTGATGCCCCCATTGGCGGCAATCGCAGCCGGCGTGGCAATCGTATCAGCAACGGCAATCGCACTCACGAATCCGGAACGCTCCGACTCCAGGCCATCGGTTACCGTGGAAACTCGGTAATACACCAGGGAGCCGGCAGAGATCGTGGAATCGATGAAGCTCGTTCTGCCCGTCGTGTAGCCGGTTCCCCCATCGCCTGACAGATGCACATAGCCATCGTCCGGCTGCGCCGAGCGATAGACGTTGTAACCGATGAGGTCATTCTCATCCACATCGGCCCACGTGAGCGTGACGCGTTCGGTGCCCTCTTCTGCAGCCAGCCCCGAGGGGGGTGTGACGCCGATCGTCGTCGTGCTTGCCGTCGATGACTGCTGACTCTCATTGCCCGTCGCATCGAAGGCGATCACCGCATAGGTGTAACGCGTCAGTGAACGCAGCCCCGAATCATCGAACTGCCGATCCGTCGCGCCGAGCGTAGCCACAGTTGCCAGCGAACCGTTGGCCTCTGCCCGCAGAACACGAAAGCCATCAAGACCCGACAGATCACCACCGTTCGCGTCAGTCGTGGGTGCGGTCCACCGAACAGATACGGCCGTGGCGTCCGTCTGCGAGGCCACGGCGGAAGTATTCTGCGGCCTGCCAGGAGACGATTCATCGGACAGTGTCTCACCACCAGCGAAGCCAGACAGGCCACTGGTGAGCCCATTGTCACCGATTGCCTGCACCTTGTAGTAGTAGAGGTCCCCGGCCGTGAGTCCGCTGTCGACGAAGGTGGTAAGCCCCGTTGTAAAGGACGTACCCTCGCTGCCTGTGAGTCGCTGGTAGGTGCCGTCAGATGTGCTGGCCCGGAACAGATCATATCCGGCCAGTGCTTCATCATCGATGGCACGCCAGTTGACTGTGATGCGCTGGATCCCATCTGCGGCACTCAGCCCGACCGGTGTAGGCAGTCCGGATGTGCGCGTCAGATTCGACAGTGCCTGCGCACCTTCGTTCCCGGCCGCATCAAAGGCGAACAGGGCGTAGCGATAGTCGGTAAGCGCCCGCAGGCCCGTATCGGCATACTCACGGGCATCGGCGGCAAGACTGTCGACGAGAATCAGCGCCCCATCGGCACCCTCTGCCCGCAACAGGACGTAACCGGCCAGACCCGTGAGGGCATCGCCACCTGCATCGGTGGCCGGCACATTCCAGCCCACGGTGATCTGACCGGAGTCATCTTCGTCAGCTACGGCGGACACATTGCGCGGCTGGCCGGGCGCAGACTCGTCCGCTTCGGCTTCGCCGCTGGCGAAGGAGGACAGCTCGCTGCGCAGACTGTTGCTGCCCACGGCCTGTACCTTGTAGAACAGCAGCGTGCCACCGGCCAGATTCGAGTCGATGTAGCTGGTTCGCCCCGTTGTGAAGCCATCGCCATCCGCACCGGACAGAGCGACGTACTCGCCATCAGAGGTCGTGGAGCGATAGACATCGTAACCGGCCAGATCGCTGTCATCGACGGACTGCCATGACAACAGAATGCGTCCCACATCATCTGTAGCCCGCAGCGCGGCTGGCACCGGCAGTCCGGCAGTACGGGTCACATTCGATCGAGCCTGGGCACTCTCGTTGCCATCGGCATCAAAGGCGACCACAGCATAAGTGTAGGATGTCAGAGACTTGAGTCCTGAGTCGACGAGCCGACGCAGGTCTGCACTCAAGGTATCCACAGGAACA
This sequence comes from Gemmatimonadota bacterium, assembly GCA_018673255.1. Next base: position 9,740 of record JABHDC010000136.1, read on the forward strand.
AACGCCTCCCCGTCTCCCTCGGTGCGCAGGATGATAAAACCACTCAGTCCCGTCAGATCGCCGCCGTCGGCATCGGTCAGTGGCGCCGACCAGCCTAGAGTGATCTGCTCAGGATTCTCTTCATCAGCGACGGCGGCGATGTTGCGCGGCACACCGGGGGCCGCCTCATCTGCAGTCGCTTCGGCGCCGGCAAAGACAGACATCTCGCTGCGCAGACCATTCGCATCCACCGCCTGCACCTTGTAGTAGAGCAGAGATCCACCAGCCAGGTTGGAATCAACGTAGGCCGTTCGCCCCGTGGTCAGCTCACTACCCTCTGTGCCACTCAGGCGCGTGTAGTCTCCGTCGGCCCGGGTCGCGCGATAGATATCGTAACCCGCCAGATCCGAATCATCCACGGGCGACCAGCTCAGCGTGATGCGACCGATCCCACCCGTGGCCCGGACACTCGACGGGCGTGGAATATCCGCGCTCGCCTCGGCGCCAGCAAAGACGGACATCTCGCTGCGCAGACCATTCGCATCCACGGCCTGCACCTTGTAATACAGGAGGCTGCCACCGATCAGGTTGGAATCGACGTAGGTCGTTCGTCCTGTGGTCAGCTCACTTCCCTCTGCACCTGCCAGGAGGGTGTAATCGCCATCGGACTGGGTGGAACGATAGATATCATAACCGGCCAGATCTGAATCATCGACGGGCGACCAGCTCAACGTAATGCGACCGCCCCCACCTGTGGCCCGGACACTCATCGGTCGAGGAACACCAGCCGTCGTCGTCGGTGTCGTGGAGGACTGGGGTCCCTGGTTGCCGACCTCGTCAAAAGCCAGCAAAGCATACGTGTATTGGGTCAGGGCCTTGAGGCCGGTATCGACATAGTCACGGACCTCCGCCGCCAGTGTATCGACGGGGAGCAACGATCCGCCGACTCCTTCAGCACGCAGCAACACGAAACCGGACAAGCCGGTCAGGTCGCCACCATCTACGTCACTGGGCGGTGCGCCCCATCGGACCGTGACCTGGCTGGATGCCTCATCGGCAACCGCAGACAGCGATCGAGGCGCACCCGGAGCGGTCTCATCCGCATCCGCCTCGCCACTGACGAAGGCGGACAGTTCACTCGACTGTCCATCGGTACCCACGGCCCGGACGCGGTAGAACCGCAGTTCACCACCCGACAGCGTGCTGTCGGTGAAGGCCGTGCGGCCCGTCGTGAAGTCACCCCCTTCGCCACCTGTCAGGCGAACGTATCCGGCATCCGATCGGTCGGATCGATACACATCGTAACCGATCAGCGTGGCGTCATCGACGGCCTGCCAAGTGAGGATCACTCGCCCGATCTCGTCGCTGACACTCAATCCTGAAGGTGTGGGCAGACCCGAAGTTCTCACCTGCACGAGGGTCGCCGCACCGCTGGCATTGCCGATCTCGTCGAAGGCGAGCACGCTGTATGTGTAGCCCGTCAGTGACTTGAGACCCTCATCAACGTATTGGCGCGTCTCGGCGCTGACCGTGTCGATCGGGGCCAACCCGCCGGCACCCTCTTGGGCACGCAGGATTGCATAACCAATCAGGCCGGACAACTCTCCCCCATTCGAATCCCGTTGGGGCGCACTCCAGCGCAGGGTCACACGACCGATCGTCTCTTCATCGGGGACGGCCGACAGGCTCTGCGGCGCCCCGGGCGCCACGGCGTCTTCGAGGGCGGTGGCCCCGGCAAAGGCGGACAATTCGCCGCGAAGGCCGATGGTGTCCACCGCCGCAACGCGGTAGAAGAAGGTCGCAGACTGACCCACCGTATCGGTGAAGACCGTCTTACCCGTCGTGATCTGTGCAGTGGAGTCGCCGTCACCGACGACGAAACTGTACGTGCCATTGCTCTGATTGGCGCGGTAAATGGCGTAGCCCGCCAGGTCTTTGTCCGTCACCGCTTGCCATGCGAGGCGGATGACGCCCACCCCGGCTTCGGCGCCGATCTGAGCCGGGGTGGCCGGCAGATCCGCCACCAATTCGGATTGCGGATCGAGAGGATTGCTGCGGTCTCGATCACAGCTGATGGCAATCATAGCGAGGCACAGTGCGCCGATTGCGCCGATTCGGCCGAGCGTCATCGAATCCTCCGACCCGTAGTGGGTAGAAGCCTGTGAAACGATCCGTGCGGGCCCACGCGGGGCTTGGCGAACGGATTCGTTCGAACAGGCTCGTAGTGTGAAGTCATATCTGGTTTTCTAGAAAAGGGCACGTTCGACGCGCAGCGACAGTCTTCCGGGCTCGATCGCGGGAATCCAGCGAAGCCCCTCCCGCCACGAGGCGCGAACGGTCGGTCGCTGATCAGCGTCACCCAACTGCATCGAGGGCTCTTCGGGAGCTCCCGTGAGTAACAGTCGCACCCCCGTAACACCGAAGGCCGCTGCCAATGCCCAACTGACCTGACTCTTTACATCTCGGTTCGTCGTACGCTGGTAGAGTTTCTCGATTTCGGCGCTGTCGGATGCCTGCTCGTACGCAGCGTAGAAGTTGTCAGCCTCATCATTCAGATCGAAGCCCTTCTGAGCAAGCATCGCACTGCCACCGATGAAAACCACGCCGACGAGACGACGAGGCGTGACATAGGACCCGAGGTCGGCCTGGACCGGCTCTGAGGGCATGATCAGTAGAACCGCCAGCGCGACGGCGGTGAGGACGGGCCTCATGCTGGTCTCTCCCATCGGCGGCGGACAACCACCGGTCATGCTTCGCAAAGCAGTGGCGAAAATGAGGCAACCCCTTAAAACGGGTGCACTTACGGCATAATCGGTTACTGTAGAGACAAGGGTGGACTTTGTCAATGCAACTACTGAGGGGTATCCAGGACCTGTGACCACGAGAAAGCGGTCACAGGTCCTGGATTGACAAATGCACGAATGTGCAGTATATATACGGGCATCGGTTGGAGGCCGATCACCCGACCACTGGAGAAGCGTCATTACGACCAATAGCAGGAGGAAGACCATATGCCGAAGGAGCTGACCGACCGCCAGCAGGCGATTTTTGATTTTATCGCCGGCATCATTCGCGGCCGCGGCGCACCGCCGACGATCCGCGAAATCATGGAAGCCTTCGACATCAACTCGACCAACGGCGTGCGCACAACATTGGCCGCCCTCGAGAAGAAGGGTCACATCCGCCGGCACGCCAGATTGTCTCGCGGCATCGAGCTGGTTGACCAGGGCGACGCATCCATCACGCACGTCGATACGGTAGAGGTCCCTGTGCTGGGCCGCGTCGCTGCCGGGACACCCATTCTCGCGACGGAGAACATCGACTCGTCCGTCCACGTCGATCGCTCGCTTCTGCCCTCCTCCGGCGATGTCTTCGCCCTCAGTGTTCAGGGCGACAGCATGATCGAAGCCGGGATTCTCGACGGCGATGTCGTGGTTGCACGCCAACAGGAGACCGCCAATCGCGGTGAAATCGTCGTGGCCCTCATCGACGACGAAGCCACGGTGAAGCGATTCGATCCGGGCCCTGACTGCATCCGCCTGTTGCCTGAGAACGCCGCATACGACCCGATCATCGTTCGTGGAGATGAAGGGGTCCAGTTCCGCATCGCCGGTCGCGTCGTCGGCCTGATGCGGCGTCTGTAGTCATACCGTGAGCCGGTACCGGCTGTGAAGCGGGCGCAACGTTGACGCCGCGATTCGGGCAGCCAATCCAGGACCTATCGCCCGCTGAGGCGGCCCTGCCTGATGCGAGGGTCCTGGCTCGCCGGCGCGATGCCCGGCGTATCCTCGACGCCGCGATTCGGGCAGCCAATCCGTTGCAGTGCCTGCAGCGAAGCGTTCGCCTGAGCGCTGACGCTCTCGTCGTCGAAGGCGAGCAATTCCCCTTGTCGCCGACAGCACGAATCCGGGTCGTCGGCGCCGGCAAGGCGACGGCCGCCATGGCGCAGGCCGTGGAAGGCATCCTGGGGGATCGTCTCGAGAGCGGCGCGATCAATACGAAATACGGTCACGCCCTTCCCCTGCAACGTATCCACACCACCGAATGTGGCCACCCGATCCCAGACGAGGCGGGCGTCGCTGGGGCCGGACTGATCCTGGACCAACTGCAGAATCTGACAGACGACGACATCGTCCTGTGCCTGTTCTCAGGGGGCGGTTCCGCCCTGCTACCGGCTCCGGCAGAGGGACTGAGCCTGACCGACAAGCAGCAGACGACGGCTCGCCTCTTGGAATGTGGCGCCAGTATCGATGAAGTGAATACCATTCGAAAGCATCTGTCCGCACTCAAGGGTGGGCAGTTGGCCCGCCACGCGATGCCAGCCCGATTGGTGACGCTCGCCATCAGTGATGTGATCGGTGATGTGGCAGACACGATCGCTTCGGGGCCCACGGTCGCAGATCCGACGACCTTTGCCGATTGCCTGAGATTGCTCGATCACTACCAGCTGCGTGCCCGTGTCCCTGCTGCCGTACGTCAGCACCTGGAGGACGGTGAGGCCGGCCGCTTGCCCGATACCCCAGCCGCGGCCGATGAACTGGGCGATACACGATTCCACGTGGTCGGCAACAATGCACTCTCCCTCGAGGCGGCACGTGAAGCGGCTCGAGCCTGTGGCTACGAGCCGCTCGTGCTGTCCTCCCGGATCGCCGGGGAGACCCGCGATGCGGCCGGCGTGCACGTCGCCATTGGACAGGAAATCGTCAGCACGTCTCAACCCATTCGAGCCCCTGCCTGTATCATCTCAGGCGGCGAGACGACGGTGACCTTGACGGCAACAGCAGGCAAGGGAGGCCGTAATCAGGAGTTCGCCCTGGCCGCCGCCATCGACCTGCAGGGACAGCCGCAGATCACAGTTCTGAGCGCCGGCACCGATGGCACAGATGGCCCGACCGATGCGGCCGGTGCCATCGCCGACGCCTGGACTGTCGAACGCGGCAGGCGGGCAGGGTTGGTCGCCGACGACCACCTGATGACGAACGACGCCTACCCATTCTTTGCCGCTCTCGATGACCTGATCATGACCGGCCCCACCGGAACCAATGTCATGGACCTGCGACTAGTTCTGGTGAGTTGAGCGGGTGCCAGGTCGCGCGACCGGGAACGCGACCTATGCTACAGCGTTTACAGGATGTTGGATTCGCTTGACAGTGCCTGATGGCACAGCGACACTCTGGAACATCCCCACTGCATCGTTCGAGATGATATGGCGCCCTACTTCAGACACCTGATCCCTCTGCTGTTCCTGGCAATGACTCACCTGCCCGCCAATGCGGCCAGTGGTTTCGCCGGCGAGTTTCTCGCTGTGGGTGCCGGTGCACGTGGATTGGCACTGGGCAATGCCTATGTCGCCATCGCGCAGGATGCGACGGCCGGCTACTGGAACCCGGCTGGGCTGGCCCGGGCCGAACACGAAGTGCATCTGATGCACGCTGAACGGTACGACGGTCTCGTCGACCAGGATTTCATCGCTGCCAGTTTCGATGCGCCCTTTGTCGATGGTGCCGCCGTCTCCTTGCTCCGTCTGGGCGTAGATGACATTGCCTTCACCTCCCTGCCCAACCCGGCAGCCCCCATGGGGCCTGACAACCGACCCGTGGTGAGTTCGACTGAGACCAGCGCCGACTACGCCGTGTATCTGTCCGGCGGACGCCAACTGAGCGATCGGCTGGCCATGGGTGTCAGCGCGAAGGTCATCTATCGAACAATTGCCGACTTCACAGCCTACGGGGCGGGTCTGGATGTGGGACTACGCTACCATCTGGCAGATGATCTCGTACTTGCCGCCAATCTGCGTGACCTGACCACGACTCCGATCCTCTGGGATGGTGGTACCGATCGAATCATGCCTTCCGCCGTCATCGGCCTTGGTTTCACGCGTCAGGTGGGCGGCGGTACGGCAGCGGTGCTGTTGTCGAGTCGGGGTGGTGGCGACGCGTCAGACGATGCCACGATGCCCATCAACGCCGGCATGGAGTACAACCACGGGAAGCTAGCCCTGCGCGCAGGTCTGGATGAGGAGCGCCAGAGCTTTGGACTCGGTCTTCGCCCTCACGCGCGGCTCGGTCTCGACATCGCCTACCTGCAGCACCCGGATCTCGAGGACACCTATCTGCTCTCCGCCCGCCTTGGATTCTGAGCCCACCAGCCTGCCCGGTGCCGGGCAGGTGCAGCGCAGCGGCTACGTCGCGCTCGTCGGCCGCCCCAATGCCGGCAAGTCGACTCTCTTCAATGCAATTCTCGGTCAGCGGCTGTCCATCGTAACGGCCAAGCCGCAGACAACCAGGCAGCGGGTCCTCGGCATTCTCACACGTGCTGATTCTCAGACCGTCTTCCTCGATACACCGGGCCTGCTGGAGTCGAGTTACAAACTCCACGAAAATCTCGAACGGCAGATCCAGCGCTCCACGCGCGATGCCGATCTCATTCTGCTGCTGCTCGACGCCTGCCGCCTGCAGGATCGATCCGATCTGATCCATACCTTCCTCAAGCAACTGGGAAATCGTCGGCAGACACTTCTGGCAGTCCTGAACAAGGTCGATACCGTCAAACCTGAGGCGATCGAGCCACTGCTGGAGGAAGCGAAGACCACGTACGACCTGCCGGATGTCTTGCCCCTGTCGGCGCTACACGGCACGAACGTGCGGAATCTGCTGAAGACACTCGGGGATAGACTACCACCTGGGCCAGCTCTCTATCCTCCCGATATGGTGGCCGATCAGCCCGAGCGATTCTTCGCCGCTGAGTTGATTCGCGAAGCAGCTTTTGAGCGCCTCGATGATGAGTTGCCCTATTCGATCGAAGTCGTCATCGACGAATTCAACGAACCCGACCCTGGCTCCAAACGCAAGGCCTACATCCACGCGACCCTCTTCGTCGAACGCGACAGCCAGAAGGGCATCGTCATCGGCAAGGGCGGAAAACGCCTTCGCGCCATTGGATCTGCGGCGCGCCCGAAGATCGAGGAACTCGTCGAGTTGCCGGTCTATCTCGAACTGCGAGTGAAGGTGCGTCCCGACTGGCGTTCGAAGGATCGCGACCTGCGCGAATTCGGATATGTGTAGTGCACGAAGCCCGCTCCCATCCACATCATAGAACACGGAGTGAGATCAGATGAAGATTCTCGTCGTCGGCAAGGGCGGCCGGGAACATGCTCTGGCCTGGAAGCTGGCGCAGAGTCCACGCGCTGACGAACTCTTCGCAGCACCGGGCAGTCCAGGCATCGCCGCACACGCCACCTGCCTGCCTCAGTTCCACGTCGACCTGGCAGCATCTGAAGGTGATCGTCTCACCTGTGAAATTGAGCGCCTGAAGGAATGGGCCCTGCTTGAAAAGATCGACCTGACCGTAGTCGGCCCCGAAGATGCACTGGCCGGTGGCCTGGTCGATCGGTTCACGGAGGCAGGTCTGCTGTGCTTCGGCCCCACGGCCGACGCGGCACGTATTGAGAGCGACAAGGCCTTCTCCAAGGATCTCATGGAGCGGACCGGCGTGCCCACTGCCGCTCACCGCACCTTTACCGATAGCGGTGAGGCCATCGCCTATATCCGGGAACAGGGTGCCCCGATCGTTGTCAAAGCCTCGGGACTGGCTGCAGGCAAGGGTGCGATCGTCGCTCACACCGTGAAGGAAGCTGAAGCTGCCATTCATCAGATGATCGATGATGCCGCCTTTGGCGAGGCCGGAGCACACGTCGTCGTCGAGGAGTTCATGACCGGCGAAGAGGCCTCGCTGTTCGCCATCTGCGATGGTGCAGACTACGTCACGCTCGTCACGGCGCAGGACCACAAGGCGATCGGTGAGGGTGACTCGGGCCCCAACACTGGCGGCATGGGTGCTTACGCGCCGGCGCCCGTTATGACGGACGCGTTGCTGAAGCAGGCAGAGGCTGAAGTGATCCGCCCGGTGCTGAACGAAATGCAGCGCCTCGGGTGTCCCTATCGCGGCGTGCTCTATGTCGGCTTGATGATGACAGACGAGGGCCCGAAAGTCGTCGAATTCAACTGCCGCTTTGGCGACCCGGAAACTCAGGTCATTCTGCCATTGTTACGCAGTGACCTCGTCGATTTGTGCGAGGCGTCAGCGACCGGATCGATCAGTGACATCGACGTCGAACTGGATCATTCACGCGCAGCGGTCTGCGTCGTGGCCGCATCGGGTGGTTATCCCGGATCCTACGAGAAGGGCATCGCCATCGACGGCCTGGAATCTCTCACCGGCCAAGACCTTGTCGCATTCCATGCCGGCACCGACCGCGTGGACGACCGTCTCGTCACGGCAGGAGGCCGTGTCCTGGGTGTGACAGCGACAGCCGACGATCTACCACGTGCCGTCGAGATCGCCTATGAGAGTCTGGCAAAGGTGCACTTCGATGGGATGTACTACCGGCGAGACATCGCGCATCGCGCCCTTGGCCGCAGGCCATCCTGAAACGAGAAACGCCGTCCCACCTGCAAGGTGGAACGGCGCTCTCAGCCAGGAACTTCTTAAGATTTCGTTTTCCAGGGGCTCCGCCAGGTCAACCACAACGGCCGTTGTGATGACACGGGTCGTTTGTGCAGGGATCAGGCTACGGTGTCAACCACCTCGCCGCGTCCCTCCGAACGATCCTGGGCCGGGGGCTGGCGCTGCTCCTCGGCCTGCTGTTGGCGGCGCGTCGCGCCCTGCGCATCAGCCTGTTCCTGCTGCTGAGCGCGTTGGGCTTCTGATGCTTCGGCGCGGGCCTCGCGTTGCTCGGCCACTTGCGATTGGCGCTCTTCGGCACGAGCTGCCCGCGCTTCGCGGTTCTCTCGTACCTGCGCCTGATTCTCACCCTCGCGGGCGACAGTCTGGGCGCCTTGGATCTGTTGCGTTGCTCCACGAACTTCAGACATGTGGCTACCTCCTTGCGATTCCTCCGTGCATCCTTGCGGGCTTCATGGGCTCACCCAAGTCGCGGCGCCAGACGGGACACCGGGAGTCACCCATCGGCGCGAATATAGCCTGCGCCTCGAGCAAGTCAAGCAAATTGCAGTAGCAGAAGCACTTACCTGAATCGAGATGGAATCACCGTGTCCGACTACCTGCGGCTCAGAAATCTGGTCTTCCATGCCTACCACGGCCTGTTGCCGGAGGAGGCCCGCCTCGGTCAACGATTCGAAGTCGATGTGGAGCTACTGCTCGACGTGGCGGCCGCCGGCATCGAGGACAATCCCAAATTGACGATCGACTACACCGATGTGATCGATCTGGTCGAGGAAGTCGTCACGCAGCGCCGTTTTGGCCTGGTGGAAGCCCTGGCAGAGGCGATTGCCGGAGAGATTCACGAACGCTTCCCACAGTTGGATGGCGCCATCGTGCGGGTCCGTAAACCGAATCCTCCGGTGAAGGCGACATTCGACGGCCTCGAGGTGGAGATCGAGCGTTACTGGTCGTCGCCCTGATGGACTCGCGACTGATGGACGCACGACGTGATTCGCTCAGAGTGGTGGCGGCCGCTGACTACTCATGGGCTCAGGCGACCACAGCCTGGATCGGACTGGGCTCCAATCTCGATGACAGCAGGGCTCTGATCGAAGCTGCTCTTGAGGCACTCGGCGCTCAGTCCAGCATCGTGCTGCAGGCCGTCTCCAGTGCCTGGGAGACTTCCCCCGTCGGTCCCGTCGCTCAAGGCGCCTATCTCAATGCGGCTGCAGTGCTCCAGACCGACCAGTCAGCGACTGACCTGCTCGATCTCCTGCTGTCGGTGGAAGAGAGTCTGGGGCGGGTCCGCCAGGAACGCTGGGGGCCACGTCGAATCGACCTGGATCTGTTGCTATTCGGGGACGAACTGGTCGACTCGCCCGGCCTCTGCGTCCCCCATCCCTATCTGATGTGCCGGCGTTTCGTCCTGGCACCGATGATCGAATTGGCCCCCGGATTGAAGAATCCAGCCAGCAGCGTGCGACTCATCGATGCGCTGCGGGCACTGCCGGCTGGAGAAGAGACCGCGCTGCCGGTCAGTCCCCTTCGACTGCCGTTCCGACTTCCGAGTGTCGCCCTGCCCTCAGACTGACAGTGACGAAGAGCTGCGATCAGGGCGAACCTCCTCCAGCCCCCATCCATCACAAGCCCGGTGGGATCAGCGCAGCAGCAGGATCGGCATCGTGCGCTGATCCGCTGCCGACCGCAGTCTGACTCGATAGGCGCCACTGGCGACGGCGCGCCCCACATCATCGATCCCATCCCATCTCAATACGTGAGCCCCGGCAGGCAGTTCACTCAGGTGATGCTGCCAGACCTGCTGGCCGAGGATGTCGACGACCGTCACCTCCACATCGGTTCGATCCTGCAACTCGAATTGGATCTGAATGGAACTGTTGAAGGGATTCGGATAGGCCGACAGCAACTCAAATGCATCTGGTATGGCGCCCACTTGCTCGATGGCCGTCGGCACGAAACGCCGCGCATCCAGTTCGTAGTTCCCCCCGCCCAATGATGTGCGTCCAACGATGAAGATCACACTGTCCACATCCGCGTGAAGTGAGCGGCCCTGGTTGGCAGTGTCGAGTTCAAGTTCGACCACTTCCGACCCTGTAGCTCTGACCCCCACAGACCAGACCCGGTAGCGACCCGCATCATCGCCGTCGAAATCGACCGCCACATTGCCAGGGGTGCGAAACAGGACTGTCTGAGTCGCCCACCTCGATGCCTGGCCATTGCGCCCTGTCTGGGGCAGGGTATCGAGGGGGTATGTCAGGGTCCGTCGTCCGGCGAGGGCGTCGTAGGAGAATCCGAGTTCCCCCCCTGTGACATTGGCCAGCACCCAATCTACCCAGGTCGCCTCGAAGTCATCCTCGACGCCCATCTCGGCCAGCGCCGCCTCGATTCCGAAGATGCCATTGCGGGGCTGCCCCACAAGCCGATGGATCAGTTCAGGACCGTATCGCTGAGCAAGGTAGGAGGCATATAGATAGGTGGCACCGTAGTAGCGATTCTCAGCGTAGTCAGGAAAATCGATCAGCGGCGTATCGGGACGCTGGAGGTAGTCGGGGACAGCGGCAGAATCAGCCTCCGGGTAGCCGACGAGTTCTTCGGCGTAACCGGCGAGCCCCTCATCGATCCAGGGCTCCTCATCCTCGTCCCAGTTCCAGTGAATGAGATGCTGGAATTCATGGGCCAGAGTACCGCGCGCCAGATAGCTGCGCCCACGCACGGCAGATTCATTGAGATGGATCACATCGCGCCGATACTCAGGTGTCGGATGGCCGGCGACATCCCGGTCAAACCACCCGATAAGCCCCTCGAAGGGTGCTTCGAGCACAAGCAGGAAGACCGGTTCGTAGCCATCGACATCTGGCGGAGCGCCGAAGGCAGCCGTCGTCAGATCGTAGATACCCCGTGTGGAATCCGCGGGCGTGCTCTGTTCGAAGAGGGTCGCCAGGCCATCGACATGACTCTGAAAGATGGAGCCACCTTCCGTATCCCAGTGTCGATTCTCGACGAAGACGAAGACCTGCGCACCGACAAAGCGACAGGTCGCCGACACCAGTTGGGCGCGTCCAAAGACCGGGAACTCGAGTTGTGTGCCGACGACGATCGGATCCTGAGCGCCTCGGGCCGGTCGTGCCGCTGCACCGGATTGGTCAGGTCGCGTCGGCAGACGGACCGCCGCGCCCCGCGCACGCTCCCTGGCGATGAATCGCGAGCCACACAGATGGGGCCTGGCTGCCTGCGCAAGGTTTGAGGCGATCTGGGCGGATGTGGCCTGGGCTGTGGTGATCTGGCCCGATGCCAGGCCCCGACTTTCGGCCTGAGTCTGGACCTGGTCAGGGCGCGATGGGCCGGAGGCGGCTGTTGGCACCGCCACGAGTGCCGGCAAGAAAATGGTGGCGGCAACGAGGCAGAGAAGTCGGCGATTCACCATGGTCACAACAACCCCAGCCTAGAAACGGCGGACGAGACTCACACCTTGATGGATGCCCCGTGACGCGAGGGGTTCCAGTCGCCAGGCAGGCGCTGCGGCGACTGCATCGTCTGCCGTGCGCGCAGCATGTACGGCGGCGACCAGATGGTTCACGACGATGAGCCCCGTCGCAAACAGGGCATTGCGTTCTGCACTCTGGGCCGAATTGCGCAGCTTCCGATAGCGCTTGCGAGATTCGTCGTCATCCCACTCCCATGTGTTGCCCGGTGTCGCCCCATAGAGCGCGGCCTCCGGCCCGTCGTCAACGAGAGCGAACCGATCGTGCTGCTGCTGGGACATGTAGAAGCCGAGGTCATCGAAGTAGACACCCCCCTTGCCCTGCGGCGTGGCACCAGCATGCTCTGTGGCGTAGGTACGGTAGTTGTCCTCCCGGATACCTGAGACCGACGTCATGCCGAAGTAGCCGGCAAACAACAGCCCCTCAGCGAGGGCGAATCGGGCGGCCGTATTCGTGTTCCCATCGGAATACTGTGCCCACCCCGGCACCAGGAGAGAACGCACGAAGGCCGAGAATGGTGATCCCGCTGACGCTGCGGACGGAATCAGCAGGACGAGAGCTGCCAGGCAACAGAGGAGTGCTCGACGTGCGTGCATCGACTAGTCGACCAGCCTGAAGGCCATCAGCATCGGCGTGCGGCCCGTGCCGCCACCGAGTCCGACAGCGAATTGTGTGCGTCTCTGCAGATACGCCTCATCCTGTCCCTCATGCGTGGCGCGGGCGACTCGTGCCGCGTCGATGGCACTCAGGACGTGATTCACGAGAATCAACCCGAGGGCATTTGTCGCGCGCTTCAAGAGCTTGTTGCTCTCGTCGCGATCGACCTCATAGGTCAGACGATTGGCGGAGTTGAAGTTCTCGGCCGAATCGACCTGTGATGCCGTCACGCGATTCCCGTCGGCATCGACCACATCGCCCCAGCCGGAGATGAACTGATCGTATTTCCCGATCAACTCATAGTATTGCTGCTTGTCGCGATCCGGACAGTCGGAGATCGCTTCGGGCACAGGGGTCGTCGATTGCGCTCCAGCCACGTAGGTGGAACACGGCAGAGCATGGGTAATGGAAGAGAATCTGGAATTGCGTGAGCCCCGCCAGCCGATGTAGTCCCAGGGATTCCACTCTTCGTCCGCACGGGCACGGAAATCATCTTCCAGATCTTTGCCCTCCCCGTCCCAGCTCAGATACATCCCCAGCCCCATGACCTCGAGTCCGAAGAACAAGGCCGCCCGCTTCTTCGAGCCCGCCCAGAATTCACCAGCCCCTGGCACGATCGCCGAATACAGGAAGGCCCGGCGGGGGGACTTGCCACCCATCTCGGGTGATCTGGTCTCCTCACCCTCGTCGGCCGCATTCTGGGCCATCAGCGATTGGGCCATCAGCAGATTCGAGGCAGCGATAGTCTGCTCGAACAACGCCTGATCCTCAGGTAGAATACGCGGCAGAGGCGACGCGAGGGACTCCAGTTGGGCCTCGCAGGGCAACCACAGGCCAGCCAGGAGAATGGCGCACGATACGGGGATTTTCATTGCGAGTTGGTCTCTCGTCTCAGAGAATCGGTAACAGGACACATGCTGGGTTCAATCAGCCACTTACTCACCAGGATCGACTCGATCGAGATAGCCGAACAGGACCGTCAGATACAGCTTCCACGGTCCCTGTCGGCCCACTTCATCGAGCCCATAGGCGAGATCGGCCTCAATACGTGTAGGCAAACTGTAGAAAGAGATCAGATCGAATCGCAACTGGCCTCCCACATCTCTTAAGGGTGCCTTGCGACCAAAGGCCGGATCCGGATCACCGATGGCGCCGTCCCAGGCCTTGCCGACATCACCATAGAGGGCCCCATAGATCTTGTCGAAATAGATGGGACCCAGACGGTGACCGATATCACTCCGTAGCGGAAATCGCCACATGGCCTGCCCCATCAGCGCCTTGCGCCCCTCGATGGAGTAGAAGGTATACCCGCGCATGTAGGGAATGCCGCCCAGGTGAAAATCGAAGAAGTCGCCCAGGGGACCACAATCGTCGGCGCCGTCGGTGAGGCAACCTTCGTAGGCCTCCGGATCCCGATTCACCCAGTATTCATCGTCTACTTTCTCGGAAGCGATCCAGCCACCATAGGCCCGCAGAGCCAGCGTACTGCCCGCCGGCAGTGGCACGTATTCGCGCCACTCTCCCGTGAGCTGATTGTAACCGAGCTTCAGATACGTCTCATCAAGGAAGGACGTATTGGTCTCATCGAATCCATCGATGAACCAATTCTGCATTCGATCATATCGGAAGTAGACCGTGCGACCACCGCGAGGATTGATGGATCGATCGCGGCGACGGGAGACCGAATCATGGCGGTAGACGAGGCCCAGGTCGAAACCATTCAGATACGTGTATCCCACCGGCCGCTGTGCTCGCAGCTCGAATCCGGGACGACCATCGCCACGTGGTACGAACACGTCGATATCCAGACTGGCATCGTAGCGATCATAGGCGAGGGAGAGATCCACTTCCGATGTGCGATTGAGCCTGCCCGTGGCACCGAAGGTCAGCCGATTGAGGCTGAAGTTCATCCCTGTGACGATCCCATCCCGGGCCTCGGTGCTGTCGCGGCGTGAGGTGTGCCGACGCAGATGGATGTAGCTGAGCCGAAGGGTCGGTCGGAAACCACGATACTTGTACACGGCGTAGAGATCGCGATCCCCATTCCCGGGGGCTACGGAAAGAGCCCCGAAGATACTCTGACGATCCAGCGCGTCGAAGGTACTCAGATACGTGCCCGCCTTCAGATGCCCCTCGTCGAAGGAGAGGCGCGGCATGAGCGTCGTGCGCAGGAACTCAGAACCATAGGGCTCAACGGTCCCCTGCCCGAGTCGACCGAAGTCTCCCGCGTCCATGGCGGCGCTGCCACGATGCGAATCGCTGTCTACCTGATAATCTGGCTGATGCTCTGGCTGATTCTCGGCGGTTCCCTTCCCCGCTGGCAAGCCGGCGAAGGACGACCCTTCAGGCCGAAATCGGCCATCGGTGACGGTCTGCGCCTCAGCCCTGGACACCTGGTAGAGCTGGAAGCCATCGGCATCATATCCAGCGTACACGACGCTGCCCGAATCGTTCATCGTCGGAAAGAAGGCACCACCGCGGACATTGGTGACCTGAGCGATCTCATCGGAGGCGAGGTCGAGGGCATACACATTGAAGACCCCGGTCACATCGCTGATGAAGAGCAACTCATCACCTGCGGGTGAGAAGTTCGGATCTCGATCCGTTCCAGCGGTGATCACGACAGGTTCGGGTGCAGCATCCTCTGCGTCGGCGGCGATCCGCGCGATATGGCGATTGCCATTGCTGAAGATGGAGAAGACGATCTGGCGACCATCCGGGGACCAGCGAGGTGTATAGAGTTGGGAACCGTCATCGTAGCTGAGCAGCACCTGCTCGCTCTGTCCCAGCTGGTCTGGTGCCGGGTTGTCCTCCACTGCTGCCGTATTCGGTCGCACGACCAGTTGCGCTCCGTCAGCACTGACCCGCACGTAGAGGATGCGCTGGCCATCCGGAGAGATGGCAGGATAGAGGGAACGCTCGCCGCGTGTCAGCTCCTGCTCGTGCGGACTCTCGGGAAAGTGAACTCCCGTCAGGACCGCGGGCGCCCAGAGCAGGCTCGACATCAGAGACCGATCATCGGCCGCCAGGTCGTAGCGAAACAGATCCGCCCGTCTCGACCCGTACGAATCGGCCGCCCGCTTGCGGACGAAGACCAGCGACTGCCCATCCGGTGCCCAACTCATGGTCGAGGACACGGCGGGCGCCTTGCTCTCATCTTCACCGGTCGCCATGTCCCGAATGACGAGACTGTGAGGGCCGTAGTGCCTTGAACCGGTGGACAGATACGACAGTTGCTGGCCATCGGGAGAGAATTGCGGGCGCATATTCGAGTGGCCACTGCCGTCGGTCAGGCGCTCCCCTTCGCGCAGGACCCCCATGGCCGCAACCTGTGCCTCGTATCTGGACCGCATCCAGTCGCGCCAGTCTTCCCAGACTGTGGGGGCATCCTTCCCCGTGGCCCTCTCAATGGCACCACTCACATCCAGCGTCGACCAGCGTGACAGACCGTCAGAGATTCTGCGGAGTGCATCGTCGCCATAGGTCTCGGCGATATAAGTGACCAACCCGTAGCCGTGGTCGTAGACGAACTCGTTGCCGAAACCCTTCTTGCCGAAAACACCCATCTCGTCGAGTTCCAGCAGACGATCATTGAGCACCGCCGTCCGCAGGATCATGTCCCGATGGCTGTCCCAGTGATCGTGGCGAACACTGGAGGTCTGATATTGCGAGACCCCCTCGGCCAGCCACATGGGAACCACGGTATTGGCGAGGGGATAGGTTGCCAACCGATCCGGTGCCCCGGTCAGCACATCGTCGCGATTGCGCTCTTCCTTGTAGCCGAAATACTCGAAGAACGCCGCCGGCACGCGCTGTGACGACTTGCGCATGGCCCCAAGAGAGATGATGTGGACGAATTCGTGGGTGATGACATTCTTCAGCCAGTCCGACGTGCCACGTAGCTCGTAGTCGTGATCCAGTGGCGATGTCCAGATCTCGATGGCGTCGTGGTAGAAGTACGCCGCGCCGTTGGCGTAGTCGTCGTAGTCCTTCAGGATCAGACGCACTGGACCTGACGGCTTGTAGTCGTAGAGCTCGGTCACCGGCTCATAGGCCGCCTCGGCAATGACGGCGGCGCGCTGCGCCACGGTCTCGAGGCCCTCGTGATAGATGACGCGGAAGTTCGGCGTCGTCAGCACCTGCCAGTTGAGCTCAGGGTGATTCTGCGCCGCGGCAGGTGTTGATGAACCCGCCAGCAGCGCCCAGAGGACGACGCCTGCCCCAAGAAACCGGGACAGCAACCGGAGGGAGACCAGTGCTCTCACTGACTCACCGCCAGACGCAGCGTGACCTCACCCCGTCCACCTGCGTCGCCGGTAGCCTGGAGTCGGCACAGATAGAGACCACTGGCGTAGTCGGCGACGGACCAGCTCAATTCGTGCTCCACACCACCGGCCAATGTGGCCTTCATCGTTTCGACCCGCTCGCCAATGGCGTCGTAGATGTCGAGTTTGACCGTCGCGTCGGCGGCCAGCCGGAATCTGACATTCGCATTCGGATCGCGGCCCGACACAGGATTTGGATAACAGTAGGCTCGCTTAGCGGGCAGCAGTGCACCGGTATCAGGCCCCTGTGTGACCAACGTCAGGGCATGGCGGCTCTGCTGAGCAGCATCGCCACCGGCCTGCGACCAGGCGATACTGGCCGCAGATGTGGCGGATGCGATACCCGGCTCGAAGAGCTGGACGCCCAGCTGGGTCGGTACGGCCACATCGATCTGGCCATCACCATCCACATCAACTGCCAGGGGCGCACCGGTGGGCGTCGACATGGTCGGAATTGGGAATCCGCTCACGATCTCACCCGAAGCGGCATAGGCGTAGAGACCCGGTGTGGCCGACAGCAGGATCTCCTGCGCCCCGTCGGCATCCAGATCAGCCAGGATGGGACCGGAGATCAGCGCCTTCACTTCGTGATGCGCCGGCGGGCGTACGGGGTACCCATTGGCCACCAGCAGCGGCTGCGCCAGGTCGGAGACTTCGAACACATGGAGATCGCTCGCGGTCTGGACGACGATTTCCAGCTGCCCGTCACCATCCATGTCACCGAGGGCACCCCGGCCAGATGACGGTTCACCCAGTTCGCCTGCCAGCCTCAACGCGCTGCCATCATAGATCCAGATCTCACCTGTGGCGCTGAGGTTGACGACTTCATCTGCGCCATCGCCATCCAGATCGCCGCTGAATGCGTCCGTCAGACCGTCTGGTGTCGTGCCCAAGGAAGTCAGATCGCCATCGGCACGATACAGTCCCTCAGCCGTTGCCAGCACCAGGTGGAGCTGGCCACTACCACCAAGGTCAGCCAGCGTCATCTGGGCCGCATCGATTCTGTGCGTGGCCAGCAACGTGCCATCGGCGGCCGCCAACAGACGCACGCCATCTGCGTCATTCAGGGCGACCACAGGATCGGCGAATCCGGAGATCGTACCGATCAGGGCGCCACGCGGTGCTTCAGCGTCGACACGCCAGATCCTCGCTTCACCGGTCTCACCTTCAACTGTGGGATCCAGGGCACGGACGACCCCATCCTTGGCAAGGATGATGCGGCCCTCGGCTGCGGCCAGAATCTGTCCTGGCCACTGCCTCACAGGAAGGCCACTACCCGCCAGGCCCAGAGTCCGTTGGTCATTGCCGGACAGAATCAGCACACCGCCGTTCGGCGGTCGATCACTGCCATCGATCACGGCGAGGCCCATTCGCGTCACATCCGCCAGGGAAACAGGCCACCCGGCAACGCTGTGGTTGAAGCGAATCGCCACGCGCATGACATCGCCGATTTCGTCGAGGACTTCGATCTCTACACCGGAGTCCAGGCCCGTGTGCGTGAGACTCGATGGATGCGTGCTCGGCCCCAATTTCGCCACACCGGGTTCAGAGTCGATCCCCGTGCCGGCGAAGTAAGCATCGGCGCGATTGCCTTCGGTGCGATCCTGCCGATCGAAATAGGCGTTGCCAATATCCCGCTCACCATCCGCTTCGTGCAGCATCACACCCGGCCGCGTGCGTTCACTGTTGAAGAATTCGGGTGTGTCGATGAAGACCGTCGAGTCGATGTGCCACACGAGCACGCCGGATGAGGGCACGAAGGTGTCATAGGCGTCATCGACGATGCGCAGCAGGGGACCGGTGCCTCGCCCTTCCAGCGTATCGATCTGGGCCGCGGTGATACGGCGCCCAAAGATGACTTCGTCCGTGTCGATCCAACTCGTCTCGACGTCAAAGGCCAGCGATCCTTCGGGCAGGACGAACTCCGGTCGGCCACGCTGCTGGCGATTCGACACCAGCAGGTATTCGGTCGGCGACAGCTGGATCCTGGCCGCCGTCACCGCTTGCGGGTGCGACGAGGCCGGCAGATCCCCGGCGAGAATACTCACCGTCGTGTCACGTTCGACGAGCAGGGGTTCGATCCACCCGAGTCGCGCCTTGCTCCAGGCGATCGGATGCGGTGGGACAAATCCGAAGATGGGGTCCAGAACGCCATTCCACAGGAGGAAACCGACACGATTGGCACCGACATCCATCAGCGACCAGCCCCCGACGGCAGGTAGACCGTCGACGAAGTTCGACAGACCGGGCAGACCAAGCTGGTGGCCGAAGAATTTGGCGAGGATGCCATTGAGACCGGCCCGGCCATTGGCGACGACGACCTCGGGCAGAATCCAGGCTTCCTGGATCGTCGTAGATCCACCATCAACGCTGATCGGTGCGCCATAGCTGGCCAGATCCGTCGCCGACAGATAGACGGACCGGATGTCATTGAGCTGGCCCGTCTCGAACCCGAGGCCCGCATGGATGAACAGATAGCTGTCGTAGTCGGAGAACACCGGCCCGTCAGGATCCGTCTCAGCCAGCGCCGTGGCATCGGCGATCAACTGCCACCACAGCTGTCCGATCTCTTCCGGCGTGCGGCCATTGCCATAGCCGAGGATGGGCCGTGGCAGCGTATAGGCGAGGCTGTCGACACGTGGAAAGACATCCGCCTCGATCTGGACGCGTCCCTCGGAGACCACATCGTAGTAGTGGGACAGGGCATCGATGTGCTGCTCGTAGAACAGACGATCGTGGGGTGGCCCGTCGAAGGGCAGCCGCATGTCGACGATGGCTTCGGAAATCGGGCGCAGGTCGAACTTGCCACGACCACTGGTCGACAACTCGTCTGTCGCCTCGAAGGCAAAGTCGACGCGCAGGACGAGGATGCGCCAATTCTCTGGCTGCAACTGTGCCGGAGCTTCAGATGGTGCCAGCCACGACCCGAGCACGAGGGACAGGGCGGCAACGATGAAGAAGCGACGGATCAACCCGTCGCGCCGAAACGGCGGCAGGCCGGCCGAGCCGTCGGAAGCTGTCATCAGCTTCCCCGCTCGCCCGGCCCGCACCGCACTTGAGGTGTTCGATAGATCCCAGATGGTGAGGCTAAACTCTTTAGAAAGTCAGATTGAGGGAGAAACGCGTGTTGTCCTGCATGGGCGTGTCGTCGCCGGTGATATAGGCGACATCGACCTGAAACATATTGTATTTCAGACCCAGGCCGAAGGTCGGCGTCTTCAGATCGCCGTCGTCGTCGTAGGAGTAACCGGCACGCAGCGCGAGGAAGGACTGATCCTTCACGGCGGACAGGCCATACCGATACTCGCCACCCACGTGCAGATCCATCTCCCTGAACTCATCGCTCATGTCCTCGTCCGTCCACGCCGTAAGCAGATTCTTGGCGAAGGAGCCATCATCGATCAACGGCTTGTACAGATCCACGGAGAGAAGCATGTTGTGGTATTCCGTCTCCAGCACTTCATAGGCCATGCCGAGGACGATGTGCTGCGGCAGCGGATCGGCCTGACTCGCGTCGATGTAGGCGATCTTCGGCCCCAGATTGCGCAGGGCAGCGCCGAAATTCAGGCTCGGTGTGATTCGCCAGAGAAGACCCAGATCAGCGGCAAAGGAATTGCCCACGCCCTTGCCCCGTTCGATGCCGGCGCCCTGATCGGCCAGATTCGAGCGGATGAACTTGAGGCCGATACCAGCGGACATGTTGCTGCTGATGTCGGCGCCGTAAGCGGCTGATAGAGCCAGATCGTAACTGGAGAAGGTCCCGAGGACCTCGCCACGCTCACCGGTCCGCGTCTGTTCGCCCAGATTCAGCAGGGCACCATTGATGCCGATGTTCCCCCAGCCCTCTACAGGCTGCGAATAGGCGAGGAACTCGTAGGACAGATCGTCTGCCAGTCCGGGCAGCCACTTGGCGTGGGTGAAATTCACCATACGCGCGGTCTGACCAGCCAGGGCAGCGGGATTGAAATAGCTGGCCGTCGCATCATCGGCGATGGCCACATACGACTCTCCCATGCCGATGGCTCGAGCACCCGGCTCGATCAGCAGGAACAGCACAGCGGCGCGGGACTCCGGTGTCGCCTCGGCTCGCTCCGGGACGACGGCGCCGATGGCGGCTGCCAGCATCAGGACAATGGGAAGATGACGTTTCACTACATACCTCCAGGGTGTTCGTATCGCTGTAAGATTTTGTGCTGTCGTAAGATAACCCAATTTTCCTATTTCCGATGTGAAAGAGATCACGGTACAACCTGCAAACGACCATCCGCTTCGATGCGGGGACCGTCTGTGAGGCTGATCTCGAGGCGGAAGAGATACGTCCCCCCCGCCAGGTTGGTCGGCGGCTCCCACGCCACCTGGTTGTAGCCAAATCCCGCACCCGCCTCGACCTGATCGATCAGCCGGCCCGACAGGGCAAAGACCCTCAGTTGAGCCGACTCAGCCAGCGCGGACAGGATGTAGGTAAAGTGCCCCGATCCATCCGGTGTGGGATTCGGGTAGAAGAGCAGGTCCGAGAGGGCCGCATCGGCCGCCTCGGCAACCCGCACCGTTGCCTCCACCCGAGTTGAGTTGTTGTAGCTGTCCCACGCCTTGAGACCAATCGTATGGTCTCCGGGTTCCAACGGTGGCAACTGTGCCTCGAGTACCCCCCGGCGATAGTCTCCCGCCAGGCTCGTGTAGCTGTCTGTGACGATGTAAGCCTTCTCGTCCACCACAAGCTCGATTTCATGCCCCGTCTCGCCGGCGATATTGATCCCACTCGCATCAGACAGGATCGTCGAAAGGACAGGTTGTGATGCGACGAAGTCGCCATCGCGGAATCCTGTCTGGCCCTTGAAGCCGAATTCGATCTGCGGGCCCTCATCATCTGCTTCGGCACCGATGGCCGTTCCCTGCAGCACGATATCTTCATGCGAACCGAAAGCGGAGTTCGCCGCGACCTGGATCGACCCGTCCATCTCAGGCGTGACGAAGGCACTGGCACGTCCGAGGCTGGCTCGATAGGTGATATCCTTCGGCACGCGGAACAGGGCGCTGAATTCGCCGTCCACCACGTCCGCGACGCCGCGATAGATCGGGGCCCCCACCTGCACGTAGGCCAGACCGTCGAGATCCGCCGGGGCCGAGGAATCGAAGACCCGGACCAGCGCCTCCCCCTGGTATCCTGCCTGCAGCACGCCGTTCCCATTCACGATCCGCCCTTCCAAACGGGCCTCCTGCAACGCTTCCAGCGTGTCCGGTAGATCGAGTTGGGCATTCAGAGGTGGCCGAGCCAATCGAAGGGTCGGATCCCCCATCAGTGAATACCGCGACACATTGGCCACGTCTTTGTCGAGGAACATGAATGGATGCGTGACGATCTTCGCTTCCATCAAGGCCAGGCCGACAGGCACGTGGTCTCTACCCGAATGAAACATCCGGGTGTGGAACACCCGGGCCAGCGCAACATTGGAATCGTGGAAACCCACACGGGTGGCCGAGATGAAACCGATCACCCCACCCGATGCCATGTTGAGCAGAGCCTCCGGCATCGACTGCCGTTCGGGATCGTCAAACACCCCAACCTGACTTGCCGCTGTATACATGAAGGGCAGACGCCCCCCATTGTCGATGGACGACAGATCGCGCGTCAGCAGAAACATCTGCTCGTGCGCCAGCGTCTCCGGATTCCCGTGACCCAGATAAGTCAGGAGAAGTGAACCCTCGTTGAACAGACGGATGAATTCGTCCCGGGCCCGCGGCTTGGTCCTGCCTTCAAGCGGATAGTCGGCGATATAGAGCTTGGTCACGTCGAGCCCGGCCGGCAGCATGTTACGCGCCAGACGCTCGGCATCGATCAGGAAATAGGACTCGTAGGCACCCGACTCGGCCGGATTCACCAGATCGTCAGCGACCAACAGTACACGGGCCTGCCAGGGCCCGATGGGTTCACCTCGATCGTAGGTGATGATCTTGTCCACGACAGCCTCAGCCTCTTCGGCGGTGGCGACGGGCAGTCTGCCGATGGCCAGCTCCGGGCCCCGATCCTCACCCTCCACGCGAACATACCACTCGTCGTAGGTGCTCTCGCCGTCCTGGTAGGGCGGGATCCAGTTCGGATGGCTCGTGGCACTGTTGTTCTTGTAGTCGTAGGTGCCATCACCCACCAGCGTCACAAAGGCCGGTCGCGGCGCCCAATGATCGTAGGCGTGATTGACGAAAGAGCGGATCGCCATGGGATCGACCAGACCACCCGAGAATTCATCGTAGATGTCCTGCACGTCCACGACCATCGTCGTGATCGGCTCCCCAAAGCGACGATCGGCGGCACGCCAATCGGCCAGCCGCTGGGCGGCGTCAGTGAAGTCGGCGTGGGTGATGATCAGGTCATCAGCACCCGTCGTCGTGTCCCTGAGGGGCTGCTGTGTATCGACCTCCAGGCCTGAAGGTCGGCGCATGAAGGGCGTCTGCACCGCCAGATACCTCGGCGGGCGTCCTTCGCCATCATACCCGGCCTGAAAGACCAGCGACCCGGCGGCCTCGTCGTAATCGAAATCCACAATCTCCTTCAGCTCATCGGAGACGACGAATACTCTGGGTCTTCCTTCCTTGGCAGCAAATCCGCGCATCTCAAACTGCGTCACCGCGCCGGTGCCGGCATCGACCCGAGGACCGCCGTCCGTGACCGACGGCCAGTTGAAGGCGAGCACGCCATCGCTGCCGTCGAGATAGCGCAGGTACTCGACCTCGTACCAGTCCAGACGCGTCAGGCTGTTTGAGCGATGGACCAGTCCCAGGATGTTGATACCGTCGAAAGCACCCGATCGGGCCCGAACACCGATCTGATTGGCATTGGAGCCGGCATACCCTCGAGTCCCCAACGAGCTGTCATTCCAGGCGATCTCGAAGCTGTGGGTGTCACTCGTCCACCCCCAGAAACCGACACGGATATCGACGGCACTGTCCGGAACGACATGACTCATGGTGATGGGGAAATTGCGTGCATTGCCGTTGAAGGATTCCCAATACCAGTCGTAGCCCGAATTCATACCATAGATCTGCCGCAGAATCGTGCGTTCGTCCTCTTCATGGAGCAACTGTCGATGGGAGTCGACGACGACGGACGGTGCCTGCCCAGTCGAGCCCGAAAGGGCCTCGGGTCTGACCGCGTCAGTTGGCGAGCGCAGATCGATCCAGTAGATGTTGTCACGCGTGTAGAGGTTGCGGCGCCAGTAGTAGTCCCGCCGGCCACGGTCCCAGTCCCAGCGTTCCGGCCCCTCGCCATAGAACACGACGGCATCATCGCCGCTGAACTTCCTATCGGAGCCACCCTCAACGATCGACGGCTGCTCCTGGAGACGCACACCGTCCGAGACGCGCGTCGCCAGCCCGAGGGTCTTGCCGCCCCCCGACAGAACGCGAATCCTGGCCGGGTCGATGCCGGAAAGATCCGCGCCGGCCTCGGCCAGCTCAGCCGCCGTGACCCGATACATTCCCTCTGCGCGGACACTCACCCGGATCATGCCACTCACGGGAGAGCTCCCAGTCTGCGCGATCTTCCTCGTGGGACGCGGCGGCGGACGGCGCCAGTTGCGCGATTGCCGCTCGTTGATGAGCAAGGATTCGTAAACCGACCGGAAATGAATGTCCTTCACCGGCCATCCCGTCACGCGAGCGGGTTCATCGAAGACGACGTCCACGACCACCTTGTCATAGAGGACGATGCTTCCATCCGCCTGACGTTGCGGCGTGAATGTGACGGGAATGGCATACTGATCCCGAAGTTGCACGGGCTCGCCGAGTTGGACCGGACCCTCGAGAGGGATCGCGATGGAGCCATCCTCGTGGGAACCGTCATCGCGGGTCAGCGACCCGTTCCTCTCAGCGGCCTGCCACGCGACAGCTTGCCGCGCCTCCAGAACGTGAAGACGGGGCTCGGCCCCGGGCGGCAATCCCACCAGACTCGCCTCCATCCAATTGTGGATGGGCGCTGTGAAGACTTGGTCGAC
>JABHDC010000137.1 GCA_018673255.1 Gemmatimonadota bacterium
CAGCTGGGGCAGACGCTGATGTCGTACTGAAAAACTCTTGAGAGCAGCTTCGCCCAGGGATCTCTCCCGACATGATCCGCAAGGGGCTGACGCTGGTTGGCTCCTGGCACTACAACCTGCGTGACGCGGCGGCGATCTTGCGGATCATCGAAGAGCGGCCGGCGGTGATGGATCGCCTCATCTCGCACGCTTTTTCGATGGATGACATCCAGACGGCTTTCGAACTCCAAGCCACTGGCGATTGCGCCAAAGTGCTGCTGCATCCCTGGGAGTGATCTCTGGGTCGCCAGATTGACGACGCCAGTGACGGCGACGGTGGCCAAGCACGAGGAAGGCCATGCTCTCGCGCACCAGATCCGGCTGTTGGGCTGTCGCAAGGCACACAGAGCTCGCTTCACGACCTCCATCCGTAGCGATGGGGGTCAGGCGGCCGCCTCAGTGAGGGCGGCGATCGGAGACCGCTGCGCGGTCTCTTTGAGTTTGTCTACGGCAAACTCTGTTTGCGCAACACTTCAGGCCAGAAGCCTGGCCCAGGAAACACGATGGAAAATGAAAAAAACTTTACAAATGTACGGAATCTCACTTTACCTCCCATTGAGTGGCCATAGCTTGGACTCAGCCAAACAGTGATCAGCGGCGCGCCTGTCACGGCTCGCCGGATCTTCCGGCCGCATCTGGCCGGGTCACTCCATGCCCACAGGGAGGGTATCACCATGCTGAAAAAGCTGTTGCTCACGACTTGCATCCTGGGTATCGCCTTCGCGGTGACGGCGCAGGATCCTCCCCCACCGCCCCCCGGATTGATGATTCCTCTGCCCGCGGATATGGTTCCACCCCCGCCGGATGCAGGCCCGGAGGCCTTCGACGCCTTCTTGTCCGATGTGATCGGTCTGATCGACAAGGATGGCGACGGCCGGATCTCCAAGGAAGAGCTGATGGGGTGGATGGCCAGCTTCGGTCCGCCTATGGACGGCGAGGGGCCGCACATGGACGGCGAGGGCCCCCACGGACTTTCCGAAGACATGCCTGATATGGAGGGCAAGCCATCTCCGCCGCCGTGCAGTGAGGAGCTGCGCGACAGCGAGTTGGGCCCCCAGGCTGAAGACGTCGCCTGCGGCCGCAGTGAGAGTGTCGGCAACGTCATCTTCCGCACCGTCTGCAACACGGATCCCTACAACTCGAATGCGATCGTGTTGCCGGAAGGCCGGGCGGCGGACTGCTTCGGGATCGAGGCGATTCGGGGCCACAACATTGTCTTCGAGATCGTCGAGGAAGGTGGTGGTTTGGTCTGGGACATGAGCATGGGTAAGGATGCATTCCGCACGCTCGTGCTGGTCGGCGGCCCCGGTGGCACAACCTACCGGATCAACCTGATCAGCGCCGACGAACCGGATGCGTCGATCACAGTGAAGTTCATCGACCACCCGACGTTCTAAGTACGGACCGTCTACGAACGGTCACCTTCTGAACTCGATTCATGGGGCGGCTCCCGTTTAGGGGGCCGCCCCTTTTTCGATTTTCGGCGATGGGAGCTGTGGCTGATTGTTGGACGGCCGTATTCTGGTGGGTCAGCGGGCGCGGCGCCTGGCGATGGGTCCAGGTGCTTGGATTCGGGCACAGCCCCATCCTCTCAAGCCGGCGCCCAGGGCGACGGCGACTCAGGCAGCGCATGCCAAGTGCTGTCAACCGATTCATGACATTGACGGCGATCAGCGCAGCAGCATGAGCTTGCGAGTCTGTGTAGCTCTCGCTGTTTGCAGACGAAGGATGTACGCCCCCGTGGCCACCAACCTGCCCGCTTGATCCCGACCATTCCATCGCGCCAGATGTCGTCCGGCCATGTATCTGCCACGCGCGATCGTCCGAATCCGCTGACCGGCGCTGTTGTAAACCGTGAGTTCGACGATGCCACCCTCGTCAAGATCGAAGCGAATCAGCGTTTCTGCATTAAATGGATTCGGATAGCCTGGAAATAGCTGCGAATGAGCGGGGACCTCGACGACCTCAGCCGTCAGCACGGCCGTCGGTGCGGCCGCTGGACGAGCTGCTACAAGCTGGATGTCATCCAGATAGAACCGACCATGGAGATTGCCGAGAAAACGAATGCTCTCGATCGACCCCTCGAACGCTCCGAAATGGGCAATCGGAATCGCCACCGACTGCCACTCCTGGCGAGAGAGATCGACCACGGGGTCCTCGCCTGTCAATAACACGGCGGTACGGCTGTCATCATTTACCGAGACGGATATGAACGGTTCTGAATCGCTTGATGTTCCCGGATGGAAAGCAAAGCGTAACCACTCAAAACCGGTGGGCACGATGGGATCGGGAGCGCTGAGTCGCACGGTGAAGAAGTTAGCCTCCACGGCCAGAGCAGCACTGCCACTGAATACAGGACCTCGATCATCAACATACAGATCGGCCTTGCTCACGAAACTGGGTTCCCAGACAAACTCGTCCGCAAAGATCACCTGATTTGCTGTGGGGAGGGCGACCAGCAAGTGCTCAAGGATGAAGAATTCGGGACCCGTCGGCGTATCCTGCACAATGGATACCTCCACGGTGTGCGATCCATTTCCTTCGGGTAACTGAACTCGTGCATGCAGTCGATACACATCGTCGCCCTGAGGGTCCAATTGGACCTCTCCAGCGCCAAGACTGGCCAGGTCGGCCACAAGCTGTGGATGCGAGCCATCAGCAGCCAGTTCGAGGATCCGCACCGTCGCCTCCAGGGTCACAGTCGTTCCGGCAATGGCCGAATCGATTGGCGTCACCTCCCAGGAGGCCCTGACGGGACTGGGCCGCGCCGCGACAAGCGAAATGTCATCCAGATGGACCGATCCATTCACGGTGCCCTGGAAGTGAATGGACTCGAGGGGACGTTCGAGCCAGGTGAACGCACTCATCGGAACGTCGACAACCTGCCATTCCCGCCGCGTCAGGTCGATCTGCGGCTCGTCGTCCTCCATGAGGTGGACGATCGTGCGTGTGTCGCCGTTGATATAAACAGACAGAACACTCGACTCTTCGGCGTCACCGGGGTGAAAGGCGAAACGGAGGAAATCGTAACCGTGGGCTTCGACAGGTGTTTCCGTTCTCAGCGAAACACCGAAGCTGCGGGCCTCGATCCGCACAGAGGACTGGCCGGAGAATACGCGGTCCGTAGCGGCTGAATCGCTGGAAGAAGCGAAGACCGCTCCCATGATGTACCATCCGGATAGGCCGCCATCATCGTAGAGGGACAGCCCCTCGTGAGGCAACACAGCCACAGGCCAGGCTCTCTCAGTGGTCTTCCCCGCGGTCTCACCACGCAGCACCAGTTGCCGAATCCCGTGCTGTGGGCCCGTGATCACGAAGTCACTCTCGCCTCGATACGAGCCGTCGTTCGCCCGCCGTAGTTCCAGGGCAGTAGGTCCTCCCAGTGCACCCAGATCGGCCGTCAGCCGCGGAGCATCATGCCCTGGGTGCTGCAGATGCACACTCAACCCGCGCCTGAAACGCTGTCCGACGACAACCGAGTCCGGCAACGACGACTGAGTGACTGAGAACACCGGTGGCTCAATGGATTCCGGTACATGGTATCTGATCTGCTCGCCCATGATACCCTCCATGCGCGACGCCGGAATACGCACATATCGTCCATCCCGGTTGCTGTAGTGCGTCGTGAAATCCCCCCAGGGATCATGTACGTAGTAGTAGTCACCGTCGTAACCGAGCACGACGTTCAGATGCCCCGAGTCGGTGAAAGGGCCGTGGATGGTGACTGGCCTGCCTTCGGCCACGAGGCGCTGAATATCGGACGCGCGCCCCTCCAGCGACCCGTGCGCCCGCAGTGGCAGCCCATGTTCCTCGGCGAGGGTGTCGAATGCCAGGTTCCAGTTTGCGACCGTTCCCCAACGTCGGGTGATCATATCTGGGGTAATCGTATCGGCACCGTAGTAGTTCAGGACGATGGCCAACGTCGTATTCTGACACGTGCCGCTTGGATTCAGCTTGTTGGCGCGCTGAGAGAGATAGGGAACGTCGCGAATGTAAGGGGTCAGGCCGGCTGCAACATCGTGGATGGGTTGCAGTAGCAGACAAAGCAACGCGAGATGGGCAGCACGGCGCATGCAGAGTCCTCAGCAGTCAATGTGGGCTTGATTCGATCACAGGAATGTAACCGTTTCGCCCTGCTCTATAGGTGTAGTCCCGATCTTAGTTGAAACAGCACAGGCTCCAATCGTTGCATATTGATACGAGGAATTTCCGACGAAAGAAGTCTCGTATCGCAACAAAAGGAGCCTGCCATGGGCAAGCTATCAGCAGGTAAGAAGGCCGTCAAACGTACAGTGGAAGTTGGCCATGTGACATCCGAGGCAGTCTCCGGGGTGGAGGATCTGGATGGTCGGATCGAGATGATCCAGCTGCTGATTCCGCTGGGATTGCAGGCCGTCGCCGAAGAGCTGGAACAGGCGGTGGTTGAGTTGGCCGGACCGCGGTATCAGCGCAAGGCAGCGGATCAGCCACATCGGCGTTGGGGGCTCAGCGTGGGTCGGTGTATCTGGGCGATCAGAAGCTGCCTGTCGAGGTGCCACGGGTGCGCAATGTGAACAACGACACGGAGACGCCGCTGTCGGTCTATGAGGCGTTGCAGACACCACGGAACATGGATGAGGGACTGCTCCGACGGCTGTTGAAAGGCCTTGCCACGCGCAATTACGAGGCCTGTGCAGAGACGGTGCCAGAGACCTTTGGTCTGTCCTCATCGACGGTGTCGCGCCGGTACGTGAAAGCGACCGCCCGGAAGCTGGCCCAATTCCAGGAGCGCTCACTGGCATCGCACGATGTGGTGGCCCTCTTCCTCGACGGCAAGAGCTTTGCTGACGAACAGATCATCATCGCCCTGGGGGTGACGCTCGACGGTCAGAAGATCCCCTTGGGTTTCGTGCAGGCGGCGACCGAGAACGAGCGGGTGTGCCGGGCTTTCCTGGCGGAGTTGGTCGACCGGGGCCTGCAATACGATGCCGGGTTGCTGGTCGTCATCGATGGCGCCAAGGGGCTGTACAACGCCGTGACGTCGGTGTTTTCAGGGCATGCCTGCGTGCAACGCTGCCAGTATCACAAGCGCAAGAACGTCGAGTCCTACCTGCCCAAGGGTGAGCAGTCCCGCATGCGCCGGAAGATGGAGGCCGCCTACGCCCAACCGACCTACGAGGCGGCCAAGAAAGCGCTGATGGCACTCAAGCCCGAACTGAAACTGATGAACCAGTCCGCCCTCAGTAGCCTCGAGGAAGGCATGGAAGAGACGCTGACCCTGCATCGATTGGATCTGATGTCGACGCTCAGCACGTCCTTCCGGACCACCAACTGCATCGAGAACGTCAACAGCCTCTTACAGCAACTGACCCACAACGTGCGACGCTGGACAAACTCCTCGCAACGGCACCGCTGGGTCGCTACGGCGTTGCTCGACATCGAGCCACGCCTGCGCAGAATCAAGGGCTACCGCCACCTGCCGATGCTTCGGCAAGCAATCCAGGTCGAACTCGGCATCAAGCAGCTCGCGAAGGCGGGCTGACACTCTCACCCGAGTCTGTGCGTTTCAACTAGAAATGGGACTTGACCGCTCTATAAGAAGAGGGATTCACTGACGTGGATTGCGGCCAGATCCCCTATGGTGCCATGCTGCCAAATTCCCTCGACAATCTGTCCAGCAACGTTCGAGACAGCCATACGGATCGATGGGTTGGCGATGTGGTCATTCAGGCTGGCTTCAAGGCACGTTCGCGATGGCTAACCTCCATCCTCGACACCAGCCAGCGATGAAACACGCACCACAATCCGATCGTTGTGCGGCACCTGCTCGCAGAGCACCGAATAGTCGCCCGTGAGATCGACGATCCTCTCAGTGTGGGTACATGCCCGCCTCCCGACGCACGGCTCGTCTTCGTATCAGATGTGCTCTATTACGAGTGGTGTACCAGCCGGAGCATCCATCCGTGGCGTGTAGTGGCCTGCCAGACGAAATCCTCGCACGCCTTTCCGAGCAGAAAACTTGACGTAGCCCACGTTCTCATCACCGGAAAAGCGGCCTTCGCCGAAGAGCCCGAAGTGCCACCCCTTCGCATGCGTCCAGATCGACCGTTCGCCCACCACTCGCCACG
Source organism: Gemmatimonadota bacterium (assembly GCA_018673255.1). The sequence continues at coordinate 6,147 of JABHDC010000137.1, forward strand.
GCCCCGCTGGATTGTCGGCAATGGAAACAAGGGCTGGACAATCGTCTTCGCTCTCCGCCGGAGTGCGACCCTGAATGAGCGCGTACGCGCTGACCCACATCATGCTGCCGCCTCCGGGAGCCTTGAGAGCATACACGGCCTCCCAGGGACAACGCGGATCTTCCGGTAGGAAAAGCGCCGCCGACTCCGGGTCCTGGCGCAGGCTATGAGTGGAGGATGCATCACTCACCGAAGCGGGATCACTCGCCAGTACCTGGTGCGTCCTTGTCGCCGCGACAACGCCCAGGCACGTCAGATCAGCGGATAGTAAAGACAAGCGGCATGATCGTGAGTCTGGTGTGTGTCTGGCAAGCAGCATGTGATGTATTTCGCCTGCCGGTGGCCGGCGTGCTGGGACGGATCGTCTTCGATCATGGGCTGATGCGGGCTGGCCACGGCGA